>DASZVL010000013.1:0-164087 GCA_035547035.1 Mycobacteriales bacterium | reverse complement strand
CGCCCGACCGTCGGTCGGGCGCCCCTTCTGCATGCTGTGGATGGACAGATGCACGCACGCCTCGGTTGGTGGCACGCTCCGCGCGCCCGATCGTCTACCGGGGAGTGGCCATGCGTCCCGTTCTCAAGCCCGCACTGCGCCGTCTGTGGCGCGACCCCTCCACGCTCCAGCTCGGCGTCGATCCGCGACACGCGGTCGTGGTCAGCGGCGTCGGCCCGGCCGATCGCGAGCTGCTGAGCCTGCTCGACGGCAGCCGCGACACAGATGTCGCGCTGGCCGAGGCCGGCCGGCGCGGCCAAGCGCCACAGCGCGGCGCCGCGCTGGTCGACCTGCTCAGCGAAGCCGGCGTCCTCGACGACGCGTCCCTGAGCGCGCCGGCGCCGACCGCCGGCCGGCTGGCGCCGGACCAGCTCTCGTTGTCGCTGTGCCATCCCGGTCCGGGTGGTGCGGCGCGTGCGATGGCGGCGCGCCGGGCCACCACCGTCGAGGTCCTCGGCGCGGGACGCGTCGGCGCGACGCTCGCTGCGTTGCTCGCCGCTGCGGGCGTCGGTCGAGTGGTGGTCGACGATCCCTCGTTGATCCGGCCGTCAGATCTCGCCCCGGGCGGCGTACGCGCGACCGGCGTCCACCACCGTCGTGGCGATGCCGCCAACGCGGTCGTGAGCACGATGCGTACGGCGGACACGCCGGCGGCTTCGGCGCCCGGGCGCTCGCTGGTCGTGCTAGCCCCTGCCGGGGCTGCGCTCGCGCCGGAGTGGCTGCGCCGGGTCCGCCGCCGTCCCCACGCCATCGTGATGGTGCGGGAGACGACGGCGCAGATCGGCCCCCTCGTCGTCCCGGGCCGCAGCCCGTGCCTGCGCTGCCTCGAGCTCGCTCGCGCCGACCGCGATCCCGCGTGGCCCGTGCTCGCCGCGCAGCTCGTCGGTGAGGCGCGCGCCGTCGAGCCGTGCGACATCGCGCTGGCCAGCGCGGCTGCGTCGCTCGCGGCGATGCACCTGCTGGCCTGGATCGACGATCCGGATGCCTGCTCGCCGTTGATCGGCGGGACGCTCGAGCTGGGCCTCGCCGAGCTCGCGTTGCGGCGGCGGACGGTGGTCGCGCATCCCGACTGCGGCTGCCGCGCCGCGGCCTAGTGCGGAGGTGCCCTACGCCCCACTATGGCAATAGCAATCGCACCTGCGGTCGGACCGGCCTCAGAACTCCGGGAGCGGGTCGATCCGTCTGGTACGACGCCATCGGCTAGGCGCCGGACGTGGCGGTCGCTCGGCCTTGGTCCCGGCAATCACGCCCACGATGGCCTGCGCCGCAGTCGCGAAGTCGACCGCCGGTTCGCGCGATGGGTCGCTCTCGTCGCTGCTGCTCGGCACGGCGCCTAACGAGGCGAGATCGCCGAGGACGTGGATTCCCGACGCATCGATCGCGGCAGCGGCTGTCGCGCCTATCTCTGCCGCGCGCTCCAGCGCCCATGTGGGAGTCGGGATCGGGACCGGGTTCGCCAACTCGGCGCGGGATGCGGCCAGCCTCGGCAGGACTCCCGAGCGGACCGCCCGCGAGTAGAGCTCGTCAGAGAGCTGCTCCGCCTGGAAGTGCAGGTTGACCTGGCGCAGCAGCTCCGCCTCCGGCCAGGTGAGCGAGGCGTTGCTCGCTGACTCGGGCTTCGCGACCAGGAAACCCGCCGGCAGCGCGAGCAGCGCCTCGAACTGCCGGAACAGCAGGTCGTGGTCGCGGCTGTCGACCACGATCGCCGTCACGTTCGACGAACCGACCAGCTTCGCCCACCGCTGGAGGACCACGTCGTGACGGTGACGGATCCAGAACCACGGCGTCGGTGGACCCGGCGTGGTGGTGCTCAAGGTGTCGCGCAGCCAGCTCTCGTAGTCACCGACGTAGCCGTCCTTCACGTACTGCTGCCATGCCGACGGCAGGATCTTCGACAGCGGTCGCAGCGTCGCGACGACACGGACCCGATCGCCGCCGAGGCCACGAACGACCAGTCTGGCTTGCTCGTCGGTCGCACGGCACAGCCATTCGCTGCTGACGAACACCCGACTCGACCGAGCCGCCTTCACCTCTGAGACGAGGTCCCGCCAGGCGCCCATCGTGACTGGCGCATCGCCGGTGTTGCCGCGTGCGTTCGTGATCGCGATGCCGGCGCTCTTGTGGTAGCGCTCGTTGCCGGGATAGAGCACACCGTGCTCGCGCAGCCGCTCTCGGTCGGAGTGGAACGCGCCCTGCAGCGACGTCGTACCGGTCTTGTCGAAACCGATGTGGACCAGGCGCCCGCCGGACGGGATCGCCTGGTCCGGCAGTCCCGCGCCCGCCAACTACTTGCGCTTGTCGATGGCCACGAAGTCGCGCTCGGAGGCGCCGTTGTACACCTGCCGGGGACGTCCGATGCGGGTGTCGGAGTCGGACATCATCTCCCGCCAGTGGGCGATCCAACCGGGCAGCCGGCCGAGCGCGAACAGGACGGTGAACATCTGCGTGGGGAAGCCCATCGCCTTGTAGATGACACCTGTGTAGAAGTCGACGTTCGGGTAGAGCTTGCGCTCGACGAAGTAGTCGTCGGCGAGTGCGATGCCTTCGAGCTCGATAGCGAGGTCGAGCAACGGGTCCGAGACGCCGAGTGCTTCGAGGACCTCGTGCGTGGCCTGCTTCACGATGGCCGCCCGCGGGTCGTAGTTCTTGTAGACCCGGTGGCCGAAGCCCATCAACTTGACGCCGGGCTCCTTGCTCTTGACCCGGTTCATGAACGCGCGGGTGTCCCCGCCGTCGGCGGCGATGTCCGCGAGCATCTCGATGACAGCCTGGTTCGCGGCGCCGTGCAGCGGGCCGGAGAGCGCGCCGATGCCCGCAGCGATCGACGTGAACATGTTGGCGTTGGCCGAGCCGACCATCCGCACCGTCGACGTGGAGCAGTTCTGCTCGTGGTCGGCGTGCAGGATGAACAGCATGTCCAGGGCCTTGGCCATGGCGGGGTTGACGGCATAGTCCTCGGCCGGCACGCCGAAGGTCATGCGGATGAAGTTCTCGACGTACCCGAGGGTGTTGTCCGGGTAGAGGAACGGGTGGCCGACCGACTTCTTGTGCGCGTACGCCGCGATCGTCGGGAGCTTCGCGAGCAGCCGGATAGACGACAGCTCGACCTGCGCCTCGTCGAACGGGTCGAGCGAGTCCTGGTAGAAGGTGGACAGCGCGCTGACCGCCGAGTTGAGCACCGCCATCGGATGGGCGTCGTGGCGGAAGCCGTTGAAGAAGTCGCGCAGGTCCTCGTGCAGCATCGTGTGCTTGCCGATGCGCGCGACGAACTCGTCGAGCTGCGTCTGCGACGGCAGCTCGCCGTAGATCAGCAGGTACGCCGTCTCGAGGAACGTCGCCGACTTGGCGAGCTGGTCGATCGGGTAGCCGCGATAGCGAAGGATTCCGGCGTCGCCATCGATGAACGTGATCGCCGAGCCGCAGGCCGCCGTGTTGCCGTAACCCGGATCGAAGGTCACCCGGCCCGTCGTGCTCAGCAGCTTGCTGACGTTGAGCCCTGCGGGTGCTTCGGTGCCGTCGACCGCCTCGAGCGGCATGGTGCCGCCGGGGTGGGTCAGCTCGTAGTCGGCCATCTCACTCCTAATCGCCTGTCGATCATTGAGAATAGAGGGGTGTCCGATATCCCGAAGTGGGCGATCTCGCGAAGTGTGAAGCTGGCGAGCCTGCCGCTGGGGGTTGCCGGTCGTGGCGCGATCGGTTTGGGGAAACGAATCGGCGGCAGACCGGCCGAGATCGTCGCCACCGAGCTGCAGCAACGAACCGCCGAGCAGCTGTTCAAGGTGCTCGGCGAGCTCAAGGGCGGCGCGATGAAGTTCGGCCAGGCGCTGTCGGTCTTCGAGGCCGCGCTTCCCGAGGACCTGGCGGCGCCGTACCGGGCTGCGCTGACGAAGCTGCAGGACGCGGCGCCGCCGATGCCGGCCTCTGCCGTGCACCAGGTGCTTTCGGAGGGTCTCGGGTCGGACTGGCGGGACCGTTTCGCGGAGTGGAGCGACAAGCCCGCCGCCGCGGCGTCGATCGGTCAGGTGCATCGGGCGCGGTGGCACGACGGTCGCGAGGTCGCCGTCAAGCTGCAGTACCCCGGCGCCGGTCCGGCGCTGATCGCCGACCTCAACCAGCTGGCGCGGTTCGCGCGCATGTTCTCGGTGCTGAGCCCCGGCCTCGACGTCAAGCCGCTGCTCAAAGAGCTGCGGGCTCGGGTCAAGGAGGAGCTCGACTACGGCCTCGAAGCCGATGCGCAGCGGCAGTACGCCGAGGCGTACGACGGCGACGCGGACTTCATCGTTCCGAAGGTCGTCGACTGCAGCGGCAACGTCCTGATCACGGAGTGGGTGGATGGCAAGCCGCTGTCGGCGATCATCAAGGACGGCTCGCCGCAGGAGCGCAACCGCGCGGGCCTGCTGTTCGCGCGGTTCCTGCTGTCCGGGCCGACGCGCGCCGGCCTGCTGCACGCCGACCCGCACCCCGGCAACTTCCGGCTGCACGAGGACGGGCGGCTGGTCGTCCTCGACTACGGCGCCGTCAACCGGCTGCCTGCCGGTTTCCCGCCCGCGCTCGGTCCCCTCGGCCGGCTCGCGCTCGAAGGGAGGGCGCAGGACGTCGTCGACGGCCTTCGCGCCGAGGGCTTCGTGCCGGACGGGCTCGAGATCGATGCGCAGGCCGTCCTGGACTACGTGCGGCCGATGATCGAGCCGGTCGCGGCTGAACAGTTTCATTTCACGCGAAGCTGGCTGCGGCGGGAGGCCGCGCGAGTTGCCGACCCGCGCTCGCCGGCGAACCAGCTCGGCCGCAAGCTCAACCTGCCGCCTGAGTACCTGCTCATGCATCGTGTCGGTGCCGGCAGCATCGGCGTGCTGTGCCAGCTCGGTGCAGACATCCCGTACGGCGCCGAAGCACGGCGGTGGATTCCGGGTCTCGCGGAGGACCCTGGCGACTAGTGCACCTCGCGCCAGTTGGACACCGTCACCGTCTGCTCCGTCGTCGACGTCGACAGCTCCTTGTCGTAGTGGACGGAGACGCCGTCCGGCGCGGAGACGCTTCCGCAGATCAGCACGCCGTACAGGTCGAGATGTCCGTGCACGACACAGTTTGCGTGCGGCGCGTAGATGACTGCCGAGATCGCGGTCTCGGGATTGAGGCCGTCGCCGATCGTGATCGTCGACGATCCGGAGCTCGTTGCGGTGTCGATGAGGTTCAACGTCGCGGGTGGCCGAGGCGTGTACTCGAGCGGCAGCGCTGAGTAGATGTAGCTGTTCCACGGCAGCGTGACACCGGCGGCGCCGAGTGACGGGATGGCCAGGTTGCCGCTGAAGCACAGCGTGATTGCCGACGACGAGAGATTGGTGAGGTTCGCCGTCACCGCGGCGTTGAGCGTGAGGTCGCCGGCGATGTTGTACACCGCTCCGGCGGCGAGGTAGTTGGAGCCGGTCACCGCAGAGGCGTTGACGCCGACGCCGCTCGAACAAGAGGTGCTTGCCGGGTAGGTCAACCCCGTCGTCGACGTCACGACCGAGCTTGAGGTGCACGCGGTGTGGTCGCCGATGCAGCTGCCCGTTGCGTCCGGATCGGTGTAACCCGTCGGGGCCGCCTTGTCGATGTCGACCTGGCTGAAGTTCGGGAGGTCGGCGCCGGTCATGGTGAGTCCGCCGTTGGTTGCGGCGGGCCCGGTCGACCACGTCGTCGGCGTGCACATGGTCGTCGCGAGCAGGCCGAGAATTCCGGTGTCGGGGAGCACGCCACACGACGTCGGCGTGGCCGAGCCGTCCGTTCCCGAGTCGTACTCGTTGACACCCGAACCGCTACCCATCGTCAGAGCGGAGTCCCCGAACAACGGCACGGTGTACAGACCGCTGACCGTCACGGTTTCCTGGACCTCGCGGGTCAGCGTTCGGCCGGACGCCATGGTGGAGGAGCCGACGGAGTCGACGGTCCAGACGCCATTCGAGTAGGTCGCAGACGTGCTGTAACCCGCCCCCGTCGTCGAGTTCGTTGCCGAGATCGCCGCTTGCGACGTCGCCGACGGTGCCGCCTTGATGCGCGCGACCATCGAGTCGAGACCGGTCTCGGCGCCGGTCAGAGCCTGCGCGAACGCGTCGTCGTGACGCGAGTGCACCTGACCGCTGACGACGTCGGCAAGCCCAACGGTGACGACACCGCTCAGGATGAGGATGCCGAGCAGCGCGAACATGATGCTTCCCGCATCGCCGTCGGGTGGCCGCCTCATAGTGCGTTCCGCAGGTCGATTCCGTTGTCGGACAGGCTGATGGGGGCTGCGAGGTGCGCGGGCAGCGTGCTCAGCCGCACCGTGATCGTGCCGACACAGCCGATGTCTATTGCTCCGCCTGTCATGGCGCACGTCGTGGCGTCGACGCCGCTGCCGGAGGAAGGTGTGTAACCGGTGGTGGAGGTGAACGAGAACACCGGCGTGACGTCGGTGCCGACAAGGTTGTCGAGAAGGACCTTGTGCGATGCGGTTCGTGCGTCCCCGTCGGAGAAGGTGGTCGTCTGGTCCACCGTCAGCTCGTTGCCGGACACCGAATAGGTCATGACTCGCGTCAGGGTCGGCTCGACCTCGTTGAGGATGAGCTGCGTCGGGCTCGCGGAGAGCAGCGGCGCGGCGGAACGGATGTCGCGGTCGATCCGTTCCAGCGCCGTACGGATCGCAGCGATCGCGTCGTCGCGGTTTCCGATCTGTGTCTGCCGTTGCAGTCCAGTGATCGACGCCGTGGTCACCAGTGCGCCGACGATCGCGAACAGCAGCATCGAGACCAGCAGCTCGGTCAGTGTGAAGCCCGAGTCCGCCGACTCGAGGGTGCCGGCGGCGCTCATGCCAGCGTCGCCGTAAGGGTTTGAGTTGCCGTCGCGCCGTCGCTCGCTCTCGTCAGCTGGAAGGTGAAGCCTTCGGCGGTTCCGGTCTTCACCATCGCGGTGCCGGATGGGATCGACGCGGTCCATGTCGTCCCGTTGCTGCTCGTCAGCGTCGCGGTTCGGGTGCCGGTCCCGCTCTGATACGTCGCGATGACGGAGTCGGTCTTCGTGAGGTTCACCGTCGTACAGGTCAGCCCCGCCGGAAGCAGTGTGTTCCGGGTGAGCGGCGTCAGGGAGATGATGTTCAACCCGAGGCCTGCTACCGACACCGAGCAGTTGCCGGAGAAGGCCGGGGCACCGACGATCGTCAACGACGCGCTCGGCACCGCCTGGCTACCAGGCACCGTTGCGGTGAAGGGAATCGACCCGCCGCTTCCCGGCACGGACTTGGTGATCGACGACGCCGGGATCGAGACCGTGAACGATCCGCTCCCTCCCGTCATCGACACCTGGTGCGACCCGGTGTCATCGCTCCATGTCAGCGGGACGCAGGTCGCGTTCGTCAGTCCGGTTGCGGTCAGCGTGGCGTTCACGGTGGTCGAGGGGTGGCCGGCGCTGGTGACCGTCACGCTCGACGGCGACAGCGACAGGCTCCCGGTGACGAGCGTGGTCCCGCTTCCGCCGCAGCTCCCGAGTGGGCTGGACGCGCTGCTGACGGTCAACGAACTGTTGTCGACCAGGCTTCTCGCGACCCGGACGGTGTGCTGACGTCCGCCGAAGGTCCACGTGACCTGGACGAGGGCATGCACCGTCGAGACCGCCCCGGCCGCGGGCGAGGTGCACGTGTTCGGCGAATCCGTGGGGGAGCAGACCTGCAAGGTGCGGGTCTGGGTATAGCTCATGCCGTTGAGCGGCGTGGTGGTTGTCGTCGTGCCTGCTTGCTGCACCAACGACGCGTACGACAAGCTTCGCGCCGACTCGAGCGCGCCGTCGGCCAGGTGAAGGGCGGTCGCCTGGGTCTTCTCGAGTCCCTGTTCCTTGACGTCGGTCGCGAGCTCACCGAGCAGGCCGAACAATCCGATCGTGATGACGGCAATCGCCACGATCACCTCGACCAGGCTCATGCCGCGGTCGTCGCGACGTCGGTTTGCCCGGATATGGCGCCTTGTGAGGCCAGCGGGCGGCCACTTTTCCATTTCGTTGTCAAATATCGGCTTGTGGCCGTGCCCGGGCCTAGATCAACTCCGACCATTTATCGGCACCCGGTGTGACTAGTCTGCGCTGTTCGGGTGACTAGTGTCCTGAGTCAGGACACCAGGGCCGAAGGGCTCTACGTCGATGTTCTACCGTTCGGCGGTGAACAGTGAATCGGGATTCGGCATCGAGCCGGTCTACGGTCCGTCGTCGCTGACTGGTTGGGATCCCGCCGTTCAGCTCGGTGAGCCCGGCGACTACCCGTATACGCGTGGCGTATATCCGTCGATGTACACCGGCAAGCCATGGACCATCCGGCAGTACGCCGGCTTCGGTACGGCGAAGGAGTCCAACGAGCGCTACCACCAGCTGGTGAAGGCCGGCTCGACAGGTCTTTCCGTCGCCTTCGATCTGCCAACGCAGATGGGATACGACTCCGACGAGGCGATCGCGGACGGCGAGGTCGGGAAGGTCGGCGTGGCCATCGACTCGATCGATGACATGCGCGTGCTGTTCGACGGCATCCCGCTCGGCGAGGTGTCGACCTCGATGACGATCAACGCGCCTGCCTCGCTGCTGCTGCTCCTCTACCAGCTCGTGGGCGAAGAGCAGGGCGTCGCGCCCAAGGCCTTGACCGGGACGATCCAGAACGACGTCCTCAAGGAGTACATCGCCCGAGGGACCTACATCTTCCCGCCGAAGCCCTCGCTGCGGCTGATCACCGACATCTTCAGCTACTGCCGCGCCAACATCCCGAAGTGGAACACCATCTCCATCTCGGGCTACCACATGGGTGAGGCCGGCGCGACGCCCGCGCAGGAGATCGCCTTCACGCTTGCCAACGGCGTCGAGTACGTCCGCGCCGCCATTGCCTCCGGTCAGGAGGTCGATGAGTTCGCACCACGGCTTGCCTTCTTCTTCGTCGCTCGTACGACGCTGCTCGAGGAGGTGGCGAAGTTCCGGGCGGCGCGGCGCATCTGGGCGCGCATCATGCGCGAGCAGTTCGGCGCGAAGGACCCGCGGTCACTGATGCTGCGCTTCCACACCCAGACCGCGGGCGTGCAGCTCACCGCACAGCAGCCCGAGGTCAACCTGATCCGGGTCACCGCTCAGGCGATCGGCGCCATCCTCGGTGGCACCCAGTCGCTGCACACAAACTCCTTCGACGAGGCAATCGCGCTGCCCACCGCCAAGGCCGCGCGGCTCGCCGTACGCACCCAGCAGGTGCTCGCCAACGAGACCGACCTCACCGCGACCGTCGACCCGTTCGCGGGTTCGTACGCCGTCGAGGCGATGACCGACGAGGTCGAGGCCGCTGCCCTCGAGCTGATGCAGGCCGTCGAGGACCTGGGTGGCGCGGTCGCTGCCATCGAGCGGGGATACCAGAAGGGCGAGATCGAGAAGGCGGCCTATCTCACCTCCCAGCAGATCGACGGCGGAGAGCGGGTCGTGGTCGGCGTCAACAAGTACACGATCGACGACGACGACGTCTACGAGCCGCTGCGGGTGGACCCCGCGATCGGTGAGCAGCAGGCGAAGCGCCTGGCGACCCTGCGCGCCGACCGGAGTCAGGCTGATGTCACTCGCGCTCTCGACGCGCTCAAGCGAGGAGCCGAGGGCACCGAGAACGTCCTGCCGCTCATGCGGGAAGCACTGATCGCGCGCACGACCTGCGGCGAGGTGTGTCACGCGCTGCGAGACGTATGGGGCGTCTACGTCCCCGCCGATTCGCTGTGACCGGGAGCAACATCGACGTTGCCGCGGCTGAGGTCGCTGCCGCCGCGTTGCTCGACGCATTGGGAATCGACCATCGCGACGGCACGCTCGCCGGCACGCCGGGCCGGATCGCGCGCGCCTACGCCGAGCTGCTCACGCCGCGCAACTTCTCGTTGACGACGTTTCCCAACGACGAGGGCTACGACGAGATGGTGATCGCACGGGACATCCCGTTCACCTCTCTCTGCGAGCACCATCTGCTGCCGTTCATGGGAACTGCCGTCGTCGCCTATCTGCCGGCCGAGCGAATCCTCGGGCTGTCCAAGCTGGCCCGCGTGGTCGAGCTGTTCGCGCGACGTCCGCAGGTGCAGGAGCGGATGACGACGCAGGTCGCGCACTGGCTCGACGACAACCTGGCGCCGAAGGGAGTCGGCATCGTGCTGCGTGCCGAGCACACCTGCATGACAGTGCGCGGGGTCGCGGCGCGCGGCGCGTCGACGGTGACCTCCACGCTGCTGGGGCGGCTTCGCGACGACGCGAGGACGCGTTCGGAGTTCCTGACCCTCGCCTACGGACCGGTCGGCTCCGGAGGCTGACAGGGAACTCACAGGTTCCTCTCACACTGCGCTAAGGGCCGGGCTTCAATCTGCGGCGCGTGACCGCACTCGTCCGTCGACTGAGACGGGGACCTCTACTCGCCGGCGTCGTCGTGCTCGTCCTGGTCGGCAGCGGTACGGCGCTGGGCGTGACGAGGCCGTGGCACCACAAGCGCAACGTCGCGTCGACGCAGGTCGTAGCCGCCCGGATGACCACGATCGTCCAGACCGTTGCGGCCTCGGGGACAATCGCTGCCGCCAAGCAGGCAGATCTCGACTTCGACGTGAGCGGCCGGGTCACGAAGGTTCGGGTGGCCGCCGGCGACGTCGTGCGCAAGGGTGACGTGCTCGCGAAGGTCGGCACGGACGCGCTCGTTGCCCAGCTGTCGGCGGCGCAAGCAACCGTCACCTCGGACGAGGAGAAGGTCGGAGCCGACGAGGCTGGCTCGGCACAGCTCGCGGCGGATGATGCCGCGCTGACAGCGGCTCGCGCCAACCTGAACAGTGCGGAGGTTGCGCTCCGCGACGCCACGATGCGAGCCACGATCTCGGGCACCGTCACCGCCGTGAATCTGGCCGTCGGCCAGCAGGTGAACGGTGCATCCAACGCTGCTGCCGCCGGGAGCTCGTCAGCCCAGGTCGAGATCCAGTCGACCTCGACCTTCGTCGTCAACGCCTCGGTCGACGACACCCAGATCGGCGAGATCAAGAAAGGCCAGGACGTCTCGGTGACGCCACAGGGAGCGACGGCCCCCGTTGCCGGCGTCGTGACGACGGTTGGTGCGATTCCGACCAGCTCGTCGGGCGTGGTCAGCTTCCCCGTCACCGTCGCGCTGACCGGGCACCCCAAGCAGGTCTACGCAGGTTCCACCGCGACGCTGACGATCACGACCAGCAAGGCGGTCAGCATCCTGGCGATCCCGACGCTCGCCATCACCTACAACGGGTCAAGCGCGTCGGTGCAGCTGCGCAGGGGTGGAAGCACTGTGACCCGGCAGATAACGGTCGGCCAGACCTACGGGCTGCAGACAGCGGTGAAGACCGGACTTGTCGCCGGCGACGAGGTCGTCGTCACGATTCCGACATTCGCCCGGATCGGCACGGGCGGCACCGGTACGACGCGCGGCAGCTTCGATGGCAACCTCGGTGGCAAGTTCGGCGGTTCCGGTCCGTTCGGCGGCGGCACTCCGGTGATCGGCGGCAACGGCCCGTCGTTCAACCAGTCATTCCCTGGCGGCGGCGGATGACGACGGTCCAAGACCACGCCGTTCTTCATCTCGAGGACGTGCACAAGACCTATCGATCGGGCGCCCTCGAGGTCGAGGCGTTGCGCGGGGTCTCGCTGTCGATCGGTCAGGGCGAGTACGTCGCCGTGATGGGCCCATCGGGCTCGGGAAAGTCGACCCTGATGCACATCCTCGGTTGCCTCGACGTACCCACGTCCGGTGGCTACCGACTTGGCGGCGAGTCAGTAGGCGAGATGGACGAGGTTCGTCTCGCCGAGGTCCGCAACCGACGGATCGGCTTCGTGTTCCAGCAGTTCAACCTGCTGCCATCACTCACCGCATTGCGCAACGTCGAGCTGCCACTGGTCTACGCGGGAGTGAAGCCGCATGATCGTCGCGAGCGTGCGACGACCGCACTGGACAAGGTCGGTCTGGCCGACCGGCTCGAGCATCGTCCAGGTGAGCTCTCGGGTGGGCAGCAGCAGCGAGTCGCCGTCGCCCGCGCGCTCGTCACCGAGCCCGACCTCGTGCTTGCCGACGAGCCCACCGGCAACCTCGACTCGACGTCGTCGGCCGATGTTCTCGCCTTGTTCCAGGAGCTCCACCGCGCGGGTCGCACCATCATCCTGATCACGCACGACGCCGACGTCGCGGCGAACGCGCAGCGTGTGGTGCAGATTCGTGATGGCCGGCTCGTCGTGCCCTCGCCGTTGGGCCTGACGTGAACTGGGCCGAGACTGCGCGGACCGGGATCGAAGCCGTGCGGTCGCACCGGCTCAGGTCGTTGCTCACGATGCTCGGCATCCTGATCGGGATCGCGGCGGTCATCCTCACCGTCGGTCTCGGTCAAGGCGCACAGCAGAAGGTCAAGGACGAGATCAGCTCGCTGGGGAGCAACCTGCTCATCGTCACGCCTGGCAGCAGCACCAACAGCTCCGGCATCCGCGGCGGGTTCGGGTCGGCGTCGACGCTGACCACCGCCGATGCAGATGCGCTCGACTCGAAGGTTGCCGCTCCGGACATCGCGGCTGTGGCCGCGACCAGCTCGACACCCGAAGACCTGACGGCGGGATCGACGAACTGGACGACGTCAGTCGTCGGGTCGACGCCGAGCTGGCTCGAGGTCCGTGCCCGCTCGGTCGCCGCGGGTCGTTTCATCACCGCCGACGACGTCGCCACCAACGCTGCGGTCGTGGTCCTGGGCTCGGAGACCGCATCGGAGCTCTACGGCGTCCGGGACCCCGTTGGGCAGACGCTGACGATCGGATCGGTGCCGTTCCAAGTCGTCGGAGTGCTCGACGCGGTCGGTTCTGGGTCATCGTCCGGCAGCGACCAGGACGACACCGCGGTCATCCCGTTGTCGACGGCGGCAACGCGGGTTGTCGGTGGCAGCTCTCGCACCTCCGTCGGCACCATCTACGTCGAGGCGACGAGCGGCAGCACGATCTCCGCGGCGTACCAGGAAGCGGATGCAGAGCTGCTGGCGATGCACGGCATCACCAACGCCTCGGACGCCGACTTCTCGATCGCGTCACAGCAGTCCCTGATCTCGACCGCGACGAGCGTCAGCAAGACGCTCACCGTCCTGCTCGCGGGCATTGCCGCCATCTCGCTGCTGGTCGGGGGAATCGGCGTGATGAACATCATGCTGGTGTCCGTCACCGAGCGGATTCGTGAGATCGGTCTGCGCAAGGCGCTCGGTGCGACACCTCGGGCCATTCGGCGTCAGTTCCTGCTGGAAGCGTCCGTTCTCGGCTTCGCCGGCGGCGTGCTGGGAGTGGGCCTAGGTGTCGTCGGCGCGGTGGTGATTCCTCACTTCATCTCGAACCCGATCGCGATCTCGACGACCGCTGCTGTCGGCGCGATCGCGGTTGCCGTCGCGATCGGGATCGCGTTCGGCGTATATCCCGCGACGCGCGCGGCGCGGCTTGCGCCGATCGATGCGCTTCGGACCGAGTGACCACATCGATGAATGGAGCAACCGTGAGCGCCGTCAGCCGATCGAGGCTTCGCGCCCTGTCCGTCGTGGCCGGAGTCGCAGGCATCGGCGCCGTCCTCGCAGGGTGCGGCGGCGGCAGCTCTCCGACGACGACGCTGAGTGCGGAGGGAGCCAGCGGCGGCGCCACCACGTCGTCGTTCCAAGTCGTGTCCGGCAAGGTCCTCGCCGCCTCGGCAACGACAGCAACGGTGCAGGCGGCATCGGGGCCGTCGACCGTGGCGTTCAGCTCGTCGACGCGCTTCACCAAAACTTCGGCAGTGACGCGTTCATCGCTCGCGAAGGGCGACTGCGTGATGGTTGCCACCGCCGAGCCGGCAACCCGTACGGCGACGCCATCGCAACCGCCCTCCCGTGTCACCGCGCGGTCGGTGACGGTGACGAGCAGCACGGGCTGCAACGTCGGAGCGCGTGGGCAGTCGCCGCCGGGCGCGCAACCACAGGGCGGCTTCGCCCGGCAGTTCACGGGCACACCGCCGACCGGTGGACCTGGCTTCAGCAGCGGTGAGCAGCAGCCGCGCCCGTTCGCGACCGGCTCGCCAGGGTCTGGCGGCAACCGTCGTGGGTTCGTGCGCGGTCGCTTCGGTGGTGGAGTCTTCGGTACGGTCACTTCGATCAGGGCGTCGTCCTTTGTGGTGAAGCCGGCCTTCGGGCAGTCCGGCACGACAACGGTGAAGACGACCTCGAAGACGACGTACGACGAGATCGCGTCGGCGACCGCTTCCGATGTCACAACGGGTGCCTGCTTGTCGGCAGCCGGCACCACCGACGTGAGCGGCGTGCTCGATGCGCGTACCGCGTCGATCAGCCTGTCTGTGAAGGGGCAGTGCCCCGCGGCGTCGCGGTTCGGCGGTGGCCCGGTGTTCGCGCAGAACGGACCGGGCGGCCCGCCAGGAGCCGGGAATGCGTAGCCGGGGACGCTGGATCGGTGCGGCCGTGGTCGTTGCGGTTCTCGGAGGCGGCGGGACGGCGTACGGTCTTGCCCGCGGGCCGGGTCACTCGTATCGGACGGCGATCGTCGGCGTCGGATCGGTGACGCAGACCGTCGCCGCGACCGGATCCGTGACGCCGGTGAGTGCTGCCGACGTCTCCTTCCAGGTCGCGGGCACCGTCGCGAAGGTCCTGGTCAAGGTCGGTCAGCGGGTCCACTCGGGTCAGGTCATCGCGCACCTCGATCGGTCCCCGCTGCGCGATGCCCTTCGGTCTGCGCAATCGAGCCTGAGCGCGGCTCGCAGCCGCTTGTCCGCCGACGAGTCAGGGCAAGGCAGCGCGGCGAGCTCCCGTCAGCCGACGTTGCAGGCTGACCATCCGACGGTCTCGCCCGCGCCGACTCCAGGTCCTGGTCGAACCGGCGGTCTTGCCCAGCAACAGGCGGCAGTGCGCGCGGCACAGCAAGCCACTGACGCGGATCTGACCGCCTCACGCCAGGCGCTGGCGGCCGCGCAGACCGCATGTGCCGAAACGTCTCCGTCGCCGCAAAGCACCGGTGCCACCGGCGCGCCGTCGACCGCTCCGACGGCGGCGCCGCCACCTTCTCCTGCCGACGGCTCGGACGATGCGAGCTGTACGACGGCAAGCGCGACGCTGCTCGCCGCGCAGCAACAGGTCGACCAAGACGAAAGCCGGCTCGCTGCCGCCGAGGCGGCGCTCAGTGGTGACCTGGCGGCGATCGCTGACGCCGCGACCTCCACCGGATCTTCGCCGTCGAAGCGGTCACCCACGGGTTCGAGCAACAGTGCGGCGAGCGCGCCGGCGAGTGCTGCGCAGATCGCCTTCGATCAGGCGTCGATCGACCAGGCGGTCGCGCAGGTCTCCGTGGCGAAAGCCGATCTCGCGCAGGCCACGCTGCGATCGACGATCGATGGAACAGTCGCGGCGGCGACCCTCGCGCATGGTGATCGTGTCAACGCGAGCTCGAGCGACGGGTTGGTGAAGATCTTGGGCTCGCGCCAGGAGCAGGCGACGATCGCTGTGTCCGCGACGCAGATTCGCCGGATAGACGTCGGGATGCCGGCGGAGATCCTGCCCGACGGCTCCGGTCGGTCGATGCAAGGTCAGGTCGTGGCGATCGACACGGCGGGGGTCACGTCGCAGAGCGGTACGACGTCGTACCCGGTGACGATCGCGCTACCGAGAGATGCGCAAGCCGTCAGCGGTGCCGCGGCGGCGGTCACGGTCGTCGTCTCGAGCGTTGACGACGTGTTGACGGTCCCGACGTCGGCGGTCCACCACACCGGGACGCGGAGCTATGTCGAGGTGCTCAACGCGGGCAAGCTCGGCCGTCGCAGCGTCACAGTCGGGGCGGTTGGTGCGGCGCTGACTCAGATCGTCAGTGGCCTGCAGCGCGGGCAGGTGGTCGTGCTCGCCGACCTCAACGAGGCGGTTCCGAGCTCGAGCTCGAATCTCGGTGGAGGCGGCGGCTTCTTCGGCCGAGGTGGCGGCGGGGGACAACGCTTCGCGCGGCAGTTCATCTCCGACAACGGCGGCGGCTCCGTGACGGTGGGACCACCGTCGGGATGACGGGCAACGTGCGGCGACTCTGCAACCCTGTGGTGACGCCGCCCAGGCGAGGATCGGAGGTACGGGGATGGCAACCGACGCAGACGCTGCACTGGCGGAAGCGCGGCTGCTCGTAGTCGATGACGAACCGAACATCGTCGAGCTGCTTTCGGCGAGCCTGCGGTTCACCGGGTTCGAGGTCGCGACCGCCGCTGACGGTCAGGAGGCACTCCGGCTGGTCGAGTCGTTCCAGCCCGACCTCGTCGTCCTTGACGTGATGATGCCGGGCATCGATGGTTTCGAGGTCGTCCGCCGGATGCGCGAAGGCAAGCATCTGATGCCGGTGCTCTTCCTGACCGCCCGCGACGCGACCGAGGACAAGATCGCTGGTCTCACGCTCGGCGGCGACGACTACATCACCAAGCCGTTCAGCCTCGAAGAGGTCGTGGCGCGCATTCGTGCTGTGTTGCGGCGGATCGATGGCGCTGGATCACGCAAGCCCACGCCTGTCCTTCGCTACGGCGACATGCAGCTCGACGACGACTCGCACGAAGTGCTGAAGGCGGGCCAGCCGGTTGAGCTGTCCCCGACGGAGTACAAGCTCCTGCGGTACTTCATGCAGAACCCCCAGCGCGTGTTGAGCAAGGCGCAGATCCTCGATCACGTCTGGCACTACGACTTCGACGGCGACGCGAACGTCGTCGAGTCCTACGTCTCCTATTTGCGCCGCAAGATCGACACGACCGAGCCACGTCTCCTCCACACGATCCGCAGCGTCGGTTACGTGCTCCGGATGCCACGGGAGTGAGCGGATGATCGGGGCTCGCGATCTCGCTGCTCGCACACCGCTGCGAGTGAAGCTGATCGTCACTGTGCTGGTCCTTGCGACGGCAGGTTTGTCAGTCGCCGCGGTCGCCGCCACGGCGGCGCTGCACTCCTACCTGATCGGGCGGGTCGACGATCAGCTGCAGGTTGCCGCGCACGGCATCGCCGACGGATTCCGGTTCCGCCTCGGACTCAACGGTGGCGGCGGACCGGTACCAGGCCCGCCGCCACCGCAAGGAACCACGTCCGCCACCGCGACCGAGGGCGGATCGTCCTCGCAGGGCGGGCGACTGCCGAGCCCGTACTACGTGCGCATCTACTCCGCGGACGGGTCACCCGCCGGCACTCCCGACGCTGCGCCGCTCACCGCGCAGTCACCACCGAAGCTGCCACCGTTGCGGCTGACGGACGAGGCGGTGCGGTCAGGGCGGCCGTTCACTGTCGAGTCCGACGACGGCAAGGGCTCGTGGCGAGTCGTCGCGGTGCCGGCGCGTGACGGCGAGGGAGCGATCGCGATCGCGACGTCGCTGTCCGATGTCAGTCACACGGTTGACCATCTGATCCTGCTCGAGGTCCTCATCGGCGCCGCGGCGCTGGTCCTCATGGGCGGCAGCGGCTACCTCCTGATCCGACAGGCGCTGAACCCGCTGGTCGCCGTAGAGACCACCGCCGAAGCGATCGCGGCAGGGGACCTGTCCCAGCGGGTTCCGGAGCTCCACCCCCGCACCGAGGTCGGCCGGCTGTCTGCCGCGCTCAATGCGATGCTGGCGCGGATCGAGGACGCGTTCGCGCACGAGCGGAAGTCCGAGCAGCAGGCGCGCGCGTCCGAAGAGCGAATGCGGCAGTTCGTCGCGGACGCAAGCCACGAGCTTCGTACGCCGCTCACTTCTATCCGTGGCTTTGCCGAGCTGCATCGCATCGGTGGGACCGATGCCGCAGACGTGGCGGACTCGATGGCGCGGATCGAGAACGAGGCCGGGCGAATGGGGGTGCTCGTCGACGACCTGCTCCTTCTTGCACGGCTCGACCAGCAACGCCCGCTCGAGCGGTCGCCCGTCGACCTGCTCGACATCGCACACGATGTTGTTGCCGGTGCACGGCTGATCGCGCCGCAGCGTTCGATCGAGCTGGCTGCCGAGATGCCCGTCCCGCCGATCGTGACCGGCGATGCGGCGAGGTTGCGGCAGGTGATCGACAACCTGATGCGCAACGCGCTGACGCATACGCCGAGCGATGCTGCGGTTCGGGTGCAGGTCTCCAGCGACGAGGCCGCCCGGACAGCAGCTGTCGAGGTCTCCGACGACGGCCCCGGCATGAGTGCGGAGGACGCGGCGCACGTCTTCGAGCGCTTCTACCGGGCGGATCCGTCGCGCGCGAGAAGCGCGGGTGGCAGCGGCCTCGGGCTGTCGATCGTCGCGAGCCTGGTCGCGGCGCACAGTGGAACGGCCGCCGTCGCAACGAGGCCGGGCGAGGGAGCCACGTTCCGAGTGGAGCTCCCCCTCGCTGAGTGAAAGCAATGTGGCATTGCATCCGCTTTTCGGCCTGATTTCGGTCCAATCCCGGAGTCAATGCCACATCGCTTTCCACAGCCCGGCCACGCGGGCTCCGGACGCCCACCTGGGTCTACGCGCTGGCGTGTGCGGGTGTGCGAGTACAACCTGCCGCAATGCCTGACTCCCTCGATGCAACGTTCGCTTCCCAGGACGGCCTGATCACCCGGCGACAAGCGCTCGCGTTCCTGCCTGACGGCGCCCTCCAGCGTCGACTCGGACGACGCTGGCAGGTCGTACTTCCGGGTATCTACGCAATGGACCGCTCGCCCTTGTCGTGGCGTCAGCGGCTGCGAGCGGCACTGTTGTACGCCGGGCCCGAGTCGATGCTCAATGACACGTCGGCCTTGCGCATGCATGGACTGCCGTTCGTTCCGGATGAGGGCTTGGTCCGAGTGCTCGTACCGGACAGTGTTCAGCGGCTGTCGCGTCAGTTCGTGGTCACGAAGCGAAGCTGGCGACTGCCGGACCGGGTTGTGGTTGCCGGTCTGCCGGTCGCGCCGCTGCATCGCGCGCTGTGCGAGTTCGGCGCACGTCATTCATCGGAACGAGAGTCGGTTGCCGTCCTGGCTGCAGCTGTCCAACAAGGTCGGCAGTCGATCGGCAGCCTCGTCGACGAGGCGCACGCAGCGCAGGCGCGTGGTCGGCCGCGCCTGCTTCGAGTGCTTGCGCCGATCGAGGCCGGCATCCGCTCGGCGCCGGAGGCAGACTTTCGGACGCTCGTTGCCCGAAGTCGCATTCTCCCGACGCCACTCTGGAACAGCCTCATCGAGCTTGCCGACGGCACGAGGTTCAGTCCGGATGCATTGTTCGAGGATGCTGCATTGGTGCACGAGGTGAACGGGCGGATGTTTCACGCTCCCGGCGAGGCGGGTGACGACGTCTTCGATGCGATGCAGCGCAGGAACGATGCACTCGTTGCGGCGGGCTTCGTCGTACTCCACAACGCGCCGCGGAGGTTGCGCGATGACGCGAACGGCGTCCTGCGCCAGGTCGAAGCGGTGTATCGCAAGCACTCCGGGCGGGGCCTGCCGGACGGGGTCAGGCTCCTGCGCTCGCGCCCCGCGGCCTGATCTGCGCGAAAGCGATGTGGCATTGCATCCGCTTTTGGTCCTGAAATCCACCTCAACCCGGATGCAATGCCACATTGCTTTGCCGCAGCTAGACGGGCGGCTGCGGGTCGTACTGGATGAGGCGCCGTACGTCGCGCGCTCGTTGTTCGCCGCTGATGCGGCGCACCAGGTGCAGCGCCATGTCGATGCCGGCCGAGACCCCGGCAGAGGTGACCACGTCGCCGTCATCGACGTATCGCTCGTCGCGCCGCACGTCGATCGTCGGATCGGTCTCGGCCAGCAGGTCGAGTGATGCCCAGTGCGTGGTCGCCGCTCGGCTGCGCAGCAGGCCGGCTGCTGCATACACCAGTGATCCGGTGCACACGCTTGTCATCAGCGGCACCGCGGCACGCTGCTTCCGCACCCACTCGAGGTGCTGCTCGTCGCGCATCAGTGGCCGCGTCCCCTGGCCGCCGGGATGGAGCAGCACGTCGTACGCCGGGGCATCGGCGAACGACAGGTCGGCAACGAGACGCAGCCCCTTCGCGGCCGTGATCTCGCCGCTCCGCGGCGACAGCGACGACACCTCCACGCCGTCGTCGGGGAAGTGATGCGCCCACGCGGCGAGCACTTCCCACGGCCCGACCGCGTCGAGCTCTTCGACGTCGTCGAACAGCACGATCCCGATGCGGGTGCCCACGGGGTCAGCCTTGCATCGTCGCGAGCGTACGGCGAGTGGTTTCCGCGGCGACTGGTGTCGCCACCAACGCGACGACCGGGAACAGCGCGACGATCGCGAAGCCCGGTCCGAACCCGTGCGCGGCGATGAACGCCCCGAGCAGCGGTGGCGTGAGTGCCGCAACGAGGTTCTGCCCTGTGTTCTGCACGCCCATCGCACGGCCGGCCCACGACGTGCCGGCAAGCTCCGCGGTGGCGGTGAAGCCGAGACCGTTGTCGGCCACGGTGACGACGACGCCGACGCCGATCGCGACGACGGCGAGTGCCCAGCCGCGCGCCGCGCCCAGCCCGGCGGCGAGCATCGTGACGGCCGCAGCCGCCGCGACGATCCGCATCGGACCGAGCCGGCTGCCGACGCGGTCCGACCAGATGCCGGATGCGACGCGCCCCGCCGCGCCGGCGATCTGGAACCCGAACAGCAGACGTCCCGCCGGCGCGGTCGCCCAGTGGCGGGCGGACACGAGGTACTCCAACGCGAACGCCGATACGGCGAACTGCGGTACGACGAGCATCGCGCTCGCCAGGTGCAGTCGCCACAGCGTCGAACCGCGGTACGGCGACGCGACGACGGCATCCCGTACCGACGCCGGTGGTCGTGGCGGGTCGACGACGTACACCTGCACCAGCCCGGCAACCACGAGGCACAACAAGGCGGGAAGGGCTACTGCCCAGCCGACGCCCCAGGTGTTGGCGATCGGTGGGAACGTCGCGGCTGCAATCGCAACGCCGACAGGTTGTGCGGTCTGCCGCCAGCCCATCGCCCTACCGCGTTCGTGCGGTGCGAACCAGCCCATGACGAGCCGGCCGCCGGCTGAGTTGACCGAACCACCACCGCCGCCGGCGAGCACGAGGAAGACGAGTCGGGCGGCGTAGCTGTGCGTGCATGCCGCGGCCAGCAGGAAGCCGCCGGCGAGCGCCAGCCCGCCGACCATCACGCCGCGCTCGCCGCGCCGGTCGACGAGCACGCCCCAGGCGATCAAGGTCAGCAGCAGCCCGACCGATGGCGCAGCCACCAGCCAGCCGGCACCCGCGAGCGACAGGTCGCTCTCGTGGCGCAGCTGCGGCAGCAGCATCGGCAGGCCGTAGAGGTACGAGCTTGCTGCCGCCTGCGCGGCCAGCCCGAGGACGAGCATCAGCCACCGGTTGGGCGACGCATCAGCGGGCCGAGGCACTTTCATGACCCTAGATCAGATGTCTTGCTATCTGGATTTGTTATCTCATTCAATGAGACGGCCCAGCGGGTTCCTAGGCAGGCGCGGAGACGAACACGTGCGAGGCGAGCGCGTTGTCCAGCGAGACCGCGCGGTTGCCTTCGCCGAGCTGCAGCTTGCCGGGTTCGTTGCGCGAGATGACGAGTGGGCCGTTGGGCCGCAGGCCGGCGCGACGCAGCCGGGTCATGAGCTTCGAGTCGGACTGGATCGGCTCGCCGATCCGGCGCACGACGACGTTGGTCGTCTCCTTGGGAACGTCGGTGAGCGAGACGATCCCGCCGAGGAACTCGTCGGACTCGGTCGACTCGCCGAGCTCGGCCAGACCGGGTATCGGGTTTCCGTAAGGCGACTCGGTGGGGTGACCGAGGATCTCGAGCAGCCGCCGCTCGACCGTCTCGCTCATCACGTGCTCCCACCGGCACGCCTCGTCGTGCACCAGCTGCCAGTCGAGGCCGATCACCTGCACGAGCAGGCACTCGGCCAGGCGGTGCTTGCGCATGACGCGCGTGGCCTCGGCCCGGCCCTTCTCGGTCAGGTCGATGCGACGGTCAGACGTGACGGTGAGCAGCCCGTCGCGCTCCATGCGTGACACGGTCTGCGACACGGTGGGCACGCTCTGGTCGAGCCGTTCGGCGATCCGGGCACGCAGCGGCACGATTCCCTCTTCCTCGAGCTCGAGCACCGTACGCAGATACATCTGCGAGGTGTCGATGAGGTCGTGCCCGTGGCTCACCCCTCCATTGTCCACTCGTTTCGGACGAGTCGCTTCCGCTAGCCGAGCCGCCACCATCCCGCGAAGTAGCCGACGCCGTACGGCGCGGTGTCCGCCAGCAGCTCAGCCTCGACGACGCTGCCCGCGCCGATCCGCGTGCTGAGCCAACGCCAGACAGGTGCGCCGGCGCACAGCAGGTCGTCGGCGAGAGCTTGGTCGATGCTGCCCAACGCGGCGTTGTCGCCTGCGCGGATGGCGGTAGCGACCACCTCGTCGAAGCCGGTGGCGCGTTCGTCGAGATAGCCCGGCGCCTTCTCGGTGCGTCGCGCGGATCCGTCGCCGACGACGAGCAGCGCCGCGTCGATCTCCGCGGCTCCCGTCGTGCCGCTGTCTGGGGTCACCCCCACGTAGTGGCGTTCGCCGGTCCATCCGATGACGTCCAGCAGCCAGTCGCCGATGCCGAGCGGCCACGGCAGCCGCGGCCGCTCGTCGGAAGGCTCGCGCGCCACCCCGAACCCTTCGAAGCCCCACGTCGCGTTAGCCGGCCAGCTCGCGCCGGCAGCGACCGGCGCCACGATCGTCACACCGGCTTCCGCTGCCGTCGTGAGTCGTCGCGCAACGCAGACGCACGCCTCGCGCAGCCCGGCGTCGAGATCGGCCGAGCCGGCGGCAACCTGCGGAACGAGCAGTGGTGCGGCGGGTACGAACGCGACGACGCGTACGGGTTCACTCACGCCAGGGCCCGCCGTCCGACGGCAAGGTCCTGGTCGCCGCGGATTGCGGCGACGGCTGACAGCACGCGCCGGGTCGCGGTGACGTCGTGAGTGCGAAACATCATCGCGCCGAGCCAGGCCGCAACTGCGGTCGCCGCAAGAGTGCCCTCGAGCCGATCGTCGGGCGGGAGGTCCAAGGCCTCACCGACGAAGTCCTTGCGTGACATCGCCATCAGCACCGGCCAGCCCGTCGCGACGAGCACATCGGTGTGCTTGGTCAGCTGCAGTGAGTGCCGGCTGTTCTTGCCGAAGTCGTGCGCCGGGTCGATCGCGATCCCGTCGCGTCGTACCCCGGCCGCCACCGCGCGCTCTGCGAGGTCGACCAGGTACGACGTGGTCTCTGCGACGACATCGTCGTACCAGACGCGGTGCGGCCGGGTGCGCGGAACCTGCCGGCCGGCGTGGGTGCACACGAGCCCCGCACCGTGACGAGCGACGGTTGCTGCCAGCTCCCCGTCGACACCGCCCCACGCGTCGTTGATGACATCGGCGCCGGCGCGCAGGACGACGTCGGCAACCTCCGCGCGCCAGGTGTCGACGCTGATCACGGCCTCCGGGTGGCGGGCCCGCGCGCCTTCGACCACGGGAAGCACCCGCTCGAGCTCTTCCGTAGCGTCGATCTCACTGCCGGGTGCGGCCTTGATCCCGCCGATGTCGACGACGTCGGCGCCCTCGTCGAGGACCTGGGCGACGCGATCCAGGGCTGCGTCCGTCCCCCAATGGCGGGCACCGCCGTAGAAGGAGTCCGGCGTCGCGTTGACGATTCCCATCACCGAGACGCCGTCGGCGCGAAACTCTCGGGGCCCCCATCGCAGCGGATCCATGGCGGTTCGCACCTCGGCATGGTAAAGACGCTTCACACACTGGTGGAGTCAGCGGCCCAGCGGACCACGGGAGGGGTGCGGTCATGAAGGATCGCGGTCGGATGTCGCCGCTGGACGTTTTGGCGGAGGTCCCGCTGTTCCGGGGCTGCAGCAAGGACGAGCTCAAGCACATCGACCGGGCCGCCACTCCGGCCGACTACCCCGCCGGGCACGTGCTGTGCACCGAGGGCGCCATCGGACGCGAGCTGATCATGCTGCTCGACGGCGAGGCGGCGGTTCAGCGCGGCGGCAAGCCGGTCGCCACGGTCGGGCCGGGCGACTTCATCGGTGAGATGTCGCTGCTCGACGGTGGTCCGCGAAGCGCGACGGTCACCGCATCGACCGAGCTCAAGGCGCTGGTCTTGCCGACTCGCGAGTTCTGGCAGGTCCTCGACGAGGTGCCGGCGCTGGCGCACCGCCTGCTGCGCACGCTGGCCGAACGGCTGCGCGCAATGGACGAGCGCGCGTTCTGACGGTACGAACACGCGCGTTCTGATGGCACGAACGCGCGCGTTCTGATGGCACTGTGACGCCGCGGTCAGCGGTGCCGGATCCGGGTGCGACGATGGCGGTGTGACTGTCGTCGCGATCGCGGTTGTGGGTGTCGCCCTGCTGACCGGTATCGCAGTGGTGCTCGGTCTGGTCGACGCCTCGATGTCGTCGGAGCCGGTCGATCGACCGGACGACGGCCTGCCGGATCGCCCGCTCACCTCACAGGACGTCAGCGGCATGCGGTTTCGGATCGGCCTGCGGGGCTACCGCATGGACGACGTCGACACCGCATTGGATCGGCTCCGTGCCGCGCTGCACGATGCAGAGACCGCGAAGCGCGATGCAGAGACCGCGAAGCGCGATGCCGAGCAGCGGTCTGAGGCTGTCGAACCAGCCTCCCTCGAGGGGGCGGCGAAGCCCGCGCGGACGCGGCGCAGCGCGAAGCCCGCCGACCCGGCTGACCCCGAAGCCTGACCGGCATGCCGGGACGCGGACCGGTCCGGGGCCTCGACGGCATGCTTCGCTGTCCGTGGGCGACCTCGGCACCCGAGTACGTCGACTACCACGACGAGGAGTGGGGCCGACCACTGTCGTCGGACGACCAGATGTTCGAGCGGATGTCGCTCGAAGGCTTCCAGTCGGGGCTGTCGTGGCTGGTGATCCTGCGCAAGCGGGAAGCCTTCCGCAAGGCGTTCGTGGACTTCTCGATCCCGAAGGTCGCGGCGTTCGACGCCGTGGACGCCGAACGGCTCCTGGCCGACGCGGGCATCGTCCGCAACCGGGCCAAGATCGACGCGACCATCGCCAACGCGCGAGTGGTGGCCGACCTGCCGGGCGGCTTGCTCGCCTTCGTCGAAGCCTTCACCCCCACGGGACGTCGTCGGGCGCCCCGGACCCTCGAGGATCTGCCCGCCAAGACGGCCGAGTCGACCGCGCTGGCGACCGCGCTTCGCAAGCAGGGAGTGCGGTTCGTGGGACCGACGACGGCGTACGCGCTGATGCAGGCGACGGGTTTGGTCAATGACCATCTAGTCGGCTGTATCTCCCGTTGAGGGTTATCTTACCGACCGGAGAAGCTCGCCGACCGCTTCTCCAGGAAGGCCGTCACGGCTGCTCGGTGGTCGTCGGTCTGACCGCACCGGGCCTGGGCCCGCGCCTCGTTGGCGAGGCTCTCCTCGAGTGAGTGGGCAGCCGCGTAGGCCAGCGTCTGCTTGATCGCGTGGTAGGCCGCAGTCGGCCCCGCCGCGAGCCTGCCGGCGAGCTCGGCCGCGACCGTCATGAGGTCGGGCGCCGGCACGACCATGCTGACCAGGCCCATCTCGAGCGCCTGCGCGGCGGCGACGGGCTCCGCCAGCATCAGCATCGCGGCGGCGCGACCGGGGCCGATCAGGCGCGGCAACGTCCACGACGCGCCGCTGTCCGGGCCGAGGCCCACCCGCGCGAATGCCATCAGGAAGGAGGCATCGTCCGCGGCGACCCTGATGTCGCAGGCAAATGCGAGTGAGGCGCCGGCGCCCGCGGCCGGGCCGTTGACCGCGGCGACGACCGGTTTCGGAAGCTCCGCGATCGCCTGGATCAGCGGGTTGTAGTGCTCCGAGACGGTCGACAGCTCGGTGTCCCCGGCATCGAGGGCCGCGACGTGCTCGCGCAGATCCTGCCCGACGCAGAACCCCCGCCCGGCGCCTGTCAGCAGCACCGCGCGCACCGCGTCGTCGGCGCCGGCGCGCTCCACCGCCTCGAGCAACTCGACCTTGAGCGCGACGGAGAGCGCGTTGAGCGCGTCCGGCCGGTTCAGCGTGATGGTGGCCACGCCGCCGGCGACCTCGTAGCGGACCACGCTCATGGCGCCGACCCCATCCTCGATCTCGTGTGGTGCTTGCTGCCTGTCCGTCCGGTCTGCGGTGAATTCCTGCCGGCTGGGGGCGACTGTCGCCGATGTCGGACGTCTAGGACAGTACGCCGGTACGCTTTGCTCGCACCCGCCCCGGCGCGGGAGAAGAAGAGGTCGGTAGGTGGAGCGCGACGGGGTGCCGGACCAGGCGCTTGCGGCCGCGGTCGACGACGCCCTGCTCGGCGACATCCTGGCGGGTCTGCCGGAGGCCCAGCCCGGCCGTGCGCTCGGCTCGCCGTCGGACTTCTCCAGCCTCTATGTCCGCCACCGAAGCGGTCTGGCCGCCCACGCGCGCCGTTACCTGCGTGATCCGCGCGACGTCGACGAGGTGGTGCAGGAGACCTTCCTGCGGCTGTTTCTCGCGATCAGCGAGATCGAGACCGAGATCCAGGCGATCGCCTTCGCGCGCCGGACGCTCACCAACCTCTGCATCGACCGCTACCGGGCGGACCGGCGGCGACCGACGCTGATCACGCTCGACGCCAGCCCCTTCTTCGATCTCAACGGCGCCGAGGAGGACCCCGACCCGGTCCTGCAGGCCGAGGACGCGGCGATCGTGCGCGACGCGCTGGCCCGCCTGTCCCCGCTTCATCGCGCCGCACTGGTCAAGCGCGAGATCGAGGAGAAGCCGCTCCCGCAGATCGCCGCGGAGCTCGGCATTGCCGAGGACAGCGTCAAGCACCTCCTGTTCCGGGCGCGCCGGGCGCTGCGCCGGCTCCTGGTGGGTACGACGGTGGAGCCCGGCGTTGATCCGACCGGCCTGTCGCCGCGCAACGCCAGCCCCCTGCTTCGCGGCGCGGGCGTGCTCATCCTGTTCCTCGTAGCGGCGATCGTCGCCGCGACCGGGCTCCGGCCGCTGTTGTCGGGCAGCAGCAAGGGCGGGTCCGACGGTGGCACGGTTGCCGGCGGCGTACCGAGCCTGAACCTTCCCGGGCTCGGCGGTCCGGGCGGCACCGCAGCCCCCAAGCCGCAGCGCGCGCCGGCCGCTCACCACCACCACGCCGGGGGGTCGGTTTCGACCGTTCCATCCCTTAGTGTCGGGATTTCTGCGCCACCCGCGACGACCCACAAGCCGGTCAGCAAGCAGCCGGCGCGACCTGCGCCATTCGGTGCCCATGCGCCGCGCAGCCACTATCGGCTCAACGGCCCGCTCGAGGTCACGGGCGCACCGCACATCACGCCGGGAGGCTTCAGTCGTGACACCGACGGCGCGACGGTTGCCAGCTCCAGCTTCAGCGCCCCGACCAACCAGGGCACCTTCGAGCTGAACCAGTCGGTGTCGACGGCCTCGGACGCCGGCACCACCGTGACGGTCACCCCTGCGTTCGTCGTCGGCGGTGCCGTGCAACAGCCGCAGCTGACCGGGTCCGCCGCTGCGGTCGGCACGGCCTCGAACGGCGACGTGACCGTCGACGTGGTCGCGGGGGCACAGCCGGCGGCATCGACGAACGCCTTCCCGTTGACAGGTCTTGCGGCGCACCTCGAGCTGACGCCGGACCTGTCCCAGGTGCTGAGCGAGACCGTCACCCTCTCGACGCAGCGACCGGCTCCGCCGGCCCCGGGTGCCGGCGCGGCCACCACGCCGGGCGGGAGCACAGGCGCAAGCCAGCCCGGGGCAGCGCCTGCGGCGGGCACCACGACGGCCCAGCCTGCGCCCACCACGACGAGCCCCACTCCGACGACCCCCACCACGGCGCCGACTGGCCCGCCCGCTTCCGCCCCGCCGGGTGCCACGGGCCCGGCTGCGCCGGCCCCGGTGCCGAGCTCCGGCGACCCGGTCGCGGGCGACACGGCGGATCCAGGCCCCGCCGCAAGTACCGGCGAATAAACCCCGCGTGGTAGAAAATCTCCGGCATGTCTGGGACGACCGGCTCGGGTCCGGCGCGTTCTAAACGTGCGGAGGGGCCTTTTGTGGGCTCCACCGACCTTTGCTGGGGGCGACGAAGGCTAAGGAGCACGCGCAGCAGGTTCAGTTTTCGAACAGCTTCCTCGCACGATTTACCACCCGGCGGGTCGGACCGCCGATAAGAGGTCACGAAAGGACCCTGAATGAAACGAACGACCAAGGCGATGGCGCGCCTTGCGACCCTGGCGGTCATCGCCGGTGGCGCATTGAGCGCACCCTTCGCCATCGGTACGGCGAATGCGACCGTTACCGGCGTAACCGTGGCCAACGGCACGATCGGGAGCAACGAGGACGCTTCCGCCGCGTCGTACTACCCACACGCCGCGACGGTCACCTGGTCGCCCTCGCACGCCAACTCGACCATCTCGCTGGCAGGCACGGGCGCCTACTTCCCGGCCACCGCGAACCAGGCCCTCGGCGGCGGCAACGTCAACGTCACGGGCGCGACCACCGCCACCTGTGCCGCGACCGGAGCGGGCGCGTGTACCGCCGTCGTTGGCGACTCGGTCGCCGAGTCGGTGACCGCCTTCATCGTCGACCCGGTAGACGCCACGTCTGCCAGCGCGACGGTGGGCTTCAACGGCATCTTCATCACCGGCTGCCCGCAGTCCGGCATCGACACCGGCACTGCGCCGAACGTCGCCTACGGCAACCCGGCGCAGAACACCTCGCAGAACTGTGTGACGCAGGGTCAGTTCGGCCAGCCACTCCTCGTCTCGGCGAAGTACCTCGCCGGTGGAGCCGGTGTCATTCAGGGCACCGAGGTGCTACTGACCTCGGTCAACGAGAAGCCAGGCCCGAACACCTCAACGTGCACCGAGATCGACAACACGCACATCGACTGCACGAGCGACGCGTCCGGCAACTTCAGCTTCAACCTGATCAACAACGGCGTCGGCACCCCGCCGGCTCCTGAGGCAGACACGTACCAGATCACTACCCGTAACTCGACCGGCACCTACCCGGGCATCGTTGCTGCTCCGCCTGCCGGTGCCGCTCCGACCGAGCAGGTCAACTGGGGCGTCGGCGGTGTGACGCCGGTTCGCGTGAACCTGATCTCGAGCATCGTCCTCGCGCCGGATTCGGCCAACGCTTCTGGACAGCAGCCGGCGGCGGAACCGGGCGACGCGGTCAAGAACGTCTACCAGATCGAGGGCTCCTGCACCCCCGTGTCTCCGGCCGTCACTTGTGATGGCACACGGCTGGCGGGCGTCTCGGTCCCAGTGACGGTTGACAAGGGCTTCATCACGCCGAACTGCACCCAGGGCGGCGTGACCAGCTATGCCGAGTGCTCATTCGCCACGACCCCGACGGTCGGCGCCCAGGCGGGCAACCTGACCAACTCGGGCACGAGCGCGACGGTCAGCACGAACGTCGCCGGGCGGGTCACGGTCACGTATGGCATCGGTCGCGACAGTGGTTTCGACCAGCAGGGCGTCGTGCCGACCCACGTCACGATCGCCACGATTGGCGTGACGGGCACGGGCAACCGGACGACTGGTGCGAACCAGACCTGCGGGCAAGGCCTTGCTGGCACGCAGAGCGACGTGTACCTCCCGACGATCTCGGGCCTGTTGGCGCTGTACAACGACAACGCCGACTGCCCGCAGGACTTCGAGTGGACCACCGCTGAGGCGCCGCTGAACGGTGGTACGGCCAAGCTCGTCGCCATCCCGGCGATCGCGCAGCCGAACAACACCGCGATCCAGACGGAGAACAACTCTGCGGCAACCGATTCGGGCACGACCAACGTTCCGGATGTCAACCGCGTCGATTTCGTGATCCACGAGACCGACCAGTTCGGCAACCTGACCTCTGGCACGCTCACCGCAGCGCTCGCAGCCGCATCCCACACCCCGTCGCTCACCAAGACGGGTCCGGGCTGGCTGTTCTCCTGCACGACCGGCTTCTCGTCGACCAGTGCATGCACGACGCCGACGGGGTCTGGCAGCGCGAACACGACGAATGCGGACGGTACGACGACCCAGGTCGTCAACGGGACCATCGGCAGCTACCTGGCCAACGTGAACGACGGCGCGCCTGGCGCGGTGCTGTTCAACGGTCAGTTCCGCTACCAGGTGGACACGACCGGCGCCGGCCTCGGTAACCAGGGCTACCCGTGCAGCACGGCATTCGCGACGTGCTTCCCAGGCTTGGTTGCCTCTACGCCGGGTGTCAACGACGGCACGACCACTGTGGTCGAGTCGTGGGCGGCTCCGACGACGACGTTCGCGACGTACCACGCCGGTACGCCGACGATCGCCACCTTCTCCGCCGGTACTGGTACGGCGGCGACGGACACGTTCACGCTCAACTTCTACAACCAGCTCGCGCAGCCGGTTGTGACGTTCGTCGTGAAGCCGGGCAGCTCGGTGGCCACGGGCACTGCGGTCACCGTCCAGGCGACTGTGGTCGACCAGAATGGCAACCCGATCGTCAACCAGGTGGTCGACGCGATCCGTAGCGGTGCAAACGAGGCGACCTGTGTTCCTGCTCAGACGCAGGGCAACGGTGGCAACGTCACCACGCCGCTGGCCACGAACACCTCTGGTGTCGCGGGTTACACGTTCACGTGTAACGGTGCGGGTGTGTCCAACGTGTCGATGGTCGTCCTTGGTCCTGGCGGCACTCAGCTCGCCCAGGGCCGCGAGGCGATCACGTTCAACGGCCCCGCCGTCGGCGGTGGCCAGAAGGTGGAGAAGCCGACCGTCGCCATCCTCGCGCCGAAGCGGCACGTGCTGGCGATCCACGTCGTGACCCACCCGTCGCTTCACCACGTGACGGTCCACTTCTACAAGGTGGTCAACGGCCTGCGGATCCTCATTGGTGCAGCGAAGACCGGTCCTGCCGGCCACGCTCACCTGCGGGTCGAGGGCCTGCGGTCGGGCACGCACCACCGGTACACCGCCAAGGTGGTGAACCTGTCCAGCAAGTACAAGTCGGAGTACGCGAAGTCGCACAAGCACCGCGTGCGGTAGTCACTACCGGCAAGTACTGAAGAAAGTCCCTGTGGGGGCGGCTCCGAAAGGAGTCGCCCCCACAGGCGTTTCAGGGCGCGAGTCTCGGCCTGGTGTGGGACGAGCCGTTTACGGGCAGGCAACTGATCACCAACTGCGCGGGAGGGCGCGTCGAGGAGTGCGCGGCACCGGGGACCGGGGCAGCGATGGCGATCAGCCGTCGTCGCAGCTGAGAGGACGCGCAATGAGCATGACCAGCAAGCGCCCAACCCGGCGGTGGGCAGCGACAGCACTGATTGCGGGCTCGATGTCAGCGGCGCTGGCAGGCCCTGCGGCGGTGGGCACCGCCGCGGCAACCACTCCACGAGCGGAACGGCCGCTTCTCACTGCCAACGACATCCGCCCCGGCGTTGTCGCGCTTCATGCGATGACTCGCCCGGCGATGGAGAACGCGACGATCTACTTCTACAAGATCGTGCGGGGCGAGAAGAAGCTCGTCGGCTACGAGTCGACCGGCCCGGCCGGCCGAGCCCATGTCTGGGTGCATCTCGTACCCGGGTCGGTTCACCGCTTCGTCGCGAGATGGGTGCGGATACACAACGCGAAGTTCAGGGCGAACAACCCGCACGTCCCCGCGCGGTCGCGCTACTCGAACGTCGTGCGGTACCGCACTCCGAGCTAGGAGGTCGAGGCTGTCGGGCTCGCCGATGCCGTCGCCGCCGGCGACGCGCTAGGCGAACCCGCGGCCGCAGGGACGTGCTTCGTGACGTAGCGGTACACCTTTGCGCGGTCCGCAGCGGTTGCGGTGCTCGTGAAGTAGATCTGCAGCTGGCGAAACTGCGGGTAGTACGTGACGGTCTGTACGCCGGGCAGCTTCGTCAGATGAGTGCCGATCTTGTCGCGCTCCTTCGACGTGACGTTCGGAAAGACCTCCGAACCGCCGGGGCTCGTCTTGCTGGGCGCGTTCGACGCCGGCGCGCTGATGTCACCGTTGGGTCCGTGACCCCCGGGTGCAAGGCTCGGGATCGGCGTGACGCCCAGCTTCGATGCGATCGCGCTCGCGCTCGCCTCGGCCTTGGAGACCGGCTTACCCGATGACGAGGAGCTCGAGCACGCGGCAAGCGCCGGGACCGCCGCGAGGGCGACAACCGCCAGTCCTGCCGTGGCCCGATACGGGCGAATCGCGTGCGTTTCCAACGGTGTCTGCCGCAAAGTGACCTCCTCGGCGCTCGAGCGTACTAGCGGCCGTATAACGTGCCGGTCAAGATCGCGAAGGCGCGAGTGTGGTGCAGGCGCGATCGGGGAACACCACGACACGATCTTGCCCCCTGGAGGACCGCAGACATCCACGACATCTCGGGTTTGCCCGCTTTCGCCCGGTTCGGGTCATTGTGCCCGCCGGCGGAAGGTCCTTGTGCTGTTGATCATGAACAGCAGAAGATCAACAGTGAACTTCGAGCAAAGGTGTGTAACGCCCGCTGGACGGGAAGCGCTGACCTAGATACGCGCAACGGCTCTCACGAGCCCGTGTCTGTCGAGTGACGCGTTGCACACGCACCTGCGAGTGGCATTTCGAATGTCGCTCGGCACAGAAATGAGAGGACAGGTATGAGTAGCTGGCTGAAGCGCCCCGCCAACAGGTGGGCGTCAGCGGCAGTCGTGATCGGGTCAGTGTCAGCGGTGTTGGCTTCGCCGTTGGCCCTTGGCTCAGCCACCGCCGCCCCGGTCTCCGGGATCACTATCGGCACGGCGCCGAGCCCGGTGCCCTCGGGCCCCGCGGCGACGGCGACCGTCACTGCGACCTACACCCCCGCTGCGAACCCGGCGCCGACCGACATCATGTACGCGGTCACGGCGGGTGGCGATCAGTCTGCGAACGGCGGGCTGGCTGGGACACCGTGTACGGCGACCACCACGGGTGCTGTCACCTGCACGGTTGCCAACACCAGCCACGCTCCTGCGTCGGACACGGTGAAGGTGTTCGAGGACACCGGCACCACGCCGGGTCAGCTCGACGCGGGCGACGTCCTCGCGACCCCCAACGCGGGCGTCACCGTCACCTTCTCGGGCGCGCCCGACTCGGTCACCTTCACCACCGCGCCGACCACCGGCACGACGGGCACCTGCGCGGACTACACCGCGCACGCCAGCCTGGGTGGCAGCGGTACCGCGGCGGGCGACCAGCCACTGACCCTCACGGTCACCGAGTCCTCGACGACAAACCCGGGTGCCACCCCCATCACGCTGCTACCGACCGGCTGCAGCAACGGCGGCAGCACCACGGCGGGCAACAGCGTGACCGGAACGGGGCCGTACAACGACACGTTCACCCACACGCTCACGACGGACTCGAGTGGAAACGTCACGTTCGGCATCATGACGAGCGCCGCGGGCACGGGCACCGTCAAGCTCAGCGTTCCGTCCAACTCCGCGGTCAGCACCTCGACGGTGTCGGTGACCTGGGGCGCTGGAGGCGCGAACTCCGTCACGGCGGTGACCCCGTCGCCGACCTCGACGACGCAGCTCACCAGCACGACCGCGTCGTTCACCGTGACCGCCACCAACGGCACCAGCCCGGTGCAGGGCGTCACCATCAACGAGGCGACGACCGGCACCACCAACCCGGACAACGTTCCCGTGACCTCGTGCGGGACGACGAACTCCTCCGGTCAGGCCACCTGCACGGTCCACAACGGCGGCACGGCGGGCACCGACTCGCTCGTCTTCTGGGTGGACAACACGGCCTCGGGCTGCAGCCACACCAGCGGTGCCGACACTTGTGAGCCGAAGGGCACCGCAACTGCGACGTTCAACGCCGCGCCGGCGGTGTCTGCGGCGAAGAGCTCGGTGACCTGCACGCAGCAGCTGTCAGGTGCCAACAAGGGCACCGCGCAGACCGACTGCACCGTCCCGACGAGCACCACGTCGGTGACGTTCACGGCGACGGTCAAGGACGCCAACGGCAACCCGATCTCGGGCGCTCCGGTCACTTTCACGGCGACCTCGGCGAAGCTCGGTGGCACGACCCTGACCGGGTCCAACCTGCCGGCGTCGGCCACCAAGACGACCGGTGCTGACGGGACCGCGACGTACGTCGTCAATGACCCGACGCCGGCCAACGGTGACAACGTCACGGTGTCCGCGGCGGTCGGTGCGACCAACATCGGGTCCGCCACTGCACACTGGGCATCGCCGACGGCCACCGGCCTCACGGTCACGCCTGCGCTGCAGACGGTCCAGGTGGGCGGCACCGTGACGGTCAAGGCAACGGTCACCGACCAGTTCGGGACCGCGGTGGCAGGTTCGCCGAACATCACGTACTTCGTCACCGGGCGCAACAACGCCAAGACGGGTACGGCGGCGGCCGACGGCACCATCACCTACACTGACGCAGGCACCGTGCCGACTCAGAAGACCGACACCATCCAGGTGACGGACAACACTGACCACTTCAACGGCACCGCGACGGTCGACTACGTGACCGGCTCTACATCGGCCGGCACCGTCACGGTTGACACGAGCGGTCTCGGCGTCAGCGACGCGACGTGTGGCCTGAGTGGCAACACTGCGGCGACCAACGTCGCGCTGCAGCACACGACCGAGGTCTGCGCCGTGGTGAAGAACTCGACAGGTGAGGTGCTGGCGGGCAAGGCCGTGACCTTCACGGTCAGCAACGGCCAGGTGGCGGCTCATGGCGGGCTGACCAGCAGCAGCGGCACGACCTACCAGGCGACGACCGATGCCGCAGGTGTCGCGTTCGCTGACGTCACCTCGACGAAGGCCGGCGCGCAGACCGTCACGGCGACTGCTGATGGCGTGAGCGGCACGGGCACCGTGACCTACGCGGGACCGGCCGCAAGCCAGGCCTACGCCATCGCGTTGGCTCCGGCCACCGCGACGGTGGCGCCGGCCGGTCAGCAGAAGTTCACCGCCACGGTTACCGACAAGTTCGGCAACCCGGTCCCCGGCGTGAGCGTGAGCTTCACGCAGAGCGGCCCGGGCTCGATCGGCGGCGCGTCGTCCGCTTCGGTCACCACCGCATCCGACGGCACCGCGAGTGTGACGCTCGGTACGGCGGCGACGGACAAGGGCTCGGGTTCCGTCACGGCGACCATCGCCACGACGGGCACGCAGTGCTCGAGCGCCCCGACCGGGACGCCGGCGAGCACCTGCACCGCGACCTCGACGTACACCGTGGGCACCACGGTGACGCCGAGCGGTCTGACGATCACGCCTGAGAAGAGCGTCAGGTCCGGTACGCACATGCGGATCGAGGCCAACGCGACGAACTCCGACGGCACGCCGGCGGCCCACCAGGTCGTCCGGTTCTACATGAAGGGTGCGGACACGGCCGCTGCAAGCGCGACGACCGGTCCGCTGGGCAACACCCACGTGTCGATCCTGGTCACCCACCACGGCACGGTTCACCTCGCGGCGTTCGTCGACACCAACGACGACCAGATCCGTCAGGCTGACGAGCCGCAGGCGTTCGCGACCGGGCATGTGCACGGCATCGAGCACCCGTCGATCTCGCTCAGCTCGACGCCTGGCCACGTGCGGGTTCACGTCACGACGCACCCGAAGGCCTTCCAGGCCAACGTGCGCTACTACGTGAAGCGCCACGGGTCGTGGGTGCTGATCCACCACAACCGGACGGGCTCGCTCAGCGGCAAGGCCTCGCACTCCTTCGCGGAGAAGCGCGGCTCGCACCGCAAGTTCCGGGTGAAGGTGAGCGCCACGTCGATCACGACGTCGGGCACGTCGCCGGCGCGGTCGATCCACGTCAAGCGGTAGCTCACCCGCAAGTAACGCTGAAGGCCGGTCCCATCAGGGGCCGGCCTTCAGCGTTTTCGCAGACCAGGACAAAACTCCCGGTTTGCGGCACTGGTCATCCCGAACTGCGTTCAGCCTCCCCGATCGCCTGCCTGCGATGTGGTACGAAGTCGACAACTGGCCGCGACCAACACCGGTTCTCGGCGTCGATAGAGGTAGCGCACGCGTGCGTCAACGCCTGCCACGGCGCCCGCGGGGGTGTCGGAAGGGATGCACATGACCGGTACGGGGAGTCTTCGTCGTGCGCTGAAGCGGTGGGCCTCCGCCGCCACGGTGATCGGCGCGACGACCGCCGTACTGGCCTCTCCGCTGTCGCTCGGAACGGCGGCGGCCGCCACGACGGCAGTGACGATCAACCCCGCCGGCACCACCACGACGATGGCTCACGGCGGCACGGCGACCGTCAACTACACCGTCACCACGGACGGCACGGAGACGGGTGCCTCGACGTTCGCGTTCGCCAGCGGCCCCGACGGCGCCGGGCCCAACCCGACCCTGAGCTGTTCGGAGACGGCCCCGGTGGCCAACGTCTTCAGCGGCAGCTGCACCTTCACCAACGTCTACGCCGGGGCAGGCCCTGACGTGCTGCGCATCACGAACGGCGCGCAGCACGCGGACGCCACGGTTGCGCTCACCGGCGCCGAGACGACCGACACGTCGGTCACCATCGACGCGAACAGCCAGAACACCAACCAGCCGGCCGGCTCCACCGCGACCCTCAACGTGCACTACTCGCCCGTCGTCGCCGGGCAGGATGCGCCGCTGATCCGGCTCACGAACCTCGGCGGCCCGAATCCCAGCGGCACCGACGGCACCGCGTTCCCCGCGGGAGCGCCGTGCCTGACCAGGCTTGATGGCACGGCCACCTGCTCGTTGCGCAACGCCAACGGCGCCGGCCAGGACACGGTCGAGGCGTTGGCCGACAACAACAACGACGGCGTGGACGACGCGACGCCCGCGCCCGCCGACGTGGTGTCGCCCTCCACGCTCGTGACGTTCTCGGGCGCGGCGGCCGGGGTGACCATCACCGCCCCGAGCAACTCCGCCACCACGGGAACCTGCATCGTCTACACGATCACCGCGACCGACGCCGGGGGGCGGGCGTCGGCCGGCGATCCGATCACGGTGACCATGAACCAGACCGTCACCGGCACGCCGAGCGCTCCTGAGGTGACGTTCTTCAACGCCGACTGCTCGACGGGTGCCGACCAGCGGACCGGGGCTACCGACAACGGCGACGGCACGTTTACGGTCAGCCAGACGAAGACGGTCCAGACCGGCAGCGACGGCACGGTCAAGATCGGCGTTGCGGCCGGGAACGCCGGTCCCGGGAGCGTGACGGCTACCGCCGCGGGCAACATCAGCGGCTCCCAGCCGATGAACTGGAGCGTCGGCGGCGTCGCGGGAGCGGCGAAGCTGCTCGCGGTACCGGCGAGCCGGACGCAGTACACCAGCACCGTCGCGTCCTACACCGTCGGCGTCACCGACTCGACCAACAACCCGATCGAGGGCGTCCAAGTCAACCGTGAGACCACGAGCGGGCCGGACAGCCTGACCCCTGCGGCGTGTGGCACCACGCACGCCGACGGCACCACCACATGCTCGGTGCCGAACGGTGGCAGCCCCGGAACCGATGCGATCACTTTCTGGGTGGACAACAACGCGCCGGGCAACCACACGACGGGCCCGGACTCGAACGAGCCGCAGACCACGGCAACCGCTGTCTTCAACGCGCAACCCACCTTCACCAGCGATGCCCTCACTTGCGTCCAGCAGCTGGCCGGTGCGAACCAGGGCACCGGCGTCCAGAACTGCACCGTGCCGACCACGCAGAAGTCGGTGACGTTCGCCGAGATCCTCAAGAACAACGGGACGCCGGTCTCCGGTGCCATCGTCGACTTCACCGCGACCGCAGCGGTGGTCGGTGGTCAGGCGATCAGCGCGGCGAACCTGCCGTCCGGGAGCGCCACGACCGACGTGAACGGCATCGCGACCTTCACGATCAACGATCCGAACCCGGCCGCCGGCGACGGCGCGATCATTCAGGCGAAGGTTGGTGCGACATCCGCCGGAACCTCCAGCGCAAGCTGGCAGACACCAGTGGCGACCGCGCTGGCTGTGACACCTCAGCTTCAGACCGTCACGAAGGGCGGCGTGGTCACGGTGACCGCACAGGTCACCGACCAGTTCGGCGCCGGGGTGTCCGGGTCGGAGGCCCTGAACTACTCCGTGGTGGGGCGCAACAACGGCAAGGGCGGAACCGTCACGACCGGTCCCGCCGGCACTGCGACGATCAGCTACACCGACACCGGCGTGAACGCCGCGTCCACGTCGGACACGATCAGCGTCATCGACACCACGCACCCGTTCAACGGCTCCGCGACCGTGCAGTACGTCAACGGCTCGACCGCCGCGTCGGTGATCACGATCGACACGAGCGGGAGTGGCACGTCGGACGCCACCTGCACCGCGACGGGCCACACGGCGGCGACCAACGTCGCGCTCGGGACCACGACCACCGTGTGTGCGCTCGTGAAGAACTCGACCGGCGAGGTGCTCGCCGGCAAGCCGGTGACCTTCACCATGTCGAACGGCCAGGTCGCCAAGCAGGGCGCCCTCACACCGACGAGCACGACGAGTGTCACCGTCGCCGCGGATGCCGCAGGCTTTGCGTTCGCGGACGTGACGTCGACGAAGTCGGGCGCCCACACCGTCACCGCCAGTGCCGACTCGGCGACCGCCTCGAGCACGGTGACCTACCAGACGCCGACGTCCGACAAGGCGCGCACGATCAAGATCGCGCCGGCATCGACGACCATCACCCGCGGGACCTCGGGCAAGTTCACCGCCACCGTCACGGATGCCTTCGGCAACCCGGTGGCGAACGTCGGACTGCAGTTCACCCAGAGCGGGCCCGGCAACATCGCGGGCTCGTCGTCGGCGACGCTGACGACCGCCGCGGACGGTACGGCGAGCGTGACGGTCACGACCGCGGCGACGGACAGCGGGCCCGGCTCGGTCGTCGCCACGATCTCCGCCGGGGGCGCGGGAAGCCAGTGCGGCCAGCTTGCCAACCAGGGCACGCCGCCCGCTGCCACCGCGGGCGCGTGCACCGCGACCGCGACGTACACCGTGAGCGCCCCGGTCGTGGCGACCAGCGTCGTGGTCCAGGCCGCCGGCCCGCGCAAGGTCGGCGACCAGGAGCTGATCGCGGCAACCGTGACGAACTCCGACGGCACCCCCGCGGTCGGTCAGCTCGTCCGGTTCCGGATCACCGGAGCGAACTCCGCCTCCGGGTCCGGTACGACGACGCCGAAGGGCGTGGCGTTCTTCGCCTACACCCCGGTCGTTGGCGGGACCGACCACGTGTTCGCCTACGACGACGTCAACAACAACGGCAGCGCCGGCAGCGGCGAGCCCAGCGGCACGTTGAACGTCTCGGTCGCGGGCGGGGCCAAGGAGCACCCGGGCATCCGCCTGACCTCTCACGCGGGCGTCGTCACGATCCACGTCTCGAGCCACCCGGCTCTGGCCCACGCGAAGGTGACGTACTACGTCGAGCGGCTCGGGCACTTCCACAAGATCGGGGTGAGCCGGACGGGCTCGGCCGGACGGGCGCACCTGTTCGTCCACGCGAAGGTCGGCAAGAAGCTCAAGTTCCGCGCGAAGGTGTCGGGCAAGTCCGGCGTGCGGTCGGGGAAGTCGCGGACGAAGTCGATCCGAGTCAAGGCCTGACGGCGGCCGGAGACAGTGACAACTAACCGCCCAACCTTCCCAGCGTGGCGCGACGCGCGCCCGTATGATGTCCCGGTTGGGATATCCGCCCATTTGGGTGGATTCGCATTGCTGGGCTTCAGGGCACCGGTGCGCTGGGGTTACGACGAAGAGCCGATCAGATGAAGGCTTTCCGGGAGGAGCGCAACACGATGCACACGAAGCGGGCGGTGCGGTGGCTGAGTTCGGTCGCGGCGATCGCGGCTGCCACGTTGGGGTCGACAGTCCCCCTTGCCACCGCCGCCTCGGCGGCCGGCTCGGAGAGCATCTCCGCAGTCGGTCAGCAGGCGCGGTACCCGGTGGGCCAGACCGCGGTCATCACCGTCTCGGTGACGAACCCGGTGGCTGGTGACGCGCTCGTCCTGAGCGTGGTGAGCGGCCCGGACCACGCCGCGCCGAGCGCCAGCTGCACGACCATCAGCGCGAGCGGCGCGACCTGCTCGCTCACCAACACCGGCGGCGCGGGCACCGACCAGGTCGTGGTCACCGACCCCACCCAGAACGTGTCCTCGGCACCTACCGCGATCAGCTTCGAGACGATGGTGGCGACGGCGGACCAGAACGTCACGCCTGCCGGAACGCCGACGTACCTCTACGGCGCGGGCGAGAAGGCCACCATCAACGTGACCTTCACGGGCGCCTCGACCACCCCGGCCCTCAAGGGCCTGGTCACTGCCGGACCGGACAACGGCACGCTGATCCAGTGCACCCAGTCGCAGACCCAGCCCGCCAACTGGGCCTGCCCGCTTACCAACGGCGGCACCGCCGGCACGGACACCGTCCAGCTCTTCGACGACGACTCGGCGAACGGGACGCCAAACCAGGCGGACACCGACGAGGCCAAGACGACCATCACGATCAGCTTCGAGGGGATGACCTCCACGCCGCTTCTCCCGCGCAGCAACACCTCGCCGGCAGGCTCGGCGGCCTTCGACGTCGAGCTCACAGGGAGGCTCGCGACCTGGCAGCCGCACCTGCGTGAGGTGATCGTCGGCGGCCAGTTCAGCAGCCCCGGCACCTGCACCGACAACGACGCGGGCAAGAACCCCGACCCGATGACGTCCTGGACGTGCAGCGTCGTCAACAACGGCCGCGCTGACTCGGCGACGGTCGAGGTCTACGACGACCTCGACCAGAACAAGGCGCCCAGCAGCACCGAGCCGTCGGCGACCGCGACCGCCAACTTCGAGGTCCTGACGGCACAGGACGCGGGTGGCCCGAACCACTCGGCCGGCAGCACCGCAACCATCACGGTCACGGCCGCGGGTGTCCCGTCCGGTCAGACCGCGAACATCGACTACGTCATCACGCCGGCCGGCGACCCGGACCACACGACGACCTCCGTGATCTGCCCGCAGACCGGCTCGACGTTCACGTGCACCTTGAAGAACAACGGGACGGGCGGCACCGACCACCTCACGATCTTCGACGACGCCAACAACAACGGCGTCTACGACGGCAACAACCCGACGAACCCGCTTCCCGAGCCGATGACGACGTTGAACGTGACGTTCGGCGACTCGGTGACCGCTACGCCGACGGCGACGACGTTCCCGACCAAGGACTCCGCCAACTCCGGCAGCGGCATCGGCCGGATCAACGTGACCGTCACGAGCGGCAGCGCCCAGACGCCCAACGTGCGCTACAAGGTCACGGCCAGCACCGGATCGGATCTCGACGGCGCCAATGTCTCGCACGCCTGCACGAGCAGCGGCGGCACCACGAGCTGGGTCTGCGACGTCGCCAACAGCGGGACCGCCGGAACCGACACAGTCCTGATCTACAACGACCCGAGCGGGACTGTCACGGACCCGACGACGCTTCCTGCATCGCAGAAGGCGACCGTGACCATCACCTTTGCGAACCCGTCGTCTGTGACGCTCGCCCCGGACCTCTCGCCCGGTCAAGGTCAGGCGCAGATCGCCACTGGCGGTTGCCAGGCGTACACGGTCACCGTTGCACCCGGCGTGCAGTACCCGGTGGCGATCGTCGCCACGCAGGGCCTCGGCACGGCAGCCAGCGCGCCGGCGGCATCGCTGTCGACGTGCGCTGTTCCCGGCGGCTCCACCGAGTCTTCGACGAACAGCGTCAAGTCGAGCGGGGGCCTGCCGCCGCTGACCAACCCGACCTGGACCGACACCCTCACGATCAACAGCACCTCGGCTCAGGACCCGGCGCATCCCGGCCAGATCATCGTCGGGATCAGCGGAAAGACCGCCGGAACCGTCAACGTCTTCGCCCAGACGACGCTGGCGACCAGCGCCAACAACAAGGTGAGCTCGAACCAGACGCTCACCGTCGTGACCCCGGGTCCCGCGCACACGGTGACGGTGACGCCGGCAAACCCGACGATCGCGCAAGGCGGCACGGCGACGTTCACGGTCCTCGTGCAGGACGCAAACGGCACACCGCTGCCGGGTGCGGCAGTCTCCTACGTCGTCGCGTCGGGGGGCCCGGACGCCACGTCGAAGGCGGTCGCCTGCCAGGCCGCCGACCAGTTCGGTCAGGCGAAGTGCTCATTGATCAACAACCAGAACGTCGGTGTGGACCACGTGACGTTCTTCTCCCCGCTGGCGGCCAACGAGACTGCTCCGGCCACGAATGACCCGCAGACCACCACCACGGTCACGGTTCAGGCACTTCCGCCGGCCGGCAGCACTCTGACGTTCGGCTGCCCGGACGAGCTGACCAGTGACGCCAATCAGATCGTCCCGGCCTGCACCGTCACGACAGGCAGTGGCGGCGTGCAGTCGATCATCTTCGCTGCGCATGTCGCTGACGCGAGCAACGCTGCGCTGGCGAACATTCCCGTGACGTTCGTGATGAGCGGCTCGCCGAGCGGGTCCACCACGACCGCGACGCAGGTCAACACCAACGCCAAGGGCAACGCGCTGTTCGTCGTGAGCGTGCCCAGCCCGGCTGCCGGCAACAAGGTCACCGTCCAGGCGAGCGTGGGCGACCCGACGAAGGGCGGCCTGGGACCGGATACGGCAGTGGCGACGTTCCAGGCGCCTCACCCCGCGGCGGTCGGCGTGACTCCGGCGTCCCAGAAGGTCGCGCCAGGCGGCGAGGTCAGCCTCACCGGTCGGGTGGTCGACCAGTTCGGTGTGGGCGTGTCCGGCCAGACGCTCCAGTGGGCCGTCAGCGGCCGCAACAGTCAGTCGGGCACGGCGACGACCGGCTCGGCCGGAACCGCGTCGTTCAACTACCTCGACACCGGAAGCAGCGGCAGTGACACGGTGACGGTGCTCGACGCGAGCACCAACGCCCCGAGCGGCGTCGGCAGCCACAACCCGGCGACGGCGGTAGTGACGTTCGGCTCAGGCGGCAGCGGCTGCACGTCGAACTGCGGCGGCAGCAGCACGAAGGAGAAGCCGGCGCTTACGGTCAGCCAGAAGCGGGCGGCCCACCACCGGGAGAAGCTCACGCTGACCGTCACGAGCCACCCGAAGCTCGTTGCCGCGAAGGTGGTCTTCTACCAGCTCAGCAAGAGCGGAGCCCGCCACAAGATCGGGACCGGCGTCACCGGCCCGAAGGGCAAGGTCAAGGGCACGCTGAAGGCCGCGAAGGGCCTGCACCTGAGGTTCCAGGCCAAGGTCAAGGGCCGTGCCGGGGTTCGTAGCGGCTACAGCAACGTGGTGAAGGTGCACGTCAAGTAGCACTCGACTGAGTTCTGCATCGGCCGGTATCGCGCATCTGCGTGGTGCCGGCCGACGCAGTTCAGGGCCCGACGGTGACGCCGGCCGGCTTGTGTCCTGGGTGGCGAACTTCTGACTCAGGACGCTAGGCGGCCCAAATGTCCGCGATAATGGAGGTCTCCGGCCCTTGCGGGCCCGCAGACGAGCTGACGAACGAAGGAGCACGCGCATGGCTGCCATGAAGCCGCGGACGGGCGATGGTCCGCTCGAGGTGACCAAGGAGGGACGTGACATCCTCATGCGCGTGCCCCTCGAGGGTGGTGGCCGTCTGGTCGTCGCGATGACTCCCGACGAGGCAACCGCACTTGGAGACGCCCTCAAGACCGCAGTCGGCTAGCCGCTCTCCGGTGGCAGGCGCGCCTTCGATCACCGCTGCCCGCGGCCCGCTCCTCGGCGCGGGCGCGGTCCTCGCCATCCCCACGAGCCCGCGGCAGCGCGGGCTCCCCGAGCTGGGAAGCGGCGCGGATGCGCTGAAAGCGCTCAAGCTCGACGCCGCGGCGTTCCTCAAGGCCGAGAAGGCGACAGGCAAGCCCGGGGAGATCGTCGCCATCCCGGTCCACCGCGACGGCGTCGACGTCGTCCTGCTCGCCGGAACGGGCGAGGGCTCGACGGGGGCGTTGCGCAAGGCGGCTGCCGCCGTCGTACGGCGGGCGAAGGCTTCGCGCTCCCTCGCGACGACGCTCGCCGACGGCCGTGATGCCGCCGGCGTGCGCGCCGTGGCTGAGGGCATCGGGCTGGCGGCGTACCGGTTCTCGGTCGCCAAGGCGGCCGAGGCGCCCGTGCTGCGTCGCGTGAAGCTCCTTGTCGAAGATCCTCGCGCGGTGCGCACCGCGCTTCGCCAGGCACCGGCTGTCGTCGACGCCGTACACCTCGCGCGTGACCTGGCCAACACGCCGTCGCTGGAGAAGTCTCCTGACTGGCTCGCGATGCGCGCCGGAGAGCTCTGCCGGGCAGCCGGCGTGACGGTCCGGGTCCGCGACGAGGCAGAGCTGCAAGCCGAGGGGTTCGGCGGCATCGTCGGCGTGGGCCAGGGCTCGGCCCGGCCGCCGCGGCTGCTCGAAGCGAGCTGGTCGCCGGAGGGCGCGACCCGCCATGTCGTCCTGATCGGCAAGGGCATCACCTTCGACAGCGGCGGCCTGTCGATCAAGCCGCCCGACGGCATGCCGAGCATGAAGACCGACATGGCAGGCGGCGCCGCGGTGATCGCGACCATGACAGCACTCGCCGCGCTCGAGATCGGGGTGAGGGTCACCGCGCTGGTGCCCATGGCCGAGAACATGCCGGGTGCGGCGTCGATGCGGCCGGGCGACGTGTTGCGTCACTACGGCGGCCGGACCAGTGAGGTGCTCAACACCGATGCCGAGGGCCGGCTCGTCCTTGCCGACGCTCTCGCCTACGCCGCAGCGGAGCTGAATCCCGACGCCGTGGTGGACATTGCGACGCTGACCGGAGCGGCGTACCTGGGCTTGGGCAAGCGGCACGCCGCCTTCTACGCGACGGCGGGCGGCCTGCGCGACGAGCTCCTCGCCGCTGCTGCTGATGCCGGTGAGCGGGTCTGGCAGATGCCGCTCGTCGAGGACTACCGCGACGGCCTCGACTCCGAGATCGCGGACCTGCGCAACATCGGCGATCCCGCCAAGCACTACAGCGGAGGGTCGATCTCCGCAGCGTTGTTCCTCCGCGAGTTCGCCGGCCGCCTGCCGTGGGCGCACTTCGACGTCGCTGGACCGGCCCGAGCCGACGGCGACGAGGACGAGGTGACGAAAGGCGCCACAGGCTTCGGCGTGCGGACCTTCCTGCGCTGGCTCGAGTCCGCCTAGCTCATTTCTTCTTGCTGCTCGTCGAGGTGGGTTTGGCGAGCGCGGCCTGGATGTCGTTGTGTACGACGTTCTCCACGTTCGTCTGGTCGACCTTGGCCGCGGACGAGGTGAACCGCACGACCAGGTCGCGATTCTGGTAGGTGTTGCTCGCCACCCCGCGCATCAGGGGCAGCGTGCGCTGGATCAGGTGGTTGGCGCGCGGCGAGATGTTGTGGAACGTCTCTGAGCTGTCAGCGGACCCGGTGTGCTGGGACAGATTGCCGCCCGACGACGCGCTCGAGCAACCAGTGAGGACCGCGACGCCCAGCGCTGCGGCAACGGCAAGGTAGCGCGGCGTGGCGCTTCGACAAGTGATCATGACTTCCTTTCGCATTGCCGACCACGTCGGTAGTAAACCGCGATGTGGCGTCGTCACCTGCAAAGATGATCAGATGGCGGCACGCGGGGTGCTGGGAATGGTCCTCGCCGGCGGTGAGGGCAAGCGGTTGTGGCCGCTGACCGCGGACCGGGCGAAGCCCGCGGTGCCGTTCGGCGGGATCTACCGGCTGATCGACATGGTCCTGTCCAACCTGGTCAACTCCGACCTGTTACGCATCGTCGTACTCACGCAGTACAAGTCGCACTCGCTCAACCGCCACATCTCGATGAACTGGCGAATGTCGTCGATGCTCGGCACCTACGTCACGCCGGTGCCGGCCCAGCAACGCCTCGGCCCGCGTTGGTTCGCCGGCTCCGCCGACGCGATCTACCAGTCGCTGAACCTCGTGTACGACGAGCAGCCTCGACACGTTGTCGTGTTCGGCGCCGATCACGTCTATCGCATGGACGCGCGCCAGATGCTCGAGGCCCACATCGCATCGGGCGCTGGTGTCACGGTCGCCGGGTTGCGGGTGCCTCGCGAGCAAGCGAGCGCGTTCGGTGTGATCCACACGAGCGACGGCCGCAAGGTCGACAGCTTCCTGGAGAAGCCGGCCGACCCACCCGGACTGTCCGACGACCCCGACATGACGCTGGCATCGATGGGCAACTACGTCTTCGACGCCCGGTTGCTCGTCGACGCGGTCAAACGCGATGCCTTCGACGAGCGGTCCAACCACGACCTCGGCGGTGACGTCATCCCGGCTCTGGTCGCGACGGGCGAGGTCGGCGTGTACGACTTCGCGTCGAACATCATCCCAGGTGCGACTGAACGTGACGCCGGCTATTGGCGGGACGTCGGAAGCATCGACTCCTACCACGATGCGCACATGGACCTGGTCTCGGCGCGGCCGGCGTTCAACCTGTGGAACGCGCAGTGGCCGATCCTCACCGCAACGCCGCCGCTGCCGCCGGCGAAGTTCGTGTACGACGAGCCGGGCCGGATCGGAAGCGCGATCGAGTCGCTCGTGTCGCCCGGATGTGTCGTGTCGGGTGCTCGAGTTCGGCGCTCGGTACTGTCGCCGAAGGTCGACATCCACTCCGGTTCCGAGGTCGACGAGAGCATCCTGCTCGACGGCGTCGACGTGGGGCGCGGCGCGGTGTTGCGCAAGACGATCATCGACAAGGGCGTCGTCGTCCCACCCGGTGTGCACGTCGGCGTCGACCACGCCGCGGACCGCGCTCGCGGGTTCTATGTCAGTGAGGGCGGAATCGTCGTCGTCGGCAAGGGTCAGATCATCCCCACCACCTGAGTTGCCGAAGCAATGTGGCATTGACTCCGTTTTTTCGCTGTTTCAGCGCCTAAAAGCGGATGCGATGCCACATTGCTTTCACAAGGTGAGCGAGCCTGTGGCCGGGTCTTCTGTAACTGCGCTCTTTGGGTCTGACGTGATCGCCGGCTCGGCGTTGCCCGGCTCGCCGCGGACGATCGCGGCGAGCAGCCCGTCGCCGTTCGGGACGAGGAGCGGGATGAGGCGCTCGTCGTCGCGGACTCGCTTGAGCAGCTCCCGCACCGCGACGGTCGGTGCGTCGCGGTTGCCGAGATCGGCGACCCGACCGTGCCACAGCGCGTTGTCGAACGCGACGACGCCGCCTGGCCGGAGCAGTCGGATCGCCTCGTCGAAGTAGCCGACGTACTCCTCCTTGCTGGCGTCGCCGAACACCATGTCGTAGGCGCCGTCGGTCAGGCGCGGCAGTACGTCGAGTGCGTTGCCGGCGATCAGCCGGAACCGGGACAGCTGAAAGCCCGCCGACAAGAAGGTCTGCTTCGCGACGCGCTGGTGCTCGGGCTCGATGTCGATCGATGTCAGCAGGCCGTCCGGCGCCATGCCGCGTAGCAGCCAGGTGCCGGACACGCCCGCTCCGGTGCCGATCTCGACGACGGCGCGGGCGTTGATGCTGGCTGCCAGGAACCGCAGCATCGCGCCACCACCGGCGCCGACCGGCACCGCACCCAGACTCTGGCCCTTCGGGCGTGCCTGTGTGGCGGGCGCGTCCTCCTCGAGCCACGCCTCGACGTACTGCCAGTTGGCAAGCGCGATCTCGGCCTCGCTGCGCTCGGTCACGGACGTCAGCGTAACGACCGATGCGACGGTTGCGAGAATGTACGCATGACAGACCAGGGGAGCTGGCCGCCGCCGACGCCCGTGCCGCCCCCGCAGCTGCCGCCGCCGACGCCTCCGGCGGTTCAACCGCCGCCGCCGCAGTGGTGGGAGTCCCACCAACCCGCGTCGCGGCAACCGGGCTCGAAGCCGTCCCCGGTCGGCATCCCATGGACCGTCGCCGCCCTGATGGCACTGTTGTGCGCCGTGCTCGGCGGAGCGATCGGTGGGTTGATCTCCCGCAACCACGATGGTTCGGCGCACGGAAACGTCACGACCATCACCCTCGGCGCCAGCTCCGCACCGGTCGGTCGGACCGGCCGTGCCGACAACTCGGTCGCTGCTGTCGCGAGCCGGATTCTGCCCAGCGTCGTGTCGATCGAGGTGAAGCTCGGCCCCGGCGGCGACACCGGCTCGGGGATCGTGATGAGCAAGTCCGGCTACATCATGACGAACAACCACGTGATCGCCGCGGCGAAGCAGGGCGGATCGCTCTCGGTTGTTCTGCCCGACAAGTCGAAGGTGCACGCGACAGTTGTCGGCGAGCCGGACACGGTTGATGACATCGCGGTCATCAAGGTCTCCGGCGTCAGCGGCCTGATGCCGGCCGCGCTCGGCAACTCCGATGACCTCGCGGTCGGCGACACCGTCGTTGCGGTCGGCTCACCACTCGGCCTCGCCGGCACCGTGACCAGCGGAATCGTGTCTGCACTCAACCGGCCGGTGGAGGCAGGTGGCGCACCCGGTGTTGCCGACGACGTCATCGATGCGATCCAGACCGACGCCGCGATCAATCCCGGCAACTCCGGCGGGCCCCTTGTCGATGACCAAGGTCGCGTCGTCGGCGTCAACTCGGCCATCGCCTCGCTGTCCACGGCGTCGCTGACGAACCAGCAGTCGGGAAGCATCGGGCTCGGCTTCGCCATTCCCATCAACGAGGCGAAGCGCATCGCCGAGCAGATCATCACCAGCGGGTTCGCGACCCACGCGATCATCGGTGTGAGCCTCGACCCCGGCTACGCCGGTGAGGGCGCGAAGATCAGCACCGCGGGCAGCTCGGCGATCAAGACGGGCGGACCGGCTGCCAGGGCGGGCCTCAAGCCGGGTGACGTCATCGTCGCGGTGGACGGCGAGCGAATCACGAGTGCGGACGAGCTGATCGTCGCGATCCGCCGGCGGTTGCCGGGCTCGACCATCCAGGTGTCCTACCTGCGGAACGGGCACCGGTCGACCGTCAGCGTGGTGCTGGGCTCGCAGCGCAGCAGTTAGTACTTCGGCGCCGCTGCGGTCCGGCGCTGCTGTGATCCGGCGAGGCAGCCCGCGTAGGCTCAGGGCGTGCTCGGGAACCTCGGCTGGGAAGAGGTCCTCCTGCTTGCGATCATCGGTCTGATCGTCTTCGGGCCCGAGCGTCTCCCAAAGGCTGCCGCTGATGCGGCGAAGATGTTGCGTGAGCTGCGCGCGATGGCACGTGGCGCGGCGACCGACCTCAAGGCCGAGCTCGGCCCGGAGCTCGCCGACCTCGACCTGCGCGGTCTGCACCCGCGCCGCTTCGTCGAGGACGCGCTGTTCGGTGACGACGAGCCGAGAGCCGCAGCGCAGGGGCGGGCGGTGACCGCCGTGCTCGAGCCGGGCGAGCGCCCGCCGTACGACGCTGACGCGACCTGAACCTTGCCCAGCAATGTCACGTTGCTGGAGCGCTCCACCCCCGCACCTCTGTGTGCTACCTCGAACTCAACGAAGGGGCGATAGCACCGGATCGTTGGGTGGGATGCTCCAGCGGTTGGCCAAGTTGCTGAAGAAGGTCAGACCGGGGTGAGGGTCAGCGGACGCCCGGCCAGGCCGCGGGCCTTGCCGGCGAGGGTGCTCGCGATCTGAGCGAACATCCTTGCCGCCGCCGAGTCCGGGTGGCTCACGACGACAGGCGTGCCGGAGTCGCCGCCCTCACGCACTGTCGGCTCGATCGGCACGGAACCGAGCAGCGGGACCGGCGCGCCGATCAGCCGAGTGAGGCTGTCGGCAACCGCTTGGCCGCCCCCTGAGCCGAACACCTCGACGAGCTCACCGCAGTGCGGGCAGGCGAAGCCGGCCATGTTCTCGATGACGCCCGCCAGTCGTTGCCGGGTCTGCGTCGCGATGGCGCCGGCGCGCTCTGCCACCTCACGCGCGGCAAGCTGCGGAGTGGTGACCACGACGACCTCGCAACCCGGAAGCAGCTGCGCGGTCGAGATGGCGATGTCGCCGGTCCCCGGCGGGAGGTCGAGCAGCAGCACGTCCAGGTCGCCCCAGAAGACGTCGGCGAGCAGCTGCTCGAGAGCGCGGTGCAGCATCGGTCCGCGCCAGGCGATCGGCCGGTTGCCTTCGACGAACATGCCAGGCGACACGACGCGCACGCCGTGCGCCTCCGGAGGCACGATCATGCCGTCGACGATGGCGGGGGGCGTCTCGATCCCGAGCATGCGCGGCATCGAGTGGCCGTAGACGTCCGCATCGACGATGCCGACCGTGAAACCCTGCTGCGCCATCGCGGCCGCGAGGTTGACGGTGGTCGAGGACTTGCCGACCCCGCCCTTGCCGCTCGCGATGGCGTAGACCCTCGTCAACGAGCCGGCCTTGGCGAAGCTGATCTCGCGTTGCGGCCGGCCGCCCTGCAGCTTGCTGCGCAGCGCCTGCTTCTGCTCGTCGCTCATCACGTCGAGTGCGACCCGGACGCTGGTCACTCCGGCGACGGCAGCGACCGCGGTCGTCACGTCGTTGGTGATGCGATCGCGCAGCGGGCAGCCCGCTGTCGTCAGCAGGATCTTGACGTCGACCGTCCCGTCGAGTGCGATCGCGACGTCATCGACCATTCCGAGATCGGTGATCGGGCGGTGGATCTCGGGATCCTTGACCGTGGCGAGGGCGGCAGTGACGGCGTCGACGCTCGGCAAGGTGGACTCACTCATGATGAGTCCAGATTACGTCCAACCCCACAAAGCCATTCGCTTCGCTCAGGACTCTGCGGCGGCCCGGCCAGCTACCCGTTCGGATCCGCTTCGTTGTCGTCGGGTTTGAGCTCCTCCAACAGGCGCTGCAGCTCGCCACGGAGGTAGTCGCGCGTCGCGACCTCGCCCAAGGACACGCGGACCGCCGCGATCTCGCGAGCGAGGTACTCCGTGTCGTCGACCGCCCGCTCGGACAGCGCGCGGTCCTGCTCGTACTGGACTCGGTCTCGGTCGGCCTGCCGGTTCTGCGCCAGCAGGATCAGGGGTGCGGCGTACGACGCCTGGAGCGAGAGCAGCAGCGTGAGGAGCGTGAAGTTCTTCGATCGCGGGTCGAACCGCCAGCCGTGCGGCGCGACGACGTTCCAGAGCAGCCAGACGCCGATGAACAGCGTCATGTAGCCGATGAACCGCCAGGTGCCGAGGAACCGCGCTACCCGCTCGGAGAGCCGTCCCATCGACTCGGGGTTGTAGCGGGGCAGCACGATGCCGCGCCGGGTTTCCTGCGGTTGGTCGAGGCGAGAGGTTGCGCGGCGCTCACGTGCCATGCGCAGCTCCGGCCTCATCGGTCGGACGCTCGCGCCAGTCCTCCGGCAGCAGGTGGTCGAGCACGTCGTCGACGGTCACCGACCCGAGCAGGTGGTCGGCGTCGTCCACGATTGGTACGGCGACGAGGTTGTAGGTCGCCAGGTAGGCAGTGACCTCCTGCAGCGAGCAGTCCGGACCGAGCGGGTCGATCTGGGTGTCGACGACGCCGGAGACGAGGGAGGACGGCGGCTCTCGCAGCAGCCGTTGAATGTGAGCCGTGCCGACGTACTTCCCGGTCGGGGTCTCCGTCGGCGGCCGGCACACGTAGACCTGTGCCGCGAGGGCCGGGCTCAGCTCCGGATCGCGAACCCGCGCGAGGGCTTCAGCGACTGTCGCGTCCGGAGGGAGGATCACCGGTTCGCTCGTCATCATGCCGCCGGCCGAGTTGTCGGCGTACTTCAGCAGCCGTCGCACCGGCTCGGCCTCATCAGGTTCCATCAGACCGAGCAGGCGCTCCGCCTCATCCGACGGGAGGTCGCCGAGGAGGTCGGCGGCGTCGTCCGGACCCATGGCCTCGAGCACGTCAGCGGCTCGCTCGCCTTCCAGCCTCGCCAGGATCTCCACCTGGTCGTCCTCGGGCAGCTCCTCGAGGACATCGGCGAGGCGGGCGTCGTCGAGTGCCGCGACGACCTCGTGGCGGCGCTTGTCGGACAGCTCGTGCAGCACGTGGGCGAGGTCGGGCGCCGACAGCTGGTCGAAGGCGGCGAGCAGGTTCGCCGCGCCCTGCTCCTCCTCGTGCTGGGCGAAGCCGCTGACCGCCTCCCAGTCAAGGGTGCGCAGCGGACCGCGGCGGCGAAACCCGGACCCGTGCGACCGAACCGCGACGCGGGTGATGAACCAGTCACGGGTGCGGCTCTGCTCCATGGCGACGTCGACCACGGTGACGGCACTGCCGTCCTCGATGACGGTGACCTTGCGGTCGAGCAGCTCGGTGATCGCCAGCGTCTCGCCGGCGCGGCGCTCGAACCGGCGCAGGTTGATCCGGCCGCGGACGATCACCGCATCCGCGTCGATGCTCGTGACCTGTCCGATCGGAACGAAGACCCGGCGACGTGGCTGAACCTCGACGACCAGCCCGAGCACCCGCGGCTGGACCCCGGCACCGCGCAGCGCGACCACGGCGTCGCGGACTCGGCCGACCTGGTCGGCCTGCGGATCGAGGACGGTCAGATCCGCGAGGCGCGCAAGGAAAACCCGCGTGGTCGTACCCGTCGCCATGCTCCGGAGGTTACCGCCGCCGTCCCCTGAAACCCGGGACGCTGCGCCCGTCGGACGCGTGTGATCTCAAGCCAAATAAGGTCTCGGGCAGCGCCGGCGGAGCCGGCACCCGTGTTGGGCGGTGGGGTGGGGTGGAGGACGTATGACGGTGATGGATCGGTTCGCCCTGGACGGCAAGGTCGCGATCGTCACCGGCGCCTCGTCGGGGCTCGGTGTCGCATTCGCGAAAGCCCTCGCCGAAGCCGGTGCCGATGTCGTCCTCGGTGCCCGCCGCGTCGACAAGCTCGAGGAGATACGCGCGATGGTCGCGTCGCTGGGCCGTCGCGCGATTGCCGTGGCGACCGATGTCGCGAAGCCCGAGGACTGCGAGGCGCTTGTCGCGGCGGCTGTGAGTGAGCTGGGCGGCGTCGACATCCTCGTCAACAACGCCGGCGTCGGGGCAGCGGTGCCGAGCACCCGAGAGACACCGGAGGAGTTCCGCAACGTCATCGAGATCAATCTCAACGGCTGCTACTGGATGGCACAGGCCTTCGCTCGCGCCTCGACCCGAGGCGGCGCGATCGTCAACATCGGGAGCATCCTGGGCCTCACCACCGCCGGCCTGCCGCAGGCGGCGTACTCCGCGTCGAAGGCGGGGTTGGTCGGGCTGACTCGCGATCTTGCACAGCAGTGGGGCAGCCGGAAGGGGGTCCGGGTCAACTGCATCGCGCCGGGCTTCTTCAAGTCCGAGATGAGCGACCAGTACAAGCCCGGCTACATCGAGTCGGTGATGGACCGCGTCGTCGCAGGTCGCATGGGCGACCCCGAGGAGCTGGCGGCGACGCTCGTGTGGCTCGTCTCCGACGCGGGTGGCTACGTCACGGGCCAGACCATCGCGGTCGACGGGGGCGTAACGATCACCTGACTGCAAGGGGAATAGCCTCCCGCTGTCAGTGCCGGAGTAGCCGGCTCCTTCTACAGGCGGATGGCGGGGTGGTGGACGTGACTGATCCTGACCCGATGGAACGGTTGGAAAGCGTTGTGCGCCACGGCGTACGTCGGCTGGACCTGTCCGGCTTCCGCAGCTTCATCCTGCGCGGCAATGTCGTCGACCTTGCCGTCGGCATCGTCATCGGTGCTGCCTTCACCGCAGTCGTGCAGTCGCTGGTGAAGGACTTCATCACGCCGCTCGTCAGCATCCCGCTCGGCAAGGCGTCGGACTTCGCCACTCGCCACTGGAGTCTCGGCGGTGCGAAGTTCTTCTACGGCGACTTCCTGAACTCGGTGCTCTCACTGATCCTGATCGGCTTCGTCGTCTACTACTTCGTGGTGCGACCGGTGAACGTGCTGATGGAGCGGTTCAAGCCGAGCCCGGAGCCGGCCACGCCGACCAAGATCTGCCCGGAGTGCAAGAGCTCGATCCCCGAAGAGGCAACCCGGTGTGCCTTCTGCACCGTGAAGGTTCCGGCGACCGCCGCGTCGTAGGTCGGCTCACAGCACGCCCATCCTTCGAAGCTCCGTGAGCAATCCCGGAGAAAGCGGCAACGACTCGACCTCGGCCGGGTGACACCACCTGACGTCGGCCGCGTCGTCGCCGGCTCGCAACGTGCCCCCGGAAACGGTGGCGGCGAAGTCGTGGACGAGGTAGCGGCCATCCCAGATCGTCACGCTCTGCAGCAGCACGCCCACGACGACGTCGAGCCCGGTCTCCTCGCGCACCTCCCGGGCGGCAGCCTCCGGTGGCGTCTCGCCCGGCTCGACCCGGCCCCCGGGCAGCGACCAGGTGCCCTCTGCCGGCGGCCGCCCGCGCCGGACCAGCAGCACGCGGCCTGCGCCGTCACGGATCACCGCGCCGGCACAAACGACGGGTTCGCCCGGTTCGCCGTGTTGATTTGAGGCATCAGGGGAAGTCACGTATTGACTCTGTCCCTTTCCGGTGAGGACTGTTCAAGGGTGCACGCCCTTCCCACGTGCCCACGATGCGGCAGCGACCTGCGCGAACCGGGGTTGTGGTCCAGCGAGTGGCGGTGTCCGAGACACGGCGCCGTCGCGCCTTACAGCGTCCTCGCCCACACCGGGCCGGACGCCGTCTCCCATGTGGTCGGCCGGGCCGGCGTACCGCTGTGGCTCGCGGGCGGCCTGCCCCCCGGCTGGGTGTGCAGCGGCTTCGCCTACGCCGGCGACGACAGGTCGGGGGCGCGAGCGACAGTGACCGCGATGTCGGGGCCGAGCCCGCTCGGTGGCCCGGCCGAGCTGTTCGTCATCGCCGAAGAGCCCGGCGTCGGGCTCGGGGCGCGCCACGCGGGACTCACTGAGGCCGATCCCGGCAACGGCTTCGACAGCGCCGCCGCCGACGCCAAGGTCATCGCGGCCGGCCATCCCACCGCGCTGTGGTGCCTGCCGGAGGCCTGGCGGAGCGCGGCGTTCGTCGGCGAGGCGAAGGGGCTGTGGCTGTGGGCGCTCGTGTGGCCGGAGACCGCAGGGGTGCTGATGTACGACGGCGTCGTGCTCACCGACCTGCGTGACGCCGAGAACGAGCCGGACATCGACTTCGGGAGCGTCTCCCCGCGATTGTCGGAGGTCCCCGAGACACTGACCGGGTGACCCCGGTGCAAGGCGAGCTTGCCGTCGAGTTGCCGCCTCGCTTGTTCACCGCGACGCCGTCGAAGCTCGACACCTGGCTCGACTGTCCCCGTCGTTACCGGTTCTCCTACGTCGACCGGCCGACGCCGCCCAAGGGACCGCCGTGGGCGCACAACTCCCTCGGCGCCGCCGTCCACACCGCGCTGGCCGGGTGGTGGGCGCTGCCGGTCCAGGACCGCACCGTCTCCGCGGCGCGCCGGCTGCTCCATGAGAAGTGGGTGACCAACGGCTTTCGTGACGACCAGCAGGCTGACGAGTGGCGTGACCGCGCCTGCGACATGGTCGAGCGGTACGTCGCGACGCTGGACCCGACCGACGAGCCCCTGGGCGTGGAGCGCACCGTCGCGATGCGAACACCGCGGCTGGCGTTGTCAGGGCGGATCGACCGGCTCGACCGGCGAGGCGACGAGCTGGTGGTCGTCGACTACAAGACCGGACGGCATCTGCTGAGCACGGATGATGCCCGCGGCTCGCTGGCGCTCGCGGTGTACGCCGCCGCCTCCGCGCGGATGTTCCGGATGCCGTGCAACCGGGTCGAGCTGCACCACTTGCCGACCGGCGAGGTGATCGAGTGGGAGTACACCGAGGCGTCGCTTACTCGCCATCTCGAGCGGATCGAGTCGATCGGCATCGAGGCGTCGGAGATGCACGCTCAGCTCGACGCGGCAGGCGGCGACGCGGACGCCCTGGATTCGTTGTTCCCGGCGCGATCCGGACCGCTGTGCAAGTGGTGCGACTTCGTCGAGCACTGTTCTGAAGGGAAGCAGGCGGCGCCCCAACGTCTCAAGCCGTGGGCGGGCCTCGCCCCCGACATCGCGTCGCACGTGGACGACGTCGTCGAGTAGGGCGTTGACCGGAGCCCGGCTCGCGGCTCGAGGAACGACCGCCGCTTCGCGTCGATAGTTCCTACGCCGTTCGCTCGGCCTTCCGGTCATCGCGGCGCTTGCTCAGTCGACGGCGTTCCAGAACGACGTGAGCGTGTCGGCTACGGCTTCGGGTGTGTCGACGTTGGGGGAGTGGCCCGTACCGGGGAAGGTCACGAGCTCCGTGCCGAGGCGGTCGGCCATGTCTTGCTGTTCTGCCGGCGACCACGCGTCGTCGTTCTCACCGCACGCGACGAGCACCGGCACGTCGGTCTTCGCGAGCTCGTCGGTGCGGTCGGCTGCTTGCGTGACCGCCTCGCCCATGCCGAGCAAGGCTGCGGCGGGTGAGGCAAGAAAGCGGCGCCTGACGTACTCCTGGACCGCGGGAGGTTGGAGGGCGGTCGCGGCGGCGTTGAGCTCGGCGGTGATCTGCCACAGCTCGGGCACCCCGCCGCCGCCGAGCAGGATCGGGCGCATCGCCTCGACCAGCGAGGCGCGATACCCGCCAAGTGCACCCGGACCGGACCCCAGCAAGGTCAAGGACCGGACCGGCGCGCCGGAAAGAACGGCGGCTCGGCAGACCAGGCCGCCGAAGGAGTGCCCGACGAGGTGAAGGGGCTCGTCGGCCGCGTTGAGCACAGCGGAGACGTCAGCGGCCAACGCGTCGATCGTGTAGGTGGTGAGATCCTCGGGTCCGCCCGAGTCGCACTGACCCCGCAGGTCGATGGCGGTTGCCGGCCTGCCGGCGTGAGCCAGCAGGGGCAGGAGGTGCCAGAAGTCCTCCTTGCTTCCCGTGTAGCCGGGGACGAGCAGGGCGCCGCGGCGTACCGGGATCCCAGGCGCGGCCGACGCCACCAGGGCGGCGAGCTCACCTGAGGGCGCTGACACTCTTGCCCGCGCCACCTGCGGGTCCGGATCCAGGTGCTTGGGGACGCTCACCGCACGTCCACCGCCCCACCCGCCGCCCAATAGCGGAGCCGGCGTCGCCGGTCGGTTTCCTGGCCTTCAGGCACGCACGGACGCTACCGGTAGCCTGGGGACGCTTCGCGAAGGTCCGCCGACCCCGAGCCAATGGCAGGAAGTTGTGACGATCTGCCGCACGTACGCCGTCGCCAATCAGAAGGGCGGTGTCGCGAAGACGACGACTGTCGCCTCGGTGGCGGCGGCGCTGGCCGAGCTCGGCAAGTCGGTGCTGGTCGTCGACCTCGACCCGCAGGCATGCCTGACGTTCTCGCTCGGTCTCGACCCTGACAACCTCGAGCTGTCGGTCCACGACGTGCTGCTCGGCCGGGTCTCGGCGCGGATGGCCGTGCAGACGACTGCGGAGGGCCCGGACCTGCTGCCCTCGACGATCGACCTCGCGGGCTGCGAGGCGCAGCTCCTGATGCGCACCGGTCGGGAGTACGTCCTGCGGCAGGCGCTCGACGAGATCCGCTCCGGGTACGACGTCATCCTCTTCGACTGCGCCCCGACGTTGGGCGTCCTGACGCTCAATGCGCTGACTGCGGCGGACGAGGTCATCGTGCCTTTGCAGTGCGAGACGCTTTCCCACCGCGGTGTCGGCCAGCTGCTCGACACCGTCCAGGACGTGCAGCGGCTGACCAACCCGTCGCTGAAGGTGCGCGGTGTGCTGCCGACGTTGTTCGACGCCCGCACGCTGCACGCGAAGGCCGTGCTGTCCGACATCGCGACGCGTTACGGCGTCGACGTGCTCGAGCCGCCGATCCCACGGTCGGTCCGGTTCGCCGAGGCTCCGGCCGCCGGCAAGACGATCATGCGGGCGGGTCGTCGTACGCCCGGGGCCCTTGCTTACCGCAGCTTCGCGCGGTCGCTGGTCGGCTTGCCGCCCGAGGCCGCGTCACCGCGCACGATCGAGCTCACCCAGGGCGGGGTCTCGGCGTACGCCGAGCTCGGGCAGGTTGGCGGTGACCCGGCATGACGAGCTTCGACCGGGTCCGACCTCGCACGGCGCCACGCCCGGCTTCGCCGCCGGCTGCCGTCGACGCGGAGGGCAAGCGCGCGTTGTTCTCGTCTGCGGCAGAGATGGCCGTGCCGAGCGTGGGCTCGGCGCTTGTCGAGTGCTCGCGATGCGGCGAGCGCACCGTGCTCGGCCCGATGCGTGCCCTGCGCGCGTCGCTTCCGTCGCTGCACCTTGCGCTGCGCGTGGGTCACCGCGACGCCGTGCGCTCGATCGGACTGGGCGAGCGCGACTATCCGACATACATGCGCTGCCCGGCCTGCAACCGACCCAGCTGGGTCAGATTCACCTGGCAGATCTAGAGCGAAGAGCGCAACTCACGGGCTCCCGGCTCCTCGCGCCGGCGATGTGACATTGCTGGCGGGACACGCCGTGTTCCCGGCGGAAGACGCCCAGCGATGTCGCATTGCTGGGCGGAGCGGCGAGCTAGAGCTTGGCGAGGAGCTCGTCGATCGGCAGGTCGCCGACGACCATGTCCGCGACGCCGGCGACCTCGCCGCACTCGACGCAGCGCGCCACGAGGGCGAGCCAGCGGCCGATTCCGCCTGATTCGCTGATCCCGAAGACTGCTTCGGCGATGGACTGACCGCAGCCTGGACACGCCCACACGCCCGGATACGTCCAGTGCTCCGTCGAGTCGAGCAGGTCGTTCACGTGACCGCCGGCGAGGCATCGCAACCGGGCGACGCCCTCGTGGACGTCAGCCTCGATGTAGAACCAGTTTGCGGGATCGGCGCCATGGCTCGGGTGCTGGCAGAGGGCGACCTTGGTCCGAGTGACGGGTGGGCAGCCCTCGAGCGTCTTCACCCAGTCGACGACATCGTCGACGCTCTCGCTGATCAGCCGTGGGCCGACGGATCGCACGACCACGATGGTTCCCTTCGCGTGCCGTTGGGTGACGGTCTGCCGGCGTCCAGTCTGCCCTAGGAACCGAGCTCGCTTGCTCCGCCTTCTGGCCTAGCCTCGCCGCTCGCTGCGCTCGATCCGCTCGGGCGGCGCCGGCGCCGACGGCGGCGGCGGACGCCGTCGCCTGCCTCGCTCTCGCTCGGCGTCGTTGCGCGCGGACGTGGCGCGGCCGGCTCCGCGCTGCCCGCACTGTTCGCGACGCCGCCGCGGGTTCGCTGCCGCTGTCGTGGCGCGCCGCCGGCGCTCCGGCTGCCGCCTGCGCTCTCGCTCTTGCGCTGCCCCAGTGCACTCGACTTCCCCCCGCTACCGGCGGGCTTGCGGGGCGCCGTACGGCGGCCGGTCTCACCGAGGTCCTCGAGCTCTTCGGCCTCGAGACCGGCGCGCGTGCGCTCCGCCGCTGACAACCGCCCGGTCGCGTTGCGCGGGATGTCGAGCTCCTCGTAGAGGACGTCGGAGGTGGAGTAGGTCTCCTCCGGCTCAGGGAACGGCAGGTCGAGCGCCTTGTTGATCATTCCCCAGCGATAGCCGTCTTCCCAGTCGACGAAGGTGATCGCCGATCCGGTCTCGCCGGCGCGCCCGGTGCGGCCGATCCGATGCAGGTAGGTCTTCTCGTCGTCCGGGCACTCGTAGTTCACTACGTGCGTGACGCCCTGGACGTCGATGCCGCGTGCCGCGACGTCGGTCGCGACGAGGATGTCCACCTTGCCGTTGCGGAAGGCCCGAAGCGCGCGCTCCCGAGCGCCCTGCCCGAGGTCGCCGTGTACGGCCGCGGCGGCGAAACCGCGCTCGCTGAGGTCGGCGGCGATCCGATCGGCCGAGCGCTTGGTGCGGGTGAAGACCATGGCGAGCCCCCGACCTTCGGCCTGCATCACCCGGGCGAGCACCTCGGGCTTGTCGAGGTGATGGGCGCGGAAGACGAACTGGCTGGTTGTCGGGACGGTCGCGCTCTCGTCCGGCGACTCGGCACGGACGTGCGTGGGGTGCCTGAGGTAGCGCCGCGCCAGCGTGACCACCGGGCCCGGCATGGTCGCCGAGAACAGCATCGTCTGCCGCGCTTCCGGCAGCAGCGACACGATGCGCTCGACGTCCGGCAGGAACCCGAGGTCGAGCATCTCGTCGGCCTCGTCCAGGACGAGGGCCTTGACCTCGGAAAGGTCGAGCGCCTTCTGGTTGGCGAGGTCGAGCAAACGGCCCGGGGTGCCGACGACGATGTCGACGCCCTTGCGCAGTGCCTCGAGCTGTGGCTCGTACGAGCGCCCGCCGTAGATGACGAGGACCCGTGTGCCGCGGGGACCGCCGGCAAGGTCGACGTCTCGCGCAACCTGGGAAGCGAGCTCGCGGGTGGGCACGACGACGAGTGCCTGAGGCTTGCCGCTGTCATTTCCAGGCGTGACTCGATGCAGCAGTGGGATCGTGAAGGCAAGGGTCTTGCCGGTGCCGGTACGGGCCTGGCCGATCAGGTCGTGGCCCTTGATGGCCAGGGGTACGGCGAGCGCTTGGATCGGGAATGGAGCGTTGATGTCGTGACTCGCGAGGGTCGCGACGATGTCGTCGGCGACGCCCAGTTCGGCAAAGGTCTTCATGGTGAGCGGACTCCTGGCTACGTGCGGAGTCCGTCAACTTGCCTTTGGTGGGCCCGCGCCCGCGATCTGCGCGGGGGGCCGACACACCACACGGCTCTCCGCGGTGATTCGGGTCTTGCGCCGTCAAGTGTAGTGATCTCGCTCCACTAAGGTTCCCTGGTGGCCGAGTGGACCGATCCGATGACCGAGGAGGATCGGCGCGAGGCCAACGTCGACTTGCTGGCCGTGCTCGCCTATGCCGAGCTGACCGCGTTCGAGCGCCTGGCGGTGGATGCATCGCTCGCCCCGAGCCTGGCGGACAAGGCCGCGCTCGGCGCCATGGCGGTTGCGGAGTTCGGGCACTACCAGGTGCTCCACGAGCGGCTCGCGGCGCTGGGCGTCGACTCGAACGAGGCGATGGCGCCGTTTGTCGCGCCGCTGGACACCTTTCACGACTCGACGACGCCGGCGGACTGGCTCGAGAGCTTGGTCAAGGCCTACGTCGGCGACGGGTTCGCAGCGGACTTCTACCGCGAGATCGCGGAGCTGATGGACGACGGCACCCAGTCCCTGGTCGGCGACGTGCTGGATGACACCGGCCACGCGGAGTTCGCGGTCGCCCACGTGAGATCTGCGATCGAGGCGGACCCCGCCGTCGCCGGCCGGCTCGCGCTCTGGGCGCGCCGGCTGGTGGGAGAGGCGCTGGTGCAGGCGCAACGGGTCGCGGTCGACCGCGATGCGCTCGCGAGGTTGATCGTGGGCGGCGTCGGCGACCTGACCGCGGTCGGAGAGCTGCTGGCGCGACTGACGCATCGGCACAGCGAGCGGATGGAAGCGCTCGGCTTGCGGGCCTAGAGGAGTCTGCTGAAACAGGCCGGCCGCGGGCCAGTGTGCTGTTCAGCAGCCTCTAGAGGGCGCCGAAGCCCACCCTGCGGGCTCAGCGAGACCGCCGATGGCCGCATAGGCAGTCTCTAGAGGGCGCCGAAGCCCACCCTGCGGGAGTCGGTGTCCGCGATCTCGACGTACGCGAGCTTGTCGGCGGAGATGATCACGCGCCGGCCCTTCTCGTCGATCAGCGTGACGATCGGCTCGCCCTTCACCAGCGCGGCCTCGACCGCCTGCTGGATCTCGTCAGCACTCTGCGCGCTTTCGATGGTGAGCTCTCGGGGAGCGCCCTTGACGCCGATGCGTACCTCCACGGCGGTCAGGCTAGTGGACGACATGAATCGTGTCGGCTGAAACCGCTCAGCCGAGGGTGAACGGCGCTCCATCCCCCGGAAGCAATGCCACATTGCATCCGCGATCGGCCTTGTTTCGGGCCGAAAACCGAACGCAATGCCACATTGCTTCTAGGCCACATTGCTTCTAGGAGAGCGGCGGGAAGGCGGCGAGGGGGTAGCCGCTGATCCCTCGCCAGGCGAGGGCCTGGATCAGCTCGATCGCCCGTTGCTTGTCGACCCGACCGCCCGCGTCGAGCCACCAGCGGGCGCTGATCTCCGCTGCGCCCGCCAGTCCGCACGACAGCAGCTCAGCCTGCTCCCGGTCCAGACCGGTGTCCCTCGCGATCGTGTCGGCGATCGCCTCGACCGAACGTTGCAGGGCGCGGTCGACGCGCTCGCGGACCATCGGCTCGTTGCGCAGGTCGGACTCGAAGACCAGCCGGAACGCACCGCCCGGCTCGTCGACGAAGTCGAAGTAGACCTGGACGCAGCGGAACACCCGGTCGTGGTTGTCGCTGGTGCTCTCCAACGCGTGGCGAACCTGGCGCTCCAGCGCGTCGGCGTGGAGCTCGAGCAGCGCAAGGTAGAGCTCGAGCTTGCTGGGAAAGTGCTGATAGAGGACCGGCTTGCTGACTCCGGCACGCTCGGCGATGTCGTCCATGGCGGCCGCGTGGTAGCCGTGCGCAACGAAAACCTCCTGCGCAGCGCCGAGCAGCTGTTCCCGCCGGGCCGAGCGTGGCAGCCTGCGGCTGCGCTCGGTGGCGCCAGGGCTTTGGGTCACGGTGGTCCGAAGCGTATCGACTCGCCACCCGGGTCGGGGCCAGCCAGGTCGTATACCTGGCGCGCCCGCCCGACTACGATCCGCGATATCGGGGCGTAGCGCCAGTTACAGATGCTGCGGAGGAGAAGGCTGCGTTAGTCGGCGAGAACAGAGATACTTCTTGCCAAGCAGCCGCGATCGAGGAGATGTCGGTGACCACTGACCCCGCCACGGGTGCTCCGGTGCCCGCGCCGGACCCGATGTCGGCCTTGGTCGACATTCGCAACCAGGTCATCCGGCTGGGGCAGGAGGTCGCCGCCCTCCGCGCTGAGCAGCCCGCGCAGAACCCTGACGCGATCAACTCGGTCACGGCCGAGCTGCGGGAGGCCGTCCGGTTCCTGGCCGAGCGGCTCGACGGGGTCGCCCGCATGGTCGCGCAGCGAGGCGAGGAGCTTGCCGACACCCGCGGCGCACTCGGTGCGATCGACGCCCACGTCCGGTCCCAGGCGGAGACGATCGGCGTGCTCACCACGGGTATGCAGGCGCTGCCGTCGTACGGACAGCAGGTCTCGGCCGTGCAGGAGAGTCTCAACGGCCTCCAACAGCGCCTCGGCGGCATCGAGGGCTCGCTCGGCCAGCGCCTGGGCGGGATCGAACAGGCCCTGGCGCGCCCGACGGACGCCCAGGTCAGCGAGCGGCTGTCCGCCATCGAGGGAATGCTGGGCCCGCTCGCGCAGCGCCTCGCGCAGGCGCACAACGACCACGCCGCCTCCCTGCAGTCGCTTCACGGCAAGCTCGAGTCGCTTGCGGCGGGCACTCAGGCCGCGCTCGCCCAGCCGGCCACGATCGACGAGGGCGCTCTTGCCGGCCTCGAGCCCAAGCTCAGCGCCCTCGCCGGTGAGATCCAGTCGCTGCGGTCGGACGTGGCCGGCGTCGTCGCCGCCCGCGAAAGCTCCGCCTCGGCTCCGGCCGGTGCCCCGGTCGATCTGGCCCCGGTGACCAGGCAGCTCGCGGAGCTGTCCGACGAGCTGCAGACGCTGCGCTCGGACGTGGCCGGCGTGGTCGCGGCCCGCGCGAGCAGCGACGGCGGGAGCGAGCCGGTCGACCTGTCGCCGATCAGCGAGCAGCTCTCCGGCCTGTCCGACCAGCTCGCCGCGCTGGCGGCCGCCCCGCCTGCCGGCGGCGAGGCGTCGCCGGCGCCGAGCGGCGACCTCGACGCCGCGATCAACGCCCTCGAGCAGCGGATCACGACCCACGTGGATGACGCCGTCTTCGCGCTAGCGCAGACGCTGCTTGGCCGGGCGGGCGCAGTCGCACTCGTCGATGCCCCTGCTCCGCCGCAGCCCGAGCCGCCGGCCCCCATCGCCGCCGCGCACCACGACGAGGGCGACAGCCGGCACGGCGACGATGCCCGCGCTGACGAGGTCGACGACAGGTACGGCGACGACGGGGACGACGAGGGCGCCGCCGACGTCGCGCAGATCGACTTCAGCCGGGCCGGTCTTGACGACGACGATGACGCCGGCGATGACGATGACGCCGACACGACGTCCATCGAGCGGCCCGCGGTCGACGATGCCGAGCAACGCGCCGCGCGATGGGTGCCCGAGCCGCCGTACGGCGGCCACCCGGCTGACGAGGGCGGCGCGCCAGGGCCGGCGCCGGTGTCCGGCGTGGAAGTGCCGTTCGACCAGGAAGCCGTATGGGGAACCCCGCCGATGCCGGCCTCACCTGACGCGCCCGCGACCGTCGTGCCCGAGCGGCGCCGTCGCTGGTTCTCCTGGTAGGTCCCCGACCGGGAAGAAACGCCTCGGCAGCGGGGTTGTTCGCTGTGCAACCCTTGGAACCCCCGAGGTTTCTCGGATCGCCGAAAAATCCGCGGGTACCGATCCGTTGGCCGATCTTGCATCTGAGGTGACGTTGTGCCGCTTCCCCCGCTCGTTGCGCCTGCTGCTGAGCTGACGCCGAACGAGATCCGGCGCTATTCGCGGCACTTGATCATCCCGGACGTCGCGATGGATGGGCAGAAGCGGCTGAAGAACGCCAAGGTCCTCTGCGTCGGCGCCGGCGGCCTCGGCTCGCCCGCTCTCATGTACCTCGCCGCCGCCGGTGTCGGGACGCTCGGCATCATCGACTTCGACGTCGTCGACGAGTCGAACCTGCAGCGCCAGGTCATCCACGGCCAGAGTGACGTCGGTCGATCCAAGGCGGAGAGTGCGAAGGCGTCGGTCGCTGAGATCAACCCGCTCGTGCAGGTCGATCTGCACCTGGAGCGGCTCGACTCCTCCAATGTCATGGAGATCTTCAGCCGGTACGACCTGATCGTCGACGGCACCGACAACTTCGCGACCCGCTACCTCGTCAACGACGCGTGCGTGCTGCTCAACAAGCCCTACGTGTGGGGCTCGATCTACCGGTTCGACGGCCAGGCGTCGGTCTTCTGGTCGGAGCACGGACCCTGCTACCGCTGCCTGTACCCGGAGCCGCCGCCGCCCGGCATGGTGCCGTCGTGCGCCGAGGGCGGGGTGCTCGGTGTGCTCTGCGCCTCCATCGGCTCGATCCAGGTCAACGAGGCGATCAAGGTCATCACCGGCATCGGTGAGCCGATCGTCGGCCGGCTGATGATCTACGACGCGCTCGAGATGACCTACCGCTCGGTCAAGGTCCGCAAGGACCCGGAGTGCGCGATCTGCGGCAAGAACCCGACGATCACCGAGCTCATCGACTACGAGGCGTTCTGCGGCGTCGTGTCCGAGGAGGCCTCAGCGGCTGCTGCGGGTTCGACGATCACCGCCGGAGAGCTCAACGCGATGGTGCAGCGCGGCGACGACCTTTACCTCGTCGACGTCCGCGAGCCTGCCGAGTGGGAGATCGTGCGCATTCCTGACGCGGTGCTCATCCCGAAGGGTGAGCTGCCGTCGCGGCTGTCCGAGCTGCCGCAGAACAAGCCGGTGGTCTTGTATTGCAAGTCCGGTGTGCGGTCGGCGGAGGCGCTTGCGCTTCTGAAGAACGCCGGTTTCGGTGACGCGAAGCACGTGCAGGGCGGCGTGACCGCCTGGCAGACCCAGGTAGTCGGAGACGAACCTCTCTACTGAGGCTCAGCCGCCGACCAGCGGTCTGACCGCCGTACGTCAGGTCTTGATGCCGGCGTAGTCCGCGATGTCGCGGACCGTCTGCGCGAGTGGCCGCCAGGTGAAGCCGGCGCCGACGGCCTTCGACACGTCGGCGTGCATGAACGGCCACCAGTCGAGCGGGGCGCTCAGCGGCAGCTTGTCGCCGGCCGCCGACCATGTGACTTCGGGCAGCGTGACGTCGAGCGCCGCAGCGATCGTGTCGAGCACCTGCGCGAACGTCGGCGGCTGCTGCGGCGCGGTGACGTTGAAGTCTCCGGCTCGTCCGCGTTCGACCGCGTCGATCGTGAATGCGGCGAGGTCGCGACCGTCGACGGTCTGCAGCGGCTGCTCGGGGTCCGGACCGATGAACGGCCGGCCCGCCGCCACCGCCTTCACCCAGTGGTTGAAGCGGCCGGTCTCGTCGTAGGGCCCGATGACGTATCCAGGGCGGATCGTGAGCAGCGCCCGTCGCGCCTCTTTCATCGCTGTCTTCTCGCAGCCGACCTTCAGCTCGCCGTACTTCTCCATGCTCGGCGTCTCGTCGAAGTCAGCGGCGAGCAAGGGCGCCGTCTCGGTGAAGCCGCGCTTCGGGATGTCGGGGCTGTAGACGCTGATCGTCGAGATGAACGTGACGTGGCCGGAGCGGTCGTCGAGCGCGGCAAGCAGCGAGCTGACCTGCTTCGAGGTGTATGCGCTCACGTCGATCGTGGCGTCCCAGGTGCCCTCGGCAAGAGCGGACAGATCGCCGTTGCGGTCTCCGACCAGATGGGTTGCGTTCGGAAAGGCGCCGGGATCGGTCTTGCCGCGGTTGAACAGCGTCACCTCGTGGCCGCGGTCGAGCGCAGCCTGCGCGATGTGACGTCCGACCAGCCGGGTGCCTCCGACCACGAGAATCCGCATGCTCGAACGTTAGTGGTTCGCCCTACTGTTCTGGACGTGACGCCTTACGCGCGCGAGGTGCTCGACGCCGTCGACTCGATCCCCGCGGGCAGGGTCATGGTGTACGGCGACGTTGCCGAATGGATGGGTAAGGGCACCGGTCGGACGGTGGGCACGGTGATGGGCCGGTACGGCGGCGAAGTGCCCTGGTACCGCGTGGTGCGAGCCGACGGCACCTGCGCACCCGAGGTCCGCGACCGGCAAGTCGCCTTGCTCAGGTCCGAGGGCGTCCCGATGGACGGTGAGCGGGTCGATCTCCGCCGCGCCCGCTGGGACGGCCTGACCTGATGCGGTGGCGACTCGCCTCGATTGCCGCGCTTCTGCTCGCGGCGGGATGCGCCCAGCCGCGAACCGCGGGCCAGATTCCGGCAACCACACCGCCGTCGGTGCCGCCGCACGCGCAACCGGTGCAGGGCCGTGCCGTGACCGGGTTCGTGACCGACACGGCTGGCCATCCGGTCGCCGGTGCGACTGTGGTGGTCTCAGTCGCGCTGTCGAGCGGAGAGCAGGCAGTTCGCGCGATCGGAGCCTTCTCGACAGTCGGCTTCTACTGCCTCCTCGGCTGCTCGGCTCCGCATGACAGCGGCTTCACGGCTCGAGATGGGTCGTTCGCGCTGTCGCTGCCGGGACGCAACGCGGAGCACGACGACTACAACATCACCGCCGCCGCGGCTCGTGGACCGGCGCGTGTGGCGACGAGTGTCGTCCTGCCCTGGCGGCGCGGGTCCACGCAAGCGCGGATCCGGTTGGCCGCGGGCGCGCCTCATGTTCGGGCACTCGGAAACCGTCGCTTCGTCGTGCCACCGCCGCTTCCACTCCGTTATCGCCCGTCGCGTTTCGAAGCCTCACTCGAGACCGAGACCGGCACACCACCGGTCGCTGACGGCCACGCCCTCACTGTCACCAACGGGTACGACGCCCGCGTCGTCGAGGACGAACACCTGTTGCTGACGACGGCGCAGTCCGGCCGGCTGCACGGACGGGACGCGTTGTTCAGCAGCAGTCTCGAGCTGCGAGGGACGGACGTGCCCGCGAGTCGAGGCGCTGGGTGCAGCGTCACCGACAGCCGCGGTCAGCAGATCCGGCAGCCGAAGTGCGGGCTGACGGACGGAGTCCTCGACTCGGACTGGCAACCGGTTGACGACCCGCGATGCGCAGCCGGGCCGTGCGCAGGGTCTGCCCAGCACGACCACCGCGATGTCACTGTGACCCTGCGTCGTCCGGTACCGGCCGCCTTGCTCGTGGTACGCGGATGTCTGAGCTGCACAGTGTCGATCAGTCCTGGTGGCGGGCGGTTCACCCGCGTCGCGACGGAGCCGTTCGGCAGCGCCGACGACGTACTGGTCGCGTCACTGCCGGGTACGCGCGTGGACGCGGTCCGCGTCGAGACCGACACCGGCGGCTTCTTCACCTCGCTGCGCGAGGTCAGCGTCTTCGCCGTACACAGATGACTGTGCCGTCGTACCGGCGTGCTGTGATGCCGTCGTGAGCCCGCCCGCCGTGACGTACCGACTGGTCCGTCCACCGGTCGATCCGATCGCGGCTCCCGAGCTCGACCCCACTCAGCAGCGCGTCGTCGATCACGACCAGGGTCCGCTGCTCGTCCTGGCTGGACCCGGCACCGGCAAGACGACGACGCTCGTCGAGTCCGTAGTGGAGCGGGTACGACGCGGCGCAGCGCCGGACGAGGTGCTCGTCCTCACGTTCAGCCGGAAGGCCGCCGACGAGCTGCGGAGCCGGATCGCCGGGCGGCTCGGCCGCACGGTCGTCGAGCCGTCCGCAGCGACCTTTCACAGCTACTGCTACTCGCTGCTGCGCAGCTACGGCGTCGCGCCCGGTGACACCTTGCCGCGGCTGCTGTCCGGGGCCGAGCGGGAACTGCGGGTGCGCGAGCTGCTCGAAGGTGACGCGGCCGGCGAGGGCAAGACCAGATGGCCGGCCGAGCTGGCTCCGGCGCTGCGGCTGCGCGGGTTCGCGAAAGAGGTCTGCGATGTGCTCGACCGGGCCGGCGAGCGCGGCCTGGACCCGGCTGCGTTGCGCGCCCGCGGCCGGGCGCATGGCCGACCCGCGTGGGTCGCCGCGGGCGACTTTCTCGCGGAGTACCTCGAGGTCCTCTCGCTTCGCAACGAGGTCGACTACTCGGGTGTCATCGACCGTGCCCTCGACCTGCTCGCCGGATCCGCGAGCTCGGTCTGCCAGAAGTACAAGGCGGTGTACGTCGACGAGTACCAGGACACCGACCCGTCGCAGGAACAGCTGCTGCGGATGCTGGCCGGCGACGGACGACTGCTGGTCGCGGTCGGCGATCCGGACCAGTCCATCTACGGCTTCCGCGGCGCCGACGTCACCGGGATCATCGAGTTCCCGGACCGGTTCCGCACGGCTGACGGACGGCCCGCTGCGGTCACCGAGCTCCAGGTTTGCCGGCGTTCGGGTCCTGAGCTCGTCAAGCTGTCGCGCGCGGTCGCGACGAAGCTCCCCCTCGGCCGGCTGACCTCGAAGCGCGAAGCACATCGCAACCTGCGCGCCGCCGGGACGGACGACGCGGCACCCGAGATCCGGCTGTACGCCTCGGTGGCGGCCGAGGTCACCGGCATCGCGGACCTGTTGCGCCGTGCGCATCTGGTCGACGGCGTCGCGTGGTCGCGGATGGCGGTGCTGGTCCGCTCCGGTGTCCGCAGCATCCCGACGGTTCGCCGGGCGCTGGTGTCGGCCGGCATCCCGGTGTCGGTCGCCGCCGACGAGCTTCCGCTGTCCCGTGATCCCGCCGTGGCACCGCTGTTGCGCGCACTGGAGATCGTCGATGAGCGGACCCGCGGCGAGCGCGCACCAGTCGGTCGAGAGGTCCGCCCGGCGCAGCCGATGACGCCGGACATCGCGCGCATGCTGCTCACGTCCCCGCTGGCCGGCGCGACGCCGTCGCAGCTGCGCGCTCTGGGTCGCCGGTTGCGCGAGCTCGACCGGATCGAGAACGACGGACTCGCTCGTCCGTCGCCGAGGCTGATCGCCGAGGCGGTGGAGGACCCGTCCGCGACGTCGCTGATCGAGGACTGGATCGCGGCGCCCGTCGTGAGACTGACGCGCTTGCTCGACGCCGCCACAGGGGTGCAGCGACGCGGCGGCAGCCCGGCAGAGGTGCTGTGGGCGTTGTGGGACGGCTCGGACTGGGCGCGCCGGCTCGGCGCCGCTGCGATGTCGGCTGACGCCGAGGGGCGGGCGGCTGACCGCGACCTCGACGCAGTCCTCGCTCTGTTCGAGCTCGCGGGCCGATTGGAGGACAAGCAGCCGAGGGCCACGGTGGGTGCGCTCCTCGCCGAGGTGTCATCGCAAGAGATCCCGGCGTCGCCGTACGAAGAGAAGGCCGGCGCGCTCGGCGCGGTGCGCCTGCTGACCGCTCACCGGTCCAAGGGCCTGGAGTGGGACCTCGTCGTCGTGGCCGGCGTGCAAGAGGCGGTCTGGCCCGACCTGCGCCGGCGCGGCAGCCTGCTCGATGCCGACGGCCTGGCGTTGGACTCGCCAGGGGCCGGGCCGGACGCGGGCGCGCTGCTGACCGACGAGCGCCGCCTCTTCTATGTCGCGGTCACCCGCGCGCGCAAGCGGCTCGTGCTCACCGCCACGTCGGGCACCGACGACCTCGCAGAGCGCCCTTCGCGGTTGCTGACGGAGACCGGCGTCGTGCTCCCTGCCGCCGTGACCCCGACGGCCGGGATCTTGTCGGTCGGGTCTCTCGTCGCGCGGCTGAGACGGGCCTTGCGTGACCCGGACGTCAGCGAGGGCCTCCGCCAGGTGGCCGCAGAGTGTCTTGCCGACCTTGCCGATGCGGTCGACGAGGACGGCACGCCGCTGGTCCCGACCGCCTCGCCGGACCATTGGTGGGGACTGCCGGAGCCGACTCCCGGCGCCGCACCCGTGCGTGACCCGGACCGCCCGATCGAGCTGTCCGCGTCGGCCGTCGCGGCTTTCGACCGATGCCCGCGGGCCTGGTTTCTCGACCGCGAAGCCAAGGCGGCGGAGTCGACGTCGACCGCGCAGGGGTTCGGGTCGATCGTTCATGCGCTCGCCGAGGCGGTGGTCGTCGGCGAGCTCCCCGCTGACATCGATGTGCTGGTCGAGCGCCTCGACGAGGTCTGGCACCTGCTCCCGTACGACGCGAAGTGGCAGGCGGTGCGCGACCACGTCGAGGCGCGCGCGGCGCTGGAGCGGTTCCTCGCCTGGCACGCCCTCAACGACCGTGAGTGCGCGAGTGCGGAGGTCGGCTTCGAGGTCGCCGTTGGTGACGACGTCGTCGTACGCGGTCGCGCCGACCGCATCGAGCTCGACGCCGACGGCGGGCTCGTCGTCGTCGACCTCAAGACGAGCCGCAACCCTCCGAGCGACGAGCGGGTGAAGACCGACGCGCAGCTCGGCGTCTACCAGCTGGTCACCCGCCACGGCGCGTTCAAGGATTGGTCGACGACCCCGGGCGGCGCGGAGCTGGTGCAGCTGCGAAAGTCGGTTCGCGGCGCCGTGAAGGTGCAGCGACAGGACCCGCTCGAGGCAGGCGACGAGTGGGTCGACGACCTCGTGGACGGCATCGCCGGCGGGATTCGCACCGAGACGTTCCCGGCGAGAGCGAACGAAGGCTGCGGCTACTGCCGGTTCCGGACCTCGTGCCCGGCAACCGACGAAGGCTCGCAGGTCATGTCGTGAGCGCGCGCATCCGGCCGACGGCCGACGGGTCCTACCTGCGTGACCTGCTCGGGAAGGACTTCACCGCCGAGCAGATGGCGGTCATCACCGCTCCGCTCGAGCCACAGCTCGTCATCGCAGGCGCGGGCTCGGGCAAGACGATGGTCATGGCGGCGCGCGTCGTCCACGCGGTTGCGCACTACGCGGTGCCGGCGGACCGGATCCTTGGCGTGACCTTCACGAACAAGGCAGCCGCTGAGCTGGCTGAGCGGGTCCGCTTGTGTCTCGCGGCGCTCCCGGCGCGCAGCGACGTGGAGGACCACGAGGACCTCCCGACGGTTGCGACGTACAACTCCTATGCCGCGCAGATCGTGCGCGACCACGCGCTGCGGATCGGCCGCGAGCCCGGCGCCACGCTGCTCACCGAAGCCGTGCAGTGGCAGCTGGCGATGCGGGTCGCGAGCCGCGCGCCCGGACCGTTCCCGAACCTGGACTGGACCACGCCGTACGTCGCCGAGATGGTTGTCGCGCTCGCCGGCGACCTGTCAGACCACCTGTGCACGGCGGATGCCGTCCGGCGTCACGACGCAGCGGTGCGCCGCGCCGTCGAGGAGCTGGCGAAGCCGCTGGCGTGGGCCAAGAAGATGGTCTCGATGACGCTCGCTCGCGACGAGCTGCTCACGCTGGTCTCGCTCTACAGCGAGGAGAAGGCGCGGCTGGACCTCATCGACTTCGGTGACCAGGTGGCGCTTGCCTGTGCGGTAGCCGAGGCGTCCACGGAGGTCGCGACGATCGAGCGGGAGCGCTACCAGGTGGTGGTGCTCGACGAGTACCAGGACACCGGCGTCGCTCAGCGCGTGCTGTTCTCGACGTTGTTCGGCGACGGGCACGCGGTCACCGCGGTCGGTGACGCGAACCAGGCGATCTATGGCTGGCGCGGAGCGTCCGCGTCGAACCTGTCGCGCTTCTCGGAGCACTTCGGTGTGCGAGGCAAGCAGGTTGCGGCCATGCCGCTGATGACGAGCTTCCGCTGCGACGGGCGCATCCTCGCGGTCGCGAACGTCGTGGCGACGCCGCTGCACGACTCGCTGGTTCGCAAGGCCAGGTCCCGCCTCGTGCTGCCCGGCTTGCGGGCGGTCGCAGGGCGCGACGACGCCGGTGAGGTGAGCATCGCCCGGCTGCCGACGGCGCACGACGAGGCGGACTGGCTCGCACAGCGCATCGTCGCGGTGATGCAGGCCGGTACGCCGGCCGGCCAGATCGCGGTCCTGGGTCGGCGTCGCACCGACTTCCCGCGGCTGCACCAGGCGATGGTGCTGCGCGACATCCCGGTCGAGGTCGTCGGACTCGGCGGCCTGCTCGCGATGCCCGAGGTCAGTGACATCGTCGCCACGCTCACACTGCTCGCCGACGGCACCGCGAATGCATCGGCGGTGCGGTTGCTGACCGGACCGCGCTGGCGGATCGGCGTGCGGGACATGGCCGCGATCGGGCGGCGCGCCGGGCATCTCGCGCGGCTGCGCGTGGTCGAGCAACCGGGAACCGACGATGGTCTCGTCATCGACAGCGCGGAAGAGGCGCCCGCAGACGAGCCGGCGGTCAAGCAGGGACTCAACGAGGTGCTGGCGCAGGCGACCAGCACGGCCGACCCGGTGGAGGCGCCGTCCCTGCTCGAGGCGATCGAGTCGCCCGGCCCGCCCGCGGCGTACTCGCCGGAGGCGTACGAGCGGCTCGCGCGCTTCGTCGCCGAGATCCGGCGGCTCCGGCGGCTCGTCGGGCAGCCGCTCGTCGACCTGGTCACCGAGGTGATCGCCGCATCAGGTCTCGACGTCGAGGTCGAAGCGGGCGATGCCGCCCTCGCCGCGGCCCGGCTCGCCAACATCCATGCCTTCCTCGACGTGACCGCGCAGTTCAACGGCATCGACGGGGAGGCCGATCTCGTCGCGTTCCTCGCCTACCTCAAGGCAGCCGCGGACAACGAGCGCGGACTCGACCTCGGTGCGGTGTCCGACGCCGACACCGTGAAGCTGATGACGATCCATGCCGCGAAGGGTCTCGAGTGGGATGTCGTCGCGGTGCCGGGACTGGTCGACCAGGTCTTCCCGACGCGTCTGTCGCGGTCGAGCTGGGTCACCGGCGCTGCCGTGCTGCCGTTCGCCTGCCGTGGCGACAGCGAGGATCTGCCGGTGCTGCGGGCGTATGAGACGACCGCCGACGAGAAGGCGTTCAAGGAGGAGTGCAAGTCCGACTCCGACGACGAGGAGCGGCGGCTCGCCTACGTCGCCTTCACCCGCGCGCGTCACCGGCTGTGGCTGTCGGCGTACACCTGGATCGCGACGCGCAAGGACCCGTGCGCCACGTCGGTTTTCCTCACGGAGGTCGCGGAGCTCGGTGAGCCCACCGTCAGCGTCGACGTGTGGTGCGAGATGCCTGAGGACGCGACCGCGAACCCGATCGTCGAGGCAGGTGTCATCGACATCGCGTGGCCGGCGTTGCCGGACCCGGCGGAGACCGCGCGGCGGCGGGCGGCGGCCGGCCTCGTCGAGCAGGCACGCGGCGCGCTGCGGCCGATGGTCGAAGTGGCCGGCGACGACGCCGGCGTCGCCGCTGACTGGCGGCGCGACACGGCGCTGCTGATCGACGAGGCCCATCGCCGCCGCTCGCGAACCATCGCGGTTGCGGTCCCGGCGCGGCTCACCACGAGCCAGGTGGTGGCGCTCGCCCGCGACGAGGACGCGTTCGCGGCGGCGCTCGCTCGTCCGGTGCCGTCGCGGCCGCAGCCGCAGGCCCGGCGCGGCTCCCGGTTCCATCAGTGGGTCGAGGGTCTCTACAGCGTGGCCGGCGCCGCGCTGCTCGACCCCGACGACCTTCCCGGCGCGGGCGACGAGGAGCTCAGCGACGCGGAGCTGACCGGCCTGCAGGAGAAGTTCCTCGCCAGCGGCTGGGCGCAGCGGATCCCGGTCAAGGTGGAGGCGCCGTTCGAGATGACGGTCGGTGGGCGGCTCCTGCGCGGCCGCATCGACGCGATCTACCCGACCGACGGCGGTGGCTTCGACGTCATCGACTTCAAGACCGGCAAGCAGCCGTCCGGCGCCGACTTCGAAGCGGCGGCGCTGCAACTGTCGATCTACCGGCTGGCCTGGGCTGACCTGGCCGGGGTCGCCCCGGAGGTCGTGACCGCGGGATTCCTCTACGTGCGCGACTCCCACGTCGAGCGGCCGCGACACCTGCTGAGCCACGACGAGCTCGCCGTCCTGCTGTCGGGCTCTACGGTGACTGCGTGAGCATTCCCGCGCTGTCGCGCACGGCGGTCGATCGTGCGGCACAGCGGCGGGACGACGCCGAGTGGCTTGCCGAGGCGTGGGAGACGGGCAAGCTGCTGGTCCTCGACGCCGACGGCCGGGCGATGGTCGCAGAGGACGGCGGTCCCGAGCTCCGGTTCGTCAGCCCCGCGTCGTGGGACGGCGAGGGGGAGCGGGTTCTCCTTGGCGTCGGCGACGACGGGGTCGCCTACTGGGGCTCCACCGGTACGCCGCGCAACGTGCTCGGCGCTCGGCTGCTGGGTCTGCGTGAGGTCGGGGCCGCGTTGTCAGACCTCGAGGCGGGCTTGCTGGTCACGTTGGTCGCGCTGGGCAACTGGCACGCCTCACACCAGTTCTGTCCCCGCTGCGGTGCCCAGACGAGGATCACCCAGGCCGGCTGGTCACGGGTGTGCGACGTCGACAGCTCGCAGCACTTCCCGCGAACGGATCCGGCGATCATCGTCCTGCTGCACGACGGCGGAGATCGCGCGCTGCTGGGCCGGCAGCCGTCGTGGCCACGCGGCCGCTACTCGACGATTGCCGGTTTCGTCGAAGCGGGCGAGTCCGCTGAGCAGGCGGTGCACCGCGAGGTCCGTGAGGAGACCGGCGTACTCGTCGAGGAGGTGGCCTACCAGGCGAGCCAGCCGTGGCCGTTCCCGCAGTCGCTGATGCTCGGCTACGAGGCGCGGGTGGTCGGGGGCGACGTCGCGACCCGCGACCACGAGCTCGAAGACGTGCGCTGGTTCACCCGCGACGAGCTGGTCACCGAGAATGCGATCCTGCCGCCCCCGACCTCGATCGCTCACTGGTTGATCACCGGCTGGCTCAACGGCTGACCTTCTGCGCCCGTACTGGCAATCTGTCAATATCAAGCAGGCGCGTTGAGAGGGACATGAGGCGAGGTGCTCGTGACGGTGCACTACCCGGAGCTGGCGAAACGAGTCATCGGCCAGGCCGAGCTGCAACCGGACCTCTACGGTGGCATCGACTTCACCCGACCGCCGTACCGTCACACGACCGATCCGGCGGTGCCCTCGGCGCTGCCGTCGTGGCTCGGTGATCGCGAGCGGGTCCTGCGCAACGAGCGCGTCGTCGAGCTGATCCGCACGGCGACGATGCTGGGTGACGTCGTCGCGGACCCGTATGCCTCGCTAGTGGACGAGTTCGGCCTCCGGGGACTGACCGCGATGCTCACGCTGGCCTGCCGCGAGGGGATCGACGCGGTGCCCGATGCGCCGGAGGAGCTGCGGGCGTTGATCGCCTCGATGGAGGCGACGCCGGACTGGGTCGACATGCGAGTGGTAGAGGAAGGCGCGCGCCAGGCCCGGATCCCTGCGGCATTCGTCGCGCCGTTCATCATCCGCGGGGTCTTCCTCGGCACCTTCATCAACAGCTATGCCGCGCTGCCGATGGCGCTCACCGGAGCTTTGTCCGGGGCTCGCGCCGCGCACCGGGTCAACGAGACCTCGAGCTTCTTCTCGGTGACGACGATGCCGGGCGCCCTGGAGCGTTACGGGCCCGGGTTCGCTGCCGCAGCGATGGTCCGGCTGATGCATTCGATGGTCCGCTTCAACGCGCTCAAGCGCTCGGACAAGTGGGATGCCGAGGTCTACGGCATGCCGGTGCCGCAGGTCGACCAGATGCCGGCCGGACTCATCAACGTCTACATGGCGGCGGCCGAGGTGCTGAAGCGAGGCGACACGCAGTTCACCGACGCCGAGCGCGCGGTGGTCGACTTCAGCCGGTACCGCTGCTTCCTGCTCGGCCTGCCCGACGAGCTGCTCCCGAGTGACCCGAGGGAGATCGTCGACGTCTTCAACGGCCGCGGCGCGCTGCTTCGCGACGGCTTCGACGATGCGACGTGCGGTGAGCTGGTGCGCTCAACGATGGCGGCGTACGTCCGCCCTGGGCACGGTTTGGTCGATCGCGCGCTGGAGACCGTGGAGAAGAGCTGGAGCCGGGTCGGGTTCGTCCGGGCGTTCTGCAACGGTGACCGGGGCGCGGCCGAACGGATGGGGGTGCGCCTGCGGGCCCGGGACGTCGCGCTGGTCGGCCTCACGTCGCCGTTCATCATCGGCCGCAACACGGTCGTCACGGCCGCGAGCAAGCTGCCGGCGCTCCGCGGGGTCTGCGACCGCTACGCGATCCGCGTGTTGAAGAAGCGGCTCAAGGCCTACGGCACACCCGAGTTCACGACCGACCACAAGACCTACCCCGCGGAGCTGGACGCCGGCAGTGGCAAGCGGGCCCTGTCGGCCGCGCAGGGATAGTGGCGTCGCACCGATGCGTCGTGTGACCTACTCGATGGGCGTCTCGCTCGACGGATACATCGTCGGATCGGACGGCACCATCGACTGGACGGCGCCGGACGAGCAGGCCTTCAACGTCGCCCTCGAGGAGATCAAGCAGGTCGACGTGCACCTGATGGGGCGGCGCCTCTACGAGACGATGCTCTACTGGGAGACGGCCGACCAGGATCCTGCGCTCAGCGAGCCGGAGCAGGAGTGGACGTCGTTGTGGAAGCCACTGCCGAAGGTGGTCTTCTCGAGGACGCTGGCAGCCGTTGTCGGCAATGCCCGCCTTGCGTCCGGCGGCGTCGGCGAAGAGATCGAGCGATTGCGGGCCGAACCGGGCGAGGGTGCGATCGCAATCGGTGGCGCCGGGTTGGCGGCCCAGGTCGCGGCGCTCGGTCTGATCGATGAGTACCTGATCCGCCTGTCCCCGGTGCTGCTCGGCGGCGGCATCCCGTTCTTCGCGCGGGACGAACGCCGCGTGGATCTCGAGCTCGTCGAATCCACGGAGCTCACCAGCGGCGTCATCTACAGCCGCTACCGCGTCGCGCGTTAGCGGGCGCCGTACTTCTCGATGAGGCTCTTGTAGAGCGCGAAGCTCGGCTTTCTGACGTCGTCGTCGCGGAGCAGGCCGTCCTGGTCGAACAACCCGCTCCCGCGTGAGCTGTTGTCGCGGAGGTTGAACCAGCGGTAGTTGGTGACGTTGTAGCTGCCGCCGTACTCGTGCACCGCGTCGACCATGCCGCGCAGCGCGCTCGACTGTGACGTGTTGCTGCTGCCGTTGGACGGGAAGCCGTTCTCGGTGACCCACAACGGAGTGGTAGGCGGGATCTTCGCGAGCGGCAGGTAGCAGGTTCGCATCGTCGCGATCGCGGACGCCATCTCCGTTTCGGCCGTGTCGACCGGTGGCACCAGGGCCGGCGGATACACCGTGCCCGGGTACGCGTCGAGGCCCACGAAGCCGAGCGCCGCGCGGAGCTTCGCGCCGCCGTTGCTCGCCAGAAACTCGAACAGTCGCGCGTCGGCGGTCGGGTCGAGCCGGTAGGCGAAGGTGAACCCGACGAGCACCCGATGCGCCCAGTGGTGCGCGCGAAGCTCGTCGTACGCCGCCTCCACGCCGTGGACCAGCGCGCCTTTGCCCGCCTTGAACGACCCGTCCGAGGTGTTGGGCGAGATCGCGAGGTTGACCTCGTTGGTGATCGTCAAGCTGGTGAGCGCCTTGTTCTTGCCGAGTACGTCGACGACGTGGCGCACCCAGCGCGACCATCCGTCCAGGTTGCCGTTGTTGGCAGTGGTCGGGTGGTAGCGCACCTGGACCTCGACGTCGTATCCCTGCCTCGCGTAGGACCTGGCTTCACGCGCGAACGTGTGAAGCAGCGTGTCGCCGCCGGACCAGAAGAGCCGGTTCAGCCGGATCACCAGCCCGCGGTGTTTCGGCTTGAGGGCGTGCAGCGCCTCGCGCTCACCCCGTCGGTTGATCGGGACCGGGCCGTTGAGCGAGGGCAGCGGGTTGCCCGCCAAGCCGGGGTCGATGCCGAACCGGATCGGGCCGGCCGGGGTCGGGTCGGCGGTGGGCGTTGCCGGCGGGCACAACGACACGGCGGTCGAGGGACTCTTCGCCGCCGGCGACGCGGCAACAGATGTCGGAACATGGCCTGCCAGCAGCGCAGGCAGGAACGCCGCTGCCAGCCATCCCCTCCGACGCATGATCACGAGGATTCGTCCAGCGAGCCGTCGTACCTGCCGGGAATCCCCGTTGCGTCGGTGGTGTTGGCTTAAGACGTGCTCGCCGACCGGATCCCGCAGAAGATCGCCGTGAGCGTGGTCTACGTCTCGGCGATGTTCATGGCGATCATGGACATCACCATCGTCAACGTCACGTTGCCGAAGCTCGCCCAGCAGTTCGGTGTCTCACCGGCACACATCGACGGGGTTGTCGTCGGGTTCCTGGTGAGCCTGGCGATCTTCATCCCGGCTTCCGGCTGGCTCGGTGACCGCTTCGGGATGAAGCGGATGCTGCTGCTCGCGATCGTGATCTTCACCGGAGCATCGGCCCTCTGCGGAGCGTCGCAGTCGCTCCCGCAGCTCGTTGTCTTCCGCGTGCTGCAAGGCGTCGGCGGCGGAATGCTGACGCCGATCGGGATGGCGTTGCTGTATCGCACGTTTCCGCCTGCCGAGCGAGTCAGAGCGGCGCGGCTCCTGATCATTCCCACGGCGTTCGCGCCTGCGCTCGGCCCGGTTCTCGGCGGCTTGCTGGTCACCGACGTCTCGTGGCGCTGGGTGTTCTTCGTCAACCTGCCGATCGGGGTCGCGGCGCTCGTCTTCGGGGCGCTGTTCCTGAAGGAGCACCGCGAGCCTGACGCCGGCCGGTTCGACGTCGTCGGCTTCCTACTCGCGGGCGCCGGGCTGCCGGCGCTGATGTACGCGCTGTCAGAGGGTCCGAGCAGAGGATGGAGCTCGCCGCTCATCCTCGGGATCGGGATCGCCGGGCTGGTCTTGCTGGCGGTGCTCGTGCGCTACGAGCTAGGTGTGGAATCCCCGATGATCGACCTGCGGCTCGTGGGCAATCGGTTGTTCCGCTCGACGACAGTCGTCTTGTTCATCACGATGGCGGCGTTTCTCGGCACGTTGTACGTCGTCGCGCTGTTCTTCCAGGACGGACTTGGCCTGTCGGCGCTCAACGCGGGACTGAGCACCTTCCCGGAGGCGCTCGGCGTGATGGTCGGCGTCCAGATCGCCACCCGGACCTATCCCTATGTCGGCCCTCGACGGCTGATGATGGCCGGCTTGACGGGCGTGGCAGCGCTCGCACTCGCGATGACCGCGGTGGGCTTCTCGACCAGCCTCTGGGTCCCGCGAATCATCATGTTCTTCATCGGCGTGTCCATCGCACACGTCTTCTCGCCGACTCAGGCAGCGGCGTTCGCGACGATCAGCAACGCTGCCACCGGCCGGGGGTCGACGCTGTTCAACACCGCTCGGCAGGTCGGCAGCGCGCTCGGGGTCGCGATCCTGACGACGGTGATCAGCGCCGTCGGCGTCGTACACGTCGTAGGTGGTCATCCGCGGCCGAACCTCGCGGCCTTCCACTGGGCGTTCGTCGTCGCGGCGGGGATCGCGTTGATCGCTGCGAGCTTCGCCTACACCGTCGTCGACGCGGATGCTGCGCCGACGATGGTCAAGCGGGTGAAGAAAGGCAAGGAGCGCCAGGCCGAGGCTGAGCTGGCTGCCGCTGTCGACTGAGCTAGTCGAAGTCCCATCGGGTTGCTCCGGCGCCGTCTCCCATCGTGAGCGCGTGCGCGCTGCTGATGGTCATGCGGTAGACCGCCCACGGCGGAGGGCCGGCCGAAGGCGCACTGTACGGAGCGGTGAGCGCCTCGCCGGACTCGTCGACCTTGCACGGCCACTCGTCGGAGTACCGCGCGCACAGGCGAGCGACGGTCGCATGGTCGGTGACCCGCTGCGCGGTGCCCTCGACGACGAGCTCCATCTCACTCGTGGCGAGACTCATGGCGCATCGCGGGTCGCGGGCGAGGTTGCGTCCTTTGCGGCTGGTGGCGCCGGTCACGAACCAGAAGGTGCCGTCGAGCCAGACTGCGCCCACGCCGTTGACATGCGGGCTGCCGTCGTCGTTGGTCGTCACCAGCCACTGGCTGTGGTGATCGGGCCCACCGGTTCCCGGCGCGACGGTGAGGCCCCGCTCGAGCCGATCGGTGATCGTCGACCAGTCGACGAGGGGCAGGTTGTACAGCTCACCGAGGTTCTTCGATCGCATACCGGTACGACGTCCTCCCGCCCGCTAACTCATCGGAAGCAATGTGGCATTGCCTCCGGTTTTTCGGCTCTTAGCGCGCGATTTACGGAGGCAATGCCACATTGCTTCCGCCTTAGAGGCCGCGGCGGGTCGCGTCGGTCAGTGTCGCGCCGCCGGCGAAGGCCTGAGCGATCGACATCCACTCCGTCGCGGCGTCGCCGGTCACGACCAGTTGGAGGTCCTCGAGCATCCGGCGTTGGGTAACCCGCAGGCAGAAGTCGAGCGCGGGGCCGCGGACCGAGTCCGGCGCCGACGGGTCACCCCAGGTCCACTCCGCGCCGCTGGGTGCGGTGAGTGCGACGAACACCGGGACATCAGGTGCTTCCTGACCTCGTACGACGTAGGAGAAGCCGCGGGTGATGACGCCCAGGTAGGCGATGTGACGAAGCCGGTCGGTGGGCTCCCGCTGCACCCCAAGTGCGTCCGCGATGTCCTGGCCGTGCGCCCACGTCTCCATGAGCCGCGCCGTACCGAACGACATGGGAGACATCGGCGGGCCGTACCAAGGCACCCGCGTCTTCGGGTCGATCTCCCGGAGGGCCTCGATGATGTTGCGGCGCTCCTCCTGCCACGACGGGACGAGCGCATCGCCGAGACCGCGGATCGTCGCGACGTGCTGCTCCATATAGCCCGCCGGGTCTGCCATCAGGGCCTCGATGCTCGCGGCGAAGCCCTCGGGGTCCTCCAGGGCACGACGGCCTTCGCGATCGAAGAACCACAGGTGGCCCAGCGTGTCGGAGACCGACCAGCCTTCCGCGGGCGTCGGGCGCGACAGGTCGTCAGGTCCGACGCCGGCGATCACGGCATCGAGGTCGTCGGACTCGGCCCGAAGATCGGCGAGCATTCCCGCGATGTCAGCCACGCCGGGAACGTAGCAGGGCCTCTACGCAGCCGCGGTGATCTTGACGAGGAAGGCGTTATGAGGGGCTCAAAGCGCCTCTTACGTCAAGATCACGCGGCTCTGAGAGCCTCGAGGAGGGTGGGGAGCTGTGGATTGCTCAGCACCTCGCCGTTCGGCAGCACGACCGTCGGCACCAGGGCCATGCCGTTGTTCGTCTCGAGGACGAACTTCTCGGCCTCGGGGTCCTCCTCGATGTTGACCTCGTCGAACTCGACGCCCTCGCGTTCCAGCCCACGCTTCAGGCGCACGCAAACCCCGCACCAGCTGGTGCTGTACATCGTCAGCCGGCCCGACATTGCGCTCTCCTCAGTGGGTTCCTGGTCGTTGCACCCTCAACAACCATTCCACCTCCGTGGATGTTCCCCTGCGGGGGCGTCCGAGGCGGCTGCGAGGATGGCCATCGACGGGGTCGGCGAGCCGGCACGAGATTTGGGTGGTGGGTGGGGCGGAGGACGTGGCTGACGACCCACTCGAGCGAGTGCTCGCGGGTCTCGATGACGAGCAGCGCGAGGCCGTCACGGCACCGCGCGGACCGGTCTGCATCCTCGCCGGCGCCGGCACCGGCAAGACCCGCGCGGTCACCCACCGCATTGCCTACCAGGTGCTCGGCGGTCAGGTGAAACCGACGCACGTCCTCGCCGTGACCTTCACCACCCGCGCTGCGGGGGAGCTGCGCTCGCGGTTGCGCGCGCTCGGCGCCGACGGCGTACAGGCCCGCACCTTCCACTCCGCGGCGCTGCGCCAGCTCACCTACTTCTGGCCGCGGATCTCCTCCGGCGCACGGCCCACGCTGATCGAGAGCAAGCTGCCGTCGATCCGCGCGGCGGCGGCGTCGGTCAAGCTGGCGGTCGCCGCCCCGCAGCAACGGGACCTCGCGAGCGAGGTCGAGTGGGCGAAAGCGGCGCTCGTCGAGCCGGCCGACTACGCGAGGCAGGCCCGGGTCGCGGGTCGGGAGCCGCCGTTCGAGCTCGAGACGGTGCAGGCGGTCTTCGCGGCGTACGAGCAGGTCAACGCCGACCGCGGCCAGCTCGACTTCGAGGACCTGCTGCTCCTGACCGCCGCCGCGATCGAGAACGACCGGGCGGTCGCCGGGGAGGTGCGGGAGCGCTACCGCAACTTCACGGTCGACGAGTATCAGGACGTCAGCCCGTTGCAACAGCGGCTGCTCGACGCCTGGCTCGGCGACCGCGACGACTTGTGCGTCGTCGGCGACCCGAACCAGACCATCTACTCCTTCACCGGCGCATCGCCGCAGTACCTGCGTCGATTCGGCTCCCGCTTCCCGGGCGCGGCCGTCGTCCGGCTGGTCCGTGACTACCGCTCGACCAACCAGGTCGTCGACCTCGCCAACCGTGTCGAGCCCGAGTCGCGCCTGCGCGCGCAGGCGGGCGATGGCCCGGCACCGACGTTCGCGTCGTACGACGACGAGCCGGCGGAGGCGGTGGCTGTCGCGCGGCAGGTTGCGCGGCTGCGCGACGACGGCGTGCCGCTGCGCGAGCAGGCTGTGCTGTTCCGGGTCAACGCGCAGTCGGAGGCCTACGAAGCCGCGCTCGCCGACGCCGGCATCCCGTACATCGTGCGCGGCGGCGAGCGGTTCTTCGAGCGACGCGAGGTCCGCGAGGCGATGACACGCCTGCGCGGGGCGGCCCGGCCGGAAGCAGAGACCGAGGGTGACTCGCTGCCGGCAGTCGTCGCTGACGTCCTGACCGCGATGGGCTACTCCGACACGCCGCCGAGCGGGGCCGGCGCGCTTCGCGACGCGTGGGAGTCGCTGCGCGCGATCGTCGGTCTCGCCGAAGAGGTCGCCGCCGCGCGTCCCGATGCAGATCTCTCGGCGTTCGTCGCCGAGCTGGTCGCCCGCGCGGATGCGCAGCACGCGCCCCCCGTCGAGGGCGTGACACTCGCCTCGCTGCATGCCGCGAAGGGTCTCGAGTGGGACGCGGTCTACCTCGTCGGGCTGGTCGACGGCACGCTGCCGATCACCCACGCGTCGACTCCCGAGCAGGTCGAGGAGGAACGCCGCCTGCTCTACGTCGGCGTCACTCGCGCCCGCCGTCATCTGAGCCTGTCCTGGGCGCTCGCGCGCGCGCCCGGCGGCCGCCGCAGCCGCAAGCCGTCGCGGTTCCTCGACGGCATCCGCCCGGCGTCGGCGTACGTCGAGCGACCGAAGTCGGTGAAGCAGCAGCTGCCCGACGATCCGCTGTTCGCGCGACTGCGCGAGTGGCGTCTGCAGCGGGCGCAACACGACGGCATCGCGGCGTTCCTGGTGTTCGACAACAAGACGCTGGTCGCGATCGCCGAGCGCGCACCGCAGGACCGCGTCGAGCTCGCTGCGGTGTCGGGCGTCGGCCCCAAGAAGCTCGAGCAGTACGCCGACGAAGTCTTGGAAGTCATCCGCGGCTAAGGTCGGCGTAGGTGCCCTGGACCCCCCTATAGGTCGGCGTAGGGCACCTTCGCGCTACCTGGGTAGGTTGCGCTTCGTGACCGCCGAGCTGCCGAACCTGCTGACGATCCTCGAGCTCGAGCAGGTCGAGGTGAACATCTTTCGCGGTGTGAGCCCTGACGAGACGGTGCAGCGCGTCTTCGGCGGGCAGGTGGCCGGACAAGCGCTGGTAGCGGCTGGCAAGACGGTGCCGGACCAGCGGCACGTGCACTCGCTGCACGCCTACTTCCTGCGGCCCGGCGACCCGACGATCCCGATCGTCTACCAGGTAGACCGGATCCGCGACGGCCGATCGTTCACGACGCGACGCGTGGTCGCCGTACAGCACGGGGAGGCGATCTTCCACCTCTCCGCGTCGTTCCAGGTCGACGAGCCGGGCGCGGACTATGCCTCGCCGATGCCCGACGCGCCGGACCCGGAGACCGTCCCCACGCTGACCGAGCGGGCGAAGGCGCTGGGCCTGCCCGAGTCACCTCACTGGTCGAGGCCGCGGCCGGTCGACCTCCGCTACGTCGACGACCCGCCGTGGCTGCCGAACGGCGACACCAAGGACCGCCAGCGCCAGCAGGTCTGGCTGAAGGCGGCCGGCGAGATGCCCGACGACCCGCTGATCCACGTCTGCGCGGTCACCTACGCCAGCGACCTCACCTTGCTGGACTCGGCGCTGCTCGCCGGCGGGCTCACCTGGGACGACGACCGCGAGGTGATGGTCGCGAGCCTGGACCATGCGATGTGGTTCCACCGGCCGTTTCGCGCCGACGACTGGTTGCTCTACGACCAGCAGTCGCCGAGCGTGTCCGGCGGGCGCGGGCTCGGCATCGGGCGGCTGTTCACGCGAGACGGCGCGCATGTGGTTTCTATGGTGCAAGAGGGCCTGCTGCGCGTCATCGGCTCCAAACAAGTGTGACCAGACCCATCGACATCACCTTGTGACCAAGATCTTTCGATAAATCCTTTGCGAGTGTCTGGCCCGCCCTCTATCGTGCGAGGACAACCGGAAATGACAACCACGTCATGCCGGGAAGCGAGCAGAAGAAGGAGGTGCCCACGATGAGCGGTTACACGATCTCGACGTCGGCGCCGACCCCTGCCACCACGTGGGTATCGCCGACGTCGACGTGCGCGACTGGCGCCGTCTTCGGCATGTCCCAGTGGATGGACCAGCTCGCAATCGCACCCAACGCCGCTGCTGCAAAGCGCAACCGCAAGCACGGCAGGGGTGCCAGAGCCTCCGGAGATCCGGTCTGAACCAGTACGACGACCGGCGAACCACAGGCCGCGGCACCCGAAAGGGTCCGCGGCCTTTTTGTTTGCCAAGAAACAACAGCGTTTCCCCCGACGAGAGAGAAGGAGGTGGGTACAGATGGCCCACGCGATCGAATGTGCACTGCCCTGTCACCTGGTAGACCCGGATTTGTTCTTCGCCGAGTCGCCGGCTGACGTCGAGCGCGCCAAGGCGCTGTGTCTGGACTGCCCCCTCCGGCTGTCCTGCCTCAGCGAGGCGCTCGAGCGACGCGAGCCGTGGGGTGTGTGGGGTGGCCAGCTCGTCGTTCAGGGCGTAGTCGTGCCGCGCAAGCGGCCACGCGGACGTCCTCGTAAGGACGAGGTGATCGCCGCCTGAGGCGCCGCAGCGGCTCGCTCCCGATGAAGCCCACGCCGGGCCGTCGTCTACACAGACGCCGCCCGCAATCGAGAAACGAGTCTTCGAGATGTTGCAAGAGCTGATGGTTGAAGCGCAAACCCGTGAACGAGTACGGGTCAGCGACGAGAACCGGCGTAAGGAGTACGTACGGCGGTTGGCGGTCATGCGTCGTCGGCAACGACGCGCAGAAGCCGCTCGCCGAGCCGTCCAGCTGCTCTCGGTTTGGTAAGGGATGAGTTACCACCGAACGGCCCCGCGGATCACGCCTCCACGGGGCCGTTCCATCCCACTCAGATGAGTGGAAAGTGAGAAGTCTGGCGATGGAAGAGCGTCGAGGCACACGGCGGCGGGTCTATCAGCAACGCCGGCCGCGGCGTCGTGGTGAGCCTGCGCAATCCGACGCCGAGCGGCGTCATGCGGATCGACGCTGCGGTCAGGAACCTCGCAAAGACTCCCGCGCATCCGAGGCCAAGATCTACGAATGGCTGGACCTCCCGACCTGGCGGGAGTAGCGCCAGAAGGCCTTCGACCGGTCGTCGTCTTGCTCGATTACGGCCGCACGCTGGCAAGTCCCGGAATGTGGACTGGCGTCCAGGAGTGACCGTCCCAGTGGTCAACCAGTGCAAGGTTGCCCGAGCTCGTCGCGCACGGTGACCGTGAGATCGTTGTTGCGACGCCCACCGCCCACACGTCGTCCGGACTGAAGGCGCGCACGGCGTTGAGGCTGCCTTCGTTCGGGTCCACCTGCGCGGGGACAGGCAGCTGGACGTACTCGAACGCGCGTGCGTTCGTGGTGTGGGCGAGCACGTATCGACCGCCGTTGGCTGCGCCCACCGCCCACACATCGAACGGCGTACCGCCGGAGACAGACTGAGCGGTAGGTGTGTTGTAGTCGATCGCCTTCATCGGCACGAGCTGCCAAAGTGCGCCCGTCCATTTGAGGTACACCGGGTTGCCGAAGCCCGGGCCGCCGGTCGCGCCGACCGCCCACGGCTGTGTACCGGCCATGCCCAAGCCGACGACGATGACATGCAGATGGTGCTCTGGAGCGGGGAGGGACGCCTGACGCCACGTGGCTCCGTCCCATTGCAACGTGTAGCCATCCTCACCCGCGAATCCCGCGACCAGGGTGTAGGTGTCGGAGATCGACATGACAGCCGTGAGTGAGTTGGCGGCGTAGTCGGGGTTTGGCGTCGGCACGATCGACCAGCGATGACCGTCGAAGCGGTATGCCAGGGTATGGCTGCCGACGCTGTTGGCTGGAAGTCGGACGCCGTAGCGCTGGCCGACAACCCAGACGTTGTCCGGCGCCGACGCGGAAACCGAGGTGAGCTGGACGCCGCGTGCCTTTGGAAGTGCGATTCGCGACCAGTCCGTGCCGTTCCAGTGAAGGATCGTCCGAGAGGCACCGACGACCCACACGTCGCGCCGAGTCGGCGCGGCGATGCCGACTGGCTGGTAGAGCGTTGGGCCATTCGTCACGGACCACGTCTTGCCGTCGAAGTGAATGAGGAACACGCGGTCCGAGGATCCCCCGCTCGATCGCTCGCCTAGTGCCCAGACGTCATGAGGGCCGGTGGCGGACATCGCGACCAAGGTCGGGCCGGGCGGCAGACCTTCGAAAGGCGTGCTGCGGATCGGGCCGGACGGAGCAGTCGAGCTCGGACAGGTCACCGCGGCCGGTGTCCTCCGGGTCGCCGATCGATCTCGAGCTGAGCCACGGTCTGACGTCGCTGCCACGACGATGTCGGCAACGACGACACCGACAAGCGAGACCGCGATCACCCGCGACCGAGCCGAGCCGAACCTCATTCATCGAGGATTCACCGGCCTTCGAAGATCGACAAGGACGGTCGCCCACTCGGCCCGCCAGGTTCGACGTCGTTAGGTTTGTCGTGTGACCGCGACGGCCGATCTGCTGGCGATGCGGGACGTCGCTGTCGGCGTGCTCTGCGACGCATCCCTTGCCGAGGTCGTCGACCTCGTCGCCTACGTCGATGGCGACGGCATCGTCGTCGCGAACTCCGACGGCTCGTCGCGACTTTCCCGCAGCGAACCCGACTCGCCCGCGGAGGTGATCCACGGTCGAGACCCGGTCGCCTGGCAGGACCCACTGGCCTACTCGACCCTCGTCGAGGAGGTCGCGGACCTGTCCCCGCCCAACGTGCGCAACTCCTACCCGTGGGCGGGTCGCCGTCTTGCGTCGCTGTTTGCCGCACCGGCGGCGCCCGACATCGCGGTAGTGCACACGGGCAGGCACTTCTGGCCGGAGCGCGGCGGTCACTGCGGCGAGCACGGCTCGTTGAACGTCGTACAGTCCCGCGCGCCGTTGCTGCTGTCGGGTCCTTCCGTGACGGCGCGCGGGATGCTCCCGCTCGCTGCACGAGTGCCTGACGTCGCGCCGACGCTCGCTTGGCTCGCGGGCGTCCCGCTCGCAGGCCTCGCCGACATGGAAGGTCAGGCGCTGGTCGACGTCCTCGTCCCGACTCCCGGTCCGGTGGTCGGTCTGCTGTGGGACGGCTGCAACTCGAACTCGCTCTACGCGCTGGCCGCGGCAGGCGAGCTGCCTTCGGTGGCGCGACTGCTCACACAGGGCTGTGCGTTCCAGGGCGGCGCGATCGCGGAGTTCCCCAGCGTCACGCTCGTGAACCACACCTGCGCTCTGACCGGTGTCGGCCCCGGCAGACACGGCATCGTCAACAACGCCTACTACGACCGCTCGGAGGCGGTGCAGCGGCTCACCAACGATGCGCGCACCTGGCACCGCTGGTCTGAGTGGCTCGCGCCGGGAGTTCGTACGGCGTTCGAGCGGGTGGACGGCCCGACGGCGTGCATCAACGAGCCGGCCGACTCGGGGGCGTCGTACTCGACGTTCCGGTTGATCCGCGAGTCCGGCTCTTCCGGGGGTGCGTCCGACATGAACTCGCTGCTGCCCGATCCGACGGTCGACCCGCACACGACGCAAGATTTCGTCGGCATCAAGGACTACGCGTGGTCGTCGTCAGTCGACGCGGCCGGTCTGGTGCAGATGCTCGAGCAGTGGGCGTCGCCGTCGCAGGCGCCGGCGCTCACGTGGTGGAACGTGCTGCTCACCGACACCGGTCACCACGAGGGCGGCCCACACTCCGATGTCGCCCATGCCGCGATGCGCGACGCGGATGCGCGGCTCGGCGTCTTCCTCGACCACCTTGATCGTATGGGCATGCTCGACCAGACGACCTTCGTGCTGACCTCCGACCACGGGTCGGAAGGCGCTGATGTCGACTGCCTCGGCGACTGGACCGCACCGCTGCAGGAAGCGGGCGTGCCCTTCCGAGACGAAGCGGTCGGCTTCCTCTACCTGGGCGACTGATCACCGCGCGTCGTCGCAGTCGGATCGGTTCGCGCCGGGACACTGCGGTTGTGGCTGAGCGCGGTTGGCGACGATGGCTTCGTCCGACGGAGATCGTCGACGCGACCGTCAAGAGCGTCGACAAGGGCGCCAACCTCATCTACGGGACGGTGGTCGGGGAGAACCGGATCCCGCTGACGCTCGCGCTGGTCGCCGCGATCGCCCTGCAGCTACTGCTGCCGAGGTCGATCGTGATCATTCACGAGCGGTGGCTGCTTCCCGCGTTCCAGATCGCCCTGCTGATCGCGCTCATCATCAGCAACCCGTTCCGGATCACGCGGGAGTCGCCGTTGATCCGGACGCTCGGCCTGGTCATGCTCGGTGCGATCGCGTTCAACGACATCGTCGGCATCGTGCGCATGGTCGACCTGCTGCTCAACGGCCACAAGGCCAAGGCAGCCGCGGCGCTCACCGGTCAGGATTTGATCCGGGTCGCCGTCGTCGTGTGGCTGACCAACGTGATCGTCTTCGCGCTCGCGTTCTTCGAGCTCGACCAAGGGGGTCCGTTCAAGCGGCTCTCTGGCGAGGGGCGCGCCGACTTCCTGTTTCCGCAGCAGACCGACGACTTGCGCGAGAAGTGGCCCAACTGGCGGCCGACGTTCATCGACTACCTGTTCCTGTCGTTCACCAACTCCACGGCGTTCAGCCCGACCGACACGATGCCGTTGTCGAGCTGGGCGAAGATGTTGATGTTGCTGCAGTCGGGATCCGCTCTCGTGACGATCGGCGTGGTCGCAGCGCGTGCGGTCAACATCCTGGGCGGGCCGGGCACCTGACCCATCGAGGCTGAAAAAGGAGTCACCTACCTACCCGTCCTGAAACGGGATATTCATGGCACCTTGTTCGGGTGCCCCAGACACGCTTCCTCGCGCTTTCGGCTGCCCTGGCTGCGGTCGCCGGGACTGCCGTGTTCGTCGCCGTCAACCCGCCGACCTCCGCGCCGGTCGCAGCGGCGACAGGCGCGCTGATCTCGATCCGCGACGCAGCTGCCGGTCCCGCCGTCAGCCCGTCGCCGACGCCCACCGCGACGGCGCCCGCACCTGAGCAGACGGCGGTCGTCGCCGTCTCGGTCGCCGAGGTGTGGGCTGGCCGTCACAAGGTGCGGCCGTACGACGCGCCGGCGCTGCAGCGCCCCGCCCACATCTCCGCGTGGCTGCGAGGCATGACCTTCTACCAGCGCAGCCACCTCTTCCAGCGCCTGGCAACGCAGGTCAAGTACGGCGAGGACGTCGTCGTACTCGGCACGCGGGGCTCGCTCACTCGGATTCGGATCCCGGACCAGACCGGCGGCCGGTTCCCTGACGGCATCATCGGCTGGATCGCTTCGAGCCAGCTGGCCCCGGAGCCGGCCGGTTGGGCCTCCGCCGCGAACGTTGCCACGGTCACGAGCAAGTGGGCGACGCTACACAGCACGGTTGCCGGAACGGCCCATGCGCTCACCATCAGCTACGCCACGTCGCTGCCGGTGCTCAGCGTTCGCCCGCATCGCGTCGTCGTCGCGGTGCCCGGCGCGGCCGGCCGCGGATACCTGTCCCCGAGCGCGGTGAAGGTGCACCGGCCAGGCACACCGGCGATCCGCCCCAGCGCTCACCAGGTGCTGGCGCAGGCGAAGCGGTTCCTCGGCTTGCCGTACCTGTGGGCAGGGATGACCGCCTGGGGTTACGACTGCTCCGGCCTGACCTCTGCGGTGTACTCCCAGCTCGGCATCACCCTGCCGCGCGATGCGGCGGACCAGTCGCTGATCGGCGCACCGATTCCGCGCGGGAAGCTACGCCCGGGTGACCTCGTCTTCTTCTCGCACACGAACCGGCGCGGCGACATCCACCACGTCGCGATCTACGCCGGACGAGGCCGGGTGCTGCAGTCGCCGTACACGGGTGCGCGGGTCGAGATCGTCAGCCTGCGGCACTCCTACCTCGACAAGGAGTACTGGGGCGCCAGCCGCCCGCTGGCTGCAGCCGGCTAACCGCTGCCGCCGAACCAGTGGGCGATCCGCCCCGGCCCGGACTCTTCCTTCTCCCGGCCGATCGTCAATGACGGCTCGCTGAACGAGCCGCCCTTCGGGCCTTCGGCGGACCCGAACGTGACATCGACCCGCGCGACCCGCCCACCACCGAAGTCGATGTAACAGGAGCCGTGCCCGTCGAACGGTGCCACCGGTCGCCCGTCGAACTGCGCCAGGATGCGATCGGCGACGACGACCGCTGCTCGCTCCGCGAAGGCGCCGGCACGCGGTACCGGAACGTCAGCGCAGTCCCCGATCGCGTAGACGTCGGGGTAGTCGGTCTGCAGCGTGTGTGGATCGACGCGCACCCAGCCGTCGGCGCCGACCGGGAGGCTGGACAACGCATCGGGCGCCTTGTGTCGCGGCACCGCGAGTAGCAGGTCGTAACCGAGCTGCTCCCCGCCGTCGAGCGTGAGGACCTTCCGGTCGCCCGCGACCTCCGTCATACGCGTCGCTCCGCGGAACGTGATCCCGCGCTCGTCAAACGCCGACAGCAACGCGGCGGAGGTGTCGGGCGACGGCGGGACCGGCGACGGCAGCGGATTGACGATCGTGATCTGCGTGTCGCCTCGCTTGCCGCGCTGCCTGAGCACGTGGTCGAGCATCAGCGCGACCTCGCTCGGTGCGGGCGGGCACTTGTACGGCGTGCTCGCGACGGCGATGACCGCGTGGCCCGCTCTGAAGTCACGAATCCGGTCCACGAAGCCCTCCGCGCCAGCGACCGAGTAGAACTCGTCGTTGACCGTGAGCCCGGGCGTAGCCGCGACGTCGAGTTCTGCGCCGAGCGCCGCGACGATCACGTCACCGGAGTAGCTGCCGCCAGTTGTCTCGACGGATTTGGCGACCGGGTCGATCGCCGTGATGCGTTCCTGGCGGAACGTCACCGCGGGGCGGGCAAGGTCGCGGTAGTAGGTCCGCCACGTCTCGCGGGTGATGCCGAACATCACGTCGAGCTTCGAATAGCCGAACACGAAGCAGTCGCTCTGATCGATGATCGTGACGTCGACCCGGTCGGGCGCCGCGTCGGAAAGGCGGGCGGCGACTTCGAGACCCCCGAACCCAGCGCCGAGCACGATGACGTGCAGCTTCGCCACGGTCCGCGCCCCTTTCGACCACATATGGCCGTATCTGAACTATCGGCGCGGGAGACCTTGAACTGGACCGGGCGGTGTGTAGCTCCCGGCGTCGAGGTCCTCGACCAGCCCGGGCCCGCTCGGGCGCCAGTCCAGCAGGCTCCGAGTGAGCGCACTCGACGCCGGCGCGTCCAAGCCGACCAGGGCGCTCAGGAAGCGGAAGTGGCCGCCGACGTCACTCGCGGCGATCGACCGTGTGGGGACATCGAGCTGGCGCCCGATCGCCTCAGCGACGGCTCGGAGCTCGACTCCCGCTTCGGCCGTCGCATGCAGCAGGGCGCCCGTAGGTGCGTTCTCGATCGCCCGGAACACGAGCTCGGCGGCGTCGTCGCGGTGTACGGCAGGCCAGCGGTTGCTGCCGTCGCCGACGTACGCCGAGAAGCCGGCTTCGCGGGCGACGTCGACAAGGGTCGCGACGAAGCCGTGGTCTCCCGCCCCGTGCACGGTTGGTGCGAACCGTACGAGGATCGAACGCACGCCGCGCTCGGCAAGTGCCAGCGCTGTGTGCGCGTTCGCGCTCCGCGGATTCGAATGCGGGTCGGGCATGTCCGTCTCGCTGGCAGTCCGGCCGGGTGCAAGGCCGAGCGTTCCCGACGCGATCAGGAGTGGCCGGTCCGTGCCGGCGAGGGCTTCCCCGAACGTCTCGATGGCGCGGCGATCGGTGTCAGCGGCAGCGGCGAAGTCGCCGGTGAACGCAACGTCGTGGCGGAAGCCAAGGTGGATGACGCCATCGGATCTCGTGGCTTCGTCGCGAAGCACGTCGACGTCGTCAAGGGTGCCTCGCGCCACCTGCGCGCCGAGAGTCTCGACCGTCGACGCCGCTTCGTCGGAGCGAGCCAGGCCGATGACCTCATGTCCGGCTGCGATCAGCTTGCGGACTGTCGGCGCGCCGATCCAGCCGGAGGCGCCGGTGACGAACAGCTTCATGCCATCTCCATGTGTAGGAACCTAGCCGCGGCGCCGAGTTGCGTGCCCTCCTAGTCTCAGGTCATGAGCCGCGCCGCGATCGCCGTACGACGCGAGGCCCGCTGGTTGGTCCTGCACTGGGGCGCGCGGACGGTGAGCAAGCGCTATGCCAACAAGGGCATGCCGCTCGAACGAATGCTCTTTGCGCCGGGTGCTCGCGCAAATCCGTATCCGCTCTACGAGGAGCTCCGTGCCCGCGGCCGGATCGTGAAGAGCGGCGCGATTGCAAACGCGACGGTCGACTACGCGATCATCTCGGGCGCGTTGCGCGACGCGACGTCGTTCAGCGTCAACTTCGGTGAGTCGTCCGAGACGCCGCGAGCTGTCCGGTGGATGTTCCGTCCGCCCGATCCGGACATTGCCAGCGTTGTCGAGGCGCCCGCGTTGCTCGGCGTCGACCCGCCGGCTCATACGCGCTATCGGCGACTGGTCTCCAAGCCGTTCACGCCGCGTGCCTTGCAGAAGGTCACCGAACGAGTCGAGGAGCGCGCGGTCGAGCTGCTGGACGGGCTCGCGGGACGCAACCAGGTCGACATCGTCCGCGAGTACGCGAACCTGCTGCCGGTTGCGGTCATCGCGGAGATCCTCGGCGTGCCCGTGGACATGCGCGACCAGTTCCTGCAGTGGGGTCACGCGGCCGCGCCGGTGCTCGATGTCGGTCTCACGCATCGTGAGTACCGCGATGTCAACCGCGCGCTCAAGGCGATGAACGAGTGGTTCGCGGGCCACTTCGCTGACCTCCGGCGCAAGCCAGGCGAGGACATCCTCAGCCAGCTCGTCAACGCCGACCCGGCCGACCGGCTCAACGACCTCGAGCTGCGCGCCACCGCGATGTTGCTGCTCGGCGCAGGATTCGAGACGACGGTGAACCTGCTCGGCAGCGGCGTTGCCGTCATCGCCGACGACGACAAGGCACGGTCGCGCCTGGCCGCTGAGCCCCCGCTGTGGGAGCAGGCGGTCGAAGAGCTCCTGCGGCTCGAGAGCCCGGTGCAGATGACCGGCCGGCTCGCGGTGGCCGACACCGAGATCGACGGCGTGGAGATCCCGAAGGGGACGCCGTTGCTGTGCTTGCTCGGCGGCGCGAACCGAGATCCTGCAGTCTTCGACAACCCGACCGTCTTCGACCTCGATCGACCCAACTCGCGCGACCACTTGGCCTTGAGTGCCGGCATCCACTACTGCCTCGGCGCGAACCTCGCGCGGATGGAAGGACAGCTCGGCCTTCGGTTGCTCTTCGAGCGTTTCCCCGATCTCACCGTCGTACCCGACTCGGGTCGCCGTCGAGACCTTCAGGCGCTGCGCGGATACGACAGGCTCGTCGTCCGGCTATAGCGGCGACCAGCTTGCGGTGCGCAGCAGGCGGCTGCGCCACGTGTCGCGGTAGTTCAGCGCCTCGTGCATGAACATGCCGGGCTGCTTCAGCTCAGCAGGCGTGTCTTTCGTGATGAGCGTCATGAGCAGGTTGTTGTCGAGCACCTTCTGCCAGAGCACCGCCTCCTTGCGGCGGCCTGCGCCGTACGCCGGCTGGAAGCACAGCTCGATGTCGAGCAACCGCGAGTCCTTCGGCCGCGCTGCCATCGGCGTGTAGTAGCCGGTCTCCCAGAACGTCGTGTAGTCGATGAGGGAGGCATGCGGCCAGCCGGTGTCCTCCATGTAGACGACCGGATCGTGGTCCTGCGGTGTCGTCGGTACGGTCGCGAAGTCGGCTTCCTGCAGCGGTGACCACGGCACGGGCAGCATGATGTTCGACGTCACACCGTGACGCATCGCGTCGAGACCGGTCTGCCAGTCGCGCAGATCGCCGCGCTGCAACCGGTCCGCGAGCCGGTGCCAGGCGGCGCCATCGCGGACGGCGGTGACGGTCACGATGTTGTACGCCGGGCCCGTGCCGTGGATCCAGTGCAGGTACCACAGCAACCGCGCGTCGTCCTCCTTGGCGAGCGTCGGCATCCACTCGTCGCGGAGCGCCGCCTCGAAGTCGTCTTCGGCGCGGCCTCTTACCTCGTGCACCTCGTGGATGAACAGCATTACGACTGTCAGCCCCCTGTCACCATGCGGACCACCGCTTTGCGGTCGACCTTGCTCATGTCGGTCAGCGGGACCTCGGCGGCGAACACGACGAGCTCCGGCGTCTTGTACTTCGCGATCCGATCCGTGCACCACTGTTGGAGCGTGGCCACATCGACCGGCTCACTGGTCACCACGACGGCGCCGACTCTTTCGTTCATCTCCGGGTCGGGGATGCCGGCAACGGCGCAGTCGACTACCAGCGGATGTGATCGCAACGCAGCTTCGACCTCGACCGGGCCGAACTTCTCTCCACCGCGGTTGATCGTGTCCGCCAGCCGGCCGTTGGGATACAGGTAGCCGTCGGCGTCGACGCGCACGAGGTCACCGGTTCGCAGCCAGCCGTCGACCACGTTCTGCGACGACTTCACGAGCAGCTCGCCGATCTCGCCGGCAGGCAGCTCGTCGTCGGTGCTGGAGTCGACGATGCGGATCTCGACACCGGGAACGAGCCGGCCGACCGATGCACGGTGTACCGGGTCGTGCGCGTCCTCAGGTGTGGTGAAGGTGATGCCACCGAGCGTCTCGGTCTGCCCGAACGTGTTGACCAGTCCGACGTGCGGCATCGCGGCTGTCAGCCGCTCCACCAGCTCACCGGACATCGGGCTGGCGCCGTAGGTGATCATCTTCAGACTCGACAGGTCGGTCGTCGCGAGGTCGGGGTGATCGACGACGCGGGCCAGCATCGTCGGGACCATGAAGGTCAGCTGGACGCGGTGCCTCTCGATCAGCCGAAGCCACTCGCCTGCGTCGAACCGGCCCTGGATCGCGAGGCTATGGCCGCCGAGCAGGCACACCATCGACCCGATCAGGCCGCCGACGTGATGCAGCGGAACGCACAGCAACCGCATCTGGGGATCGGCGACCTGGACGTACGGCTCGAGGCGTGCGGTCAGCGTGTCCCACGGCACCGGCACCGGCTTGGGCAGTCCGGTGGTGCCGCTCGTGAACAGCACCAAGCCGTCGGCGGCCTGGCCGTCGCCAGGGGAGTCATCGCCGGCCGTCGACTCGAGGGCTTCCATGCCCAGTACCGGCATCGACAGCCCGCTGGCGCGGTCCTTGCGCTGTGGTTCGACCATGACCGCGGTGCCCTGGCCGGCCAGCTCGACGAGCGTCGCGACCTCGTCGGCCGTCAGCCGCGGGTTGATCAGCGCCGGCGTCGCGCCGAGTCGAAGCGCGGCGAATGCGGCGGTGAGGGCGAGGCGGCCGGGCCCGGCGATGACATAGACCTTGTCACCAACGCCGGCCCCAGCGGCCCGCAGATGCGAGGCGGCCGCGCGAACTGCTGCCGCATAGTCGCCGTACGTCCAGCTGGTATCGGCCTCGACCAATGCAGGCCGGTCGGGATCGCGGACCAGCAGGTCATCGGCGACGGTGCGCAGGTCCAGCACTGGTGCACTTTAAAACCTGAGGCATCACAGTCCGCTAGGGGTTGATGCGGGTGAGCGTCGCGCCGCCTGCCTTCTCACCGCACGCCGCGCAGTGCGTCGCGGGTGTGAAGATCTCGCCGCAGCTGTGCTCGTAGACCGGGGGCATCGTGCGGCCCATCACGTGGGTGTCGCCCCAGTGCTTCAGCGCCATCACCACGGGCCGCAGATCTCTGCCCTTCTTGGTGAGCACATAGGAGTAGCGAGGCGGCCGCGACGAGTACTCCTCGCGTTCGATCACTCCCAGCTCCTCGAGCCGGCGCAGTCTCGCCGTGAGAATGTCGCGCGGCGCTCCGGTGTTCGCCGCGATGTCGTTGAACTTGTCGGTGCCGAGGATCAGCTCGCGTACGACGAGCAGCGACCACTTCTCACCGATGACCTCGAGTGCTGCGGCGACCGAGCACTCACGAGGTGCTGTTGCCGGAGTCACATAATCAGTGTCGCATAGTGGGTTGGCAAATCCAACCTAGTGCTCTACGGTGTCGACTAATCAGTTGGAAAACCAAACTGACTCATACCGGAGGGCTCGATGACCACAACGATCGACACCCGGCCAACCGACCCGGAACTTCGGGCCGGCGTCGTCGAGCATGCGGCGGATCGGCTCGCCCGGCTCGCCCGCGACCACGACGGGATCGCCTTCCTGCGCGACATCGCGTCCGGCGAGCTCCCGGCGCCGCCGATCGCCGAGCTGGTCGGCTTCGATATCACCGAGATCGAGCCGGGCCGGGTGATGGTCGCGATGCGGCCACGCCTCGAGCACTACAACCCGATCGGGTCGGTGCACGGCGGGATCGCCGCCACGCTGCTCGACACCGCGATCGGGTGCGCCGTGCACTGCCGGCTTCCGCGCGGCACCGGATACACGACCTTGGACCTGCAGGTCCGCTACCTGAAGCCGGTCAGCGTTCGCACCGGCATCGTGCTGGCCACCGGAACGGTCGTCCACCTCGGTCGCCGTACCGCGACCGCAGAAGGCCGGTTGGTCCAGGCGGACACCGGCTCGCTTCTCGCCACCGCAACGTCGAGCCTGCTGGTGCTGTCGTGACCGCCGTCACGACGGCCGTGCCGATGCCGGTCGCGCGGCGGCGGCCGGTGAGTGCCGGTGCGGTCCTTGCCGTGGTCTCGGCCGCGTCGTTCATGGCCAGCCTCGACCTGTTCATCGTCAACGTGGCGTTTGCTGCCATCGCGCGTGACTTCGACGGTGAGTCGCTCGGCAACCTCTCCTGGGTCCTCAACGGCTACGCCGTCCTTTATGCCGCCCTCCTCGTGCCGCTCGGGCGCCTCGCGGATCGGTACGGACGCAAGGCCGGCTTCCTCGTGGGTCTCGCGGTGTTCACGATCGCGAGTGCGGCATGCGCGGTCAGCCCGAACCTGTGGAGCCTCGTCGCGTTCCGCGGGCTGCAGGCGGTAGGGGCCGCGGCGCTCACTCCGACCAGCCTCGGGTTGCTGCTTGCCGCCACTCCCGACGCCGGCAAGGTGAAGGCGGTCCGGATCTGGGCGGCTGTCGGCGCCCTCGCTGCGGCGTTCGGTCCGGTGGTCGGCGGGCTGCTCGTGCAGGCCAACTGGCGTTGGGTGTTCCTCGTCAACCTGCCGGTCGGCGTCGCGGCATGGATCGCCGGGCAGCGATGGGTGCCGGACTCTCGCGACACCTCGGTCGAGCGCGTTCCCGACCTCGTCGGCGCCGGATATCTCGCGGTCGGTGTCGGCGCGTTAGCCCTCGCGCTCGTCAAAGGTCCCGACTGGGGATGGGCGTCCGCCGCCGACACCGGCACGTTCGTCGTCGCGCTGGTCGCGATCGCCGCGTTCTGGCTCAGGTCGGGGAGCCACGATCTCCCCGTCATCGAGCTGTCGCTGCTTCGGGTCCGCACATTCGCCTGGTCGAACGCGACGGCAGTGCTGTTCAACGTTGGCTTCGGCGCCGGCTTGCTGGCGATGGTGCTGTGGGTGCAAGAGGTCTGGCGCTACTCGGCAATCCGGACCGGGCTCGCGGTGGCGCCCGGACCGCTGATGGTGCCGGTCTTCGCGGCCCTCGCACAACGACTCGCGAAGCGAGTCTCGGTCGGCGCGCTCGCCGCGGCCGGCTGTCTGCTCTTCGCTGCCGGCACGCTGCTTGCTGCGCAGTCGGTTGGCCCGCACCCGTCGTACGCCGCCCAGCTGCTTCCCGGCTGGATCGTCGGCGGCATGGGCGTCGGGTTCGCGTTCCCGACAATCATGAGCGCGGCCACCGCGGACCTGCCGCCGTCGCGATCCTCGACGGGATCTGCCGTCGTGTCGATGAGCCGGCAGATCGGGCTCGTGCTCGGGATCAGCTTGTTCGTGGCGATCCTCGGCGCACCGGTCGGTTACGGTGCGACGCACACCGCGTTCCAGCACGCGTGGTGGATGATCGCGGGCTCGACCGTGACCGCGGCCGTCGCGGCGATCGGGATGACGCTGCAAGCTGCTACGACGAATCGCTAGGCAGTGTCGCCGCGTTCGGACTGGCTGCGCTGAATGATGTTGACGATCTCGTCGACATCGTCACTGAGATGGATCAGGTCGAGGTCAACCTCGTTGATCTTCCCGTCCGGAAGCATCGAGTTGCGCAGCCAGTCGATCAGCCCACCCCAGTACGACGAGCCGTAGAGGATCACCGGGAACGACGTCACCTTGCGGGTCTGCACGAGGGTCAATGCCTCGAACAGCTCATCCATGGTGCCGAAGCCGCCGGGCAGCACGACGAACGCCTGCGCGTACTTCACGAACATCGTCTTGCGCACGAAGAAGTAGCGGAAGTTCACCCCGAGGTCGACCCAGTCGTTGAGCTTCTGCTCGAAGGGCAGCTCGATGCCGAGCCCGATGGACACGCCGCCGGCCTGGGTTGCGCCCTTGTTGACCGCTTCCATCACACCTGGCCCGCCCCCGGTGATGACCGCCCAGCCGGCACGTGACAGTGCGGCGCCCAGCTGCTCGCCGACGACGTACTCGGGTGAGTCGGGCAACGTGCGGGCCGAACCGAAGACGCTGACCGCGCGCGGGACCTCGGCGAGCAGCCCGAAGCCTTCGACGAACTCCGACTGGATCCGCAGCACCCGCCACGGGTCGGTGTGCACCCAGTCGGACGGGCCGCGGGTGTCAAGCAGCCGCTGGTCGGTAGTCGTCGCCTGCACCTGACCGCGGCGCAGCACGACCGGGCCGCGTTGCTTCTCGGGCGGCGCCTCCTTGAGCCGATCCGGGTCGAGGGGCGTCATGAAGCACCGTCCAGGTAGGCGCGCAGGATGCGTTCGCAGTCGGCGATCAGCGGCACTTCGACGTACTCCTCGCGGGTGTGGGCGAGGTTCGGGTCGCCGGGACCGAAGTTCAGCGCCGGGATCCCGAGACCGGCGAAGCGCGCGACGTCGGTCCATCCCAGCTTCGCCTGCGGTGAGCCGTCGACCGCGGCCAGGAAGTCGATTGCTGCCGGCTCGCTCAGTCTCGGCGGTGCTGCCGGAGCGGAGTCGGTGAGGACGCACTCGTAGGGGGCGAGCGTCTCTTGCACGTGCGCCAACGCCTCCTCTTCGGTGCGGTCCGGCGCGAACCGGAAGTTGACCGCAATCGTGCAGCGATCGGGTACGACGTTGCCCGAGACGCCGCCCTCGATGCGCACGGCGTTGAGGCCTTCGCGGTACTCGCAGCCGTCGATCTCGACGCGTCGGGGCTCGTACGCCGAGAGGCGCCTCAGCACCTCGGCCGCGCCGTGGATTGCGTTCTCCCCGAGCCACGACCTTGCAGAGTGCGCGCGACGTCCGGTCACGACGACGAGGACGCGCAGCGTGCCCTGACATCCCGCCTCGACCCGGTTGGACGTCGGTTCCATCAGCACAGCGAGGTCCGCCTTGAGCCAGTGCGGCGCGTTGCGTAGAACCCGGCCGAGCCCGTTGTGCGCCGCGTCTGTCTCCTCGTTGTCGTAGAACAACCAGGTCACGTCGTGCCGCGGCTCCGGCACCGAGGTGGCCAGCCGCAACATCACGGCGATGCCGGCCTTCATGTCCGACGTGCCGCAGCCGTAGAGCTTGTCGCCGTCGCGACGGCTCGGCAGGTTCTCGGCGACCGGGACGGTGTCGAGATGCCCGGCGATGACCACTCGCCGCTCGCGGCCGTGCTCGGTGCGCGCCATCAGTGCGTCGCCGTCTCGCTCGACGTGCAGGTGGCCGGCGCCGCGCAGGATCGCCTCGACTTCGTCGGCAAGGCGTGTCTCGCCGCCGGACGGCGACGGGATGTCGACGAGCGAGGCGGTCAGCGCCTCGCCCGACAGGTTCGGGTCGATCACGGCCTACAACCTAAGGGGGTTGGGGCGCTAAAGGGGTTGGGGCGGCCTCGTAGGGTGATGTTGTGGGGTTTCGTGAGGATGCAGCGTCGGGCCGGGGGCTCGCGACGTACGACGGGTCGGGCCGGGTGCTCGAGGCGTGGTTCCCGGCGCCGACCCTCGGTCGCGTCGCCGACGAGGTGCCGGAGCCGCTGCATCCGGTGGTGGACGAGATCCGTGGCGTGAAGGTCGAGCCGATCGAGGTGGTCGTCGACTCGCTCGCGAGTCCGCCGACGGATGCCGCCGACGTGTACCTGCGACTGCAGCTGCTGTCGCACCGCGTCATCCGCCCACACGAAGCCAACTTGGACGGCATGTTCGGCTTGCTGCTGAACGTCGCGTGGACGTCGCGTGGCCCGGTTGCTGCGGACGACGTCGACATGGTTCGCGCCCGCGCTCGCGCAGCCCGTGAGCGGATCGAGGTGTACGGCGTCGACAAGTTCCCGCGGATGACCGACTACGTCGTGCCGACCGGCGTGCGAATCGCCGACGCCGACCGGGTCCGTCTCGGGGCGTATCTCGCGCCCGGCACCACCGTCATGCACGAAGGCTTCGTCAACTTCAACGCCGGCACACTCGGAACGTCGATGGTCGAAGGCCGCATCTCGGCTGGCGTGGTCGTCGGCGACGGTACCGACGTCGGTGGTGGCGCGTCGATCATGGGCACGCTGTCCGGCGGCGGCAACGTCGTCGTGTCGCTGGGCGAGCGGTGCCTGCTCGGCGCGAACTCCGGTATCGGGATCCCGCTGGGCGACGACTGTGTCGTGGCAGCCGGGTGTTATGTCACTGCGGGCTCGAAGATCAAGCTTCCTGACGGTGACGTGGTCGCTGCGCGGCAGCTAGCCGGCATCAGTGGCATGCAGTTCTGGACGAACACCGTCACCGGCGCGCTCGAGGCCAGGCCGCGCAGTGGTTCATGGGGTGGCCTCAACGCCGCGTTGCATTCGCAGTAGCGACCGGTCATGAGCAGCACAGCGGATCGCGCCGGCATCAGGATCGAGCCGGCCGATGCGCGGTCGGATGAAGCGCGCGAGCTCGTCGCGTCGTACCTCTCCGAGATCACCAAGACGTTCGGATACGACACGACGCGTGCTGTGCCGGTCACGGACGAGGACTTCGACCCACCGAACGGCAGGTTCCTGGTGGTGCGCGACGAGCGTGGCGTGGCGGTTGGCTGTGGCGCGGTGCGGATGATCGCCCCCGACACCGCGGAGGTGAAGCGAATGTGGGTGAGTCCGGCGATGCGCGGTCGTGGCGCCGGCTGGGCGTTGCTGCAGGCGCTCGAAGCGGCGGCGCTGTCACTCGGAGCGACGACAGGCGTCCTCGACACCAACGTCACGCTGACCTCGGCGCTCGCGCTCTACCGCGCCAATGGCTGGCAAGAGGTGGAGCCGTACAACGACAACGCGGAAGCCACCCACTGGTTCCGCAAGTCCCTCACCTAGGTAGTGACCCGCGAACTTGCACAAAACAACGTGGCGATCGGCGAGTTGACGTTGGAAAGTGCAAGTTCGGCGTACCCAGAAGTCGGATAGCGTGCTCGGTACCGAGCAAACCCTCGGGGTCCGCTGGCGCGCCGAGTCCTGCCATCCAGCGGGTCTCAAGCGACCCGGCAGGACCGGGGGACCCACCCGCGAGAGCGTCCTACCAACGCGATCGCACGGGGTGAAGCCGACATCCAGGTGTCGGCCGGGCAACTTCCAGCCCGAACCCGTCAGCTGACCTCGGAGGCGCGAGGAAGGGATTTCCGTGCGTCGAGTAGTCGGCATCTTCTGTACCACCGCGGCTGTTCTGAGCGTGTTGACGCCGGCGGCCGCTCGCGCTGCGCAAGGCGCGACGCGCGCGCAGTGGAACCATGTTGCGCGCTGTGAGTCGGGCGGCAACTGGCACCTCAACACAGGCAACGGCGACTACGGCGGCCTGCAGATGTCTGCGTCGACCTGGGCGTCGTTCGGTGGTCGTCGCTACGCCCGGCGCGCCGATCTCGCCAGCCGGTCGAAGCAGATCGACGTTGCGAACCGGATCTTTGCTGCTGACGGCTGGAGGCCGTGGCGGGCGTGCGCGCCGGACGCGAAGGGGCGCCGCGGGTAACCCGCACCGTTCGTCGTACAGCTGATCAGCTTCTCGAGTGCGAGATCGCTCGCGTTCTCCTCGGCTCGTGGTCCGGGCGGTTGAACGGCGCTAGGTTCCCCTCGTGCAGTCGCGTCGGGTCCAGCTGAAGGACGGGCGCCATCTCGCGTTCGCGACCTATGGGCCAATCGACGGGGCGCCGGTTCTTCATCATCACGGCGCGCCCGGCAGCAGGCTGGCGGCCTTCACCGAGCAGGACCTCGCTGCTGAAGCCGTCTGCCTCGTGGTTGCGGACCGGCCGGGATATGGCGAGTCCGACCCGCATCCTGCAGGCGCCTCCTTACGGCGATGGACAGAGGACGCTGCGGCGCTGGCCGACCATCTTGACTGGCCTCGATTCGCGGTGTCGGGTCATTCCGCCGGCGGATCGTTCGCGTTGGCTTGCGGCGCGTTCCTGACCGAACGAGTGACGTCACTCGCGGTGGTCGCGGGCGCCGGAGAGGTCGGTGACCTGCAGGCCGGCTGGGTTCTGCCTTCCCCCTTCGACGACGCCGTACGTCTTGCAAGGGACGATCCCGCGACGTTGCGTGACTACCTGCTGGCAACCACTAGCCGCGACTCTCTTTTGGAGTTGCTGCGCGGTCGCGCCATAGGCGCGGATGCCGCGCTGTACGCCGATCGCGATTACATGCGCCTGTTCGCAGACACCTTTGACGAGGCTTTGCGACAAGGCGCGACCAGCTACGTCGATGAGTTCATCCTGTTGACGCAGCCGTGGGACCTTCCCCTTGCGGCGATCCAGGCGCCATGCCATTTCTGGTACGGCGACGAGGACCCGAACCCGCTGCATCAGCCCGCTCATGGTCGACACCTTGCGGAGCGAGTAGCGAATGCAACGTTCCACCTCGTGCCCGGCGCAGGAGCTGAAATGCTCCGACATGCTGTCGCGCGCGACATCTTGCGCGGACTCCGTGCATAGCTGCCCGGTCGTGGCGACAGGTGTCGTTATCGGCGGTTGAGCAGGTAGACGTGCTCCGGGCCTTGGTCCGACGGGTCCGGGGAGTCGAGCTTGCCGGACCACACGCGACGAAAGCCGGACTTCTCGAGGATTCGCCACGAAGCCACGTTCGCTTGCTGAACCGTGACGACGATCGAGTCGACGGCGTGCCATTCGAAGACCATCGGTACGAACGCCGCGATCATGGCTGAGCCGATTCCGGCGCCGATCGCATCGAGCTCGCCGATCAGGTAGTCGATGCCGGCCGCGCCGCCGACATCAGCGATCCCGTCAAATGCGCGCCGCCACTCGGGCTCGTCGGCCATGACATAGCGCTGGATCATCCCGACCGCGCGACGATCCGCCTCGACGACAAACAGCTCGGTCGGGTCGTCACCGTCGATGCACTTGCCGTACTCCGCCTCGACCGCTGCAAGGTCGGCCGGGACGTCACGCCACCACTTCGCAACGTGCGGTTGTCGCAACCACTCGAAGAGAAGTGGCAGGTCCTTGCGGCCAAGTGGCCGGAAGCCGACGTACCGCAAGTTGTCCGTGGCTGCCGCGGTTATGGCCAGTTCAGACACGGACAAGTCTGGAGGCGGCGGCGGCGATCCGCTCGTCCGTCGCGGTGAGCGCGATGCGCACATGTCGCGCTCCCGCAACGCCGTAGAACGCGCCGGGTGCCGCGAGGATGCCGCGTTCCGCGAGCCAGCCGACGGTGTCCCAGCAGTCCTCATCGCGGGTCGACCACAAGTACAGGCCGGCCGCGGTGTCGTCGACGGTGAATCCGGCGTCGCGCAGCGCAGTGAGCAGGATCGAGCGCCGCGCCTCGTACCGCGATCGTTGTGCGGCGACGTGATCGTCGTCGCCGAGCGCCGCGACCATCGCTGCCTGCACTGGGGTAGGAACGATCATTCCCGCGTGCTTGCGCACCTCGAGCAAGCGCGCGATCAACGCGCGATCGCCGGCGACGAAGCCGGCGCGGTAACCCGCGAGGTTCGATCGCTTCGACATCGAGTGGACCGCGAGCAGGCCGTCGTGGCGACCACCGCACACCTCGGGCGACAGCACTGAGACCGGCAAGTCGGTTCCGTAGTAGAGATCCGCGTAGCACTCGTCGCTTGCCACAACGGTCCCGCGATCTCGTGCCCAGTCCGCGACCTTGCGCAGGTGCTCGGCCGGCAACACGGCGCCCGTCGGGTTGCTCGGCGAGTTCACCCAGAGCAGGTCGAGCCGCGCGGGGCCGACGGCGACGGTTGCGTCGACGACGACACCGTTCGCGCCCGCGATTCGCGCACCGACGTCGTACGTCGGGTAGGCAAGCGACGGATACCCGACGCTCGAAGCCCCGAGCAGCGTGGGCAGCCACGCCACCAGCTCTTTGGTCCCGATGACCGGCAGCACCGCCGCCGGGTCGACCCGGGCGTCGAAGCGCCGCTGCAACCAGCCGGCAATCGCCTCGCGCAGGGCGGGCGTGCCGGCCGTCAAGGGGTAGCCCGCTGCGTCAGACGCGTCGCTCAGCGCCCGGCGGATGACCTCCGGAGTGGGGTCGACCGGCGTGCCGACCGAGAGGTCGACGATGCCGTCGGGATGGGCGCGTGCCTTCTCGGCGTACGGTGCGAGGGCGTCCCAGGGAAAGTCCGGGAGCTGACCTATCCCGCTAATGCTCGTCGTGTACCTGGGGCGGCAGCGCAGCGACGAAGGGGTGGTCCTTGTCGATCTTGCCCGTCTTCGAGGCGCCGCCGGGGGAGCCGATCTCTTCGAAGAACTCGACGTTGGCCTTGTAGAAGTCCTTCCACTGGTCCGGGACGTCGTCCTCGTAGAAGATCGCCTCAACCGGGCACACCGGCTCGCAGGCACCGCAGTCCACGCACTCGTCCGGGTGGATGTAGAGCATCCGGGCGCCCTCGTAGATGCAGTCGACGGGGCATTCCTCGATACACGCCTTGTCGAGCAGATCGACACACGGCTCGGCGATGACGTACGTCACGGTCCAGATCCTCCCTTGGCTGCAACGGCTTCTAGTATCACCGTCGCCTTTGACTCGTGCGAAACCGGGAGTGGCTTTAGTGCCGCAGCAGCCGTACGACGTGCCCGCACCGGGCACCAGTGTCACGCTGCGGGTGGCCACTCCGGTGGGGCCGATCAGCGTCGTCGGCGAGATCGTCGAGGCCGATGCCGAGCGCTGGGCCGTACGCCGGCGGGACGGCGAGATCGCGGAGGTGAGCGTGGCCGCGATCGAGGCCAAACGGGAGGTCCCCCCGGGTCGCTCGGTGACGACGCCCGCCACGGAGATCGAGCAGCTCGCGGCCTTCGGCTGGCGAGCGGCCGAGACCGTGCGCCTGGGGGAGTGGTTGCTGCGGGCCTCATCGGGGTTCACCCGGCGCGCGAACTCGGCGCTGGCGATCGGCGATCCGGGATGCGAGCTGGATCAGGCCCTCGCCACGCTGTCGGACTGGTACGCCGAGCGGGACCTTCCGCCTGTCGTGATGATCGCCGAGGGCGCGAGCCCGCCGGGCCTTGCCGACGCGCTCGCCGAGCGTGGATGGGGTCCGCTGAGCCACAGCCACGTCATGACCGGCGAGGTCGCGCATGCGCTGCGCGCCATGCCTGCCGCGATCGGCCAGGCCGTCGGCACCGGCCTCGAACTGCGGCTGGATGAGACGCCTGATGATGCGTGGTACGCCTGCTACTCCGAGAGCTCGCAGCCGGTGACCGATGTCGCCCGCCGGGTGCTCGAGGGCCACCCGGCAGTGCTCTTCGCCTCGCTCCGTGCCGGTGACCGGGCGGTGGCGGTCGCCCGCGCAAGCGTCGACGCGCGCTGGACCGGCCTGGCGGCCGTCCGCGTGACCGAGGCCCGCCGTCGCCGCGGGCTCGGCGCGGCCATCACGCTCGCCGCGTGCAAGGAGGCCGCCCGCCGCGGCGGGCGCCACGTGTACCTGCAGGTCGAAGTCGACAACGCCGCCGCCATCGCCCTCTACCGCCGCCTGAACCTCCGGGTCCACCACGACTACCGCTACTGGACCCCGGCCCCCCGTTCGAAGTAGCACACAGTGCCCTCGCGAGACAGCGCTCGTCCCCCTTTGTCCGATTTGGCGCTGTCCAGACGCACGACGTGTGCTAATTCGATGCGCTGCGCGGCGCTATTGACAACGGTTGTCAATAGCGATTAGCGTCCGCGGGTGCCTCGCCGCCGGTTCGCGCCTGCCGTCGTTGCGCTCGTTCGACCGCTGCGCGTCGCGATGCTCGCGGTGCTTGCGCTGACCGTGCCGCTGGCTGGCTGCGGCGGGTCGTTGCCGCCGACCAAGCCGGGCGTCGTACGGGTCGTTGCCGCCGAGAACTTCTGGGGCGACATCGCCAAGCAGATCGGCGGGCGCCACGTCGAGGTCACCTCGCTGATCAGCAACCCGAACGCCGACCCCCATCTGTTCGAGAGCAACCCGCAAGCGGTGGCTGAGGTCGCCGGCGCGCAGCTCGTCATCGCCAACGGCGACGGGTACGACGAGTTCCTCTCCAAGATGCTGTCCGCCGGCGGGCGGCACGGCCGGCTGGTGCTGACGATGGCTGACCAGGTGCCGGGCACGGCGGGCGCGAATCCGAACCCGCATCTCTGGTACTGGACGAGCCGCCTGCCCCACTTCGCGACCGCGATCGCGGGATACCTGTCACGCCTCGATTCGCCGGATCGCGCCTACTTCGACGCGCGGGCGAGGCGATTCGTTCGCAGCCTGCAGCCACTGCTCGAGACGATCGCGACGATCAAGCGCAAGTACGCCGGCACGCCGATCGCCTACACCGAGCGCGTGCCGGGCTACCTCGTTGCCGCAGCGGGTCTCGTCGTCGCGATGCCTGTGTCTTTCGCGCAGGCGATCGAGGACGGCAACGACCCGAGCCCCGGCGACGTCGCGACGTTCGACGCCGACATCACCGATCACCGGATCAAGGTGCTGCTCTACAACGCCCAGGTCGTCGACGCGGCGACGACGCGGCTCGAGCAGCTTGCGGTCGATGCGCACATCCCGGTCGTGGGCGTGACGGAGACCATGCCGGCGGGCACGACGTTCCAGGCCTGGCAGCTGAGCCAGGACCGCGACCTGTTGCGAGCCCTCGGTGGCTAGGAGCCCCCGCCGTGACGACTTCGCGGCCTCGCCGCGCCCGGCTGTCTCGCTACGTGCTGCGACCCTGCAGTTCGGCGATCGCGTCCTGTGGGAAGGGCTGGACCTCGACGTACGTCGCGGCGAGCTCGTCGCGGTGCTCGGGCCGAACGGCGCCGGCAAGACGAGCTTGATCCGCGTGCTGCTCGGCTTGCAGCGGCTGACGTCGGGCGAGGTGTTGATCAACGGAACGCCACCGCGTCGCGGTGATCATGCGATCGGCTACGTCCCGCAGCAGAAGGGCTTCGACCGCGACCTGCCGCTGCGCGGCACGGACCTCGTACGGCTCGGGCTCGACGGCCACCGCTGGGGACTGGTCAAGCCGACCCGTCGAGCCCGAGAACGGGTGGCGGCGGCGATCGCGTCGGTGGGCGCAGGGGACTGGGCGCACTCACCGCTGGGCAGCCTGTCGGGCGGAGAGCAGCAACGACTGCGGATCGCACAGGCTCTTCTGTCCGACCCGAGTGTGCTGCTTTGCGACGAGCCGCTGCTCTCGCTCGATCTCGGTCATCAGCAAGCGGTGATGACGTTGATCGACCGGCTTCGTCGCGAGCGCAACAGTGCCGTCATCCTCGTCACCCACGAGATCAACCCGATCCTGCCCCTCGTCGATCGCGTGCTGTACCTGGTCGGCGGCCGATGGGCCGTCGGGACTCCCGAGGAGGTCATGACGACCGAGCGGCTCACCGATCTCTACGGCGCGCCCGTCGACGTGCTCCGCGTCCGCGACCGGATCGTCGTCGTCGGCGCCCCCGACCTGGAGCACGACCACCTCAGTGGCGGTCATCACCACGTCGAGGACGAGCTGCGTGGACAACAGCGGGGCCTGCTGTGAACCCCAGCGTCGCGGCGAAGGGAGCGCGCTGAATGGGACTCGGCTTCTACCTGCATCAGTCGTTCGCGCAGCACGCATTGATCGCCGCGGCACTCATCTCGATCGCCTGCGGACTGCTCGGGCCGTTCGTCGTCACGCGCGGCGCTGCATTCGCGGTGCACGGCACAGCGGAGCTCGCATTCACCGGTGCTGCCGCCGGACTCTTGGTCAGCAACGATCCGGTGGTCGGTGCGCTGGTCGGCTCGGTGGTCGTCGCGACGGCGATCGGTCTGCTCGGTGCGCGCGCCCGCGAACGCGACTCCGCTATCGGTGTGATCCTCGCATTCGGCCTGGGCCTCGGCGTCCTGCTGCTCAGCCACTACCACGGGTTCGCCACCGAGGCGACGGACATCTTGTTCGGCTACATCTACGGCGTGAGCAACGGTCAGCTCGTGATCCTGCTGGCGATCGTCGCGGTCGTGATCGTCGTGACCGCGTTCATGTTCCGGCCACTGCTGTTCGCCAGCGTCGATCCGGAGCTTGCCGAGGCTCGCGGCGTCCCGGTCCGTCTGGTCGGCCTGCTGTTCCTCTACCTGCTGGCCGTGACGGTGACGGAAGCCGCGCAGATCGTCGGGACGCTGCTCGTCCTGAGTCTCACCATCACTCCTGCGGCCGCGGCGCAACGACTCTCCGCACGTCCCGGCATCGTGATGGGTATGTCGGTGCTTTTCGCGTTCCTCGCCGCTGACGGCGGCCTGGTCGCGAACCTCCAACACCCCACTGTCAAGGCCAGCGTCTTCGTGACCTTCATCAGCTTCGGTCTGTATCTCGTGGCGCGCGCAGCGGGGTACTTGCTTCGCCGTCCCCGCGCCCACGTCCATACCGTGGAGGCCCACTGATGTCGGAGGTTGCAGCGCGGAGGCGGTCGACGCGGCAAGGAGCTGCGATCGATGAGGTACTGGCGTCCGCAGACGGCTTTCTTACCGCCCAAGCGCTGTACGACGCGCTGCGCGCACGACGTGAGTCCGTGGGGCTCACCACGGTCTACCGCCACCTCAGGCGGCTCGCCGAGGATGGCGCGGTCGACGTCGTCGTACGACCCGACGGCGAAGCCGCGTTCCGACGTTGCGGCCCGGCTGCATCAGGTGAGCCGGAGCAACATCACCATCACCTCGTCTGCCGAACCTGCGGTTATTCGGTCGAGATCGAGGGTCCGGAAGTGGAATCGTGGGCGCATCGGGTTGCCGCCGATGCCGGCTTCACGAACGTCAGTCACACGCTGGAGATCTTCGGGGAGTGCGGCCGCCATGCTTGAGACCGAGCGCGTCGAGCGACTGCGCTTCGCGCAGCAGCGGGCCACCGAGCTGTTCGCCGCGATCGAACAGGCTGCCATCGTCCGGCCAGGCGTCGGCGAGCGGGAAGCGAGCAACGCGATCAAGGCACTCGCCGCTGAGCTGCTCGGCGTCGAGAAACACTGGCACAAGCGCGTCGTTCGCGCCGGCATCAACGCGCTGCAGCCTTACCACTCGAACCCGCCGGATCGGCAGATCGCCGACGACGACATCGTCTATCTCGACCTCGGTCCGGTCTTCGAGGAGTGGGAGGCCGATTTCGGTCGCACGTACGTCATCGGCGAGGACCCGGAGAAGCTTCGGCTCCGAGACACCCTGTCGGTGGTGTGGGCGGCCGGCCGTGCCCACTTCGAGGTGTCGCCTGACATCACCGGCGCGCAGCTGTTCGCGTTCATGGTCGGGCAGGCCGAGTCGCACGGGTACGAGTGGGGCGGAACGATCGCCGGACATCTCGTCGGACATTTCCCACACACCGATGCAGAAGGTGAGGAGGACTACTCGCGGATCGCACCCGCCAACGACCGTCCGCTGCGCGGCGTCGACAGCGCCGGCAACGTCGCGCATTGGATCCTCGAGGTGCATCTCGTCGATCGGGAACGTGAGATCGGCGGCTTCTACGAGGAGCTCCTCGATCTCTGACCCGACTCGCTCCGTTCCGGCCGGCGACTTCGATTACGAGGCCGGGGGGCGCGGGTATGCGCAGGTGCGTCGAACCGATCCGAGAATCGCGGCGCACATCCACGCGGCCTTCGGCAACGCCCGCACGGTGATCAACGTCGGCGCAGGCGCCGGTTCCTACGAGCCGGCCGACCGTGAGGTCACGGCGGTCGAACCGTCCGCCGCGATGCGGGCGCAGCGGCCACCGCATCGCGTCCCCGCGATCGATGCGACCGCCGAGGACCTGCCGTTTGCCGACGGCAGCTTTGATGCGGCCATGGCCACCATCACGGTGCACCAGTGGCGCGATCGCGCGGCCGGGCTTCGCGAGCTGAGGCGGGTCACGCGGGGCCCGCTCGTGATCCTCATCCTGGATCCCGACGTCCTCGCGGAGTTCTGGATGTTGCGCTACATCCCCGAGATGGTTGCGGTGGCACGCAGGCGTGACCCGACGACGGCGCAGGTCGTCGAGCTGCTCGGCGACACCACGACCGTTACCACGGTGCCGATTCCGTTCGACTGCGAGGACGGCTTCCTCGAGGCGTTCTACGGCCGCCCGGAGCTCATCCTCGAGGAGCCGGTGCGACGTGCGCAGTCGGGCTGGCGGTTCCTTCCGGCGGGCTCGGAGCAGCGGGCAGTCGACGAGCTGCGTGCCGATCTGGAGTCCGGCGAGTGGGACCGGAAGTACGGCGAGCTCCGCACCCAGCCGGAGTACGTCGGCTCGCTGCGACTGCTGGTCGCGCATCCGTAGACGTCGCGGTCCCCGCGCCTACGACGTCGCGGTCCCCGCGCCTATGACGTCGCGGTCCCCGCGCCTACGACGTCGCGGTCCCCGCACCGATGGCGCTGCGCGACTGAGATGCTTCCGGCGTGACCGACGACGGAGTGATCCGGCCGGAGCTGGAGAAGGTCCGTGAACGGCAGCGGATGCTCCAAGACGCCGCCCGCCCGGAGGCGGTCGCGAAGGTCCACGCCCGCGGGCGTCGCACGATCCGCGAGAACCTCGACGACCTGTTCGATGCGGGCAGCTTCCACGAGTGGGCCGGGATGGTCGTGGCTGCCCAGCGCGGGCGCCGCGGCTTCGACGATCTCGTTGCGTCGACCCAGGCCGACGGGGTCGTCACCGGCGTCGGAACCGTCGACGGCCGTCGAGTGGCGGTCGTCGGCTACGACGTGATGGTCCTCGCCGGTACGCAGGGCCACTTCGGCCACAAGAAGACCGATCGGTTCCTCGAAGTGGTGCTGCGCGAGCGGCTTCCCCTCGTGCTCTTCGCGGAGGGCGGCGGTGGGCGTCCGGGCGACAGCGATGTCCCAACCGTCGCGGGACTCGACGTACCGACCTTCGGCCGGTTCGCTGCCCTGTCCGGGGTGGTGCCCCGGATCGGGATCGCGTCAGGCCGGTGCTTCGCCGGCAACGCGTCGCTGTTCGGGTTGTGTGACATCACGATCGCCACCCCGGAAGCCAGCATCGGCATGGCGGGCCCGGCAATGATCGAAGGCGGCGGCCTCGGGGTCGTGGACGCCGACGCCGTCGGGCCGCAGGAGATGCACGTCACGACCGGCGTCGTCGACATCAGCGCGGCAGACGACGCCGACGCCGTGGCGCTCACCAAGCGCGCCCTCACGGCGTTCGTGTCCGAGCTGCCCAAGTGGTCCGAGCCGGACCAGCTCTTGCTGCGCGACGTCGTCCCGGAGAACCGGCGGCGCGCCTACGAGGTGCGCAAGGTGGTCACGCTGGTGGCTGACGAGGGAACTGTCCTGGAGGTGCGCCCGCGGTGGGCGCGCGGGATGGTGACCGTCTTCGCGCGGATCGAGGGCCGGGCGATCGGCGTGATCGCCAACAACCCGCTGCATCTCGCGGGCGCGATCACCAGCGAGTGCGCCGACAAGGCCACCCGGTTCCTGCAGCTGTGCGATGCCTTCGATCTTCCGGTGCTGTCGTTGTGCGACACCCCGGGAATGATGGTCGGCCCGGCGGCGGAGCAGACCGGCCTGGTCCGTCATACGTCCCGGCTGTTCACGGTCGGCGCCACGATGACCGCCCCGATCGTCATGGTGATCCTGCGCAAGGGCTACGGGCTCGGAGCCATGGCAATGGCCGGCGGGGACTTCCATGCCCCGCTCACCACGCTGGCCTGGCCGACCGGTGAGGTCGGCGGGATGGGCCTTGAAGGTGCCGTGCGGCTCGCGATGCGCAAGGAGCTCGCCGCGATCGGGGACGACACGGAGCGGCAGCAGGCCTATGAGGCGCTGGTCGCGGCCGCGTACGAGCGAGGCGGGGCGCTGTCGGCAGCGACGTACGGCGAGATCGACGACGTGATCGACCCCGCGGACACGAGGTCGCGGGTGTCGGCCCTGTTGGGGGCGTGGCAGCCCCCGCCACGAACCGGCCGCCGGCGGGTCGTCGACAACTGGTGAGGCGGTATCAGCGGCTCAGCGGTGGTTCCGGCGGCGGTCCGGCTTGCGGCCGACCGGCTTGTGAATGAAGACGGTGTCGTGGGTGTAGATCAGGTCGAACGTGTAACCGCCATCGCTCTGCCCGCTGCCCATGTCACTGATCGTGATCGTGTCGCCGTTGACGGCCTCCACGTACGACACGTGGCCGCCTGAGCTCGCCTGGTACCAGCCGAATCCGTTGTCCGACTGACCCATCATCGCGTTGGGCTTCCAGGCTGCGATGTCGCCGACGTGCGGCCTGTGGTTGACCGAGTAGCCGGCTCGCTTGGCGTCGATCTCGATGTTCCACGCGCCGTACGGTGCGACCTTGTAGCCGTAGGAGTTGACCGCGCCGTAGAAGAGGTCCGGCCGCTTCTCGGCCGGCCAGTAGGCGCAGTCGTCGTACGGCGTGGAGCGGTCGCCGTTCGCGCGTGCCTCGTAGTTGCACGGGTCGAGCGGCACGTGCCACGGCCCGGGGCCGCTGGGCGTGCGGTTGTACCTCGTCGCCGGCGGCGTGGGGCCGGTGGCGCACGCCTGGCCGGACTTGCGGGCCGGGCTCGCGGACGCGGGCGCCGCCAAGCCCACGAGGGCGATGGCTAGCGGCAGCGCAAGAAGGCATGCGGGCACACGCGGACGCAACACTTGCGGCTCTCCAGAACTGCGGCAACGAAGATGGTGGGCAAGATCAAGTTACCGGCACCTGATCAACGATCGATGACGGACAAGGGTGCGGCGCCGATCGTGTCGGCGCGCTTGTCAGCTCGCCTTGTGGATGAAGACGGTGCCCTTCGAGTAGCGCAGGTCGAAGGTGTGGCCGCCGTCGTTGGTGCCGTGGCCGGTCTCGCTGACCGTGATGGTGTCGCCCTCGACCGCCTCGACGTAGGAGACGTTGCCGCCCGAGCTGGCCGTGTACCAGGTGTAGCCGTCCGCGGACCGGCCCATCGTGGCGCTGGGCTTCCATGCGGCGATGTCGCCGACCCGCGGGGTGTTGCTGATCGAGTAGCCGGCCTTCCTGGCGTCGATCTCGACGTTCCATGCGCCGTAGGGGGCGACCTTGTAGCCGTAGGTGTTCACCGCGCCCCAGAACAGGTCCGGACGCTTCTCGGCTGCCCAGTAGGTGTTGTCCGTGTACGGCGTCGAGCTGTCGCCCATCGCCTTGCCCTCGTAGTTGCACCGGTCGAACGCGACCTGCCAGACCTCGCCGGCCGGGGTGCGGTTGAACTTCGTCGGGGCCGGGGTCGCGCTGGCCGAGCAGCCGTAGCGGGCGGCCGCGCTGCCGGCGGTCGAAGCGCTCGACGGGGCCGCGAGGCCCAGGCTCAGGCCGGCAGCGAGGACAGTGCCCGCGATCACCGTTGCGGTCTGGCGGATGCGGCTCACTTCGACTCCCGGCTGGTTCGAACGTCTGGTGGTTCCGAACGTAGGGAGGCGCGGTTGCCAGTCACCGATCAACTTCGGGAAACTGTCAGGAACGCGACAGCTCCGCAGCGATTGGGGACCAGACATGACGCAAGCGGCACCGGCGAGGTCCCGCGAGATGCCGCTTCCGCGAACGCCTGTCACGCTCGATCGGGTGGTCGAGGACCGTGACGAGGTCTGGCGGCTGATCGACGCCCACGCGCCGTACTGGCCGGTGCAGCGGTATTTCGCGAACAGCGCTGAGTACGCGACATTGTCCGGCCAGAGCGAGCCCGCGCAGATGATCGTTGCGCCGGTGTTCCGGGGCAACTGGGCATTCGACGGCGATGTGCTCGACGGCGTGCAGCCGATCCTCGACAGCGAGCGCTTCATCGGCGCCGCGAAGCAGCTGTTCGACGCCGAGATCGTGCGCCCGACGACCGTCTACGTGAACCTGACCTGGCAGCTGCCGTTCCCGCAGGGTGCCGGGCACACCGACGTCCCCGCCTTCCGTGGCTTCGACCGCACGACCTACCCGATCACGTTCCTCACCATCATGGGGTTGTCCGGGTTGTTCGAAGACGTCCGCGTCAAGGTCGCGACCGGGGTCTCGTGGTTCTACCGCGGCAGCGACGGCGGCTTCGAGTACTGGCCGGCCGGGCCGGACGGTCCGTCGGTCCTGCACGAGGGCGGGATCGACAACACCGCGATCGTCGCGGACAACGACTTCATGTGGCATCGCGTCCGCCCGACCGGCCGGGTCGAGGACGGCATGGTCACGATGTCCAAGGACGCGGAGCTGGTACGACGAGACGCCGACCGCTGGGCGATCGTCGACGGCGGCGAGGAGCTGGGGGCGTTCACGACCGACCGGCTCCGCTGCAGCCTGTCCTGGAAGGGCATCGCCTTCACCGACGACGCCGACCGCCGTCGCCACGACGAGCACGTCGACGACATCGACCTCCCCGGCGTGCTGAAGCGATTCGCCGACGACTTCGCGGCGCGCGGCGAGGCGCTCGAGATTCCGTCGAATCCGATCACTGACCCCACCTTCGTGCGCACCTTGCGCGACGCCTACGTCAGGTATCCCTCAACAAGCCAGTAGGCGATCCATCCGATAGAGCGAGCGTTCACGCCTGCCGATAGGTATGTCATGACCACGCTCGTTCGCCGCAGTGCCGTCGCCGCGGTACCGATCGCGCTGCTCTCCGGCGGACTCGCCGGAGCCGTCCCCGGCCGGCCGGCCGCCGCGGTGGTGCGCGACCTGCCCGGGACCAGCTGCACGGCGTTTCCGGCAGACAACGTCTGGCACGCCTCCATCGCGTCGGTGCCCGTGAATGCGCACAGCGCGGAATGGGTCCGCAGCATCGGGAGCGACAACCTGCACCCGGACTTCGGGCCGTCGTACGGCGCGCAGCCTGTGCCGTACGGGATCCCGATCACCTACGTCGGCGGCTCGCACCCGAAGGTGCACGTGCACTTCACGTACTCCTCCGAGAGCGATCACGTCCGCTACCCGCTCGGCTCAGACACCAAGATCGAGGGTGGCAAGGAGTCGGCGGGAGACCGGCACGCGATCGTGGTGAGCCGCAAGACGTGTCGCGTCTACGAAACGTGGGACACCCGCCACAGCTCGAGTGGCTGGACGGCTGGGTCTGGCGCGACCTGGTCTCTCAAGAGCGACAAGCTTCGTCCGTCCGGCTGGACGTCTGCGGACGCGGCCGGGCTACCGATCTTGCCCGGTCTGCTACGGGTCGATGAGGTCAAGGCCGGGTACGTCGACCACGCGATCCGGTTCACTGCTCCCGAGACCTCGCGGCACTTCATCTGGCCCGCACGCCATGAGGCAGGCAGCACTGACAGCACGGCCTACCCGCCGATGGGTGCGAGGTTCCGGCTGAAGGCGAGCTTCCCGATCTCGAGCTACAGCAAGCCGACGCGCGTGGTCCTGCAAGCGATGAAGACCTACGGGCTGATCCTCGCCGACAACGGCTCGCCCTGGTACTTCCAGGGCGAGGCCAGCACCAAGTGGCCGATCTCGCTGATCTCCGAGATGAAGACGATCCCCGGCAGCGCGTTCGAGGCGGTCGACGAGTCGACGCTGGAGGTGTCGAGCTCCAGCGCTCGCGCCCGCTGACGGCGGGGCGGGTGGTGACCGGTGATTTCCGTTCACGGAGAATGGGATTTCTCAGCAGGCGATATCCAGGGGGACGTGTCTCGTGAGTGGCCTCGCCCGCTGGTGCGTCAGGCACCGGTGGATCGTGGTCGGCCTTTGGGTGGCCGCCGCCGTCTACACCGGAGTGATCTCACACCGGGTCGGCTCGACGTACTCCAACAGCTTCGACCTTCCGCACACCGACACGCAGCGCGCGATCGACCTGCTGCGCGCCGACTTCCCGCAAGCGGCGGGCGACGTCGACCAGATGGTCATGCACTCGCTGCACGGCAAGGTCACCGATCCCGCCGTGGAGCGTGCCGAGACGACTCTGTTCGGTCGCGTCTCGCGGATCCCGCACATCGTTGCCGTCATCTCGCCGTTCGGTCCCGGCGGGTCGCAGCAGATCAGCAAGGACGGCACGATCGCCTACGCCGTCGTGCAGTGGGACCACCTTGCCGACGTGCTGCCCGACTCGTCGATCAAGCAGTTCATCAATGTGGCCAAGGACGCCAACAGCTCGCAGCTGCAGGTCGAGCTGGAAGGTCAGGCGATCGAGCTACAGCAGACGGTCAAGACCGGACCGAGCGAGCTTGCCGGCATCCTCGGTTCGGCAATCGTGCTGTTTCTCGCATTCGGCTCGTGGCGCGGCATGGTCACGCCACTGATCGCCGCGATCTTCGCGATCCTCGTCGGCACGTCGATCGAGGCGATGCTGTCCCACGCGCTCTCGGTGGCGCCTTTCGCGCAGCAGCTGTCCATCTTGATGGGGTTGGGCGTCGGTGTGGACTACGCCCTCTTCATCGTCAGTCGACATCGCAACAACCTGCTGCACGGCATGAGTGTCGAGGACTCGATCGCCGCCTCCCTCAATACCTCCGGGCGAGCGGTGCTGTTCGCCGGCGCGACGGTCTGCGTCGCGTTGCTCGGCCTGCTGCTGCTCAACATCACCTTCCTGGTCGGCGTCGCAGTTGGTACGGCGATCACTGTTGCGCTGACGATGCTCGCCTCGTTGACGATCACCCCTGCGCTGCTCAGCTTCATGGGCCTGCGGGTGCTCGGCCGTCGCCGGATGCAACGGTTGCTGCAGCACGGACCTGACGACAGTCACGTCACCGGCGGCTGGCTGCGGTGGGCGAACCTGATCGAGCGCCGACGGCTGCCGTTCGCGGTGGCGGCGATCGCCGTCCTGGTCCTGCTGGGCGCTCCCGCTTTCGCGATGCGGCTCGGCGCCGCAGACGCCGGCAACGATCCGGCAAGCCAGACCACGCGTCAGGCGTACGACCTGCTCAGCCAGGGCTTCGGCGCCGGCTTCAACGGCAACATGCAGATCGTCGCGCAGCTGAAGCAGCCGGGCGATGTCAAGGAGCTCGCGCCACTCGAGTCCGTGATCCGCCGGCAGGCCGACGTCGCCGAGGTGACGCCGGCGGTCATGGGGATCGATCGCAAGACCGCGGTCTTCGTCGTGTTCCCGAAGACCTCACCGCAGGATCAGGCCACGACGGACCTGGTGCATCAACTGCGCAAGCTGATCCCGCAGGCCATCGCCGGCAGCCCGATCCAGGTCGCCTACGTCGGCGGCTCCACGGGCGCGATCATCGACTTCTCCAACGTGCTGTCACGCAAGCTGCCGCTGTTCATCGGCGTCGTCGTACTGGTGGCCGCGTTGTTGCTGATGGTGGCGTTCCGGAGCCTGGTCATCCCGCTCACTGCCTCGGTGATGAACATCTTCGCGGCGTTGGCGAGCTTCGGGCTGCTTGTGTTCGTGTTCCAGCAGGGTCACCTGGCGAACATCTTCACGATCGGGCGGCCCGGGCCGGTCGACGCGTTCGTCCCGGTGATGATGTTCGCGATCTTGTTCGGCCTGTCGATGGACTACCAGGTGTTCCTCGTCAGCCGCATGCACGAGGAGTGGATTCACACCGGCGACAACCGGCTCTCGGTCAGCGTCGGTCAGGCGGAGACCGGGCGGGTCATCACCGCCGCCGCGAGCATCATGATCATCGTCTTCCTCGCCTTCGTGTTCGGCGACCAGCGTCAGGTGTCGGAGTTCGGGCTCGGACTCGCCGGGGCGGTGACGATCGACGCGTTCATCCTGCGAACCGTGCTTGTGCCTTCGCTCATGCACGCACTCGGGCAGGCGAACTGGTACCTGCCGAAGTGGATGGACCGGGTGCTGCCGCACCTCAGCATCGAGCCGCCGGACCGCACGTACGACGACGACCTCACGATCGCCGACTTCTAGCGTCGCGACGCTCCTGGCCGCCTCGTAGACGGACGGACCAGCTCGTAGGAGCAGGTCGTGCGATGCACGAAGGTCCCATCGCGGGTGAATCCGCTCATCCGCTGGGCCAGGTCGGCTTCGAAAGCGGGCGCGGCCGGGCCGAGTGCCTCGCGACTGAGAATCGACGTCGAGTACATGAAGCCGATCAGCGACTCGACGGTCCAGATGTCGTCGCGGCTGAACTCGAACCGACCGTCGTAGGCGAATCCCGCGCGCTCGAGGACCTCACGGTCCGTAGCCGCCGCGAGTGATTCTTGCCATCCCGACGGCATTCGTTCGGTGTCGGGTGCGCGCTCGAGCCAGTCGATCATCAGGCGCTTCAGCTCCTCCTGCCATGGTTCCTCGCCGTCGGATGGCACCGGAGACCAGAGGAGTGCCACCGCGCCGTCGTCGCAGACCAGCTCGCGCATGCGACGCGCGACCGTCTGCCGGTCGAGGCGATGAAATGCGGTGCCGACCGTGATGAGCTCGAAGGGACCTTCGACCGCGACCGTCTCCGCGGTTCCCACCAGCCAGTGGACGCCACGCGTTCCGCGGTCCGCAGCCTTGGCCATTGCGAATGCGACGGTCTCCGCCTCGGCGTCAATCGCGATCGTCTCGACGAAGTCATGGGCCAGCACAAAGGTGATCTGGCCGGTTCCACACGCGACGTCGAGCAGCCGGCCGCGGCCACCGATCGGCACCCGAGAACGCAGGTCGGCGAACAGGGCATCTGGATACGGTCGGCGGAAACGGTCGTAGTACTCGGCCGTGCCCTTGTACAGGTCGGCGCGAAATCGGAGCGCGGGAACGTCGTCCACTTCCGCATGCTGCACCATCCAGTTTCGACGACCGGGTATTTCCGGTTCCTTCAAAAAAGTTGCGTGCTAGCAGGCAAGTAACTATCCTGAACTCAATGACCGACGATGCTGATGCCGCAGCCCGGTTGCGCGCGATCGTCGGCGCGATGTCTCGCCGCCTCAACGCGACTGCCCGGGGCGCCGGACTGACGACCAGCCAGCTGTCGGCCCTCGGCGTCGTGGCACGAGAGGGCCCGATGAGACTGTCCGACCTCGCCGAGGCCGAGCACATGAACCCGACGATGCTCAGCCGCGTCGTCGGCACCCTCGTCGAGGCAAGACTGTTGCACCGCAAGGCCGACCCGGACGATCGGCGCGCCGGACTGGTCGAGGTCACCGCGACCGGTCGACGTACTCATGAGCGGCTGCGCGAGGAGCGGGGGCGGCTGCTTGCGGAGGGTCTCGCCGCGCTCGATGTGGCCGACCGCAAGCGGGTCGAGCAGGCCTTGCCGGCTCTCGAGGCTCTCGTCGGCGCGATGCGCCGCAGAGCGGAAGCCAAGTGACGAGGTTCCGGCGGTTCGGCCGCGACGTCTTCGCCTCGCTCGCAAATCCCAACTACCGGCTGTACTTCGCGGGGCAGTCGCTGTCTCTTGTCGGCACCTGGATGCAGACGATCGCGCAGTCCTACCTGGTCTTCGAGCTGACTGACTCGGGGACCGATGTGGGATTGATCGTCGCGCTGCAGACCCTCCCGGTGATGCTGCTCGGACCGTACGGCGGAGTCGTCGCGGACCGCGTCGACAAGCGGCGGCTCATGATCGTGCTGCAGTCGCTGATGGGGATCCAGGCGCTCACGCTCGGCCTGCTTACCGTCACCCACGTGGTTCGGCTCTGGGAGATCGGCGTGCTCGCGGTCATCCTCGGGCTCAACAACACTTTCGAGAACCCGTCGCGGCAGTCGTTCGTCCTCGAGATGGTCGGCCCCGCCTATGTCCGCAACGCGGTGACCCTGAACTCCGTGATGGTCAATGCCGCGCGCGCGGTCGGACCGGCCGTGGCCGGTCTGATCATCAATGCCGGCGGGCTGGGCATCTGCTTCCTCATCAACGCCGCGAGCTTCGTCGCGGTGGTGATCTCGCTGACCCGGATGGATGTCGCCGCACTGAGCCCGTCGCCGCCTGCCGTCCGCGCGAGAGGGCAGCTGCGCGAAGGGCTGCGCTACGTCCGTAGCGAGGTCGGCCTCGCCGTACCGCTGGTGATGATGGCGATCGTCGGTTGCCTGGCCTACGAGTTCCAGGTCACGCTGCCTGTCGTCGCGGCGCGAGCGTTCGACGGTGGATCGAGGACCTACGGCTTCATGACCGCGTCGATGGGCGTCGGCGCGGTGATCGGCGGGCTGTACGCGGCGGGTCGCGGCAAGACCGGGCTGGCCTCGATGGTGCGGTCGTCCGCGGTGTTCGCGGTCGTGATCGCCGCGGCCGCCGTTGCCCCGAACCTCGGCGTCGAGATCGTCGCGCTGGCGGCTGTCGGCGCCGCCAGTGTCACCTTTCTGTCGAAGGGCAACAGCACGCTTCAGCTGGCGGCCGATCCGCAGATGCGCGGCCGGGTCATGTCGTTGTGGGCGGTCGCCTTCCTCGGGTCGACACCGGTCGGCGGGCCGATCGCCGGCTATGTCGCGCAGCACATCGGCGCCCGCTGGGGCCTTGCCCTCGGTGCCGTCGCCTGTGCCGCGGCGGCGTTGCTCGGCGTCTCGGTGCTACGTCGGGTGCGACGGCCCGGTGTCGTCGCCGACATGGAGGCGGTGGACTCCCAGGACGGCCCGGTTCTCGAGGCCGCCCGCCCCTGACGCTCGCCCACCCGGCCACTACCGTTGTTGCCTGTGGGGGACATCCGCACCGCGCTGAAGCGCCGCAAGCTCGAGGCGCAGTTCTTCTGGTCCTACGGCAAGCAGCGCGCGCGCGCCGACTGGTACCTGCGAAAGTGCAACTCCGTCGGTGCGCAGGCGACGATGCTCGGCAGTCCCACGGTCGACGCGACCGACATGGAGGTCGGCGACCACTTCAAGATCTGGTCGACGCACAAGCGGACGCTGGTCACGGGCTGGGGCAAGCTCCGCATCGGCGATCGCGTCTTCCTCAACAACGGCGTCTTCCTGGCGTGCTGCAAAGAGATCACGATCGGCGACGACGTCGCGATCGCGAACGAGGTCTACATCACCGACAGCGACAGTCACGGCGTCGAGGGCCGGCCGGTCCGCGAGGAGCCGGTACGGATCGGGAACGGGGCGTGGATCGGTGCGCGCGCCATCATCCTGCCTGGCGTCACCATCGGGAACCGCGCACTCGTCGCCGCCGGCGCGGTCGTGACCAGGGACGTCCCCGACGACACCCTCGTCGGTGGCAACCCGGCGAAGATCATCCGGCAGCTCGTGTACCCGCCGGGCGTGACACGGGCCTGGTACGACGACCCGACGATGTTCGTCCACCCGGTCTTCGCGACCGACCCGGAGGCCTGACCTCCCTCGGTGATCTTGACGAAAGAGGCGCTAAACGGGCGTCATTCCGCCCTTGTCGTCAAGATCACCGGGCGTTGACGGACGCGTGGGTCCGGCGTCAGCGTTCCCAGGTCGTCGGGATGCCGTGGCCTGAGGCGGTTCCGAGGACTCGCTCGTCACCACCCGGCCAGGTGCGCAGCGTGACCAGGAACTCGTAGCCGCGCGCTCCTGCGACCTGCGGCGAGTCGTTGCGGTCCGGCGTACGACGGGTGGGTTCGAGAGTCAGATAGCCGAAGCGGCGCCGGCCGGTTGCCTCGTCGCCCAGCGACTCGATGCGGGTCGCGAGCGAGGCCCGGTCCTCGGCTGAGAGGTACTGCTGGAACACCGAGTGCCACACGACGGTCCATGCGTCATTCGCGAGGCTGGTGCGTTCGAGGGTCTGCTCAGCGCTCTCGCGCCGCACCTCCGCGGGAAGAGCCGATGCGAGCTCGAATGCACCTCGCAGTCGCTGAAGTCGCGCGCCCTGGTCTGCCCAGACGTACGCCGTGAGCAACAACCGACCCTCACGCGTCGAGACATCGACGGGATGCAGATCGCCGCCGTACCGCTCGACGATCTCCAGCGTGGCCCGTGGCGGTCGGGTGCCGTGCCACGCAGGACCGAGCTGCACGGGAGAGGACGGGTCGCCGTACGTCGCGACCTCACCGTCGATCCGGAACCGGTCGGCCCGCAGGTTCAGCCCGGCGCTCGCGCCGATCTCGACGAGCCGCACCGGCAGCGGCGCCTCCGCGCAGGCGTGCATGAGTCCGCCGATCAGTGCGGCACCGCGTCCGACCTCGTTGGTTTGCGGCGGACCGTGCAGCCACTCACGGACCCGATCGCGATGTGCCTCCAACGTCGAGAGGAAGGCCTCGCATGCCTGCTCGGGTGGCCCCGCAACGTCACCGGAAGGGCTCACTGACGGGTAGAACCGCGCGAGCTCGGGTGCTTGTTGGGCGAGGACGAGGGCGTGGACACCGCCCATCATTCGCAAGGCGAGTGCGCTCGGGCCCGGATCGTCCAGGTGCCCGTCCAGGACGGCGGCGGTGGGGCCGCCGGCAAGGAGGTCGTCGGCGGCCCGCCGCAACAGCACGTCGTACAGCGGGCTGCCCATCGCCGCGCAACCCTCCGCTTGCTGGCGGAACAGTCGTGCCGTGCGCTCGACCGGCGTCTCCGGAGGGCGTGTTGTCACAGATGCAACGCCGCGAGAACCTCGGCGTGCAGGAGCCCGTTGGTCGCCACGGCGTTGCCACCGTCGACCCGGTTGGCGCCGGACAGGTCGGTGAAGCGGCCGCCGGCCTCCTCGACGATCACGTTCAGCGCGGCGAGGTCCCACAACGACACCTCGGGCTCGCACGCGATGTCGACCGCACCCTCGGCGACGAGCATGTAGCTCCAGAAGTCGCCGAACGCTCGGTTGCGCCACACCGAGTCGACGAGACCGCGGAACTGGTTGCGCCGCCCGGCGGCGTCCCAGCCCTCGAGCGACGAGTACGACAGCGACGCGTCGCTCAGCGAGGTGATGCCGGAGACGTGGAGACGATCGTCGATGTACTTGTCGCCATGGCCCCGCCATGCGCCGCCATCGCGCGTTGCGTACCAGCGCATCTCCAGCGCGGGCGCGGACACCACGCCGACCACCGTGTGCTCGTCGTGCTGCAGGGCGATCAGCGTTGCCCACACCGGTACGCCGCGGACGAAGTTCTTGGTGCCGTCTATCGGGTCGATCACCCAGCGTCGTGAGCTGTCGCCCTCGGCGCCGTACTCCTCGCCGAGGATGGCGTCGCCCGGACGGTCCGCGTTGATCCGGCTGCGGGCAGCTTCCTCGACGACCTTGTCCGCATCGCTGACGGGTGTGAGGTCGGGCTTGGTCTCGACCGCCAGATCGATCGCGCGAAATCGGCTCATCGTGAGTGAGTCCGCGGCGTCAGCGATGGTGTGCGCCAGCCGTAGGTCTGCCTCCCAGCTGGCCACACATCGAGCGTAGTCACGCTGTCAGGCGAAAATCGGTACTTGACACGAATGGTCTTCGTGTAAAGACTGCGAGCTGATGACGGAGATCCGGTCCACCCGCGAGGCGCTGCTCGACGCGGCGTACGACGTCATCGTTGCCGGCGACTGGCAGAAGGCACGCATGGTCGACGTCGCGGCCGCCGCGGGCGTCTCGCGCCAGACCCTCTACAACGAGTTCGGCTCGAAGGACGCGGTCGCGCAGGCGCTCGCCGAGCGCGAGTCGCAGCGCTTCATCGACGGCACCAACCGGTTCATCGACGAGGTGCACCCGGACCGCCCGGTCGACGCGATCGCGGCGGCGACGGAGTGGACGATCCGCGAGGCGTCGGACAATCCGCTGCTCAAGGCGGTCCTCACAGACGACACGCACGACCTGCTGCCGTTCCTCACGACCCGCGGTGAGGTCGTCATCGGTGCCGCGCGGCGCAACATCGAGTCCTACTGGCTCTCGCACTGGCCCGAGCTGCCGCGCGTAGACATCGAGCTCGTCTCCGAGATGGTCGCGCGGCTGACCATCTCCTACCTGGTTCTTCCCAGCGATGGCCCCGACGGCTCTGCCGAGGCGATCGCCGGGCGGATGGCTCAACTAGTCGAACGACTCCTTATGAAGGGTGAGTCATGAGCGAGATGAAGGGTGAGTCATGAGCGAGCACCGAAGCGAAGCGAAGGTGGCTCGCTCCCATGAAATGGGCGTCTCCGCATTGGTGCGCCCGGAAGGGATGCACCAATGAGCACTGCCGAGAAGTACGTCGTCCCGACGGATGTCAAGACCACCTGGAATGTCGCGACGGAGGGTGCCGCTCGCTTCAGCTGGGAGTACGACGACGGGCGGGCGCGTCTGCTGTCGCTGTACCAGAAGGGCAAGGACAAGCAGTGGGACTCGACCAAGCGCATCGACTGGTCGCTCGACGTCGACATCAACAACCCGGTCGGGCTGCCTGACGGGTACAACCCGTTTCACGGCACGGCCATCTGGGAGAAGATGACCGAGAAGGAGCAGAACAACTTCACGCACCACCAGGCGGCGTGGACGTGGAGCCAGTTCATGCACGGCGAGCAGGGCGCGATGATCACCGCCGCCCGCATCGTCGAGACCGTGCCCGACATGGACTCGAAGTTCTACGGCGCGACGCAGGTGATGGACGAGGCGCGCCACGTCGAGACATTCGCGCGGTTCCTGCAGGAGAAGGTCGGGACGGTCTACCCGATGAACCCCGATCTCGCGAGCCTGCTCAACGACGGGCTGTCGGCCAGTGAGTGGGACTACGCCTACCTCGCGATGCAGGTCATCATCGAAGGCTTGGCGCTCGCCGCCTTCGGTCTGCAGCGCGACACCGCGGAGAACGACCTGGCCAGGCAGCTGCTGGCTTACGTCATGCAGGACGAGGCGCGCCACGTCGCTTTCGGCCGGCTGGCGCTGAAGGACGCGTACGCCGAGCTCACCGAGAAGGAGCGCAACGAGCGCGAGGAGTTCGTCGTCGAGGGTTGCTGGCTGATGCGCAATCGGTTCCTCGGTACTGAGGTGTTCGAGGCGCTCGGACTGCCCGTCAACGAGTGTCTCGAGATCTCCGAGCACTCCGAGCTCCAGCAGATGTTCCGCTCGCTGCTGTTCACGCGGATCGTTCCTTGCGTCAAGGACATCGGGCTGTGGGGCGAGAAGGTGCAGAAGTGCTACGCCGAGATGGGCGTGCTCGACATGGCCGGCGTCAACCTCGAAGAGCTGATGAAGGCCGACGAGGACCATGCCGACCGGATCGATGCGGAGAAGCGTGCGATGGCGGCGCGGGTCGCCGAGGTCGACGAGACCATCGCGGTCGGAGCGTCCAGCTAAGCGTCGCGCGTCACGAGCAGCCGGCGGAGCGAGTCGAGTCGCTCCGCCGCGGCGTGGCCGGCTGACACCCACGCATCGAGCTCGCACGCCTCGGGATCGAGATGGTCGCAGTCGCTCGGGCAGTTGCGCGTTCCAGTGGCGAGGTCGGGGAAGCACGCGACCAGGCGGTCGCGATCGACATGCGCGAGACCGAACGAGCGGATGCCCGGGGTGTCGATCACCCATCCGCCGTCCGGCAGCGGCAGCGCGATCGCCGCTGTCGTCGTGTGCTGTCCCTTGCCGGTCCGCGCGCTGACCTCGCCGATCCGTTGCGCCGCATCAGGGACCAGCGCGTTGACCAGCGTCGACTTGCCGACGCCTGAGGATCCGACGAAGACGGTGACGCGGCCGTGCAGCGCCCCGCGGAGCCGACTGACCGCCGCCTCGAACGGCGTCGGTTGCCCGCTGAGCACCAGCGGCAGGCCGAGGTCGTCGTAGAGCCGGGTGACCGGATCCGCGGGCGCGAGGTCGGTCTTCGTGATGCACAGCATCGAGTCGATCTCGGCGTCGTAAGCCGCGACGAGGCAACGGTCGATCAGCCGGGGCTGCGGCTCCGGGTCGGCAGCGGCTGCGACGACGACGAGCTGTTCCGCATTTGCCACCAGGACGCGCTCGACCGGATCGGTGTCGTCAGCGCTTCGTCGCAAAACCGAGCGACGTGGCGCGATGCGCACGATCCGGGCAAGTGCGTCGGGACCGCCGGAGAGGTCCCCGACGACGTCGACCTCGTCGCCGACCGCGATCGCGCGTCGTCCGAGCTCCCGGGCACGCATCGCAACCACGAGGACGGTCTCGTCCACCAGGCAGCCGAACCTGCCGCGATCCACGCTGACGACCCGGGCGGTCGTCGCGTCCTCGTGCCGGGGCCGAAGCCGGCTGCGTGGCCGCGAGGAGCGGCCGGCGCGGGCGAGCCGGTCCTCGTCGTCGATCGGCTGACGGGTCAGCTGTCAGCTCCCGGCCCGGCGAGCTGTGCCCACGCCTCGGCGAACCCTGGGAACGTCTTCGCCGTCGTCGCCACGTCGTCGAGCACCACGCCCGGTACGACCAGACCCATGACCGCGCCGGCCATCGCCATCCGGTGGTCGTCGTAGGTCTTGAAGGTCCCCGCATGGAGCAGCCCGGGCGTGATCGCGAGGCCGTCGTCGAGCTCCTCGACCGCCGCCCCGAGTGAGTTCAGCTCGTGGGTCAGCGCGGCGAGCCGGTCGGTCTCATGACCCCGCAGGTAGTCGATGCCGGTGAGTCGCGAGGGTGAGTCCGCGAGGGCTGCGACCGCTGCGATCACGGGTGTCAGCTCGCCGGCCTGCCGCAGGTCGAGGGTCGCGCCGTTCAGCCGGTCAGGTCCGACGACGACGAGGCCTCGCTCGTCCAGCCGGGAGATCGCGCCGAACTCACCCAGCAGGTCAGGAAGCATCGCGCCCGGCTGCGTCGAGTGCTGGGGCCAGTCCGGAATCGCGACCCGTCCGGCGGTGACCGCGGCCGCAGCCAGGAAGGGCGCCGCGCTCGACAGGTCGGGCTCGATCGAGTCGGTGATCGGAGCGAGCCGGCCCGGCGCCACCCGCCAGATGTCGTCGCCCAGCTCGACGTTCGCGCCGCGATGCCCGAGCATCGCGACCGTCATCGCGAGGTGCGGCGCGTTGGGAACCGGCCGGGCGCCGACGTGACGCACCTCGATCCCCGCGCCGTACGACGGGCCCGCCAGCAACAGCGCGCTGATCAGCTGGCTCGACGCGGACGCGTCGACGGCGACCCGTCCGCCCTCGACCGAGCCGGATCCTCGCACCCGGAACGGAGCCGCGCCCCGACCTTCGTCCTCGATCACGACTCCGACCGACCGCAGCGCCGAGAGCAGCGGTGAGACCGGTCGGCGCCGGATCGCGTTGTCGCCGTCGAAGTCGATCGCCGCGTGAGTGAGAGCGGCGACCGGCGGGACGAAGCGCAGCACCGTGCCGGCGTTGCCCACGTCGACCGATGCTGCCGTGCGCGTGAACGACCGGCCGTCGACGATCCACTTCGCGTCGTCCGAGTCGTCGATGGCGATGCCGAGCGTCCGGAGCGCCCCGACCATCAGGGTCGTGTCGCGGCTGCGCAGGGGCCGCTCGATCGTGCTGCGCCCGTGCGCCAGCGCGCTGAGGATCAGCGCCCGGTTCGTCATCGACTTCGAGCCCGGAACCCGCACCTCGGCGTTGACCGGCCCCGAGGCATTGGGTGACGGCCAGCTCGCTGTGGCGTTCTGTGACATCCCTTTGATGGTCCCATCGTGTCGGAATGGATTTCGCTGGGCACACATTCACCGACACGAAGACGGAGGCGAGACAAGTGAACACCCAAGAGATCCGATCCCGGCTCGATGCGGTCCTGGCTGACCTTGACCGGTCCGCTGCCGTGCTGGCGCATGAGCGGGATTCGGGCGGCGAGGTCGACGAGCTCGTGCTCCACCCCGCTGACTACGCCTCCAACGTCGGCGAGGCCGACCGTGAGGAAGCCTCCATCGAGGTGATCGCCGCCCACCGTGAGCGCATCGTCCGCGCGATCGAGCGTCTCGAGGGCGGGATCTACGGGCAGTGCATCGATTGTGCGACGCAAATGCCGGATGAGCGACTCGACGCGAAGCCCGACGCCGAGCGTTGCGTACCGTGCCAGCAACGACACGAGGCGTCCGCCCGCGTTTGACGGACCCGAGGGGGGAGGGCGCGCTCGCGATGTCCTCGGCCGCGCTCGATGCCCGCTCGCTGCGCGTGGACACCCCGAGCGGGCCGGCGTCAGTCTCGCTGTCGAGGCGGGGCAATTCCGGGTTGTACGTCGTCGGGCACGGCGCCGGCGGGGGCATCGACGCCGTTGACCTGGTGGCCGTGTCGACGGCGCTCGTCGGCTCGGGCTGGACGGTTGCGCGCGTGCTGCAGCCCTACCGCGTGAAGGGTCGTCGTGCGCCGGAGGCTCCACCGCGGCTTGACGCAGCCTGGATCGCAGTCCTCGATGCGCTCAGGAAGGAGCGGACGGGTCGGCTCGTGGTGTCGGGACGAAGCAGCGGGGCACGCGTTGCGGTGCGGACGGCAACGGAGGTCGGTGCCGACGCAGTCGTTGCGCTCGCATTTCCGCTGCACCCGCCGGGCAAGCCGGAGAAGTCCCGTGCCGAGGAGCTCGTCGGTCTGCGGGCGCCACATCTGGTCGTGCAGGGCGAGCGCGACGCCTTCGGCACTGCTTCGGAGTTCCCGGCCGGTGCCAACGTGGTGAGCGTGCCGGGTGACCACTCGCTCAAGCAGTCGACCTCCGCTGTCGCAGCGGCCGTTCTGGGTTGGCTGAGCGGCCAATAGCGTCGGCCGGGAATCAGGCCTGCGGCTAGCGCGTTCTTGGCTGTGTGAGCGTGGGGCTATTGTCGGCGCCGATGGCCGTCGAGGAGTCGATCGAGGACCGCACCGCGCGGTTCGAGCGCGACGCCTTGCCCTTTCTCGACCAGCTCTACTCCGCCGCGCTGCGGATGACGCGTAACCCGTCCGACGCGGAGGACCTGGTCCAGGAGACCTTCGTCAAGGCGTTTGGGTCGTTCCATCAGTTCACCGAGGGCACCAACCTCAAGGCGTGGCTGTACCGGATTCTCACGAACACCTTCATCAACAGCTATCGGCGCAAGCAGCGACAGCCGCAGGAGTCCAGCGACGCAGAAGTCGAGGACTGGCAGCTCGCCAGCGCTGAGTCACACACCTCGAGCGGGCTGAAGTCCGCCGAGACGGAGGCGCTCGACCACCTGCCGGACAGTGACGTGAAGGAAGCCCTTCAGTCGCTGCCGGAGGAGTTCCGGATGGCGGTCTATCTCGCCGACGTCGAGGGCTTTTCCTACAAGGAGATCGCCGACATCATGGAGACGCCGATCGGCACCGTGATGTCGCGCCTCCACCGTGGGCGGCGCGCGCTTCGGGAGGCTCTCGAGTCGTACGCCGTCGAGCGCGGCTACGTGCGACCAGGGTCGGCGGCCGTGGATGGCGGGAGCGGGTCATGACAGGTCGATACATGGGCGACTGTGCCTTGGTGCGCCCGAGAGGGGCGCACCAATGAGCTGCGGAAACCCGCATGATGTGGACTGTGTCGAGGTGATCCGCCAGGTCTACCTCTATCTCGACGGTGAGATCGACGAGTCGCATCGCGTGGAGGTGCGCCAGCACCTCGACGAGTGCGGGCCCTGCCTTCGTCAGTTCGACATCGAGCAGGAGGTCAAGGCGCTCGTCGGGCGCTGTTGCGGCGGCGAGGTCGCCCCCGACAGCCTCAAGCAGAAGCTCCGCGCCAAGCTCGCGGAAGTGCAGATCGAGGTCACGACGGTCGAGTACCGCTCAGAGTCGTGAGCTCCTGGCTGGTGACCGGCGGCGCCGGCTACATCGGCGCGCACGTCGTGAAGGCGTTCCGCGACCGGTCAGAGCCGGTCGTGGTGATCGACGACCTGACGACTGGTGAAGTCGAGCGTGTCGGCGCCGTGCCCCTGGTGCGTGGCAGTGTTCTCGATGCCGACCTCGTCGCCGCCACCATTCGTGACCATGACGTCAGCGGAATCATCCACATCGCCGCGAAGAAGCAGGTCGGCGAATCCGTCGAGCAACCGCTGTTCTACTACCGACAGAACGTGGTCGGCACGCTGACACTGCTCGAAGCCGCGATTGCCGCGGGCGTTCAGTCGTTCGTCTTCTCCTCGAGCTCGTCGACGTACGGCATGCCCGACGTCGACAAGGTCACTGAGGATGTCTCGTTCGCCCCGATGAGCCCGTACGGCGAGTCCAAGGTGATCGGCGAATGGATGTCGCGTGCCGCTGCGGCCGCGTCAGAGCTTCGTGTGATCTCGCTGCGGTACTTCAACGTTGCTGGGGCGCAGTCGCCCGAGCTGGGCGATCCCGGGGTGTTCAACCTGATCCCGATGGCGCTTCGTGCGCTCACGAGCGGTGAGGCGCCGCAGATCTTCGGCGACGACTACCCGACACCCGACGGCACGTGCATCCGCGACTACGTGCACGTCGCGGACGTGGCCGACGCGCATGCGGCCGCGCTCGCCCACCTCGCAGGCGGGGGCGGCTCGGCGACGTACAACATCGGGCGAGGCGAGGGCTCGAGCGTTCGTGAGGTTCTCGCGATGGTCGCCGATGTCACGGGCATCGACACCGAGCCCGTCGTCGTACCGCGCCGGCCGGGCGACCCGGCGCGAATCGTCGCCACAACCGACCGGATTCGTGCCGATCTCGGCTGGCGCTCCCGCTATGACTTGCGGGAGATCGTCGAGAGCGCCTGGGAGGCGTGGAGCAGCTCCTCCCACTGAGCGTCTGCCTCGACATCCTGCACGTCGGAGGTGCGTCGCCGTCGCCTCGACGTCACCACGATGAACTCGCCCAGGCCTGCCGCCACCAGCACGTCGCCGACGCTGACGACCTCGGGACTCACCGGGAGCGGGACCGGGATCACATCGCCGAGCCATCGCCACGTCGAGTCACGTCCCGCGATCGAGTGCCGCGGGTCGTTGCCGGTCGCAACGGTCAACGTCGACACACCTGCCCGCGATGCTGCGGCGATCGACACGGGCATGTCTCCGTTGCGGGCGACGACCGCCGCGTTCAGGACGAGCCCCAGTGCGACGAGGGGGACACCGGCAACGCGAATGTTCGCGATGCAGAAGACCAGTGCGCAGACGGCCGATATTGCGAGTCCGGTCGGGTAGACCCACGCTGCGCTGGTGTGGTCGGCGAGCACGGCACCCAGGACCTGAGCGATCACCGCGAGCACCACGTAGCCGGGTGCCCGGAGCTCCTCGTGGGTCATGTCGTACCACCGGCCGCCGGCGAGCAGTGCGACGGCGGCGGCACCTACGACGACGACCCCCACCAGCACCACGCCGTCCAGTGTCCATCAGGACACCTGGCAGAGCCGGTAACGGCATCAGAGAGACTGTTGCGCAATGTTCGAATCACTCTTGGTCGCAAATCGGGGCGAGATCGCTCGCCGGGTACTTCGTACGGCCAGTGGGATGGGGCTGCGCACGATCGCCGTCCACTCCGAGGCGGATGCGGCTCTGCCGTTCGTGCGTGAAGCGGACGAGGCCATCCTCATCGGCCCGCCGCCGCCGACCGCGTCGTACCTCGACGTCGACAAGGTGCTGGAGGCCGCCAAACGGTCCGGTGCCGACGCGATCCATCCTGGCTATGGCTTCCTCGCGGAAAGCGCGGAGTTCGCGGCCGCGGTGATCGACGCCGGCCTGGTGTGGGTCGGTCCGTCGCCGGACTCGATCCGCGCGATGGGCGACAAGATCAGTGCTCGCAACCTGATGTCTGATGCCGGGGTTCCGGTCGCGCCCGGAACTCGCGAGCCGATCGACGACGTCGATGCGGCTGTTGCGGCGGCGAAGGAGATCGGCTACCCGCTGATGGTGAAGGCGTCGGCCGGCGGTGGTGGCATCGGCATGGGAGTCGCGCGCGACGAAGCCGGCCTTCGTGCCGCGTTCGAGACGGCGCGCACCCGAGCGGAGCGGTTCTTCGGGTCGCCCGCGATCCTGCTCGAGCGGTACATCGACGGCGCTCGGCACGTGGAAGTGCAGGTTCTCGGCCTCGGCGACGGTCGCGTCGTCGCGTTGGGGGAACGGGACTGCTCGGTTCAGCGGCGACATCAGAAGGTCGCCGAGGAGACACCCTCGCCGGGGGTCGGCGAGGCGCTGCGCGCGGAGATGCTCGCCGGTGCGGTGCGCGCCGGCGAGGCCGTGTCCTACCTCGGTGCCGGCACCGTCGAGTGCCTCGTCGATCCCGCGGCGCAGAGCTACGTGTTCCTGGAGATGAACACCCGCCTGCAGGTCGAGCACCCAGTGACCGAGCTGGTGACCGGCGTCGATCTCGTCGAGGAGCAGCTGCGCATCGCGGCGGGCGACCCGCCGGCCGCCGACCTCGACAACATCACCCCGAACGGTCACGCGATCGAGCTGAGGGTCTACGCCGAGGATCCGGTGCGCTTCCTGCCGTCCCCCGGGGACATCACGCGCTGGGAGGAGCCGACGGGCGAACACGTCCGCGTCGACGCGGGCTACGCCGCCGGGACGACGGTGACGCCGTTCTACGACCCGCTGCTGGCCAAGCTGTGTGTCTGGGGTCCCGACCGGGACGAGGCGCGCGCGCGAGCGCACGAGGCCGTCGAGCAGTTCCACATCGAGGGCCCCAAGACCAACCTCGCCTTCTTCACCCGGCTGCTGGCTGACGAGGGTTTCGTGTCTGGCCTCTACGACACCGGCCTCGTCGACCGGATGCAGAAGTGAGTGCCGGCGGAGCCGGCACCGTCAATGGCTGGGGGGCGGGGTGGAGGACGTGACGTCCGACCTACTGAGCGAGCGAGACGGGAACGTCCTGCGGCTCACGATCAACCGCGAGGACAAGCGCAACGCGCTGTCGGCGGACGTGATGCGCGGCATGCTCGAAGGCGTCACGGCTGCCGCGGCGGACGGTGACATCCGCGTGATCGTCGTGACCTCGGCGGGTGATCGAATCTTCTGCGCCGGCGCGGATCTTGCAGTGATGTCCAACGACGCGACTGGTCTCGAGCAGCACGAGGGCCGCGGGCTGCTCGCGCGGCTGGTGGTGGCGATGCGCGAGTGCCCGGTGCCCGTCGTTGCCCGAGTGCAGGGGATGTGCCTGGCCGGTGGGATCGGACTGGCGACCGGCGCCGACGTCGTACTGGCGCGGGAGAGCGCGCAGTTCGGCCTGCCGGAGGTCGACCGCGGCCTGTGGCCGTTCATGGTGAGCGCATTGCTCGCCCGCCACATCTCGCCGAAGCATGCGATGGACCGGATGCTGATCGGCGACCGGTTCGATGCCCGGACGGCGTACGAGATGGGTTTGGTCTCCCGTGTGTTCCCGGATGACAGCTTCGACGCCGATGTCGAGGCCTACGTCGGCAAGCTCGCCGCATCGCCGCCGGCCGCCGTCCGGCTCGGCAAGGCAGCCTGGGTGACCGCCACGGAGACCGGGCCGCTCGCCGTCGCGCTCGAGGCGATGCAGGCGCAGCTGTCCCTCCTCACGACGACCAAGGACGCCGCCGAGGGCATCGCGGCATTCTTCGAGAAGCGTCCCCCGCGGTGGAGCGGGCGCTGAAGATCTCGGGCCCACCCACCCGCCGAGCCGGCTCTCGCCGGTCGGCACCCCCTCCGCCCACCCTGCCCTTGCGATGACAGCGGGGGTGCTGGTCGGCGTGGCGATCCTCGTCGCGCTGGTTGCGGTTCTCGTCGCGGGGTTCGTGGTGTCGCGGCGCCGCGCTGCAGACGTCGTGCCCGGCACCCCGGACCGGGTCACCGAGGAAGTCGTGTCGGGGCTGATGGCTGAGCTCCACAAGGCCCAGGCCGAGGCGTCCCACTGGAAGGCGGCGGCCGAGCGGCTGCAGCGGGAGATCGACGGACGGGGCTGAGGGACGTTTCCGGCCGGCCGACCTGGCCGGTTAGTCTGCAGCGCAGCACGAGATCGGAGAAGAGCGTGGCTGAGATACGCGCCGAAATGGTGGCGAACGTCTGGAAGGTCCTGGTTTCCGAGGGTGACCAGGTCGAGGACGGCGACACCCTGGTGATTCTCGAGTCCATGAAGATGGAAATTCCGGTCCTGGCGGAGGGATCCGGGACGGTGAGCCAGCTGGCTGTCGCCGAGGGCCAGGTGGTCCAGGAGGGCGACCTGATCGCCGTAGTGGCGTAACGCCACCCCGGGGGTGCACGATCTCCCCTGACAAAGAGCCCTGGGGGGCTGTCGCGAGTGGGGTTGTGGGGGCGAAAGTTATGCGGTCAAGGTCGGCGCTCATCGCGCCGAAGGAGAACATGTGTCTGGCTTGATGATCGAGCCGTTCCTGCGCGCGCTCGTCGACTGCGGGGGCTCCGACCTGCACTGCAAGGTCGGATCGCCGCCACGCGTGCGCATCGACGGCCGCCTGCGCAAGCTCGAGACACGCGACCTCACCCCGGCTGACACCGCCCAGATGGTCAACGAGGTCCTCCGCGAGGACCTGATCGAGGAGTTCGACCGGACGAACGAGGCGGACTTCGCCTACTCGCTGCCGGATGTCGGCCGCTTCCGCGTCAACGCCTTCCGATCCCGGGGCTCGGCCGGTCTGGTCTTCAGGCGGGTCTCCGTCGGTGCCATCCCGCTCGGCGATCTGGGTCTGCCCTCGGTGCTCGAGACGCTCGCGCTGGAGCCTCGTGGCCTCGTCCTGGTGACCGGTCCGACCGGCTCCGGCAAGACCACGACGCTGGCCGGCATGATCGACCACATCAACCTCAACCGCGAGGTTCACGTGGTCACGATCGAGGACCCGATCGAGATCCTCCACTTCGACAAGCTCGCGATGATCAACCAGCGCGAGGTCCGGGTCGACACCGACGACTTCCACGTCGCGCTGCGCGCCGCGCTGCGGCAGGACCCCGACGTCATCCTCGTCGGGGAGATGCGTGACCAGGAGACGGTTCGCGCTGCGCTGGCCGCGGCCGAGACCGGTCACTTCGTCATGTCGACCCTGCACACCACCGACGCGCAGGAGACCATCACGCGTGTCGTCGACTTCTTCCCGCCACACGAGCAGAAGCAGATCCGGATCTCGCTCGCCAGCGCGCTGAGGGGGATCATCTGCCAGCGACTGGTTCCCCGTGCCGACGGCGAGGGCCGCTGCGTCGCGATGGAGATCTGCGTCAACACCGGTCGTGTCGCCGATGCGGTCATGGACGCGGAGAAGTCCTCGTCGATCATGGCGCTGATCGCTGAAGGCTCGTACTACGGCATGCAGACCTTCGACCAGCACCTCGTGGCGCTCATCCGTGATGGCGTGATCTCCCTCGACGCGGCGATGACCGCCTCGACCAACCCGCACGACCTGACCGTCGAGCTTCGCCGAGTCGGTCTGGTCGCGTAGCTCGCGCCACTGTTGCGCGATTCGACAACCCGGACGGTTGTGATTCGGTCGTCGAGACGAGGACCGGCCGCTCCTCGCGACCTACGGTTCGCTTGTGTCGAGCGATACCGGCGTGCTGACCGCTGTCGACGTCGACATCGAGCTGGTCCACACGGAGCCGCAGGCGCGCGCGGCCGTCGACGTACTCGCCGCCATCTGGATGCGTGGGCCAGGTGACGAGCCGCTGAAGCCTGAGCTCGCACTCGCATTCGCGCACTCCGGCAACTACGTCGTGCTCGTCCGCAAGGACGGCGAGGTCGTGGGCGCCGCGATGGGCTTTCGCGGAGCCGACCGCGAGGGTCCGTACCTGCACAGCCACATCGCCGGCGTGGTGCCGCAGTGCCAGGGAGCGAACATCGGCTTCATGCTGAAGCAGCATCAGCGGGCGTGGGCGATCGACGCGGGACTGCAGCGTGTCGTCTGGACGTTCGACCCGCTCGTGGGCCGCAATGCCTACTTCAACGTGGTGAAGCTCGGCGCGTTCCTGACCCGCTACTACGTCAACTTCTACGGTGCGATGACCGACGGCATCAACAGCGGCGACGAGACGGATCGATGCCTCGCGACGTGGCGGCTCGGAAGTCCGGCGGCGGTCACGGCCGCCGCGGGGAGCTTCGCTCCAGCCGATCTCGCGGCTGCCCGTGCGCGCGGTGCCGTCGAGGTGCTGAGTCGCGACGCTGACGGCGCACCCCAGATCACGTCGACTGATGCCGCTCTGCGGCTGATCCAGGTCCCCGAGGACATCGTGGTCCTTCGGCAGACGCAACCGGCGCTCGCGCAGGCCTGGCGGCGCGCGATGCGTGATGCGTTGACGGACGCGTTCGCCGGCGGCCTCGAGGTCATCGGCGTCAGCCGAGATCTCTGGTACGTCGTCGGGGAGCCGGCTGCCTGACCCGGCGAGTCGCTCGGCTACCGGAGTGCGAAGTCGCGGATGTGACTCGCGAACAGCTCAGGCCGAGTCGCGGCCGACATGTGCGACGCGGCGACATCGATCACTGACACGTTCGGACGCGTTTCGCACAGCGAATCGAGGTCCCGCCGCAATCCCGTGCGCTGTGTCTGCAGCATCCGGACCGCTTCACGGCCGAGGACGAGCCGGGTGCCGACCGCGGGCGGCGCCGTGCAGTTGAAGGCAAGGACCGGGCACTGTGCCTCCCGATGCAGCGCAATCACGTCGAGCTCCCACAGCGCGGTGATCACGCTGTTGCGCATCGGTTCGGTGCGTCGCACCGACGCTCGTCGCTGAACCATCGCGACGAGGGCACGGCCGAACCGCGTCTGCGGCTTCAGCTCACCGATCTGTCGCTGGACTCGGCGCACGGCCGCTGGGTCCTCGCCGATGAACTGGTCGGGGGTGCCGGGGCCCCACCCGTCGATGTTCACGACCGCTGGGGCGTCTGGGCGCTCCCCGGCGTACATCAGGGCGATCATGCCGCCGAGCGAGTGGCCGACGACGACAGGGTTGGCGAGGCCGAGGCCGTCGATCACGGTGTGCAGGTCACGCACGGCGGCTGCGAATGTCCACGGGCCTTCGGTGCTGCCGCCGACGCAGCGCTGGTCGTAGGTGACGACGCGAAACGCCGGCGACAGCGCGGCTGCGAGCTTCTGCATCGATCGCTGGTCCGGGCCGAGGCCGTGGAGCAGCACCAGGTCCGGCCCGTCGCCCTGCCAGTCGGTCGCCGCGATCGTGACCTCGCCATCGGTCACGGAGCGGCGAAGCACCAGCGCAACCTATGTGAGGTCAGCGGGCACCGATTCGTCGGTTCAGACAATCGAGGAGTCGGCCAATGCGGCGCGCGGACGAAGCGCCGGTCCCGACTGATCCGGCACAGTCTTTGACCATGGAGCTGGAGCACGACGCCGAGCTGGCCGCGATCGTTGTCGAGAAGGCCGCCGAGCACCGGACCCCCGGACTCGGCGTCGGTGTCCTGTACGGCGGACGCACGTTCGTCGCGACGCACGGCGTGACGAGCACGGCGGATCCGCTCGAGGTCGACGCGGACACGCTGTTCATGATCGGCTCGACGACCAAGACGCTGACCGCCACGGCCCTCATGCACCTCGTCGACGAGGGTCGGCTCGCGCTGACCGATCTCGTCGTCGACCACCTTCCCGACTTCGAGGCTCCCGACATCGAGACCACGAAGTCCGTGACGATCGGTCAGCTGCTGAACCACACGGCCGGGTGGCGCGGCGATGTGCTCCCATCCGCGAGCTTCGCCGACACCGCGCTCGCGGAAGCCGTGCAGCTCGTCGCCGAGGGTCCGCAGGAGGTCCCGGCCGGCCGGTACGCGTCGTACAACAACGCGGCGTTGATGGTCGCCGGTCGTGTCCTCGAGGTGCTGACCGGTCAGAGCTACGAGAAGGCAGTCACCGAGCTCGTGCTCACTCCGCTCGGCCTGACCAACACCTTCTTCTTGCCGTGGGAGGTCGCGAACCGGCGGCTCGCGGTGGGGCACATCCTGCGCCCAGACGTCGAGGAGGCCGTGCCGCTTTGGCCGATCTCGCGCGGATTGGGCCCGGCCGGCGCGGCGATCAGCTCGCTTCGCGACCAGCTGACCTACGCGAGGTACCACCTCGACGGCACTGCCGAGGCGCCGCCGTTGAGCGAGAAGACGCGTCTGCTCATGCAGCAGCCGACGAGCGAGATGCGCAGCATTCTCGTCGGTGTCGGCATCACCTGGCTGCTGTCCGACTACGGGGGAGTGCGGCTCGTCTCGCACGGCGGCAACGTCTCGAACCTGCAGACGTCGGCGTTCCACCTTGCCCCCGAATGCGGGTTCGGGCTGGTCGTCATGTCGAACAGCGCCGGAGGCGCGGCCGCCGGCAGAGATCTGCTCGCGTGGTGTCTCGAGCACTTCGCGAAGCTGCCGCCCCGGTCACCGCTGCCGCAGCTGGAGCTGACTGACGCGCTCATCCGCGAGTACGCCGGCATCTATGACCTGGGTCCGTGGACGATCGCGATCGAGACCGACGCGGGCAAGCTCACGGTCCGGATGGTCCTTCCGGACGACGTCCCCGAGACCCTGAAGACCTTGTTCGACAAGCCACCCGCGGAGATGGTCCTGGTCGGACCGGATCAGCTCGCGCCGGCCGCCGACCCGGTCGAGGCCACGATGGACTTCATCCGGGCAGCCGACGGATCGGTGAAGTGGGTCCGCCACGGAATGCGGCTCGCGCCGCGTAAGGACGGCTCATGACATCTCCCGACTTCGCGTCCGTCTTCGCCGAGGCCGAGGTCGACGGCTTCATTCACGCCCTCGATCTCGACAGCGGCAACGAGGTGGGCTATCAGGACGCCGACTACGTCATCCCTGCCTCGGTCTTCAAGATCCCGGTGCTGCTCGAGCTGTTCCGCCAGCACGAGGCGGGCGAGATCGACGTGACCTCGGTGGTCGAGGTCCCGGTCACGTCGCGAACCGGTGGCCCGTTCGGCATCTCGATCATGCAGGACCCGATTTCGATGTCGCTACGCGATCTCGCCTGGCTCATGATCGGAATCAGCGACAACGCGGCGACTGACTTCATCTGCGACCAGGTCGGCATCGACCAGGTCAATGCCACGCTCGCATCGCTCGGGTTCGAGCAGACGACCATCGCGGGACACTGTGAGGATCTGTTCGCCGACGTTCGTCGGGAGCTCGGGGTGCTGACGCTTGAGGAGATCGCCCGGCCCACGTGGGAGATGTTCGAGAAGGTCAGTGAGTTCGACCCGAGCCGAGCCGCGACCCGTACGACGCCCCGCGAGATGACCCGTCTGCTGCAGGTCATCTGGACCGACGAGGGTCCGTTGCAAAGCGCGCTGGTCGAGGTGCGCCGGATCCTGGGCCAGCAGGTCTGGCCGCACCGGCTCGCCTCCGGGTTCGCCGATCTCGACGAGGTGACGACGAGCGGGAAGACCGGCACCCTGCCGACGATCCGGAACGAAGTCGGCGTGGTCGCCTATCCCGACGGCGGCCGTTACGCCGTCGCCGTATTCACCCGTGCGAAGCGGCTCAGCCTCAAGCACCCTGCCGCTGACGCCGTCATCGGGCGCAGCGCGCGGCTCGCCGTCGACGCGCTTCGCGCGCAAAGCGCATAGGTGCGCCGTGGGCGCGCCTCAGCGCGGGCAGCCGGTGCACTGACTGCGCTGCTGCTGACCGGCTGCGGGACAACCGTGCAGCTCTCCGATGCCCCGAGGGCGAGCGTCGGCGACGGCAACGAGCTCAGCCTCAGCACACCGGCACAGAGCACGCCAGGCACCTCGGTGAGCACGTTGCCGTCGAGCGGGGCCGTTCCGCATGCGGCGGCTCATGGCCACACCACCGCGCCCTCGGCGCCAGGCGAGGGCGGACGGTCCACGCCCAGCGAGAGCGTGTCACCAGCGGCAACGACCGACGGCGCCCCGCTGTCGGGTCGCGGCTTCACCGACAAGACGATCAAGATGGGGATCGTCACGGCCTCGGGCGAAGGCGCATTCGCATCGGGACTGGGTGTCAGCGACAGCAGCGGCGACCTGATGGCCCAGTACGACGTGATGCAGCATTACATCAACGCGCACGGCGGCATCGCCGGACGCAAGCTCGTCCTCGTCAACCACACCGTGGATTTCGGGACCGCAGTGAACAACCCGAGCCTCGCCGCTCAGGAGGTGTGCGCCGCGTTCACCCAGGACTCGCACGTGTTCGCGGTGTTCAACCCGGTGCCGACCGCGGCGCAGCGCACCTGTCTGGAGCAGGCCAACACGCCGATCATCGACTCGGGGACCTTGCTGGTCGGCGCGCCCAACTACACCCAGCACCCGGATCTGCTCTTCAGCGTCGGGAAGATGACGACGGACCTGGTGGACAGGCTGCTGATGCAGAGCTTGGCTGCTCGGCACTTCTTCAGCGGCTGGAACCCGTTGACCGGCGCGCCGGGGCCGGCACCCCCGAAGCTCGGCTTGCTCTACCCGGATCAACCGGATGCGAAGTACAACGTCGAGCTCGAGGTACGTGAGCTTCGGGCCATGGGCTTGACGGTGAGTGACACCGTCACCTATCCGGCGAACGTCACCGCGGGTCTGGCGGCGACGCAGAGTGCGGTGCTGAAGTTCAAGGCAGAGGGCATCACGCACGTTCTCGGTGAGTCGGTGTTCTTCATGGAGGACGCGCAGTCGCAGGGCTACTACCCGCGTTACGTCATTCCGATCGGTGCTGCCTTGGGCTACGCGCCGATCGCACCGGCCAAGCAGATGGTCGGATCGATGACGGTCGGGTACCAGCCGGCGGGAGACGTCGACGCGCAGCGCGACCCCGGTCCGGTCTCACCAGCGCAGACGCGGTGCACGCGCATCATGCGCAAGGCCGGGCAGTCGCCATCCGCGCGGGCTGCATTGCAGAGCATGGAAGCCGTCTGTGACGTCATGTTCTTCCTGCAGGCCTCGTTGTCCGGCGCGACCGGCTTGTCCAACGTGGTCCTGGAGCAGGGTGCAAACCGCCTGGGGACGGGCTGGAAGTCGGCGCAGACGTTCGTCTCGGACTTCTCACCGCAACATCACGCGAGTGCCATTGCGGTGCGCGACATGACCTACTTCACGTCGTGTTCATGCATGAAGTACGTCGGCGGCCTGCGCGAGTGATGCGTCAGCTGCTGGTCGCGCGATTTCCGCTCGTGTACTGGAAGCAGTTGCAGCTCGTTTCGTACGCGATGTCGCGGTAGGCGGACACGCCGTCGGCTCGGCCCGGGGCAAGCCGGATGACGAATGCGTCAGCAGACGGGAACGTGAAGTTCGCGTCTCGGGCGAGCTGAAGCATCTGCGGACCGAGGCCGAACTTCTTGCTCACTGCCTGCAGGAAGAGCATCACATTGCACAGCGCGGTTTCGAACGTCTGCACCGTGGTGGTGTTCGACGCCTGTCCTGCTGACTTCATGATGTGGAAGCACAGAGTCTCGTTGCTGCTGACCGCGCCGGGCATCTTGCCGGCGCCGATGTCGAGGTACTTGTCCCAGCCGATTCCCGCGGCGTTGCGCAGCTGGTTCTTGGGCGCGGTCGACTCGATGAGCGCGCCCGGTCCCCAGGTCGAGGTGACGGCGTACGCCGGGTAGTAGCCCTGCGTCTGCGCCGCCTCCATGAAGAACAAGGGGCTGGCCGCGATCGGGATCACCCGGTCGACGCCGCTGCTGCGGAACTTCAGGACCGTTCCACCCTGGTTGGCTGCGCTCGCGTCATTGGTCACGAACGCGGCGGCGACGGGCTTGAGGCCGTGACTTGCGAGCGCAGGGTCCAGGTACTTGGAGATGAACAGATGGCCGTCCGGCGTGTCCCACGAGAACGTGCCGACCTTGCTCCTCGCATTGAGCCAGCCGCGGCGCCACAAGTCGTCGACGAGCTCCCGGGAGGCACGACCAAGCGCGAGCTCGCCGGGCGAGGCGAAGAGGTTGGCGTCGGCCGCGCCCGCCGGGTCCGGCACGCCGGACTGGTCGTCGAGCAGCGTGACGCCTGCCTTGGCGTAGCAGGCAAGCCGTGACGCGGAGAGGTTCGTATAGCTGACGACGTAGCTCACCTTGTCGTCCTGCACGAGCTTCGCGCACGCCGCGCCGTATGCGCTCTCGACGTTAGATGCCGCAGACGATGCGTTGACCGCGCCCTCGTACAGCTGGATCCGCCGACCGGCCAGCCCGCCGTGTCCGTTGATGTAGGCGGTTATCGCCTTGGCCTGCGCGACCGGGTCGCCGGTTGACAGGCCCGAGATGCCGAGACTCTGCGCGAGCGCGGTCGCGCCGCTGACGTAGAGCAGCCCGACCCGGACCGGACCACTGCCTGAGCTGTTGGCCGTCGCGGCGGTCGAGGCCGCCGTCCGAGAGATCGTCGGCGAGCTGATCGGCTGGGAGGAACGGTGAGAGGGGTGGCTGCTCTGCGGCTGACCGAGCGGCTGCGTGGCCGGAGGAGCTGCGGCGGCCCCATGCCCGGAACCCGGATCGGGGGCAGGCGGCGCAGTGACGATGCTGAGGTCCCCACCTGATGAACCCGCGGAGACCGGACGGGCGGAGAGCTGAACGGTGGAGCCGCAGCCGGTCAGCATCGTGGCGCACAGCGCCGCCGCCAGCGGCAGCCGCTTCACTACCGCCGGTCCAGCAGCTCGACCAACGTTGTGACACCGAAGCCGGTGCCGGCGGGCGGCACGTGCTCATAAGGCTCGCCGTGGTTGTAGGCCGGGCCGGCGATGTCGAAGTGCGCGAACGGGACGCCGTCCGGAGCGAACCGGTGAAGGAACGACGCGGCGACCATCGTCTGGGCGTGGTTCTGGTCGCCGAGGTTGTTGATGTCGGCGATCTTCGACTCGAGTGTCTTCGCGAAGTGGCGTCGCATCGGCATCCGCCAGACGTCCTCACGGCCGGCGGCCGCGGCGGCGAGGACATCCGCTGCAAACGTCTCGTCGGGCGACATCAGCGCGGCGGTGCGGAAGCCCAGCGAGCGCAGCGCCGCGCCGGTCAACGTCGCGATGGTGAGCATCGCCACCGGGTTCTCCTCGGCCGCGAGGCTCATTGCGTCGGCGAGCACGAGCCGGCCCTCGGCGTCGGTGTTCTGCACCTCGACCGTCAGACCGCTGCGCATCCTCAGTACGTCGCCGCCGCGGTAGGCACTGCCCGAGGTGACGTTCTCGCACAACGGCAGCCAGGCGGTGATTCCGTTGCGTCGCGGGTACTTCGCGGCGTGCAGCGCCGCCGCGGCTGCGGCGGCAGCCCCACCCACGTCGAGCTTCATGCACTCGAGCATCGCCAGCTTCAGGTTGAGCCCGCCCGCGTCGTACGTCAGGCCCTTGCCGACGACCCCGACGACGGATTGCTCGGTTCCCGGGGCATGGATGCGGACAAGCCGGGGCGGATGCACCGACGCGCGGCTCACCGCCAGCAGCCCACCCATGCCGAGCTCTGCGATCTCGTCCTCGTCGTACACGCGGCACTCGGCGCCAACCTCGGCGGCAGCGGCCTCGAGCAGCTCGGCCACCCGCGCCGGCGTCTTGTCCGCCGGGGGGAAGGTGACGAGATCGCGCGCGAAGCAGATTGCGGCGATCAGGTCCTCGATTCGCGCCGCGTCCGCTGCGGACCCGCTGACCAGCGCGACCTGCTCGGTCACCGCGTCCGCAGCGGGCTGGTAGACCGTGAACCGATAGGTCGCCAGGACGGCGCGAAGCAGCGCCGCCTCCGGGTCGGCGGCGGCGTCGACGACGACGCGGCGCGCGCCTGCTGTCGCGCGGACGGCAGTGCTGATCGCGCCGAGAATCTCCGCCTCCTCAGCGTCGGGCCGCACCGCGGCGACCGTGACGCTGCGCGGACCGCCGGTTGACATCCGCGGGAGCCGGGCGACCTGACCCGGCTTGCCGGTGAAGCCGACGAGCTCGAGCGCATCCTCGATCTCGCGCCGGAGCTCGTCGGGTGCGGCTGTCGTCGCAAGCAGGGTCGCGCGACCGTCCGACGCGCTCGCCAGCACCACCAGCGCATCCGCGTCGTCAATCGCACCGAGCGCAGGGACGAAGCGCCCCGCTGCTCGCTGGCTCGCTCCGGTGGCGATGCTCATGCGGATTCCTCGAGCAGCGCTCTTGTCCGGTCGACCACGAGCTGGGGCTCCTGCAGGTAGAGGCTGTGCTTGGTGTTCGGCCAGACCTCGAGCCGCCCCCCGAGTTCCTGTGCCCATGCCGCATGCACCCGACGGAAGCGGTGGGCCGGCTTGCGATCGGCGCTGGCGATGAGGACCGGCACGCCCGCAGGTGGGACGGAGCGGGCGCAGTAGGCGCGCGCGTCGTCTTCCAGCAGCCGGACCGCGGCGGCGGTGTCCTCGAGCCACGGCCCGGAGAACGTCCGGCCGAACGACGCCTCAGCGCTCGGGCTCAGGCCCTTCGGCTTCGTCCGCTTGAGCAGGTCCGCCAGCACAGGTCCGAGGACCGGTGTGCCGCAGACCTTGCTGATCAGGATCGCGGCGCGCGCGGTGCTGGCGACGATCTTCGGGTTGTTCAGCGGCGTCGGGTCGAGCAGGAAAGCGCCCGCCACCCGATCCGGGTAGTCGGCGAGGATCTGTGCGGCGAGCGCTCCGCCGAGACTGTGTCCCACCAGGAACGCCCGCTTGATGCCGAGCGCATCGAGGACGGTGATGGTGTCCTGTGACCAGCTGCGCAGCGACACCCGCTCCGTGGTTCGCGACGTGCCGGTGCCAAGCCGGTCGAACTCCACGACGGTGTGATCGGGAAGACCCTCGATCAGATCGGGGAAGTAGCCGTTGCAGCCGGCACCGCCGCCCGACAGCAGGACGACGGGCGTGCCGCCGTCGCCGTACACCTTGACCTGTACGTCGACCCCGCGGACCGAGACGACCTCACGACGGACGGCGACCGGCGCGACCACTACGAGACCTCCGTCGGCAGGGACACGTAGTCCTCGTTGAGCGACTCGACGTCCGCGACCCCGAGCAGCTGAAGCGTGCGCGTCAGCTCGGAGCGCAGGATCGACAGAGCGCGATCGACGCCGGCTTCGCCGCCGGCTGTCAGGCCGTAGAGATAGGCGCGACCCACGAAGACCGCCTTCGCGCCGAGCGCAACCGCGGCCGCGATGTCGGCACCGCTTCGCACCCCGCCGTCGAGGAAGACCTCGGTCGCGTCGCCGACGCCGTCGCGGATCTCAGGCAGCAGGCTCAGTGGGCTCGGTGCCCGGTCGAGCTGCCGGCCGCCGTGGTTGGAGATGACAAGACCGTCGACGCCGACGCTCGCGATGTCCTTGGCGTCGCGCACGTCCTGCACGCCCTTCACCAGGATCCTGCCAGGCCACACGCTACGGATCCATTCGAGGTCCGCGAGCGTGACGCTCGGGTCGAACATCTTGTTGATCAGACCCGCGAGGTCGCCCGGAGCGCCGTCGACCGTCGCGAACGTCAGGGGCTCGCCGGTCAGGAAGTCGAACCACCACGCCGGGTGACCCACGGCCTGCAACGCACTCTTCCATCGCACGGTCGGTGGAATCGTCATGCCGTGCCGCACGTCGCGAAGGCGTGCGCCCGCAACCGGCACATCCACCGTCAGCACCAGCACGTCCATGCCCGCGGCGCGCGCGCGAGCGAGCTGCTCGGTGCTGCGCTCGCGGTCTTGCACGACATAGAGCTGGAACCAGTTCCAGCCGTCCGGCGCGGCGGCGGCAACGCCCTCCGCGCTCGTCGTACCCATGGTCGACAACGTGTAGGGCAGCCCGGCGCGCGATGCTGCGGCGGCAACCGCGCGCTCGCCCTCCTGGTGCATCATTCGCGTGAAGCCGGTCGGACCGAGGATCAACGGCATCGCGATCGACCGGCCGAACAGCTCGATCGAGGTCGACACGTTCGCGACGTCTCGCAGCACCCGGGGCCGGAACTGCACGCGGTCGAAGGTGTCGACCGAGTCCCGCAGTGACCGCTCAGCTTCCGCGGCGCCGTCGACGTAGTCGAACACCATGCGAGGCGCTCGGCGACGCGCGAGCAGTCGCAGGTCCGCGATGTCCGCGGCGCGGGCGAGTCGGTTGCGCCGGGTCGGAAGCGATGGCAGACCCGGCATCAGCTCACGCAGCTCGCCGGGTCGTGGCAGCCGTCGCGTCCTCTTGACCACGGGGTAACCGTAAGCGCGGGAAGGGCCGCCAGGATTCACGCTTCTCGCCAGACTCGACCCGGCTGCGTTGTACGGCGCGACAATGGAGCCAACGGCTGGGCGAGGAGGTGTGAGCCGTGCTGACCGTCGTGGAGGTCGCCGACCGCCTGGGCCCGGCGCTTGTCGTCGCTCGATCCGGCCGGCTGTCGGCAACGGTCGCCGACGTCGCCGTCACCGACCCGGCGTTCCCGGTCGCGCCGCCCCGGGGCGCCCTCGTCGTCGCACCGGGCTACCGGCTCGGTGATGCCGGAACCGACGAGCTGCTCGAGGCCGCCGGCGTTGCCGGTGCCGCCGGGGTCGTGGTCAAGGGGACGACGGTCCAGGCCGATCGGCCGAGCGGCTCGGTCGCCTTGCTCGTCGTCGAGCCGAGCGCCGACTGGGCGCATCTGGTCGCGCTGCTGCGGACGCTGACGACCACCGGGGCGGGCCCGCTCAACCCCGAGGACTCGTTGTTCGGCCTGGCGGACGCGATCGCCTCGTTGTGCGGTGGTCCAGTCGTCCTGCACGACCCGGCGTGGCAGCTGCTCGCCTACTCGGGTGGTCGACCTACGGACGACGTTCGCAGCGAGACCATCCTCGGCCGCCGCGCTCCGGCACAGGCGCTGGAGCAGCTGCGAGCCGCGGGCATCCTCGATCGCCTCATGCGTGGTGACATGGTCGAGATCGCGGCCGGCGCGGTGGCGAACATGGGCCGCCGGTACGCCGTCGCCGCCCGCGCCGGCTCGGAGCTGCTCGCGACGATCTGGCTGCAGCCCGAGGAAGACCGTCCCGATACCGATGTCGAGCAGCGTCTGCGCTGGGCCGCTGACGTCGCGGCGGTGTCGCTGCTCCGCCACGCGGCGGCTGGTCCGGGGGGCGTGGGTGCCGCCGACGCCGCTTTCGACGCGCTGCTCAGCGGCAGCCGCACCGAGCGGATCGTCGCGGAACGGCTCGGGGTCGCGGTCGACAGCGGTTTCGTGCTGGCCGGCCTGCGGCCGATGGCGACCGAGGAGCGCGATCGGGCCGCCACCGCACGCCGGCTCATGGCGTTGGCCCGCGGCTACTGCGACGCCTACCGGGTGCAGGCGCGGGTCGCGGCGGGCGCCGACACGGCGTACCTGTTGTTCTGCTGCGCCGAGCCGGACCAGCGGCGAAGTGCGGTGCGAATCGTGTCGGACATGCACGCGCGACTGCAGTCCGCCGCGCCGCATCGCGCGCTGCTGAGCAGCACTTTCCCCTCGTTGGTGGAGACTCCCTCGGTGCGGCAGTCGGTGGACCAGCTCCTCGCGCTCGCCGAGCGGCGCGGGTGGAGCGGGCTCACGGACAGCGAGCACGTGCAGGCGAGCTTCCGGCTCGAGCAGTTTCGCGAGGTTGCGCTGGCTCATCCTGCGCTGCTGGCCGGACCGGTGGTCACCTTGGCCGAGCACGATCGCGCGCAGGGAAGCGATCTCGTCACGACCCTGCGTGCCTACTTCGCGAACGTCGGCGACATGAAGGCAGCCGGCGCGCAGCTCGGGCTCCACGTCAACACCGTCCGGTACCGCATCACCAAGGCGCAGGAGATCGGCGGCTTCAGCCTCGACAACCCCGACGAACGACTGCTCGCCGAGCTCCAGGTGCGGTTGCTCACGTGAGCGAGGTGATGCGCGCCGTCTCCGAGCCCGCTCCGGCTCCGACGCTGCGCGCCCTGATCGAGCGCCTTCAGCCCGCTGTGGTGGAGGTCGTCGCGGCGCCGCGGGGGCTGGATGTCGCGGTGTCGGACCCGGTGCTGCTCGATCCCGCAGAGCCGCTTTCGGCGGGGGCCGACGCGATCGTCCTCGCACTGGGAGTGGACAGCGATCGTGGCCGGGTGGCGGTGGTCCGCCAGGCCGCCGATGCGCGTGCCGCGGCGGTGGTCGTGAAGCTGCCCGGCGAGGTCGGCAGCGAGCTCCGCGCGGCTGCCGAGGACGCCGGCGTCGCGGTGCTCGCCGCGCCGCCGGAGCTTGCTTGGGGACACCTCTACACGCTTTTGCTGACCGCCTCGGTGCGTACGACGCCGGAGGCGGCGGGCCTGTCCGAGGCGCCGCTCGGTGATCTGTTCGCCCTGGCCAACGCGGTGGCGGCGGTCGTCGGCGGCGCGACGACCATCGAGGATCCGAGCAACCACGTCCTCGCCTACTCCAACCTCGAGCATCCGATCGACGCCGCGCGCCAGGCGACGATCCTCGGCCGACAGGTCCCGAGCGACTGGATCCAGCGGCTGCACGACTCAGGGGTGTTCCGCCGCCTCTGGCAGACGGACGAGGTGGTGCGGATCGCCGACTTCATCGGAGACGAGGTCGAGTACCTGCCGCGAATCGCCATCGCGGTGCGCGCCGGAGGTGAGCTGCTGGGCAGCCTCTGGGTGATCGAGGGCCGGCAGGAGCTCGGAGCGGAGGCCGAGCAGACCCTGCGGGACGCCTCGCGCATCGCCTCGCTTCATCTCCTGCGGCATCGGACCGCCGCCGACGCCGAACGGCTCCAGCGGTCGCGGGCGCTGCTGGCGCTTCTTGACGGCAGCGATGACGGCGGGATGGCGGCTGGGGTCCTCGGTCTCGCGACCGATCGGCCGATGTCGGTCGTCGCCTTCGACGTCGGTGCCGACGCCGACGCATCCGGGGCGATCGCGGCGAGTCGGGTTGCCGATCTCGTCGCCGTCTACTGCGAGTCCTACCGCCGCGAGGCCCACTGCGCGGCGACAGGCTCGCGCGTCTACGCCCTCATCGCCGTGGACGAAGGCGACGGGACTCAGGCGGGCGAGACGATCGCGGCGACGATCGTCGAGCGGGCCGGAAACGCGCTGCGCCTTCAGCTGCGGGCCGGCATCGGCAGCACCGTGTCGGGGGCTGCCGCCATCGCCGCTTCCCGTCGTGAGGCGGATGAGGTGCTCGACGTGCTGCGCTACGGAGGAGAGCGGCGTACGGCGACGATCGAAGCGGTGAGGGCGCAGGTCTTCTTGCGCCGCCTGCGTGAGCTGGCGACCCGAAGCCCTGACCTTCTCGTCGGCCAGGTCGCCGCTCTCTCGGAGCAGGACGCCGCGAAGGGCACCGCCTGGGTGCCGACGCTGCGCGCATATTTCGACGCATACGGCGACATGGCCACTGCGGCCGCCGCGGTCAACGTCCACCCGAACACGTTTCGGTACCGGCTGCGCCGGATCTCAGAGGTATTCGGGCTCGACCTCACCGACCCCGACACCCGGCTGGTCGCGGAGCTGCAGCTGCGATTTTTGGACCCCGCCTGACCAAGGTGTCGTCCGCTGCGTGTCGAACCCAGGACTCGCGTGTGTGGGCAGCACAGTGAATCCGTCGCCACTTGGTACGGCGGTACGACGACTCCCACCCACCGCACCCAGCAGGATGAACGTTCCGTCTCGTCAATCGAGCCAGGAGGCGCCGGTGCGCTCCGTGCGCGCAACCCGGCGGCTCGCCGCTGCAGCGGCGGCCGCGGTCCTCGGGCTGTCCGGCTGCGGCCTCACCCACCTCCAGGACCTGAGCTTCCGAGTCGACAAGCGGCTGCACTTCGTCAGCCCGAAGAGCCGGGCACTGGTGCACCAGCCCGTGACCGTGTCGTGGACGATGTCGGACTTCACGATCGCCGCACAAGGCAGCCAGCCGCCGAGCCGCGACGCGGGCTACTTCGCGGTGTTCGTCGACGGGACCCCGATCAAGCCCGGCCAGACGCTCAAGAGCGTGGCGCACGGCGACCCGGCCTGCGAGGCCGACCCCAAGTGCCCGAGCCTGTCCTATCTGCACCAGCACCTGGTGTTTCCGACGACTGCCACGTCGATCAAGCTCCCGCTGATCCCCGACCTGTCGAACAACAAGGAGAAGGACCAGCTGCACCGGATCACGATCGTGTTGATGGACACCTCCGGGCACCGGACCGGGGAGAGTGCCTGGGAGCTCGACGTCCGCATCCCGAAGGCGGCCTTCTGATGAGTACCGCGCCACAAACGCTCGAGGCCGTCGAGGACATCGAGGAGACGCGTGCCGCGCTCCATGACTCCGCGCGAGTCCAGCTGGGTGTCGCCGGCGACGAGAACACCGAGAAGTTCCGGGCGATCCTTCGACGTACCGGCCTCTCGATCTATCCGATCGTCGCTCTCGGCCTGCTCTACATCTCGGACAACTTCCAGGCGTTCGCGTTCGGCGTGCTCACGCCCGAGATCAGCCGGACCCTCGGCATCTCGATCGGTGCGATCGGTGCCGCAATCGGGCTGCGGGCGCTTTCGGTTGCCGCGGCGCCGCTGCCGATCGCGGCGCTGACTCAGGCTCGGGCGCGCCGAGCGATGCTCTGCATCGTCACCGGCATCCTGTGGAGCGTCCTGACGCTGTTCACCGGTTTCGTGACCTCGTTGCTCGGCCTGATCGGGATCCTGGTGGTCGACGGTCTGACCACCGGCAGCGCGCAGTCACTGCACTACCCGCTCGTGATGGACAGCTACCCGCCGGCGGCGCGCGTCCGGGCCGCGTCGCTGTACCAGGCCATCGGCACATCGGGGAACATCCTCGCGCCGGCGCTGGTCGGCTTGCTGGCCAGCATCGGCGGCTTCACCTGGCGCGGCGTCTTCCTGCTGCTCGGTGTCACGTCGATCTTGATGACGTTGGTCTCGCTCGGGCTTCGCGACCCTGGCTTCGGCAAGTGGGACACCGAGCAGCTTCGGGCAAGCGTGCGGGAAGCGCATGCCGACGAGGACGCCGGCGGGACGCCGGACCTCGCCGAGGATGACGTCACGCTCGGCTTCTGGGAGATCTGCCGACGGGTGATGCTGGTCCCGACCAACAAGCGGATCTGTGTCGGGTTCGCGGTGCTCGGCATCCTCATCGTGCCGCTGCTGAGCTTCGTCTCCTTCTTCCTCGACCAGCGCTGGAACCTGGGTCCGGGAGCACGAGGACTGTTCTTCGCCTACTACGCCGGCGCGGGTTCAGTGGCGCTGCTGGCCTACGGCCGGCGCGGCGAGAAGCAGTTCCGGTCCGACCCGACGAAGCTGCTGCGCATCGGCGGCGTCGTACTCGCCGCAGGCGTCTCCTTCATCGCGATCGGCGGCGTGATGCCGTGGTTCTGGCCGATGATCGTCTGCTTCGGAATCTCGGGCGGATGCATCGCCATCCTCCAGCCCGCGCTCGGCGTGTCGCTCCTTTCGATCGTCCCTTCCCACATGCGGGCGCATGCGATGTCCCTCGCCCAGATCTTCGCGGCGATCGGCGGCACGGTCGGCGCGCTGCTGCTGAACGGAATCCAGACGCAGTACGGCGTCGCCGGCACGATGATCTCGATCGCGATCCCGGGCGTCATCGCTGCGGTCGTGATCGGCAGCGCGAGCAACCTCATCCAGGCAGACATGGACCGCATGATCGACGCGGTGATCGAGGACGAGGAAGTCCGTCGCCTGAAGTCCTCCGGCTCGCACCTCCCGATGCTGTCGGTGCGCGGCATCGACTTCGCCTACGGCCAGCTGCAGGTGCTCTTCGACGTCGACTTCACCGTCGACGACGGCGAGATGGTCGCGCTGCTGGGCGTCAACGGTGCCGGCAAGTCGACCCTGCTGAAGGTCATCTCCGGCATCGGGCTGCCGTCCCGCGGCAGCGTGCGCTACCGCGGGCAGGAGATCACCTATCTTGACGCCGAACGGCGGCTTCGGCTGGGAATCACGCAGATCCCGGGTGGCCGCGCGGTGTTCGGTCCCATGACAGTCGTCGAGAACCTGCGCAGCTACGGCTACACGATGGCGGGGGACCGCCGTGCGGTCGACAAGGCGATCCAGACCTCGTTCGAGGCCTTCCCGCGGCTCTACGAGCGGCGCAACTCGCTGGCGGCCACGCTGTCCGGCGGGGAGCAGCAGATGCTCGGCCTGTCCAAGGCGCTGATGCTTCGTCCGAAGCTGCTGCTGATCGACGAGCTCTCGCTCGGTCTCGCACCGGTCATCGTCGGGCAGCTGCTCGACATGGTCCGCAAGATCAACGACGACGGGACTGCGGTCGTCCTCGTCGAGCAGTCGGTCAACATCGCGCTGAACCTGGTCGACCACGCGTACTTCATGGAGAAGGGCGAGATGCGCTTCGACGGTCGTGCCGACGACCTGCTGGCGCGCGAGGACCTGCTGCGGGCCGTCTTCCTGCAGGGCGCGGGAGCCGCCACGTGACCGACGTGTTCAGCCCGCTGGACGACGCTCCCGCGCGCCGCATTCCGCTGCCGTCTCGCAAGGCCGTGCTGACCTTCGTCGTCTTCGTGGTCGCCGTCGTCGCCGCCAAGCTGCTGTCGGCGCTGCTGGCCAAGCACGGCGTGATCAAGGCGTCGACGCCGTTCCCGGTGATCATGCTCGGCACGATCATCGGTTTGACCTACGGCCTGCTCGGTGTCGGGCTCGTCCTGATCTATCGGACGAACCGGATCATCAACTTCTCGCACGGGCAGATCGGCGCGTTCGGCTCGGCCTTCTTCGGCGTCGCCGCCGTGAAGTGGCACATCCCGTACTGGGTCGCGTTCCCGATGGCGCTGATCGTGTCGGCGCTGACCGGTGCGGCCGCGGAGACCGGTGTCGTCCGACGACTGCGCAACGCGCCCCGGTTGATGAGCGTCGTCGCCACGCTCGGCGTCGGGCAGTTCCTCGTGATCTTCGCCCTCGTCATCAACTCGACCGCGTCCGCCGGCTCGCTCTACCCGCAGCCGTCCTTCCTGCCGGTGTTCAACATCGGCGCACTGCGGGTCACGCAGGCCTACTCCGGCATGCTGATCCTGTCCCCGATCGTCGTCATCGGTCTCGCGATCTTCCTCAAGCGCAGCCGGTTCGGTCTCGGCATCCGCGCCGCCGCGGCCAACCCTGAAGCCGCCCGGATGTCGGGCATCTTCGCCTCCCGGATGTCGACGCTTGCCTGGGCGATCGCCGGAGCGCTCAGCGCAATGACCGCGATCCTCACCGCGCCGACGCAGGGCTTCACCAGCGGTGACAGCTTCGGTCCGGAGCTGCTGCTGCGCGCGATGACCGCGGCTGTCATCGGCCGGATGCAGAGCCTCCCGCTCGCGCTCGCCGGGGGCGTCGGTCTCGGCATCCTCGAGCAGATCCTGCTCTGGAACTACCCCGAGTCCGGACTGGTCGAGGTCACGCTGTTCGTCGTCATCCTCGTGGCGCTGCTGTTCCAGCGGCAGCGGGGCGGTCGCGACGAGGAGAAGGGCAGCTGGGCCGCGGTCCAGGGCATGCGTCCCATCCCGGAGCGGCTGCGCCAGCTCTGGATGGTCCGCGCGATCGGGCCGGTCATCTCCCTCGTCGTGCTCGCCGTGCTCGCCTGCGTGCCGCTGATGTTCGACAACAGCGTGTCGGTGAACTTCACCGGCATCGTCAGCTTCGCGATCGTCGGGCTGTCGATCTGTGTCCTCACCGGCCTCGCCGGTCAGCTCACGCTTGGCCAGTTCGCGGTTGCGGCGATCGGCGCGGTGGTCTCCTTCCAGGTGTCGGCGCGGATCGGGGACTTCCCGCTCGCGCTCTTCTACGCGGGCCTGGCGGCGGGACTCGTCTCGGTCGTGATCGGGCTGCCGGCACTTCGGATCCGAGGTCTGATGCTCACGCTGACGACCCTCGGGTTCGCCTTGGCCACGCCGGCCTGGCTGCTGGTGCAGCCGTGGATGCTCGGCGACGGTCGCAACCCCGGCTCGCCGATCGTCTTCGGCCACTCCCTCGACACCGGGCACTCGTACTACTACTTCGCGCTCGCCCTGTTCGTGCTGTCGGTCATCCTGGTCCGCAACATCAGGCGCAGCGGGTTCGGACGCCTCCTGGTCGCGATCCGCGACAACGAGGACAACGCCCGCGCGTTCACGATCAAGGCGAGTGTCGTCAAGCTGCAGGGCTACCTCGTCGCCGGCTTCATCGCCGGCATCGGCGGTGCGGCGTACGGGCACTCGCTGTCGAGCATCGGCGCGACCACCTTCCCGACCGGCTCGAGCATCAACGTGGTGGTCATGACGGTCCTCGGCGGCGTCTTCACGCTCTGGGGCCCGCTGCTCGGCGCGCTGTGGGTGTTCGGGCTGCCGTTGCTCAACATCGGCAACATCGCGCTCGCCGCGACCAATCTCGGCGTCCTCGGCGTCATCCTCTGGAAGCCCGGCGGCCTGATCCAGCTGCTCGAACCGCTGCGCGATCGGATCGTCAAGATGATCGCGCGCCGCCACGGGATCGACCCCGAGCCTTACTTCCTCGGCAACGCTGCCGCGGAGACCACCGGAACCGCGCCGGCAACGCTGCTGCAGGTGCGGGAGCGCAGTCAGGTGCCGGCGCAGCGGCGACCGTCCACCGGCGTCACCCTGCTGGAGGCGAGCCACCTCCGCAAGAGCTTCGGTGGCGTCCATGCGGTCCGCGACGTGTCGATCGCCGTCAGGGCGGGGGAGACGGTCGGGCTCATCGGCCCGAACGGCGCCGGCAAGACGACGACCTTCGAGCTGCTCGGCGGCTTCACCAAGCCCGACGCCGGCCGGGTGCGGTTCAACCGGCGTGACATCTCCCACCTCGGGCCCGAAGGCCGCGCGGACCTGGGTCTGATCCGGTCCTTCCAGGACGCGGCGCTGTTCCCGACGATGACCGTCACGGAGACCGTCATGCTCGCCCTGGAGCGGGTGCGGCCGACCCGGTTCCTGACGTCGACGATCGGTCTGTCCTTCGGAGAGCGCAGCAAGGAGCGCCAGGCCCGGGCCCTGGTCTCGGCGCTCGGCCTCGACCGGTACCGCGACAAGCAGATCCAGGAGCTGTCCACGGGCACCCGGCGCATCACCGAGATTGCCTGCCTGGTCGCGCTGGAGCCGGTGTGCCTGCTGCTCGACGAGCCGTCGTCAGGCATCGCCCAGCGCGAGACGGAGGCGCTCGGCAAGCTCCTCGTCGACCTCAAGCAGCAGCTCGACCTCACCCTCGTGGTGATCGAGCACGACATCCCGTTGATCATGGGCATCTCGGACCGGATCGTCGCGATGGCCGACGGCGCGGTGATCGCGGACGGGCCGCCGGACGTCGTACGCAACACCCCGGCGGTCGTCGACGCCTACCTCGGCGGCAGCGTCACCGCGATCGAGCGCTCCGGTCACACCGAGCCGAAGCCGGCGCCGAGGAAGCGCGCGGCTGCCGCTACGGGCGCACGGTCGCCACGGAAGTCGTAACCGCCTCGAGCTGATCGAGCACCACGTCGACGCCGATGCCCGGTCCGGACGGGACCCGGATGTGGCCGTCGTCGAGCACGAACGGCGCGGTGATGTCGTGCGCGTAGAACCGGTCGGACGCTGAGACGTCGCCGGGAAGCGTGAACTCCGGACAGGCGGCAAGCGCGGCGTTGGCGGCGCGGCCGATCCCGGTCTCGAGCATCCCGCCGCACCACACGGCGAGGCCGCTCGCGGCCGCGACCGATGCGATCTTCCGCGCCTCGAGATAGCCCCCGACGCGTCCGGCCTTGATGTTGATCACCTGGCAGGCGCCGAGGGCGATCGCGTCCGCAGCCGCCCGTGCGGACGTCACCGACTCGTCGAGGCAGACCGGCGTGGTGATGCGCCGCGCCAGCTCGGCATGGCCGCGTACGTCGTCCTCAGGCAGCGGCTGCTCGATCAGCAGCAGGTCGAAGGGGTCGAGCTTCGCCAGGTGTCTCGCGTCGGCAAGGGTGTAGGCGGTGTTCGCGTCGACCTGGAGCAGCAGGTCGTCGCCGAAGCGTTCTCGTACCTCTCGGACCGGCTCGACGTCCCACCCGGGCTCGATCTTCAGCTTGATCCGGACGTAGCCCGCCTCGAGGTAGCCGCCTACCGTGTCGATCAGCTCCGGGATCGAGCCCATGATGCCGACCGAGACTCCAGAGGGCACCCGGTCACGGGTTGCGCCGAAGAACGCCGCGAGCGGCTGCCCCGCCTGGCGCAGCTCGGCATCGAGCACCGCCATCTCCACCGCTGCCTTGGCCATCGGATGTCCCTTGACCGGCTCCAGGAGGTGGCTGACCTGGCCGGCGCTGACCTCGCCGGCAGCGAACAGGCGAGGCAACAGGAAGCGCCGAATCACCTCTTGTGCGGCGTCGACATACTCGGCGGAGTAGAGCGGGTCGATCATCGCGACGCACTCACCCCAGCCTTCGACGTCAGGGGTGATGGCGCGGACCAGCAGCGCGTCCCGTGTCGTCTGCGTCCCGAACGAGGTTCGGAACGGCGCGACGAGCGGGAGGCTGATGCGGCGTAGCTCGACAGCGGTCAGCTTCACGAGACCGCACAGTAGTGGCGGTTCGGCGACGCTGCGTCATGCATGGCTACGACGGCACTGGCGCCGGTTGGTGCGCGAGAACGATGCGATTCGTGGCGCGCCACGGCAGGCTGTTGGCATCGGGCGAGGCAGGATGAACGTGCGGAGATGGCGAATCAAACTCGGGTGACGCGGCTGAGACGTGCTGCGCTGCTCTCCTTCGGGGCGTTCTTCCCGCTTTCGTGGCTTTTTGCGGGCTCCGCGGCTGTGGCAGTGCCCCTTGTCGACCCCGCCCTCGTGACGCCCACGACCGCCAGCACCGCGCAGACGGTCTCGGTCGGCGACTCGGCCGAGGGCTGGTACGGCCCTGCGTCGATCAACCTGTGCGCCGGTCTGCTCGCCTGCCCCGCCGTGCCGGTGCCGTCGCTGTACCCCGCCGACACGCTGCACTTCGGCATCCTGCTCAGCACGGAGACCGAGCGGACCTATCTCCGACCGAACCTCTCCGCGGTTCCGACCGGTTCGAAGGTGTCGCAGGCGACCATGACGCTTCCGGTCGCGTCCGGCACCACCGACGGGTCGGTCTCACCGGACTCCGCAGTCGCGGTCGCCTGCCTTGCGACCAAGCCGTTCAAGGACGGCGCGGACGGCGACATCGACACGCCCCCTGCGGTCGACTGCCACAACTCGGCAAAGCTGACGTACGACGCGAAGCACAACGTGTTCACCGTCGACGTGACGAAGTTCTTCGCAGCCTGGGCGAACGGGTCGACCGAGAACGGCATCGCGATCATGCCCGATCTCGCGAAGTCGGCCGCCACCGACCTGTGGCAGGTCGCGCTAAACGGGAGCAAGCGCGCGGGCACGCCGCACGTCACGACCTCGGTCAGCTTCACCCCGCCTGCCGACCAGGTCGTCTCGCAGCCCTCGACACCGCCGTCGACGCCGCCCTCGTCCGCGCCGAGCGACGTGACGCCGCCCGTGCCGCCGGTCACCCTTCCCGACGAAGGCGACACCACCGCCGTCGCGCCGGCGCCCGTGATCGCACCCACGCAGGTGGCGCAGCCCGTCGCGTTCGTGCGGCACTTCAAGTACCCGATGGCGTTCCTGTTCCCGATCGCGCTGCTGGCGATCGGCGTGTTCCTGATCCGGCTGTTCACCCGCGACGCGACGCCCACGAAGCGATGACTGCGATTGCCAGCGACCTGCTCGCCGACATCGACGCACTCGTGTCGTGCGAGTCGCCGTCGGCTGATCCCGACGCCCTCGACCGCTGCGCCGACGCGGTTGACGCCGTCGCTCGCCGGCGGATCGGTCGCGCCGGCGAGCGGATCGCGACCGGAAGTGGCGTACACCTCCGCTGGCAGAACAGTGCGTCGCGCGTCGTACTGCTCGGTCACTTCGACACGGTGTGGCCGATCGGCACGCTCGCACGCTGGCCGTTCGCCGTCGACGGCGACCGGATGACCGGCCCCGGTGTCTTCGACATGAAGTCCGGCGTCGTGCAGGCGTTCGCCGCGCTGGAGTCGCTCGACAACCCCGGGGGCGCGACCGTCCTGCTGACGAGCGACGAAGAGGTCGGATCGCTGACCTCGCGCGAGCTCATCGAAGACACCTGCAAGGGCGCCGACGCGGTGCTGGTGCTCGAGCCGAGCCAGGACGGCGCGCTGAAGATCGCGCGCAAGGGCGTCGGGATGTATCGCGTCGACGTCACCGGGCGCGCGTCGCACGCCGGTCTGGATCCACACAGCGGCGTCAACGCGACGGTCGAGGCGGCGCATCAGGTGCTCGCCATCTCGACGCTCGGGCGCGACGACCTCGGCACCACCGTTACGCCGACCGTGATGTCGAGCGGTACGACGGTGAACACGGTGCCGGCGCGCGCGACAGTGGCTGTCGACGTGCGGGCCGAGACCGTCGCCGAGATGGAGCGGGTCGCGGCCGCGCTCGAAGGCCTGACGCCCCGCGTCGACGGCGCGGCCGTCACGACGACTGCGACGTCGGTGCGGCTCCCGTTCGAGCGCCGGATGTCCGAGCAGCTCTTCGCCCGGGCACATCGGCTGGCGGAGTCGGTCGGCATCGACGACATCGGAGGCGTCGCCGTCGGCGGCGGCTCTGACGGAAACCTGACCGCGGCGATCGGGATCCCGACGCTCGACGGTCTCGGCGCGGTCGGTGGGAACGCGCATGCCGAGGGGGAGTGGGCCTCCCTGTCGGCGATGACACAACGCACGGCGCTGGTCGCCGCGGTGGTTCGCGAACTGTTGGAGGTCACGGGATGAGCAAGGTCACGCCGTCGTCGGAGGCACCGGAGATCCTCGTCTCCCCGAACACCGGATCGACCGGGGCAATCGACCTCGCCGCGCGTCCGACGCGGATGCGCGCGGTGACCGACCCCGCCTCGCTGCTGCCGACGTACGTCGGCGTCCTCGTCGTGCTCGTCGGCTTCGCGCTGCTCGGTCTCGCCTGGAGCCGCGTCGCCGGTCTCGTCGACGTCTGGCGGCAGATGCCGTACGTCGTGTCCGCGGGCCTGCCTGGTCTCGCTCTCGTGATGACCGGCCTCGTCGTCGTCAACGTCAGCTCGCGCCGGCAGGACGGCGCCGAGCGGGCTCGTCAGATGGACACCCTCGCCGAGGCGATGCGCGATCTGCAGCGGTCGCTCGACAAGTGAGCGAAGCGGAGGTTCTCAGCTCCGACGACGGGCTTGATGCCCGCCGGGTGGTCGTGCTGCCCAAGTGGACGCTGCACTTCCGCGACCCCGCGGTCCGCTCGGTCCTCGTCCTGGTCCTGCTGGCGGCAGGCGGCTTCGCGATGTTCGCGCTCGGCTGGCGGGGCAGCGCACGGACGGTCTACGTGCCGCTGCAGCTGCCGTGGCTGATCTCCGGCGGGCTGACGGGTTTCGCCCTGCTCGGCCTCGCTCTCGGTGCGTGGAGCATCCACCTGTCGCGCCGGGAGAACGCTGCGCACCGCGAGGCGTTCGAGGACTTCGTCCACGACGCGGCGGAGCTGGCAGAGAAGATCCGTCGCCGCGAGCAGCCAGCACCGGCTCGCAAAGCGGCGCGCAAGACCACCCGCAAGAAGCCCTGACAGCCGTCCGCGCGTGACGTCACTGCTGCTGCGGGGCGGTCGAGTCGTCGATCCGGCTAACGGTGTCGACGAGGTACGCGACCTGCTGGTCGTCGACGGCCGGGTCGCGCGCACGGGGACGCCGGACTCGGTGCTGGATGTCGACGGCTGCATCGTCGGGCCGGGGTTCGTCGACCTGCACTCGCACGTCAACGGCATCGCGGGGCAGCGGCTGCAGGCGCTCGACGGGGTGACGACGTCACTCGAGCTCGAGGCGGGGCTGTTCCCCGTGGCTCGGGCGTACGCCGACGCTGCGGCCGAGGGCCGGCCGTTGAACTACGGGTTCTCCGCCTCGTGGGCCGGCGCCCGCGCCAAGGTGCTGTGCGACATCGAGCAGGACGCGTCGATCATGAAGACGCTGCACGTCCTCGGCGACGAGCGCTGGCAGCGCACGTCCACCAAGGCCGAGCTCGCGGCGTGGCTCGACCTGCTGGCGCGGGAGCTGGGGGACGGAGCGCTCGGCATCGGCGTGCTCATGGGCTACGCGCCGCAGACCGATCCCGCTGAGCTGGTCGCAGTCGGCCGGCTCGCCGCGGACGTTGGGGTTGCGACGTACACGCACGTCCGGGAGATCGTCGAATCCGACCCGGCCACGCCGGTCGACGGGTCACTGGAGATCGCGCAGGTTGCGGCCGAGACCGGCGCGCACATGCATCACTGCCACATCAACTCGACGTCACGCCGGCACATCGAGCGCGTCCTGCGGACGATCGACGATGCTCGCCGCGAGGGCTCGCGGGTGACCGTCGAGACCTACCCGTACGGCGCGGGGTCGACAGCTGTCGGCGCGTTCTTCCTTGATCCGTCGCGACTGGCGCGATGGGACCTGACGCCGGCATCCATCACTGTCGTCGAGACCGGCGAGGTGTTGTCGCTCGAGCGGCTCGTCGCGTTGCGCGCGACCGCGCCGCAGACGCCGGTGATCATCAGCTTTTTCGACGAGGAGATCGACGTCCGGCTGCTCGAGATGTCACTCGCCTTTCCCGACGCGATTGTCGCTTCCGATGCGATGCCGCTGGTGTGGCCGGATGGCGCGCCGGATCCGCGGGCGTGGCCGTTGCCCGGCGGCGGGCAGACGCATCCGCGGACCGCGGGCACGTTCATGAAGGTGCTGCGCCTGATGGTGAGGTCCGGTCAGTGGACGTGGCCGGAGGCGTTCCGGCGATGCTCGCTGCTGCCCGCACAGGTCTTGTCCTTCGTTCCCGGCGCGGTGGCGAAGGGGCACCTCGGTTTGGGCGCGGATGCGGACATCGTGGTCATCGACCCGGCGATCATGACGGACTCGGCGACGTACATCGAGCCGACCGTTCCGTCGGTCGGCGTCCGTCACTTGCTGGTGCACGGCGAGCCCGTGGTGCGCGACGGCCAGATCGTCCCCGACGCCTACCCGGGTCGAGCCCTCCGCCGCTGATGCGATGTAGCGGCGGCGTTGGGCCGGCTGGCCGTATCGCGCTGGACCTCTTGGCGCATCAACCTGAGGTGACAGTCACGTAGCGGCGGGACACGATCTCGTTCAGCGGCTACGGCCGGCTCGCCGGGGGGCGATTCGGGGAGGTTGGCGTGCGTCCTCAGCGCGTCGTTTCGATTTGTCTCATCCTCAGCAGTGCTGTCGTTGCGGCGATGCTGCCAGCAGCCGGGACACTGTCCGCCCAGCGCACGGCGACCGCTGTCCGGACTGTCGCCTCACTTCCGGAAAGATTGCCCTCGGCCACGCACGCGGTTGCGGCCTCGCTCCGGCGTACCGCTCAACATCATCAGACGCGCAGCGACCGGACCGCTTCGGCCGTGTCCGATCAGCTGCCGCTGGCGCCCGCTGCGGTCCTAAGTGCGGTCGGCGGAAAGGGAAGCCAAGGAGTGGGGTCAGCTTCGAGGGCGTTACGTGCGGAGCATGACGCGCAGCTTTCAGCGACGTATCAGCGGAGGAGCGCGGTACTGCATGGCCACGGGTACAGCATCGGTCTCGGGCAGGTGCGGTTATCGGGTTCGCCGACCTCAATCCTGTCGGCCATGCACGCCACCCCATCGACTGGGGCATCGGCGCCTGTCTTCGCCGGTGTCCGCCCGCGGAGCGCGTCGCCGATGCCGTCGCTGCGAATGGCTTCAACGCGGTCGCACACAGCGGTATATCAGGTCGGGGGCGTGACGGAGTTCTTCCGCCCCGTATCGGCAGGTGTGGAGCAGCTGTTCGAGATCGCGGCGCCAGCGCCGGGGACAGCGGGTCAGGCGGAGCTGGTGATCCCCGTGTCGGGGCTTCGGGCATCGGGATCGGGGCGCGCCGTCGAGCTTCGCTCAGCCTCGGGGAACCTTCGCGCCGTTTACGCCGGACTGCGTGTGTATGACTCCGCGGGCAAGCGCCTGCGGGCGTCAATGAATTCAACTGAGGCGGGCCGAGCGATCCTGATCAGGGTCGATACGGACGGGGCGGCGTTCCCGATCTTGGTGGATCCCACCTGGTCATCAACGGCGCTGTTTGATGACGGGCTGTGCGTGAACGACGCGCCAACCCAGCAGTGCGGCATCACCTTCGACAGCCCAGCCTTCGGCGAGGTACCGCTCGCCGTATCACCGAAGTTCGTGGCGGTCGGTGCAATAGTCCAGGGTCTCGGCATTCATCCCGGTTCAATCCCTGGCGTCGTGTGCCTGTTCACACGGAACGACGACGGCACGTGGAGCGAGTCGCTCGTCCAGGGGTCAGGTGCGGGTGACGGGGCCTTCGGACAGGCAGTCGCATTCTCGGGCAACACCCTGTTCGTTGGTGACCCCAACTCGCCGGACTCCGGCGACGGTAGCGGCGAGGTCCGCGTGTACAACTACGAAGCCGGCACCGGCTGGTCACAGGTCCAGACGATCGCAGCCCCCCCGCTCCCGCCCCCGTCGGACCAGTTCAACAGGGAGGACTTCGGGACGAGCGTTCTCTCCTCGGGCGGGAATCTGATGGTCAGCAACACTCCCGTGGACTGGGACGATGGTGTCAATACGCACGATCCGGTCTGGCTGTACTCGCGAGACGCGGACGGCCACTGGACGCTGACTGCCACATTGGCACCTCCGGACGACCCGAACGGCAGTGGTTATGTGTCGTTCGCGGGATCGGCGCTGAGCGCCACGACGGCAGTCGTCTCTGCGATCACGCAGGACCCTGATGGGGACGACAGCACCCAACAGGGCGAGGTCTTCATCTACCAGCTGACCGATGGCGTGTGGTCGGGCCCGACCAAGCTGGTCCCAGATTCGCCGATGCAGTTCTACGGGGAAGCTGCCGCAACTGACGGCGATCGCCTGCTGGTGAGCCAAGCGGACGATGATGCGAATGATCCCGGGCAGGTGTTCGCCTACCGCGACAAGGGCGGTGCGTGGACACCGGCGGGCATGTTGCCATCTCCGGACCCCGGTCCCGGCGATGAGTATGGCGACTCCATCGCGATGCTCGGGAGCACCGCCGTTATCGGTGAGCCGTACTGGCCGCTCGACGAATACGGCGACTCCGTCGGCTCGGTCTACTGGTGGAGTGACGAGTCTGGCGACTGGCAACTGACGCACCAGGTAGATGGCCAGCCGTTAAGCGACACGCTCGGCGAGGTGGTGGCCCTTACCAGCGGCTTCGTCGCGGCACTCTCTCGCGACACCAGCTTCAATCCTCCCTTTGACCCGAACGGCGGCTTGTATGACTCGGAGGGGACGGTGTACCTCTTCTCCTCGACGGAGCAGCTTGGACCTGAGGTTCTTGATCCGATCGAGACGACCGGCGGGGGCGGGCGTGTCAGAAATTCTGTGTAAGGGCGTGACCTCAACGATGAGTCGCAGGAGCGACTCGGAGAGGAAACGTCATGACGGAAGTGATCGACACTGCAGAGGTGGGACGGCCGCGGAGGGATCGGGATGAGCCTCGGCTCG
>DASZVL010000012.1:0-57006 GCA_035547035.1 Mycobacteriales bacterium | reverse complement strand
TCTCGGTGACAGCGCTCGACTGCTGGGTGGCGCTCGCCGCGTGCTGCTCGGCCGAAGCGAGCAGCTCATGCGCGGCCGCGACGATCTGCTCGCCACCCGAGCGGATCGAACCGACCAGGCCCCGCAGATTGCCCAGCGTGTCGTCGAAGGCACCTGCAAGCCGCGCGAGCAGCTCCTGTGCGACGGTCTCGGACTCGACCTGCACCGAGAGGTCGCCCTGGGCTGCCTGCGCGAGCGCCGCGGAGAGCTCCTCAACGGTGCGACGCAGCTGGTCGCGCTCGGCGTCGGAGTGCACACGCTGGTTGTCGAGCCGTGATGACACCGCGTTGCCGAGCAGCGAGATCATCGCGGAGGACAGGCCGATCAGGATCAGCGGGCCGGCTGCCGCCTTGTTGAGATCGTGCGCGATCCAGGTCGCGAGGACGAGCGAGCCGGTCATGAAGACCGACTGACCCATCGCGAGAGCGAGGTTCGGAGCGATGACCGCCGCGCCCGCGGTCGTGACGAGCATCATGACCCAGAACGGGCCGTTCACGCCGCCCGTGAGTGCCACGACGGCCACGCCGACGCCCTGGTCGATGAAGCCCATCGTCACGAGATAGGGGATCTCGATGCCCGGGGCAGCGGCCATGACGGCGGGCGTGAGGCGCTGCATCAGGACCGGGACGATTCCGATCGCGAGCCAGGTGTAGATGATGAGGCGGTGCTCGTAGGCCGGGTTGATGCCGTAGTGGGCCATCAACACGACGGCGATGGCGGCGCCGACCAGCTTGCCCAGGCTGGCAATGCCCGACTCGCCGTACAGGCGGTGCCAGGCGAGCATGTCGGACACGATCGGACCTTCCCCCGGGTAAGCGGCGTCGAAGGTTGCATCGGGCGATCACCGTGCTAGATGAAGTCAGGATGGCGTTTATGACCGAAAAGTCCGGCTGCGTACCTTTTGTCGTGCCCGGGGTGGCGGAGTGACCCTGACGTACGCCGTCACGGGCTCGGCGTCAGGAATCGGCGCCGCCATCCGCGACCGGCTCCAGCGCGACGGGCACCGGGTGATCGGGGTGGACCGGGCCGCTGCCGAGATCGTCGCGGACCTCGGGACCGCGGACGGGCGGGCAGCGGCGGTCTCGGGCGTCGCCGACGCGTGTGGCGGGGAGCTGGCCGGCTTGGTGACCTGCGCCGGAGTCGCCGGACTGCCGGGTCGGCAGGGCTCCCTGCTCGTGTCGGTCAACTACTTCGGCACCGTCGAGGTGATCGCGGGACTTCGTGACCAGCTGGCCGCGGGCTCGGGAAGCGTGGTTGCCATCAGCTCGAACTCGACGACGTGCCAGCCGGGGTATTCCCTCGAGCTCGTCGACGCTTGTCTAGCGGGCGACGAGGCTGCTGCCGGAGCGCTGGCTAACCAGGCTGACTCGGTCATGACCTACCCGGCGACGAAGACCGCGATAGCGCGGTGGATTCGCCGCAACTCGACTGTGCCGGAGTGGATCGGCGCCGGCATCCGGCTCAACGCGCTCGCTCCCGGCCTGGTGGAGACCCCGCTTGCGGCCGAGCAGAGAGAGGACCCGACGATCGGTCCGCTCGTCGCGATGTTTCCGTTGCCGATGGGCCGGGGCGGCGTGCCTGCCGAGATCGCGGACGCAGCGTCGTTCCTGTTGCACAACCAGTTCTGTGTCGGCACGCTGCTGTTGATCGACGGCGGCACCGAAGCGCTCCTCCGCCCCGATGCCTGGCCGACCCTCTGGGAGATCTGAGTGCCCCGACTCGTGACTGACGTGTTCGGCCCCGCGACGCTGGGCCCGTTGACATTGCGCAACCGGATCTTGAAGGCCGCGACGTTCGAGGGAATGAGCTACCAGGGCAAGGTCTCCGACGCCCTGATCGACTTCCACCGCACGACTGCCGCCGGTGGGGTCGCGATGACGACGGTGGCGTACTGCGCGGTGGCGCCAGGCGGGCGCGGCGCTCCGCACGAGCTGGTCCCTCGCCCTGAGCTCGTGCCCGACCTTCGCCGACTGGTCGATGCGGTCCATGGTGAGGGCGCCCTGGTCAATGCGCAGCTCGGCCACGCCGGCCCGATCGGCAACGCGCGGGTCACCGGCTCGAAGGCGCTCGCCGCGTCGAACGGGTTCAGTCCGCTGGGCACCCGCTACCACGCGATGACGGGCGCCGACATCGAGCAGACGATCGCCGACTTCGCGACCGCGGCGTCGTTGCTGGCCGAAGCCGGATTCGATGCCGTCGAGATCCACATGGGCCATCACTACCTGATCAACGCGTTCATGAGCCCGCGGTTCAACAAGCGCACCGACGAGTGGGGAGGCGACACCGAGCGCCGGGCGCGACTCCCGCGTGAGGTGGCCAAGGCGGTACGGGCGGCGGTCGGCAAGGGCGTCGCCGTACTCGCGAAGTTCGAGATGGAGGACGGCGTACCGCGCGGGCTGACCGTCGCGGACAGCCTGCCGATCGCCAAGCTGCTCGAAGCCGACGGGAACCTGGACGCGCTCGAGCTCACCGGCGGCGGCTCGCTCGCCAATCCGATGTACCTCTTCCGGGGCGACGTCCCACGCAAGGAGTTCGCCGCGACGCTGCCCGCGGTGCTGCGTCCGGCGTTCCGACTGGTCGGCAAACGCTTCATGCCCGAGTACCCGTTCGAAGAGGGGTACTTCCTGCCCGAGGCGCGTCAGTATCGCGCCGCCCTGTCGATGCCGCTCGTCGCACTCGGCGGGATCACCCGCCTCGCGACGATCGAGCAGGTGCTCGGCGAAGGGTTCGACTTCGTCGCGATGGGCCGGGCGCTGCTGCGCGAGCCCGACCTCGTCAACCGGATGCGTGACGGTGCCGCCACGGACGCGACGTGCATCCACTGCAACAAGTGCATGCCGACGATCTACCGCGGCACGCACTGCGTGCTCGTCGAGCCGGGAGACAGGCCCGGCCTGCGCGTCCTGTCACAGAAGTAGGCCGTGTCTCGTCTTCCAGGTGAGAGGAAGGTGAGAGACATGGAAAGCGTCGTCCCGCTGATCCAGGAGCCGCGCGGTCTGCTGCGCCGTTACGCCTGGCGGTACTCGCGCAAGAACCTTGGAGACGTCGCCGACCCGGTGCGCGCGCTCGCGCACCACGGCGGCGTCCTGCTCGCGAACGGTGCGCTCGAGATGATGGTGGCGAAGCGCTGGAACTCCTTGGATCATCACCTGCGGTGGCTCGCGCTCCAGGCGACGTCGAGCAACATCGGCTGCTCGTGGTGCACCGACTTCGGGTACTACGAGGGCATGCAGTCCGGTGTGGACCCGCGCAAGGTGCGCGACGTCCCGCGCTGGCGCGACTCCGACGTGTACGACGAGAAGGAGCGCGTCGTCCTGGAGTACGCCGAGGCAGCCACCGCCACTCCCGTCGTGATGGACGACCACCTGGTGGAGCGATTGCACGCCGTGTTCTCCGACGAGCAGATCGTCGAGCTGGCGTGCTGGGTGGCGTTGGAGAACTACCGCTCTCGGATCAACGCTGGTCTGGGCCTGGAGAGCCAGGGCTACTCCAGCCGGTGCGAGCTGGCTCCGGTGTCTTGACCGCGGGCGATCTCGAGCCGTTCGAGGCCGAGCGGGCACGGTTGACCGCGATCGCCTATCGCATGCTCGGCAGCTCTGCGGACGCCGAAGACGTCGTGCAGGAGGCCTACCTGCGATGGCGGGACCGCGGCGACCGACAGGTCGAGTCGGCGCCGTCGTACCTCACGACGATCGTCGTGCGGCTCTGCATCGACGAGCTTCGCTCGGCGCGCGTGCGGCGGGAGTCCTACGTCGGGCCATGGCTGCCCGAGCCGTTGCTGGTCGACGAGACCGACCCGGGTGCTGCAGCGGAGCTCGCCGACTCGCTGTCGCTCGCGTTCCTCGTGTTGCTGGAAGAGCTGGCGCCGGTCGAGCGAGCGGCGTTCCTCCTCCATGACGTCTTCTCGTATGACTATGGCGAGATCGCGGGCATGCTCGGACGCGGCGAACCCGCGTGCCGGCAGATGGTGAGTCGCGCACGCCGGCGCGTCGGCGAGCGTCGGCACCGCTTCGATGCCGACGAGCAGGCGGGTCGCGAGCTCGCGGCGCGCTTTCTCCTCGCCTGTGCCGGCGGTGATCTCGACGGCCTGATGGCGGTGGTGTCCGAGGACGTGGTGCTGTGGACCGACGGCGGTGGCAAGGTCAAGGCCGCGCGGCGGCCGATCCACGGTGCCCGGAAGGTGGCACGATTTCTTGTCAGTGTGGCGAAGGGGATCCCACCCGACACCGAGTTCCGCGAGGCGGTCGTCAATGGCCAGCCCGGATACCTGTTCGTGGTTGACGACGTCGTCACCACCACGCTGTCGTTCGACATCGCGGACGGCCAGATCGTCGGGATCACGTCGGTCCTCAACCCGGACAAGCTGCTCGGTCTGACAAACCAGCGCCTGACATGATCACGGGAAGGAGACCGGTGCCGTTCAGGGTCCTGGCGTAGGTTCCGAGCCCGAGGCAGATCGTCTGGTAGCTGTCACGCTCGACCGTGAGTTGAGTTTGAACCGGATTCTGTCGATGCTCGAAACAACGACAAGACCACAACGGGGTACGGAGGCCAGCTCGTGACGGCGTCGCCGATGGCTGCGCCTGAGTCTGCTCACGAGCAGGCGCAGGCTCTGGTGGGAGCCGTCGAGCGGGTGGTTCTCGGCCGACGAGCCTCGGTCGAGCTCACCGTGGCTGCCGTGATCGCCGGCGGCCACGTCCTCATCGAGGACGTGCCGGGGTCCGGCAAGACGACGATGGCTCGAGCGTTGGCGCAGGCGCTTGGCGGCTCGTTCCGCCGGGTCCAGGCGACGGCTGACCTGATGCCGGCAGACATCACCGGGTCGTCGGTGTGGGAGCCGTCTCGCAGCGCATTCAGCTTCGTGCCGGGCCCGCTGTTCGCGAACGTCGTACTGGTCGACGAGCTCAACCGCGCCTCGCCGCGAACCCAGTCCGCGCTGCTCGAGGCGATGGACGAGGCGGCCGTGACCGTCGATGGGACTCGACACCTTCTGCCCGACCCGTTCGTGCTGCTCGCCACGCAGAACCCGTTCGAGCAGTGGGGCACCTACCCGCTTCCGGAGGGACAGCTCGACCGCTTCACGGCGCTGGTGCATCCCGGTCTCAACGCCGAGGACGTCGAACGTCAGATCGTTCGCGAGCAGCTCGTGGCTCCGACGGTGGACCTCCTTCGTCCGGTCATGCAGGTCGGGGAGCTGCCCGCGCTGCGCCGCGCAGTCCGCAGCGTGCACGTCGCCGACTCGGTGCTCGCCTATGCCGTCGCAGTGGTGGGGGCGACGCGGTCCTACCCGGGGGTGGCGATCGGCGCCAGCACTCGTGCCGCGATCGCGCTCGTCCGGTGCGCACAGGCACGGACCATCCTGCAGGGCAGGCCGCACGTGCTGCCCGACGACATCAAAGCCCTCGCGGTTCCCGTGCTCGGACATCGGTTGGTCCTGTCCGGCGATGACGGAGGTCACGCCCGCGGACAGCAAGTCATCGCTGACGTCGTCGCGAAGGTGCCGGCGCCGCTGTCGGGAGCGTGACCGCTCGATGAAGCACCCCGGCACCTGATCTCACCGATGAGTGGGCGACTTGCGCGGATCCGGCGTCTGCCGAGGCCGACGCGCGCCACCTCGTTGTTGCTCACCATCGCCGCGGCCCTCGAGGTACTGGGTCAGCTCATCAACTCGACAGGTGTCGCGATCGCCGCCGCCGCCGCGGTCGGCGCCGTGGTCGGCGACGCGTTCCTGGCTCCGTCGGTGACGTTCGCCGCGGTCGACCGGCGCACGCCCGCCCGCATGGCCGTTGGTGTCGAGGCGCCGGTCCGGCTGAGCGTGACGGGATCGGCGAGACACGCCGCGCGGGGCCGCCCCATCGTGATGAAGGACCGAGTGCCGGGGATCGACATCGGCCGGTATGTCGTGCCATCGGTCCGCACCGGCGAGCACGCGGTCGCTGAACGCGTGGCGATGCCGCACCACCGCGGCTGCTGGTCGGACGGCGGCCGCATCGACATCGAGGCGTACTCGCCGCTCGGCGGATGGGTGCGGCGCAACCGGGTGCGCATTGCGGAGTCCGGCTGGGTGCATCCGGCGCCCGCGGTGCCACTCCGGCTGCCGGATGTGAGCACCGGCGAGATCTACGGGCGTACGTCGATGTCCCGCAGCGGGTCCGGCCACGACTTCTACGGCATCCGGGAGTGGCGACCCGGGGATGCCACCACTTCGGTGCACTGGCGGGCGTCGGCACGACGCAACCAGCTTGTGGTGATGGAGCGTGAGCGGCCCGGACATCCCACGCTGGTGATCCTCGCCGGACCGCTCGATGACGACGAAGCGGGTGAGAGCCTGCTGGCGCGGGTTGCCGCGACGGCTGTGCAGGCGTTGCGGGACGGGCGCGGCCTGGTGCTTGCCGCGAGCGGTGCCGCGGAGTCGCTGACCCGACCGCTTGACGCCCTCGACTGGTTTGCCGCTCTCGAGCCCTCGTCGGATCCGGATCCCGCGACGCTGCGGACCGCGTTGCAGCTGGGGGGCGCCGGCGCGACGGTGATGTGGCTCGGCGCCGCGCCGTTGCCCGCGCGAGTCGCCGCCGCGGCGCGGGCCGCCGGCGCGGGATCGGTGACCGCGGCAGTCGCACTCGCGGGGGCCGGTCAGTGACGCCGGCTGAGCTTCGCGCGCGCACGTGGTGCGGGGCGGCGTGCGCGGCCGCGCAGGTTGCTGCCACGGCTGCGGGGATGCTGCCGTGGTGGGCGTTGCCGTTCACACTGGCCCTGACGGTCGCGGTGTCTCTTCCCGCGGGTCCGGTCAACCAGACCCGGGCACGGCTGACGCGCATCGCCGGCGTCGCGGCGGTCGCGGCCTTCACCACGATCATCGCGATGCGCTCGATCAGTCAGGGACGCGAGGGTCTGATCGATCCGACCGCGACCCTGCGGTCTCTCACCGAGGCGCTCGTCGTCCTGTCGCTGATCATGGCCCCCAACGCGCGCACCCCACGCGAGCACCGGGTGTGGCTGACCGTCACGTTGGGGGTGCTGGTCGCGGCAGCGGCCGGTGGCCGATCGCCCGGTCAGGGCGTGATGGCTGTCGTGTCCTGGATCGTCGTACTCATCGCGACCAGCCGCGTGCAGGTGACGGATGCGTATGCCAATGGCGCTGTGCCGGCCGTGATCGTCGGCGTGCCTGCCAACGATCGTCCGTCGTTGCTCGCCCGGGCAGATGCGACGATCCCGATCGTCGCGACGCTCGTCGCCGGCGCGATCGTCTACTTCGCGTTGCCGGCCGGCCTTGGCGGAGGTGATCTGGCTCGACGTCTCGCGAGCCATGTGCAGCAGTCGAACCTCACACTCGCCGACCGCGACCAGATCGGCGTGGACACGCGAGGATTCGGCGCGCTCAGCCTGCTAGTCCGAGGGGAGTTGCCGGACACGCCACTGCTCAAGGTGCCGGCCGACTCACCGGTGCTCTGGCGCGCGACGTTCTACCGCTTCTACACGGGGACGTCCTGGGAGAACTCCGATCTGCGCGTCGAGTCGTTGCATCCGGTTCCCGGGCCGTCCGCGGCGGTGCCGAGGATCGCTGACGATCCGCCGGCGCGTGGCGGCGTCACCCGCACCGATCGCGTCGAGGTCGAGCCCGGTGCGGATGCCGACCTGATCTGGGCACCCGGCGTTCCGGTGAAGGTCGCCGGGCAGCCCGACGAGGTACGCGACATCGTCCGCGGCAACGACAACGTGCGCGTGTTCGGCCAACCAGGGCAACCCTTGACGTCGTACACCGTCACGTCGGTAGTGGCGCCCACCAGTCCGAAGATCCTCACGGGGCGCAGCCGCGGCGGGCCCGGCAGTGCGGTGTGGACGTCACTGCCCACATCTCTGCCGGCCGAGGTCGCCAGCTTGGCGCACGAGATCACCGCCGGGGCGAGCAACCGCTATCAGGCGGTGTCAGACATCGAGCGGTACTTGCGGGGCCACGAGCAGTACTCGCTGGTCACTCCGGTCCCGTCGCCCAACGCGGACGCCGTCGACGACTTCCTCTTTCACACCCATGTCGGGTTCTGCGAGATCTTTGCCTCGGCGGAGGCCGTCATGCTGCGGAGCCTCGGGATTCCGGCGCGTCTGGTCACCGGCCTTGCCTATGGCGCAACCGACGGCGCGACGCGGCTCTACACCGCGGCGAACGCGCATGCCTGGGTGGAGGTCTACTACCCGGGCGTGGGCTGGTCGCCGAGCGATCCGACGGCGGGCTCGCAGCTCGCGACCACCGCGACGGCGAAGAAGTCGGTCTTCACGCGCGCCTTCGACGCGGTTGCAGGGGCCTTGCCGGGGGGACGGATCGCACTCGCGGTGATCGGGGCGGCGCTGCTCGTGGGTGTCGGTGGGGTGGCGCGCCGGGTGATCAACACCCGCCGGGGCAAGGGTGGATCGAGGCGGCGCGATGCAAGGCCGCCGGGGCCGGTGTTGGGCGCCTTCCTTCGGATGACTGCCAACCGGCACGGGCCGCCGCCACGGGCACCGGCGGAGACGGCGCGGCAGTACCTCGCACGAGTTGGCGGCCGGCGCCCCGACATCGCAGCCGCAGCTGTGGTGTTGGAGCAGGAGCTGTACGGCGAGTCGCCGCCCGGAGATGTCGAGACGCTCGCCGCGATCGAGGCCTTCGAGTCGTTGGTGTCGCCGACGCCGACGCCGACGCCGACGCCTTAGCCGGCTGCGGCGGTGACGGCTGACCGCGGCGGTGATCGCATGTCACATGGATGTCGTGATTTACGACCCGCATGTCACACAGATGTCGCAGTTCACGACACGTATGTGACATGCGGGCGCGGTGACACAACCCGCATGTCACATACGAGCAGGCGAACGCGGCCTAACGCCCGATGACGTGCCGTCCGCCGACACCTACAGTGTCCCGATGGGGATCAGACTGCTTGCTCGTCCAGGGCTCGTTGTCGCATGGGCGGCCGTCAGCATCGGCGGCTTCGCCGCGGTCGGAGGAGCCGCGCTCACCAGTGCCTCGGCTCGGCCGGCGGCACGCGACGGCTCCTGCGGTCCGGCGCACACCTACATCGACGCTGAGCACGCGACCGTGAAGGCGCACCGCGTCGTTGTGACCGGCAAGGCGGCCAGGCTGCACTGCGGCGGTCCGGACGACTCGTCGTACATCACCGGTTCGGCCACGACGGTGAAGCTGCTGCTGACCGCCACCGTCAAGGTCTGGAAGATGCCCGAGGACCCGAGCCAGGGCACCAAGACGGTCTCCGCAACCAAGCTGCCCCACTGGCTGAAGGTCAACCGCAGCGAGCCGATCTACAAGGTCCACGGCCCGTCGCACGCTGTCACCAAGCTCGTCGAGGAATGGCACCCCTAGTTCGAGCTGAGAGCTCAGCAGCGGGTCAGCAGCAGTAGGCGCTGGTTACCGGGGTCGTCGCTGAGCACGGCGGAACCGACGGCCCAGGCGCGCCCCGATTGAAGCGCGGACACGTCGGTGAGCTGCGACGGTGAGCTGCCACGGCTCGGACTCGTCTCCACGGTCCAACTGGTGCCGTCCCATCGCTGCGCCAGCGTGCGATCCACGCCCGTTGAGTCGCGGGTGACACCAACCGCGAGGGCGGATCCTGATCCGAAGGCCGCGACGCCGTCCAGCTCTGTGACAGACCCAGGCTGCTCAGGTTCGCCCACGGTCCACTGTTGACCGTCCCAGCTCTCGGTGAGTGCGCGAGTCGGCGCCACGCCGTCGAAGTAGCGGTCGCCTACCGCCATGAGGCCTCCACCGGGCATCGGGGCGATCGCGTTGAAGGCGTTGTTCACGGCATCGGGCTGCAGGGGCGCCTGCAACGTCCATTGCTGTCCATCCCAGTGCTCGGCCATCGCATCGCTGTTTCCGCCGTCGTCGAGATACCAACCCGCGACCCAGATGTCAGTTGCGGATCGCGCCGCGATGCCATCAAGGTCGCTGAAGGACCCCGGTTCCGGACCGTCGACGATCGACCACTGCTTGCCGTTCCAGTGCTCGATGAGACCGCGGCCGATCCCGTCCGTGGCGAGCCGAGGGGTCCACACGCCGATGGCCCACGCATCAGTCGACGAGACTGCGGCAACTCGACGCAGCGTGCTCAGCGTCGAGGTCGCCGAGGACATGTCCGGGCTCGGCACTATTGACCACTTCTTGCCATTCCAGTGCTCGACCAGGGTGTGAAGCCGACCGGACTTCGAGCTGGCGAGCCCGACTGCCCATGCGTCGTGCCGGGAGACAGCGTCGACATCGGTGAGGCGCGCGCTGCCCGTGTAGGACCTCCCCGCGTACGGGTTCGCTGCGTGCACTCGCTTCCACTTGCTTCCATTCCAGTGCTCGATCAGTGGCGCAGACGGATTGCCGATGTGACCGACCGCCCACACGTCCGAGCCGGTTCGCGCGTCGACCCCGTCAAGTGCGCTCCAGGTCGAGCCGGTGCCCACGCCGGCGACCCTGGTCCACGCGTTGCAGCTGACCGCGTTTGCGGCTGTGGCCGGGTTCGATGAAACGAGAGGCAACAGCGTCGCGGCTGCCAGAGCCGCTGCCGCGACGAATGCCGATCTTGTCGTGAAGTGACGCGGCTCGCGGGCGTGGGAAGTGGCCGTCATTGCTTGCCCCCGTGTCGGGTTGCCCCCCGGTTGATGACTGCGAGCCGACTGTAGCGGGGCGACGCTGCGGTTTGTTGCTCCTGGCGGGCTAGATCAGGTGCTTGTGGTAACGCTCCGGCGCTTCCAGGAAGGCGCGCCACGACCGCACGAGGCTGGTGTCGTCGAAGCTCACACTGTGTAGTCCTGACTCGGACAGTTCGAGGATCCGGGCGCCCGGCAGCGAGGCCAGGATCGGGGAATGGGTCGCGAGGATGATCTGGCTTCCCGCCGCGCGCATCTCGGACATGATCGCGAGCAGCGCGAGGCAGCTGTCGAGGGACAGTGCGGACTCCGGCTCGTCGAGGATGTAGCAGCCTGGCTCGGCGGTCATCCCGCGGAGGATCTCGAGGAAGCCTTCGCCATGGCTTTGGCTCAGGATCGACTGGCCGATCCGCTCCTCCCAGCGGCCGCTCGATCCGATGCCCGCGGCCTGCGCGTGGATCCGCTCAGCCCGTAGAAACAGGCCTCCGGTCGCACCGCCTTTCGTGTACTCGAGCCGGATCGATCCGTGCAGGTCGGAGTCCTCGGCGGACGGGGTGCCCACCGCGCGTTGCAACCAGTCTTGGCGAAACGCGGTGATTCGTCGCGCCCACGCGGCTGCGACCGCCTCGACGAGTGTCGACTTGCCGGACCCGTTCGCGCCGACCAACACGTTGACGCCCGGATCGAGCGCAAGGCCTTCTGCGGCCACCTGCTTGACCACGGGCAGCGTGTACGGCCACCGGTTCTGTTCGGCTGCTCCCGAGTCGACGGTGATGCGGCGGATCGGCGCGCCAGGTTGCCGGCTCGCCATTGTCAGCCCAGTGGGAGACAGGTCGTGCAGAAGTCCTCTCCGAATGGCGTCAGCTCGATGCTGCGGCGGATCGTGCGACCTCGGCCCGCTTCCTTCATGGCCGCTGACACGTCGGGCTGCGCCTCGAGGACCTGGTAGCGCAGCCGATCGGCGACCGGCTCACGTGAGAACCAGATCAGACCGAGCCGGAACAGGTTGTTGAGGTACGCCGGTACCCGTCCGACGTGGCGGACGCCGGCCTGCGCCCCGATCATCGTGAGTCCCGGCGCGACCAGCGTCGTCGCCACGTTGAGCGGCCTGCTCGTGCGTACGTCGACCGATGGCTGTGCGCCTTCAACGGCGAGCAGTCGGAGAATGCGCGCCTCGTCGGGAGCGAGGTCGGCAAGGATCCGGACGTACGCGGGATGCAGCTCGTCGTCGTAAGACATGTCGGACGATCGCAACAGCAGCTCGGCGCCGATCTCCTTGAGCGGCCGTTCGACGATCGGTTCGGGAACCTCCACCGGTAGCACCCGGTTGAGCACCCCGACACCGGGATACGACGGCTGGTCCCCGATGCCGAGCACCTGCCTGATGTTGGTTCGCAGCTCGGTGCCGAGCGTCGACAGCACGACCGCAGGGGACTGGCCGGACACCACTGCGCTGAAGACGCGGTTGCCGGTGCTCAACGCGACGCCGAGTGACCATTCGGTCGTGCGCCACCATGCGGCGACGGCAAATCGCGCCAAGGACGGCGCGGCCTTGATGATCGCGTTGACGTCCTGGTTGTCACGGCCCAACACCTCGGGGACGAGTGGTTTGTTCACGGGCTCAGCCGAAGATTGCCAGGTGAATCAGACCCGCGCCGAAGCCGAGGACGGCGCCGTGCAGGTACAGCAGCCACTCGTCCTCCTTGATCGCCGTCCGCAGCATCTCCGCGAAGTCGTGCGGAGCCATTGTGCGCATCCGGGCGGCGAGGAGGTTGAAGATCGCCTTGTTCTGCCGAGCGCCGAACTCCGGATCGGTGAACGGCGTCATCGTGTAGGCGACCGCTTCGGTGGCGAGCGACTCGCGGATCGCGTCGTACTGCTTGCTGCCCAGCGCAACCCTCACCAGGCCTGACGCACGCCCGAGGGAGTCGTCCACCGCCGGCCGAAGCGCGTTCTCGATGAGCTGGCGGGTCCGGTCGGCGCGCGGGCCGTGCATCAGGTCGTCACCGATGTTGGCGATCGTGACGATGTCGTTGGCGATGATGCCGGCGTAGACGTCGGCGACCTCGGGTTGGCGGCGCATGAACAGCCCGTGGAAGGTCATCTTGAGGAACCGCTTCGGTGCCACCGGCTCGAAGATCATCCAGATTCCGACCAGGTTCGTCGCATACCCGATGAGGACGCCGCCGATCGGCAGCAGCCACCAGTACGGGAAGGCGTTCGTGACGAACGCAAGCGGGATGCCGAGCAGCAGGCCGAAGACGAAACCGAAGTTCTGGATGAACCTCAGCTCCTTGCGACCCACGTCGAGGAAGATCCGGTTCGCCAGCTCCGGCTGTGCGGCGATGCGCCGGATCACCATCAGCTTGATGTCGAGCAGCTGGTCGATGTGCTCGCCGATCTCCTGCGTGACCTGACGCACGACCAGCGGCAGCTGCTGGTCGACCCGGTCGTGAATCGCCTGTCGGGCGCGCGGCGGCAGGTCGCGCCACAGCTGGCCGTGCTCGCGTTCCAGGATCCGGTCGATCAGGTCGTGCACGTCCTGGCGTGAGTTGACGAGGATCTGCTCGGCGATCTTGTCCGGTTCGAGCTGCTCGTAGAACTCGCGCGGGCTGCCCAGCTTCGAGATGCCCTTGTCGACGGCGATCGAGCCCATCTTCGCGGCGCGCGACGGGATGATGCCCTGCCAGCCGAGTCCCGCCTGCATGATGCCGGGGATCTGCTGGATCTTGCGCGGCAGCAGCCCGACGAACGGCGCCAGCGGCCGGAACCGGATCCCTCGGAAGTGGACCGGGTAGAAGAGCATGACCACGCCACTCCAGTTGGTGACGTAGCCGATGATCCCGGTGAACAGCGGGATCGTCAGGAGCTTGAGGGTGTGGCCCGACAATGTTCAGCCACCTCCCTGATCGCGACCCGGCGACAGCCGATGTGCTGTGTTTTAGCAGAATGTTCGTGTGACGGACGCTGCTGCAACGCTTCGAGTCGCCGTGATCGGTGCCGGTCCCGCGGGGATCTACACCGCCGACGCGCTGTGCTCGCAAGCTGACGTCCCGGTGCAGGTGCACATCTACGACCGGCTGCCGGCGCCCTTCGGGCTGCTCCGGTACGGCGTCGCACCGGACCACATCAAGATGAAGAACCTGGCGGCAACTCTGCAGCGGATCATCGAGCACGAGAATGTCAGCTTCCGGGGCAACGTCGATGTCGGCACGGATCTGTCGGTCGCCGAGCTGCTCGCCGACTACAACGCAATCGTCTATACGTACGGCGCGTCGATCGACCGCAAGCTCGGCATTCCGGGCGAGGACCTGCCCGGCAGCATCGCGGCGACCGCGTTCGTCAACTGGTACAGCGGCCATCCCGACTTCATCGAGCCGTTCTCGCTCCAGGCCGAGAGCGCGGTCGTGATCGGGCTGGGCAACGTCGCGATCGACGTCGCTCGCGTGATCGTCCGCGATGCCGAGGAGATGGCGACGACGGACATCCCGGACGATGTGCTCGCCGTCCTGCGGGCCTCGACGCTCACCGATGTGCACATCGTCGGCCGACGCGGACCCGAGCACGCCAAGTTCACCATCAAGGAGCTCCGCGAGATGGGTGAGCTCGCCGGCGTCGACGTCGTCGTCGATCCCGCTGAGGTGGACGGCGTCGACTCGGACGACAAGGACGTCAGGCGCAACCTCGAGGTCTTCAAGGAATGGGCGCACCGTCCGCTCGCCGGTGGGAAGCGCAAGCTGCACCTGCACTTCCACTCGCGGCCGGCCGAGATCGTCGGCGCCGACAGCGTCGAGGCGCTGCGTTGCGAGCGGCCCGACGGGTCGACGTACGACATCCCCGCGCAGCTGGTCTTCCGCTCGGTCGGCTACATCGGTACGCCGATGCCGGGCGTGCCGTTCGACGAGACGTCCAACGTCATTCCGAACGACGACCACCGCGTGGTCGGTGGATGCGTTGAGGTCGGCGAATACACCTGCGGCTGGATCGGCAGGGGTGCGACGGGCGTCATCGGCACGAACCGCAGCGACGCCAAGGCCGCCGTAACGTCGTTGCTCGCCGATACCGACAAGCTGCTGGCGCGTGACGTCACACCTGGCTCGGTCGACGCGCTGCTCGGTGAGCGTGGCGTGACCGTCGTAGAGCTCACCGGCTGGAACGCCATCGACGCGGCGGAGGTCGCGCGCGGCAAGGGGCGCGACAACGCCCGGGTCAAGCTCGCGCTGTGGGAAGAGCTGCTGGAAGCAGCCGCTGGCCGGTCCTAGCGGGCCGGGAACTCCACGACCTGCTGGTAGGTGGGACGGTTCACCCATTCCATGTCGGGTTCGCTCACGATGCCCGCCGCGGTATAGACGATCCGGTCATATCCGCGCATCGTCGTGTGCTGTGTCGCGGTCGCGGTGTCGCTCGTCCAATGGCGGATCTTCGTCGTTTCGTTCACCCTCGCCAGCTCGGTCGCGGCTTCGGTCAATGCACGTTCGATCGCGGTGCGGCAGTGGCTTGGTCCGCCGCACAATCGCGTGAAGACGGCGTTCGGGAAGGGGTCGCGAAGGGTCGCGCCGGACAGTTGGCGAAGGGCACGCACGACGTAGCCTTCCCATCCGACGTAGTAGCCGTCGCCGTGATGTGTCCCGTCACCGTTCGGAGTCAGGGCGAACTCCATCGGCAGCACCCGGTATGCCGAGGCGAGACCATCGACCTGGCTCACGCCGCCTGCCGCGAAGAGCTTGTCGAAGAGCGCGCGGACGACGAGCGGGTACGCCTGGTCCCAGATCGCAATCGCCGGGGCGTAGGCGTACTGCCGGTCATGGGGATGCTTGCTTCGTCGGTGGGCGCCGCGTGCCACCCAGCTCCTCAGCCGTGACGTCAATGCGTGTACCCGTCCCTGGGTCCTGCCTAGGTAGCGCAGCAGTGGTGGCAACACCGAGACCCCTGTGAGGTCCTCGGTCGCTGCTTCCTCGACCGCGGTGACGAGATTCGCGCGGGTGAGCTTGCCATGGCGCTTGCGCTGGGTGTGCAGCTGCTTCGCGATCAGCTGGACCCGGTGGACCGGGCCCCATCCGTACATGTCGTCGCTGGCGGTGAAGCCGGGCGCCGGCTTGTTGTTCCAGCTCATCAACACATTGCTCGGCGGGTCGATCTGATGCGGATGATCCGCGGCCGGGAGCGACCCCCGCCACGCGGCTCGGCCGGTGCCCCAGGTCGGCAGGTCCGGATCGGCATGCGGGTCGCGCACCGGGTCGCGGCCCGACACGACGTAGGCGATGTGGCGATGCCCGACGTACATCCAGTTGAACGAGTAGCTGATCGAGGCGGCGTTGCGGATGAACGAGCGCGGCCCGTGGGTGAGTGCCGGCTGGCCCCACCGCAACAGGCCGACGAACGAGTCAGCCTCGTGCATGAACGTGCTGCGCTGCGTCACGATCGCGACCGGCCTGCCCCCCAATGTGGTCCAGCCGTCGACGACGCCGTCCCGAGCGAAGTAGAGCTGGTGGTCGATCGCCACCGGTGTACCCGGACCGCCCGCCTTGGTGATGCCGACCTCATCGAAGCGGCGTGCGACCATCGCACGGCACTGCCCGCGGTAGAGGTAGTCGTGCTGCGTCGAGCCGACTGGCCCGCCGGTCGGGTTGCAAAGCCGTTCGACCCGGATGTCGTTCTGGTCCGTGCTTGCGGTGGTGGCGGACCATGCGAAGCTCCGGCCGCGTCCGATGGCGACCACGAAGCTGGCGCCGGGAAAGGCCGATCCCGCCGCGTCGTAGCCGGGCGCATGCAGGTCCTCCTCCATGAGCACCTGAGGCGCGTAGTAGCCGAGCTCCGGTCCGAAGACAGCGAGCGGGTTGCCGTCCCGGGAGAGCTGCCGGGAGACGAGCAGCGCGTTGCTGGCACCGTCGCCTGCTCGGAGGAGTCCGGCGAGGTTGCGTTGCAAAGGTGACCGCGACAGGTCACAGCCGTTGGTCGTGTCCGTCGGCGTACCCCGCAACGGCGCCAGCGGATGGTCGGGGATCGCGGTCAACGCGCGGTTGACCCGGCTCGGCTCGCCCTCCGCGAACCGCCTGCGGATCGTCGTCGGTGCGGTGGGGTCGTTGTCCGACTTGAAGGCGTCGAATGCGCGCCGTCCTGGCGCTTCGCCGAGCCGGTGTTCGAGGTAGCGCAGCAGCCCGGCCGCCGCGAGCTCGTTGCCGCCGGCGGTCGCCTCGGTGCCAATCAGCGAAGCGGTCGCCACGACGTCCTCAGGACTCCAGTTCTGCGGCACACCGTCGACGGCGGCGTAGTCGGCCGGCAGCAGCGAGGGATTCGTCCGGCTCCGCGCGATGTAGCGGTTGATGCCGGCGACATAGGAGCTGATCATGTCGACCACGTTGCGCCCGGACCGGCCGTATTCCTTCGGTAGTGCTGACAGCTGCGCGGCGAGCTGTGTCTTGCTGTAACCCGCGGCGAGCAGCTGATCGTGGTCCATGTCCTCGAAGCCGCACGACGGTCCGACGAAGCTGGACAGGTCACCCTCGCCGTAGTGACGCAGCACATCCATGAAGAACAGCCTGTCCTCGGCGGCGGCGTAGCCGGCGCCGTACGCCATCGCCTCGAGCGTGGCGCCATAGATGTGCGGGATGTCATGCGGTCCGCGATAGATCACGACGTCTACCGACGGGTCGGGCCGTTCTGTGCGTTCGACCTTGCCCGTCCGGATGCCGAAGGAGTTGTCGACGAAATAGCTTGAAAGCTGCCGGTTGGTCAGGCTCCGGTCGTGGAAGAGCAGCGACGTGTACGGCGTCTGCTGGTCGGCGCTACCGACCGGACGGGTGCCGGTCGCTTCGTACCGCACGAGCTGGGTTGCGTTGACGAGGCCGTTCTCACCTGCCGGCAGGATCTGCCGCGCGTCGCCGTCAGCGACGTCATGCAGTCGGTATGTCGGCCTTGGCGGCGTCCACCCCGCCGTCGCACCCGCTCCGGTCGCCGGCGCTACAGCCGCGGCGAGAGCGACCATCGCGAGCGCCGTGGTGCGCCTCATCACTACACCGTGCGCACCGTTCTTTCTCGGCGGCCGCGCGCCGTTCGGCGCGGCAAGAACCGACCCGACTACCCAGCGGCTCAGTCCGGCGAGAGACACCAGGCAGGATATTGCGTCGTGGCTGCTCGCACGGGGATGAGGCTTGGACGCTGGCTCGCGCGGATCGCCCTGGTCGCCGCTTCGATGGTGGGCCTGCTCATCACGGCGGCGGCGCCGGCCCTCGCGCACGCCGAGCTCGAGGGCACGACGCCGGTTGCGGAAAGCGTCCTGCACGCATCGCCCCGACTCATCACCCTCACCTTCGACGAGGGCGTCTTCCCGGCGGCTGACGCGATTCGGCTGTACGACGACCGGCTCGCCGCCGTCGCCGTCGGCACGACGTTCCATCCGCACGGCGTCGGCAAGCTCGTCGCGGCGCCCGTGCCCGAGACCCTTGCGGCGGGCACCTACACCGTCGTCTGGCGCGTGACGTCTGACGACGGTCATGTCGTCGCGGGACAGTTCGTCTTCTCCGTCGGCCACCGGACGCCGGTCAGTGGTGTGCCGCCTGGCACCCGCCACGACACGACGACGAGCGTGCTCGCCGCCGTCGCTCGAGGTCTCGGCTACGTCGGTCTCGTCACCGGTCCCGGCGCGCTTGTCGTCATGGCGTGGTTGTGGCCGGGCGGGTTCGCGCGGCGGCGGATCCGGCTGCTGCTCGGCGGCGGTGGCCTGATGATCGTCATTGCGAGCGCGCTCGCGGTCTGGGTGCAGGGCGCGGCGGCCGCAGGCGTCTCGGTCGGTCATGCCCTCAACGGAGCCGACCTGAGGCTCGGCATGGCGGGCCACTTCGGCCGTGCGATCGCCGGACGGTTCGTCCTGCTGATGGTTCTCCTGTGGCTGACCGTGACGGGCTGGCGATCGGATGGCTCTGGCGGCACTGCATCAGGTCCTGGCGTGCCGGCCCGGCGGGTCAGCGTCGCCTCGGCCGGGCTGGCGGCGATGTGGCCGTTCGCCGGCCATGCCGACGTCGGCGCCTTGGTGCCGCTGGCCTTCGTCGCCGACTGGGTGCATGTCGCTGCGATGGCGACCTGGCTCGGCGGGCTCGCGGTGCTGCTCGTCGGACCTCTGGCGAGGTCGCGAGGCGGCGACGAGCTGCGCGAGACGGTGCCAGTGCTCGCATCCTTCTCCGAGTGGGCGCTCAACGCGGTGACGCTTCTGGTTGCCACCGGCTTGTTCGCGGCATGGCGCAACCTGCGCAGCTTCGGCGCGCTGCCCGCCACCCACTACGGTCGTTTGCTGCTGTGGAAGTCCGGGGTCGTCGTACTCGTCCTGGTCGTCGCGCGCCTTTCCCGACGGCAGGCGGAAGACCCGGACCGGACCGGCGACGCGACGCTGCCCCTGCTTCGGCGCAGCGTCTTCGCCGAGGCCGGCGGTGCGGCCGTGATCCTGGCGATCACGGCGTTCCTCACCGGTACGGCGCCGGGTGCGCAGACCTACGCGCCGGCGGTGACGCGCTCCGCCACCGACAACGGCGTGACGGTCACACTTCATGTGAGTCGCACCGGCATCGGTCCGGCCCGGGTGCTGGTCACGACGACCCGCGGCGCCGGCCCGCAGGCGATCACCAGCATCGACGGATCGCTGTCCGAGCTCGACCCGCCGGTCGGACCGCTGCCTGTCGTGTTCCACGCCGGTGGGCCCGGACGGGAGGTCGCGACGCTGACGTTTCCCACGGCCGGCGACTGGTCGCTCGCGGTCGACGTCTCGACATCGCCGACCAACCGGATCGCGGTCGCTACGACGATTCGAGTGCGGGGCTGAACTCAACCGGCGCCGTGAAGGCCGCCTTGCGCGCGGCCCGGCGGAAGGTCCGCAACGCGGCCGGCCCTACGACGCAGATCGCGACGAAGTTGGTGATCGCCCGGCCGGTGTCCCACCCGAGCGAGGTCGTCGCATCGAAGACCAGGTAGTGGTGCCACTGAGTGGCGAACGATGCGCCGGGGACGTAGGCGATCGAGCTCGCCGGGTCGAGGGAGAACGGCCAGAACGACAGGTTGGACAGGAAGCCGTACGCGTACCCGCCGAGCGCACCGTACGTCGCAAGCATCAGGACCTCCGCCTTGCCGCGGAGCGGCGGCAGGCAACCGGCGAACAGCCCGATCCACGCACAGCCGAACATCTGGTACGGCATCCAGGGGCCGACGCCTGCGGTGATGAGCGCGGAGCCGAACAGCGTCGTGCAGCCGAGCGCAAAGCCGAAACCGGGGCCGAACACCCGGCCGGCGAGGATCAACGTGAAGAAGATGAACTCGATGCCGGCCGTGCCGGCGTCGAGCGGTCGAAGCGCGGCACCGATTGCCGACAGGACTCCGAGCATTGCGATTGCCTTGGCGTCGATGTTGCCGCTGGCGACCTCTGCGAACAGCACCGCGAGAACGAGCGACAGCAGCACGGCGAACATCAGCAACGGCGTGTACGACGTTCCGAAGTGGTTGGGTGCCACGACGAACGGCCAGAAGAACGACACGAAGCCGATGAAGGTCGCCATGACGATGACGGCGGTCGCGCGGCCGCGGAGCGGGACGGCGGAGATCCTGCCGACTGCGCCTACGCCGGCCATCAGCCGGCCGCCCGATCGAGTGCATCCCGGACCGCCTCGACCGTGAGGAACTCGAGTGGCGCGAGAATCTTCGCGACCTGTGGTGCGAAGGCCGGCGACGCGACGACGACGTCAGTGGTCGGGCCGTCGGCAACGATGTCGCCCTCTCCCATGACGACCACGCGGTCGGCGGTGGATGCGACGAACTCGACGTCGTGCGTCGCGACGACGATCGCGTGCCCACGCTGAGCCAGGTCGTGCAGGACGTCACGCAACGCGCGCTTCGCGGTGTAGTCGAGGCCCCGGGTCGGCTCGTCGAGCAGCATGACCTCGGGCTGGGCGCGCAGCTGGATCGCGAGCACCAGGGCGAGTCGCTGACCTTCGGACAGGTCACGGGGATGGATGTCGTCCGGGATTCCCGGAGCGATCCCATCGAGGAGGGTCCGGCCGCTCTCACCGCCGCTGCCGGCGCGGTCTGCGGTGTCGAGCTCGGCGCCGACCGTGTCGAGGTACAGCAGATCGGCGGGCGTCTGTGGGACCAGGCCGATCCCGCCTGTGGCTTCCACGCTGCCGGCCTGGCGGCGTCCCGTGCCCTGCAGCGCCCACAGCAGCGAGGACTTGCCGGAGCCGTTACGGCCCATCAGCGCGGTGATCGAACCGGCGTCGAGGTGAAGGTCGATGCCGCGGACCGCCGTCACCTCGCCGTACCGCACGACGACGCCGCGAGCGGACAGGACGCTGTGCGCAGCCGTTGGCGCCGGGCGCGGAGCCGGGACGAGGTGGGCGAGCCGGTCGCGCACGGGCCCTGCCTTGCGCCGGGCGTCGCGGACGGACATGGGCAGGGGATTCCATCCGAACAGCCGACCCAGCTCGACGACGGGTGGTGCGACGCTGGTCGTCGCGAACATGTCGGCAGGGTCCCCGGCGACAGCCGTGCCGTCACCGGGAAGGTGAATGACGCGATCGGCGTACTGCACGACTCGCTCAAGGCGATGTTCGGCGAGCAGGACCGTGACGCCCAGGTCATGGACGACGCGCGTGATCGCGGCGAGCACGTCCTCGGCGGCAGCGGGGTCGAGGGCTGACGTCGGCTCGTCCAGGACGAGCACTCGCGGGTGGCTGGTCAGCGCGGCGCCGATCGCGACGCGTTGCTGCTGCCCGCCTGACAGGTCATGGAGGGCGCGACGGCGCAGCTCCGCGAGACCAAGCAGGTCGAGCGTCTCCTCGACCCGTTTGCGCATCACGTCGGGGGCCAGCCCAAGCTGCTCCATGGTGTAGGCAAGCTCGTCCTCGACGGTGTCGGTGACGAAGCCGGAAAGTGGGTCCTGGCCGACGACGCCGACCAGGTGCGCGAGATCGCGCGGCGGGTTCTCGCTGGTGCGCAGCCCCGCCACGCGGACCTCGCCGGCGAGCTGACCGCCGGTGAAGTGCGGGACCAGGCCGTTGACCGCGCCGAGCAGCGTTGACTTGCCGGCGCCGGTCGAGCCCACGACGAGGCAGAGCTCGCCCTCGTCGATGTGCAGCGTGACGTCGCGCAACACCGGCGCAGTCGCGTCCGGATAGGTGACGGTGACCCGGTCGAACTCGATCACGCGGCCACCCCTGGCGCGCGGCGGGTGAACCGCGGTGCGCCGGCGCCGGTGCGCACCGCCCGCTCGACCGGCGGCGGCGGGGCGACGAAGGCGGGCAGCGCCGCGAGCACGATGGCGATCGTCGGGAGCAGCGGGAGGCTGGGCCACGTCAACGGCGAGAAGGATGGTGCCAGCTCGCCGGCTCCTGCCGCTGATGCGGCGATCAGGACGCCGGCGGCGATCAGGCCACTGGCTGCCACGAGCCACTCGGGCGCAAGCCAGCGGTCAGGCCGGTAACGCGTCGTCGTCACGCGCCGGCCGCCCAGGCTGAGCCCGACACAGCACAGGGCTCCGCCGACCAGCAAGGTCGGCATGCCGAGCAGCTCCGGCGTGCTGCGGTCGAGCAGCCCGTAGGCGCCCGCGCACAACCCGGCCATCCCGGCCATGAGACATCCGGTGGTGATGCGCCGGGTCTGGGCCGGAACCTCGCCGCGGCGGCCGTATCCGCGCGAGTCCATCGCTGCGGCGAGTCGCAGCGAACGCTCGAACGCATCCTCGACGACCGGGATCGCCACGGCGCGAACCGAGCGCCATCGCGAGGTCGGTCCGGCGCGAAGGCGGCGAGCGCGGCGTACCCGTCCGATGCTTTCGATGAGCTGGGGCGCGACGCTCATGCACACCACGACGGCGACTCCGAGCTCATACAGGGCGCCCGGGAGGACGCGCAGCGCTCGTCGGGGGTTGGCCAGCGCGTTGGCAGCGCCGATGCAGCACAGCAGAACCGCCAGCCGCATTCCGTCGGCGGCGGCCGACACGGTGTTCTCCAGGGACACCGGCCCGCCGAGCTGGACGTCCGCTGCCCAGTGCGGCAGCGGGACCTGCGGCAGCCGGAACAGGATGTGGTCGTGCGTGCCGATCGCGCCGCCGAACACCGACCGGAAGACGATTCGCAGCACGACGACCACGAGCGCCAGTGCGAAGTAGTACTTGAGGCCGCGCGCCCAGGGCGCGTCGGTACGCCGGGCGGTGACGACATAGGCCAGGACAGCGAGCGCGACCAGCAGAAGCAGCGGGTTGTCGGTCTGGCTGACCGCCGCGCCGAGACCGATTGCCCACACCCACCAGGCCATCGGATGGAGCGAACGCGGAATCCGCCCATCCCGCGCGGCATGGAGCGAACGCGGAATCCGCCCATCCCGCGCGGCATGGAGCGACCGCGGAATCCGCCCATCCCGTGTTGTATGGAGCGAACGCGGAATCCGTCCCTGGTCGGTAACCGCGCGGCGCATGACTAACAGTCTGCCTAGCGAGCAAAGATGACCCCGTGGAGACGCTGCCGTTGCCGGCCGGCGAGCGTGAGGATCCGCCCCGGCGCAGCGTGGGAAGGCGCGCTGCGGCCGCGGTGTGGCACAAGATCGAGAAGTACTTCGGGGGCCCGGCCCGCACCCGGGTGGTGGTGGTGTTCGGCGGCGTCCTGGCGCTGTCGAGTGCGGACACCGCCACGGTCGGCGCGTCCGCGACGCCGCTGCGTCACGCGCTGCACATCTCGAACTCCGACCTGGGCCTGCTGGTCGGGGTGAACTGCGTCGTGGCGGCCGTCGCGAGCATCCCGTTCGGGGTGATCGCCGACCGGCTGCGCCGCAAGACGGTGCTGGGCATCTCGATCCTGCTGTGGGGCGTCTGCATGGTCTGGAGCGCGATGGTCAACTCCTTCGACCATCTGCTGGTCAGCCGACTCGCGCTCGGCGTGGTCACGGCCTCGGCCGGCCCGGTGATCGCTTCGATGCTGGGCGACTGGTTTCCCAGCGGCGAGCGAGGACGGATCTACAGCTACGTCCTGACCGGCGAGCTGCTCGGCGGTGGTGTCGGCTTCGCGATCACCGGTGACGTCTCGGCACTGTCGTGGCGGCTGTCGTTCCTGCTGCTCGCCGTACCGGCGTTCGTGCTCGCCCGGATGGTCCTCAAGCTGCCTGAGCCGATCCGCGGCGGGGGCGGTCAGATCCCGGCGGGCGCGCTGGAGATTCCCCGTACGCCGGCCGACGTGGATCCCGTGCTTGACGCGGTCGACGATCCGGCCGACAACGTCGCGCATCACGTTTCGCGAAGCAAAGGAGTCGAACCCGAGCGCGAGCAGGTGCTGGACGTCGATCCCCGGGTGCTCGGCATCTGGCAGGCGACCCGTTACATCCTGTCCATCCGCACCAACGTGGCGATGATCGTCGCGAGCGCCTTCGGCTACTTCTACCTGACCGGCGTGCAGACGTTCGGCGCCGAGATGGTGCATCAGCAGTACGGCATCAACACAGCGGTCGCGAACCTGCTGATCCTCGTGGTGGGGCTCGGGGCGGTGATCGGAGTGCTCGTGGGTGGCCGCCTCGGTGACACTCTGCTTCACCGCCGCTTCCTCAACGGGCGGGTGTTCGTGGCGGCGATCTCGGCGGCGATCGCGGCGGGCGCCTTCATCCCGGCGCTCACGACGCACCACCCGCTGCACGCGCTGCCGTACCTCGTGCTCGCCGCGTTCGGACTGTCGGCGCAGAACCCGCCACTCAACGCGGCGCGGCTCGACATCATGCCGGCTCCGCTGTGGGGTCGCGCGGAGGGCATCCGCACGTTCCTGCGCACGGCGGCGCAGGCGCTCGCCCCGATCCTGTTCGGCTTCGTGTCCGACTACGTCTTCGGAGGTGGCCACGGCGCGTTGCGCTGGACCTTCCTCGTCATGTTGGTCCCGCTCGCGTTCTCTGCGTTGTATCTGTTCCGGGCGCTACGCACCTACCCGCGCGACGTCGCGACCGCCGCCGCCTTCCACGCCGAGCGCGGCTAGGAGTCTGCTGAACAATGCACTGGCCTGCTGCGCGACGCCCGGAGCGACGCCTGGACGGCGTTGTCGTCGTCGCCCGTAGCGCCGCTACGAACTCCTCCTCCGCCTTGCCAGCCGCCGCCCGGATCGCCGCTCGCGACGGCCGGCACTATTCAGCAGACTCCTGGCTCGTGATCGTCCGGCGGCATCCCTCGAGGACGACCTTCACAGGACCGTCGCTCTTGAGGTGCACCTTCGCGGCGCAGTCGACTCGTGCCCGTTGTACGTCGACGACGACGTGCGAGACGTTCGTCGCCACGACATCGAGAACGTCCCGCTTCGGGATCTTCGGTGGGTGGCTCCAGGTCTGACTGACCTGCGCGTACGGCATCGCGACCTTCGTTCCGCCGGTGAGGGCGCCGGCGCCCTCCTGCATGCCCGACGGCGTGGCGTCGCCGACACCGAATCCGAGTGACCGGACGTCGATCGTCCCGACCGCACCGCTCTTGCGTGGGGTGATGCCCGACAGCCAGTAGGCGTGGTTCGCGACGACGTGCCCCAGCTTGTTGTCCTGTGCGCGGTCGACGACGAACGTCACATGCGGCGGGTTGCGATCGACGCGGTGCGTCCCGAGCCACAGTGCGCCCGGCCCGTACTGGTCGTTGGTGGCGAGGGTCAAGTGGTCCGACGCGGCGAAGACGTCCTCGATGTAGCGCAGCCCGTCAGCGGTCATCTGCTGCGTGTTCTGCACCGTCTCGTCGATCGGGACGAGCTCGTCCGCGGTCGCGTTCCACGCCAGCACGGGGACGTTTCGCAGCGAGGGCAGACCTGAGGCCGGGCTGGCCTCGCCGACAACCGAGAACGCCCGCGCGAACAAGTCGGGATAGCGCTCGGCCAGCCGATAGGTGCCGAAGCCGCCCATCGAGTACCCGGTCACGTCGACCCAGCTCGGGTCGAGCGGGTACAGGTGGGCGACCGTGTTCCATGCCTCGAACGTGTCGGACTCGGCGATGCCGGCGTAGCCGCCGTCGGGCCCGCGCCCGCTCGGTGTGACGACGATGGACCCCGCGCCGCGTCGCGCGAGCTGGCTTTGGTTGTGGCTTGTTGCGTACTGGTTGTAGTTGCCGGACAGGGAGTGCAGCAGGAGTGTGAGCCCATAGCCGTTGCGCGGCACCGGCCCCTTCGGGACGTAGAGGTTGTACGGCTGAAGCTGGCCGACCATGCGGCCCTTGCACGTCGCGCCGACGTTGACCGGCGGCGCGATCCGCGAGCAGACCTGGCTCGGGTGGAGGCCCTGCCCGAACGAGTAGTGGCTGGCGAAGATCCGGTCCGTCGACCCCGACGTCGGGATGTCGCTGTCGTCGGTGACGTGGTGCGCCAGCTTTGCGAAGCTCACGTCGGCGAAGAACGGCTCAACCGACCCGAGCACGCCTAGCTCGTATGCCTGCTCGTGCTCCCGCCACATGAACGGCTGCACCAGCTCGCCTGCCGCGCTGTCACCGATCGTCAGCGTCGGCTGTGCGAGCGAGGGCCACGGCTCGTTGAGCCGCGGCCCGACGTTGACCAGGCCGACCGGCGCGGCACCGCCGCCGCCGGGAGTGCTCGCCGTCGCCGGCCCCACTGCCGGAAGCAGGTAGCTGTTGTGGTTCTGGTCCCACAGCCCCACGCCGACCGACATCCGGACTGTCGTCTCGTGCGGGTTCCAGGTCCGGTGCGGCACCTCGACGGTGAACTGGCGCCGGCGCACGCTGACCGACACCTTCGGTGCCGGCAGCATCACCTTCCCGGTGGCGGCGTTCGTCATGGTCGCGGTGTCACCGTGGACGGTGACGAAGGACGCCGCGGGCGAGGTCACGTCGGCGCCGGCCGGCCATTCCTGCTGCTGCGACGAGCTGCCGAGCGCGATCGTGAAGCCGACGAGTGCGGGATCGGTCAGGCTGTTGAGCGTCACCCGGAACGCCGTCGAGGACACGAGGGGCTTGGTCCGAAACTCGACGAGGTCGGCAGCGTTGTCGGCGTACTTCCGCGCCGTCGGGTAGGTGAACGTCCCGGCTGTCGGCGAGAACAGGAAGTCGGTCTCGGACCACGGCGTCGTGGGGTCGAGCGCGCCGAGCGCGCCGTGGTCGTCGTACAGGTAGTCCTGGTACATCCACTCGCCGTCGCGGTACGCCTGGGTCCCGGAGACGAGCGTCGGCGGCGCCTTCCAGATCCCCCGGTTCTCGAGCTGCGGCGCGGTCGCGGGCTTGGCGTAGAGGATCGCGGGGCCGGGCCGGTGGCCGGTCGAGACGTGGGGGAGCGACTCTGCAACCGGACGAAGCGCGACGCGCCCCTGCGGCCTGGGCGCGATGCCAAGGTGCGGCCGGGCGCCGGTCGCTGCCGAGGCGGTCCCCGCGATGCCGAGCAGGGCAACCGAGACGACAGAGATGATCATGCGCCGATTCACTCCGCGACTTTCGACGCGGGCGAGGTCGTGACCTTCCAGTGGTCAGCCGATCCGGTCGAGGCGACGGATCACGTCGGCGAACCACGCGATCTGCTTTCGTTGCAGCTGCGCATCGAACTGCTTCAGGCAGCCGCTGTCACCCTGCGGCCCGGTCGCGACGAGATAGTTCGGACCCGTGAGATAGGACAGCGACGGAACGCCAGCCGTCTGCAGCGCGCCGCCGACCCCGAAGTAGAGGTTCCCGTCGGAGCGGGCGAGCGCGACCTGGTCGAGCGGCTGGCGCCGAAGGCTCGCCCGCGCCAGGTCGTGCAGCCCGGGCGCGCAGTACATGACGCCGTACTCCGCTCGGCCCGTCGGGTGATAGCCGTGCTCGTCGTCCACCCACTCGGCGCAACCGAGATGTTCGATCGTCATTGCCGCGCTCGCCCGCTTGACCAGGTCGGGATGGTCGTCGACGAAGCCTTGGGTCTGCGGGAACGTCGGGTCGCCGTTGAAGTGCCCGGTGACGAAGCTCAACGCGAGCGAGTGCCGAAGCCCCCGGCCGCGCCTCCGCAGCCCGGTGAAGTAGCGAGCGAGCTCGATCATGCCGAGGCCGCCGTTCTCCTCCGCGAAGTTCACCCCGTCACTGTGTGTGTTGAGGACGAGCACCTTCTTCGTGCTGCCGTCTCCGGGCAAGATGCCGACGATGCTCGGACTCGTCGTACGGCGCCGTGCGGCGTGGACGGTGAACCGCACCCGCGGCGCGGCAGCCGCGGCGTTGCGCAGCCGCGAGCCTTCGTTGCGGTCGACGTAGAGAGCAGGCGTCCCGACATATCCGTTGTCGAACGGCGCGTAGTTGCCGGCCGCGGCCCGCGCAGACCCGTCGACGATGTAGACGATGCCGGCCGGGGCGTTGTGGAGCTTGCTGAAGTCAACGGTCGGGAGCAGGCCGACCAGCCACAGGCGCTTCCACGGTTCGAGTGCGGCGCCCGGAGCCGCCTGGATGTAGAAGGCGCCGACGATCGCGGCGAGCGCGCCGACGGTGAGCGGCGGTGGCATGTCGGTGTCGATGAGCAGGACTGCGCCGCTCGCCCGGTTGCCGAGACCTGCGATCGTCGCTTTCAGCCATCCGGCGACCTGGTTGCGCCAAGCCGCGATCGCGGTGACGGCGGCGGCAGCATCGCTGACGTCGGCGGACAGAGAGGGCGTAGGGATGCTTCCCGCGTACAGCAGTGGGCCCACGACTCCGTCCCGCGCAGTGTGGCCGCCGCGCGGGTAGTACGACGCGACCCGTACCGGGCCGGCAGCGGCACCGTCGAGGACGGTGAGCCCCGTCTTGCGGGCGAGCCAGAGATTGCAGGGCTTGTGGTCGTACGGCAGCACGTGACCACCGAGTCGCTCGACCGACTCGTGCAACCAGTCGAGATAGGCGTTGTGGGACTTTGAGCCGGTGTAGCGCGGGCCGAAGTCGACCATGCGTTCGTTGTCGCGACGGCACTCTTGGGCGGTCGGCAGCAGGTCTTCGGCCGGGTGATGAGCCGCTGCTCCGGCTCGGGTGGTCGCCAGGATTGGAAGCGATCCTCCCGCCGCGAGCAAGGCGCGGCGGCTGATGCTCATGCCTCAGTGTGCTCGAGCACCATCGCCGTGACCTCTTCCTGCATGGCGTGCACGTTGCGCGAGGTGTCGAGCAGCGCGACGCCGAGCGTTGCCGTCGTTGCCGACAGGGCCACACCGACCGCAGTACCGGAGCCGAGATCCAGATGCTCGTGCAGTGCGAGCACGGCGAGCAGCGACGCGACGGCGGGCTCGCCGATGTCGATCAGCGGAAGCGACACCGACAGTGGCGCGATCCGGAACGACGTCTGCGACAACAACAGCCCGGCGATGGCGAACGCCGCGAGGATGTAGCACTGCGAGTGGGTCAGCGTCGCGAGCTTGTCATGCTGGAACTGGCGGCCGACGACCTTCGTCATCACCGACAACATCCCGAAGCAGACGCTGGCCGCAATGGCTAGACCACTCGCGCGGATCATCGGCCGCGAGGCGTAGGTCTCTGAGATCAGGACGAGCATCACGACGGCGAAGCCGGTTGCCGCGGTGATCGAGATGGTCGCGAACGTGGAGATGTGGGCGTTGTCGCCCGATGGGTTTCCGACGACGAGGAACGCCGTGATTCCGGCGGCGACGAGCACCGCGCCGGTCCACTCGCGGGCATGCAGGCGTGCGCCGGCGTACGCCGCGGCCATGGGAAGCGCGAACAGCAGCTCGGTGACGATCAGCGGCTGGACGAGGACGACCGGCGCCAGGAACAGCCCGATCGCCTGCAGGCCGTAGCCCCCGACCGCGGTGGCGAGACCGATCAGCCACTTCCGGTTGCGGGCAAGCCGGACCAGCAAGGTCGCACTGACCTCTGCAGGCGCCTCGGTACGACGCGCCGCGCGCATCTGCTCGACGTTCGCGATCGCGAACGCAACTGCCGCCCCCAGAGCGCACGGCACGGCAACCGTGACGCTCGCGGTGCTTGCCATGTCCTCCCGATCTTAAGGAGAACGTGCCGCCCACAGTCGTGGATAAACCGCTTGCGCTCAGTCCGCGCTTGAGGCGCTCCCGCTCAGTCCTTGCTGAAGCGCTCCCGCTCAGTCCTTGCTGAAGCGCTCCCGCGCTTTGTCGAACTCACCGGACTGCACCAGACCGTGGACCGCGATGCGGTCGATGTGACGCTGCGCGGTCCGGTCGACGTCGGCGTACATGTCGATCGCGAGCTTGGTGACGCCGAGCACGTCGGGGGAGATCGCGGTCAACCGGCGGCAGAAGGCGTAGACGTCGTCGAGAAAGGACTCCGCAGGGAAGACGTCGTGCACGAGGCCGATCTGCAGAGCGCGGTCGGCGTTCACCCGCATTCCGGCCATGGCGATGTACTTCGCCCAAGCCGGACCGACGATCCGGGTCAGGCGGCTGGTGCCACCGCTCCCCGCCATGACTCCGATGTTGACCTCCGGCAGGCCGAACTCCGCGTGGGGGGTGCAGAACCGAAAGTCGCACGAAGCCGCCATCTCGACGCCCGCGCCGAGCGAGATTCCTTGTGCCGCGATGATCACGGGCTTCTCGATCGACTCGATCTCGTCGTAGAGCAGGTGGTGGCTGCGGTAGTTGCGGCGGAAGTTCCAGCCCGGGTGCTGAGCCTCCGTCTCGGGGTTGCCCGGGCTCGAGCCGACCTGCGTGCCGAGATCCATCCCGGCCGTGAAGTACTTGCCGGTGCCGGTGATCACCAGGCAGCGAAGGTCGTCGCGCATCGACAGGAGGTTGAGCGCCTCCCACAGCGCCGCGGTCATCTCCGGGGTGATCGCGTTGAGCTTCTCCTCACGCTTCAGCGTGACGGTGAGGATGCCGTCGTGCTCGGTGATCGGCGCGTTCTCGCATGCTGACATTGCGGGTCAGCATGCCATGGGGTGCAGCATCTTCATGGCGAGGGTGGCGAGGGAGTCGATCATCGTCTCGCGCTCGATGTCGACGTCCCAGGTACGGACCTGGTGCGCGCTGCGCTCGGTCATCGCGATGATCGCAAGCGCGGCCATCTTGGTGTCGACGTCCTTCACGCCGCCCTCGACGAAGCGTTCCGACAGCACGTCGGCGAAGCGCGACGTCAGGACGACGGCCTGCTCGCGCGCAGTGGGGTTGCTCGCACGGGGGACGTTGACCTCGTCGACCAGTGCGCCCCACCGCTCGGTGATCGCCACCAGGTCGGCAATCCAGCGGGCGAGGGTCGTCTTCCCGTCCGGGTCTGGTGTCACGGCGCCGAGGTGCGAGGCCGAGTCGAGGACCTCCGTGCACATCAGCTCGATGAGTGCGTCGAACGCCTCCTCCTTGCTCTCGAAGTAGCGATAGAAGGTGGCACGGGAGATCGCCGCTTCGTTGCAGACGTCCTCGACCCGGCTGGTCGAGTAACCACGGCGGTTGAAGACGGTCAGCGCGGACTCGAGGACCTTGCGCCGGCGGTCGAAGCCCGCTTGCGTGGTGACAGTCTCAGCGACCGCCACGTCGCCTCCTCGTCAGGCTGCCGCGGCTCAATAGGCTGGTGCCGTGCCCGAGCCGCCGAAGTGGGTCTCGCCGGGAGCCGTCGCGACATCTCCCGTCGCGCGCGGTCGTGGTGAGGAGACGTTGCGGCGCATCCTCGCCGCGGGCCGGGAGTGCTTCCGCACCTACGGGTACGCCGCCGCGCGCATCGACGACATCGTGGCGGTCGCGGGCACCTCGCACGGCGCGTTCTACCTGTACTTCCGCAACAAGGAAGAGCTGCTGCACCGGATGGCCGTCGACTGCGCCGCGCAGCTGCGGGACCTGGCTGCCGCGCTCGAGGCGCTGCCGCGTCCGCTTCTCCAGGCCGACCTCGAGGCGTGGCTCGCCGGCTTCGTCGCGGTCTATCAACAGGACGGTCCCGTCATCCGGGTCTGGCTGGACAACCGCGACACCGACCCGCTGATGCAGTCGCTCGCCAACGACGCCCTCGGCCCCCTCGCCCAGGCGCTCAGCCAGGTCATCGACCCGGACCTAGCGGGTCGGCTGGACGAGCGCATGGGCGGACTGGGGCTGCTCTCCATGGTCGAGCGACTGAGCTCGTACCTGCGCGACGACGTGCCCGAGCACCTCGCGACGACGACCGCCGCGCGGCTGATCTTCGCCACATCGATGCACTCCGATCCGAATGCACCCCTGCCGACCTGACGCTTCGCCTATGTCGGCGGCTGCAGGCCGAAGCCGTAACCCTTGACCATGAAGCAGGTCGAGTCGGGCGTCGCCCGGCTGATCCACTTGTTCGCCGAGACCGAGAACTGTGCCGCCGAGACGCAGTGCTTGGTCGGCTTGTTGTAGAAGCTCGGAGCGAGTGGCCGGAAGCTGACGTACGGAACCGTGACGCCGTTGCCACCGAAGTCGGGCTTGTTGTCCATGTAGTGGATGACGCACTTGCGGGTGAGGGCAGCACCACAGGACTTGGCCGCCTCGGTGAACCACTCCGCGCCGATCCAGCCCTCGAACGACCACTCGTGGTTGTGCGGCATCCAGCTCGGGAAGTACTTCTGCATCGCGGCCTGGAACCTCGCCGCCTCCGGGTTGGACGGATCCTGGAAGTTCACCGTGTACCCGTCGACCCAGCTCTTCGCCAAGCACTTCGGCGTTCCGGAGAAGTCGGAGCCGATGCTGGCCGCCCACGCGGAGATCGTCGACAGGTGAACCTTCATCTGGCTCTCGAAGGCGCTGTTCTGCTCGATCGCCTGGCAGAGCTTCTGGTCACCGTTCTCGTCGACGGCATCCGCGACGAGGTCGACACCGTCGGCCTTCATCTGCGCGACCGTGGACGCGAAGTTCGGCAGGCCGAGGTTGACCTGGTACAGGCTCACCTTGACCCCGGCGTGCTTGTAGTCCTGGGCGAGCTCGTCAGCGCCGTACTGCGAGGACTGCTGGTCGTAGTAGACGACACCGACGTGCGTGACGTGCTCGTGGGTCTTGAAGAAGGTCGCGTCCTCGTCCCAGCGGTACGCCGTGCTGCTCTTCGTGACCGGCTTGCCGTTGTGCAGCTGGTTGAGGCCGTCGATCGAGAACAGGTTCGGGTACTGGTAGTAGTACGTCGAGATCGGCTGGCTGCCGATGTCGGGAACGCCCTTTTGCGCGGTGTACGGCGCGCCGGCGTACTCGTAGATGTTGTTCGCGACGAAAGCGAATGCCTTGTTGGTGTCGATGCAGGTGTGGATCTGGTCGAGGTCGCCCGAGTCGGAGCCGTCATCGGGGTGGCTGATGAAGTTGACCTTGCGGCCGTTGATCCCGCCCTGGGCGTTGAGCGCCGCGAAGTACGCGGCGGCGCCGTAGTAGCTCGGCGTGAACTGGTAGGGCCCGAACGGCCCGCCCTGGGTCACGACGTTGCACACCGTGATCGAGCTGGCTGTGACGCCGGTGTCAGATGCGTAGTTGGCTTTGCCGCCGCTGCCTTGCGTCGGCTGGCTGGTCGGCTGTGGGCCGTGCCCGCTGCCATGGCTCGAGATCGGAGCGGGTGCCCCGGTCGAGGTGTCGGTCGGCAGTGGGGCGGAGCTGTCCGGGCCCGGCGCGGACGAGACCGGTTGCGGCCCGTTACCGACTGCCTGGCCGGGCGTTGCCTGGGTTGTGACGCCGACCTGGAACTGCTTGAACGCCGAGTTCGAAAGCCGGGTGCCGCATCCCGCGAGGATCAGGACACAACCGAGCGCCGCAGCCGGGCGCCGTAACCGTTTTGTGACACCCGCGTCAGTGCGCCTGCGATGGCGCGCAGTGCGGCACGATGCGGGCTCTGGCTTGGTCTGGAGTGTCGGGCTAGACAGCAACGTCAGACGCGGCATGATCCGATATTGTGAGCCTCGCCACACAGCAAGTCCAGCGACCCTGAGGCTGTCCACCCCTCAGTTCAAGGGAGCAAGGTGACGTCACTCCGCGTCTCGATTCGCGGACGCGGACGCCCGCTGGCCTTTCTGGCCGCGGTCGGCCTGGCCGTCTTCGGGCTGGTGGGAGCGGGTTCGGCAAGTGCCGGCGGTCCTCCCGGGCCGCCGAACTACCAGTACTCGAGCGCGGTGACGGCAGTCGGGGTCCAGGTCGCTTTGCAGCGCAATCCCGACTTCTCCTCGCTGCCGGACCCGTTCGACGCGGAGGCGCCTCACTCCGAGGCGAAGCTCGACAGCTTCGGCACGTCGGTCGCCGACGGCCACGTGGTCGATCTCAACGGCCTAGGCGGCGTTGCCGGCCTGGTCTGCCTCGCCGCGGGCCCGGCCGCGTGCAACGCGATCCCGATCGGGACAGTGACGGCCGGTCTGATCCCGACGTTCCCGCCACCGGACCCGGTGGACGCCCATGCGTCGTACCCGGCCCACCAGACCGCCAAGGCGCCCACGATCGGCAAGACCGCGGCTCAGCTGGCTGTCGACCAGAGCGGTTTCAGCCTCGACGTCGGGGCGTCCGACGCCCAGGCCCACCAGTACGACGCTGCGACGAGCGCCAGGGAGCAGAACCTCCAGATCGCCGGCGTCCTGACCATCGGATCGGCACGAACCTCCACGACACAGACCGCGACGGCGGACGGCCTCACGACAACCGCGATCGCGCACCTGTCGGACATCGCGCTCGGTGGCACCGCTCTCACGATCGGCGGCATGACGACGACGAGCACGGTGGTCTCGCGGCCGGGCAAGGCGGCCCAGGACACGACCTCGACGATGCTGACGGACGTGAAGGCCGCAGGTCTCGACGCGACGATCGACGCCTCCGGCGTTCATGTCGGCAAGAACGGGCTGCCTGGCAACGTCGTCGCGGAGGTGCAGAAGTTCGTCAACCAGCTCTTCAAGGCCGGCGGCTTCAAGGTGGCGCTCGCGACGGTCTCGCACACGGACGACTCCAACGGCCACACCGTCGCGGCCGACGGACTGGTCATCACCTGGGACCACCTGGTCAAGGGGACGCAGCCGATCACGATCGCGCCACCGCAAGGACTGCCCTGCCCGCAGATCATCCCGCCGGGCGCCGGGCTCGACCCTTGCTCCGGCGTCAGCTTCACCCTCGACGGGAGCTACCACGGCCAGATCGCGCTCGGTCAGGTCGGCGTGGTGAGCATGGCGCAGCCGGGTGTCAGCACGGGCCCGACGACGCCGGGCGGTGGCCCGACGATCGCGCCGAGCCCGGGCGGCCAGGTGAGCTCGACCGGCGGTGGCCCGCCGCTGTCGACCGGGCCGCAGTCGGTCACGTCGACGGGCTCCTCGCCCGGGCCGGCCCCGATCGTCGCTGCACCTGGGCGCACGGTCGCGGACCAGCTCGGCGGCGTCAGCCATCGGCTGTTCTGGTTCTTCCCGTTGTTTGCACTCGGTGCGCTTGCGCTGATCGGTAGGTTCTGGGTCCCAGCACGGCTTCCCGGACCGAAGTAGTTCGAGGAGGGACTGGAGACGATGGCATCGGTTAGCGCCGCACCGGCGAGCTCATCGGAGCCCGAGCGGGTCGAGGTGACGCCCGCCGTTGGCTTCGCCTGGCTCGTCGAGGGGGTCCGCCCGTATCTCGGCTACGTCTTCATCGTGGCCGGCCTGATCGCGCTCTTCGTCGGCTGGTGGGGGGTCTCAGGTACCGCCCTGGTCGCCAAGCAGCTGCCCTACATCGCGAGCGCGGGCCTGGTCGGCGTGGTCCTGGTCGCGATCGGCAACCGGATCTTCATGACGAACGACCTGCGCCGCGACTCCGGCCGGCTCGACCGGCTCGAGCAGATGGTGGCCGAGCTGCACGCCGTGCTGCTTGCCCGCACCGACGCCGTCGCGGTCTCCGCTCCCGCGGCCGTTGCGGGCGGCAAGCCGTTCCGCGCCGTGCCGCGCGGGACGAGCTACCACCTGCCCGAGTGCTCGATGGTGCAAGGCAAGGAGACCGTCGGCATCAGTCGCGGTGAGGTGACGAGCCGCAGCCTCAAGCCCTGCCGGATGTGCCACCCCGACGCTGCGTAATCGCTGCTCATGACCTTCGATCCGAGGCTTGCGGCCCGGCGAGCCACCCACACGACGTGGGGCCGTCTCGTCGACCGGGTGCCGACTCGGCTGCGCCATCCCGGACTGTGGGTCGGTCTGCTCTTCGTGCTGTGGGTGCTCGCCGCCGCGCCGGGCGACTGGTCCTACCTGGGCTCGCAGCTCGTTGCCGGGATCCAGATCGGCGCCATCGCGGCCTTGGGTGGCACCGGCCTCGTCGTCGCGTATCGCGCGACTGGCGTCTTCAACTTCGCCTTCGCCGGCATCGCGACCGCGTGCGCGTTCATCATGTACGAGCTCACCAGCCATCAAGGCGTTGCGGTCTGGCTCGCGCTGCCGATGGTCGTGCTGGTTGCCGGACCGGCGATCGGCGTGCTGATGGACCTGATCGTGTTCCGCTCGCTGCAGCGGCGCGACGCGGGTACGGCGGAGAAGCTGGTCGCGAACCTCGGCGTGCTGATCCTGTTGCTCGGAATCGGTGGCGTGATCTACGGCGAGAACAGCTACTCGCCGAAGAACGTGTTCTCCGCCGGCCAGGCGTTCCAGCTCAGCAGTGGCAGCAGTGCGGTCTCGGTTTCGTGGAGCGTCATCGGCAACCTTGGCGCGATCACGGTTGCAGCCGGCGGCCTGATGCTCGTCTTCCGGTACACGCCACTCGGTCGTCAGGTGCGGGCGGTCGTCGATCGTCGCGGGCTGGCCGAGCTGTTCGTCGTCAACGCCAACAAGATCTCGATGCTGTCGTGGGGTATCGCCGCCGGCTTCGCGGCCTTGGCAGGGGTGCTGGATGCACCGATCGTCGGCTTGCAGAACGGCGCGCTCGCGCTTCAGGTGTTGCAGATCATCGGCGTCGCTGTCGTCGCCCGGCTGCGCAACATCGGCACTGCTGTTGCCGCAGGCTTCGGGGTCGGCCTCGTCGGCAGCCTCGGCTCCGCGCTGGTGCGACCCCATTACTGGTCGTGGCTGTCGTGGATCCCTCACGTCAATCAGGAGATCGACGTCCAGGTGCCGGTGCTGACGACGATCGTCTTCCTGCTGGTCTACCGCAGCCTCGACGAAGCAGGCGGGGGCGGCACGGCAGGCGTCGTCACCGCGACCTTCAGCCGGATCGGCCGGCGCAGCACGGCGGCGACCGTGCAGGGCGCGCTGGCGGTTGGGGCGCTCGCGATCATCGTGCCGGCGCTGCTCGGCAGCAAGGATCTCGCAACGGCACAGCAGGTCGTCGCCTACGCAGTGGCGTTCCTGTCGATCGTCGCGATCACCGGTTACAGCGGCCACCTGTCGCTCGCCACCGCGGCGTTCGCCGGCCTCGGCGCCTACGTCACCGTGCGACTTCGCAACGGGTTGCTGCCGTTGCCGTTCTCAACCTCGATCCCGCACGTGCCGGTCCTGCTGGCGATGCTCATCGCCGGACTGCTCGTCGTCCCCATCGGCGTCGTCGTCGGCTATCCGGCACTGCGCCGCCGCGGCCTCATCCTCGGCCTGATCACCCTCGCGTTCGCGCAGGCCGTCGACGCCTTCATCTTCCAGAACCCACCGTGGACCAGCGGTCGCAACACCGACCGCCCCAACCTCTTCGGATGGTCGCTGTCGAGTGACCGGAAGTTCCTCTACTACGAGCTTGCTGTCCTCGGTCTGGTGCTGCTGCTGGTCCGCAACCTGCGTAGCGGCACGCTCGGCCGGGTTCTCGGTGCCATGCGCGACAGCGAGCGCGGGGCCGTCAGCGTCGGCATCTCGCTACGCCGCTACAAGCTGTTCATCTTCGGCGCCAGCGCCTTCATCGCGGCCATCGGCGGCAGCCTGATCGTCCAGCAGGCCGGCACCATGAACGTCAATCCCGACGGCCCGTTCTCCCCGCTGTTCGGTCTCTACTGGTTCGGCGCTGTCGTCGTCTTCGGGCTGTCGTACCGCGTGAGCGCGATCCTGGGCGCGATCGTCTACATCTGCGTCGACGTCGTCGTAGGCCAGCGAGGATCGAGCCTGATCTTCATCGGTGCGATCGCGATCTTCGTCGGCTACCTTCCCGGCGGCCTGATCGGCAGCGTGCTGCGGTTCGTGCGCGGTGACGGCGTCGGGCCCTCCGCTGCACAGCAGAGCCTGGCCAAGTTCGCGCTTGCGCGCCGCCGTGCCGAGCAGGCACCGCCTCCCGGATCGGATCTGCAGCCGACCGCGTTCGCAAGCTCGCTGATGGGCGGCGGCTCATGACCGGCGAGCGGTTGCAGGGGGCCGTCCTCGAGGCGCGCGAGATCACCGTCCGCTTCGGCGGCTTCGTGGCCGTCAACGGGGCCAGCCTGGTCGCGCAGCCCGGTCAGGTCACCTCGTTGATCGGCCCTAACGGTGCCGGGAAGACGACGTTGTTCCACGCGCTCAGCGGCATCCTGACCCCGGAGCACGGCGATACCGTCCTCGACGGGCGCAGCCTTCGCGGCATGTCACCCGACAAACGAGCTCGGGCCGGGATGGCGCGTACCTTCCAGATCCTCGAGCTGTTCTCGGGCCTTTCGGTGGCGGAGAACCTGCAGGTCGCGGTCGAGGGACGGTCGTCCAACCGGATCTGGCGGGATCTCTTCTCGCTGCGTCATCCCGACAACCCCGACGTCATCCGCCAGGTACGCGAGGCCATGGATCTCGTGGGCATCGCCGACCTGGCCGACCGGCCCGCCGGCGCACTGCCGACCGGGCTGTCGCGACTGGTCGAGCTGGCACGCGCGCTGTGCACCGATCCGCAGGTGCTTCTGCTCGACGAGCCCGCGAGTGGCTTGTCGGGCCCGGAGACCGACCGGCTGCACGAGGTGCTCACCTCGCTGGCCGATCTCGGTCTCACGATCCTTCTGGTCGAGCACGACATCGAGCTCGTGATGGCCCTGTCGAAGCAGATCTATGTCCTCGACTTCGGGGCGATGATCGCGCACGGTACGCCCGCCGAAGTCAGGGCGGATCCGGCGGTTCGCTCGGCCTACCTCGGCGCCGAGGTGGAGGCATAGTGGCCGGCGTGCCCGCGCTCGATGTCGAGCACCTGAGTGCCGGCTACGGCAAGGTGACCGTCATCCATGACCTGTCGCTGTCGGTGCCGGAGGGGGCAGTCGTCGCGCTGCTCGGCCCGAACGGCGTCGGCAAGACCAGCACGCTCGGCGCGCTGACCGGGACGGTGCGCGCGAGTGGCGGCGCGATCCGGTTGTTCGGCGAGCGGATCGACGGCCTGTCGTCCTACCACCGCGCGAAGCGCGGGCTGGTTCTCGTGCCGGAAGGCCGCGGGATCTTCCCCGGGTTGTCGGTTGGAGAGAACCTCGAGCTCGCCGCGGAGTCCGCTCAGGGTGTCGACGTCGGCTGGCGGCGGCGCCAGCTTGCACGGGTGCACGAGATGTTCCCGGCTCTCGGAGGACGCCTCAAGCAGCGGTCGGGAACGTTGTCGGGTGGTGAGCAGCAGATGCTCGCGATGAGCCGCGCGTTCCTCGGCAACCCGAAGGTCCTGATGATGGACGAGATCTCGGCCGGGCTCGCGCCGCTGATCGTCCAGATGCTGTACGACGCGGTCGAGGAGCTGAAGTCCGACGGCATGACGATCGTGCTGGTCGAGCAGTACCTCAGCTACGCGCTGCGCCTGGCGGACATCTGTTACGTGATGGCCAAGGGCAGCGTCACGTTCATCGGGGAGCCGGCTGAGCTGCAAGGCGCAGGCGCCGGTCTGAGCTACCTGTAGGTGGCGCTACCTGTGGCGTGTCGCATGCCAGGTGCGGACGACCAGCTCGGCCTGGGGGTCGTCGAGCGCGTCGGCGAGCGGGAGCCGCAGGAGGACCAGGTCTGAGGCTTCGCCTGCCCGCACCTTGCGGGGCCGGGCGTGCAGCGAGTCGAGCGGTCTCAGATATCCACTGAGCACCATCTTCGCGCTCACCCATTCCTTCGCGTTGACGCGCAAGCCGCCGGCGCTGCGGCGGTCCCGCGCCGCGCGCATCACCGCCCAAGGGTCGAGCGGGCCGTACGGCGCATCGCTGCTCGGCACCACCGTCACGCCTGCGGCCTGCAGCGACTCGTAGCGATAGAGATCGGGGAGGTCTGCCGTCGCGATCTCGCTGAGGTACCGGTCGCCGCGGCTCACGATGAACCCGGGCTGGGTGACGACGGCGACGCGTAGCCGCGCGATCCTTGCCACGGTGTCGGCATCGGCCACGGCTGCGTGCTCGATCCGGTCACCCGGCATCGAGCCGATCTCGTCGAGCACGGCAAGGATCAGCAGCAGCGCCTCACGTGACACGCAGTGGACCGCGGATGCTCGCCCCAGCATTCGCGCGTCGGCGATCTCCTCGCGAAGCTGTTCGTAGCTCGGCAGGTCGTGGTCCTGGATCACGATCTTTCGCGGCCCCGTCATGCCGAACGCCGGCGCGTCGTCGGCGAGGAACTGGATCCGCTGCGGGAATTGCCGCGACGCGAAGACGTCGGCGCCGCCCGCGCCGATGGTGGGGGTCGCGTCGGTGACGCCCGTGATCCCGAATCCGGAGAGCTCGCGTCCCAGCGGTGCGAGGTCCGGCGACTCGTCCCGGACCCGCTCGCGCACCCAGTCGTCCATCCGCCACAGGCGCCCGGTGGGTCGTCCGTCGCCATCTCGCTCGATCCCGGAGTCGTTCGCGTCGGCGGCACCGACGGCGAGGACGCCGACCGAGTTGAGCACCCACAACGCACCGCTGTGGTGCTGGACGCGGACCGCCCGGTCGGGCACGACTCGGTCGATCGCGGCCGCGTCGAGATCGTCGGTGCCACCGACCGCTCGAATCCAACCGGTGCCTGCCGGCGCGGACCGGAGCGCCTCGAGTCCGGCGGACACGTCGATCGACGTCGCGGCCCGAGCCGTCGCGAGCAGATGAATGTGGTGGTCGTGCAGTCCCGGCAGCAAAGCGCCGCCGCCGGCATCGATCACCTCTTCGTTGCGCAGCGGCGTGAGCGGGTGTGGCGAGAGCTGTCGCACCGACTCACGATCGAAGCGAACGTTGACCCGCCGGCCTTCGACCTCCGCATCGCGGATGATCGTCATGCGGCGCTCCGCACGCCGGGGGAGCGGACGGCGACGAGCCGGTCGCCGTCGTCGACGTACCACTCGCCGTCGCGCTCGACGACCGAGGCGGGAGGCAGCGGCGTCCGCGCCGCGCGCGCCACGTCGTACATCGCGAGGTCCGTGACGGCGGCCCGCCCGGCGAGCACCCCGGCCAGCGCCGCGACCGCGGAGTGCACCCCGGCCAGCGGGTCGGCGATCGCGTCGCCGGCGAACACCGGACCGGGGAACCCGGAAGCGGTTCCGAGCAGGCCGGCGGCCGCGGCCACGTCGTCGCCGTACCCCACTCGGTTGTGCGACCGACCGTAGGCGGTGACCGACACCCAGCTGCACGCCTTCGCGGCCGCGACGATCTGGGCTGGGCAGATCCCGAGCTGCAGCAGCGCTCGGGGGCGGGTCGACTCGATGACGATGTCGGCGCGACCGACCAGATCGCGCAGCCTCTCGACACCCTCCGCGGTGTCGAGGTCGACGGTCACGTGCTCGGCCGCGCCGCGGAGGAGCCGGTGAAAGGCCGGCGCACTCGTCCGCGTCGGATCCGGGCGACGGGTGCTCTCGACCGTGACGACGCGGGCACCCAGCAGGCCGAGCAGATGTCCGCAGAGCGGTCCGGCCCACAACGCCGAGAGATCGACGACCAGAGGTGGCGCGGCGAACGGGGTAGGGGAGAGCAGCGTCGCCGGGGTCGGCGGCATTGCATGCGGCAGCGCGTCCTTGACCGCTCCGGCGGCGAGTCCGAGCAACGAGGCGCGTTCCACGACGTCGGCCGTGCTCACCTCACCCACCCAGCCGGCGAGGGCGGGCCACGGGTCCTCGGCGGTGATGTCGCGTCCGGTCATTGCCGGCAGGGCGGCGACGTCGTCGTCGCGCGAGAGCGTCACGGCGACCCGGCCGTCCCGGGCGTCGAGCAAGCGGGTCGCGCCCCCGGCGGAGATCTGACCTTGACGGGCAAGCCGCAGGTAGGCCGCCCGCTCCGACAGCACCCGCGCGTCGGGGAGCCGGAAGGGGTCCAGACCCGCGGCGCGAGCGAGGGCGGCCAGCGCGAGCAGTGCTCCGCGCGCCGTCGTGGCGGGAGCGCCTTCGACGAAGCGCGGCGGGCCGCCCGGTGCGCCGGTGAGCGCCATCGCGCCGCTGTCGGCCCAGTCCGCCGCGGTGGTCCGCGGCTGATCGGCGTCGGGGATCGTCGCGGCTATCCCGTGGCTCGCCAGCAACGTCCGGGCGTAGGCCGCGGCCGGGTCTCGCGCGTCAGCCCAGCTCATCGACCAGGCCCCACTCGACTGCGGTCCTCGCGTCGATCGGCTCGCCTGACCGGGCGAGCTGCTCGGTACGCTCCGCACCGATCCGGCGCGGCAGGCTCACCGTCCCGCCGGCGCCGGGGATCAAGCCCATCGCGAGCTCCGGCAGCAGGAACGTCGTCTCGTGGTCGGCGACGACGTGACCCGCGAATGCCGGTAGCTCGACGCCGGCGCCGGCGCAGCGGCCGTGCACCCGAACCGTCACTCGCTCGCGCAGCCGGTGGACTGCCGCGCCGAGACTGCGAGTCGTCCGAAGGAGGTGCGCGCTGACGGGATCCTCCAAGGTCCCGAACTCATCGAGGTCCCCACCGCTGCAGAACGACGGCCCTTCACCGCTCCAGATGATCCGCAGGTCGGGATCGGCCTCGGCGATCGCGAACGCGTCGAGCAACGCGTCGCGCGTTGCGGCGTCGATCGCATTGCGGCGCGCCGGGCGCGCGAGCGTGATGTGGAGGAGGTCGTCCTCACGATGCACGGTGACGGGGGGGTCAACGGGCTCAAGTGCCCGGCGTGCCCGGTTGGCCAGCCACTTCTGGTGTTCGCGGCCGCTCTGCAACGTGGAGTACGCGAGCGACTCGACGAGGAGGGCATCCTCGACGGCGAGGTTGGCCGAGGCCTGGAGGACGGCATGAAGGACGGCGGCAGCCTGCGGATTGTCGACGGCTGCCTCGCTCACGTCCGCGACGCTAGCGGTCTACCCGGTCAGCTCGTCGACCAGCACTCGCCGCAGGAGCTTGCCGGTCGCGGTCACGGGAAGCTCGTCACGGAAGACGATGCGGTCCGGCGTACGGCTGCCGCGCAGCGACTTCCGCGCAAACGCGCGCAGCTCCTCCGGGTCGACGTCCCGGTGCGCCACCACTACCGCGACGATGCACTCGCCCCACTCGTCATCCGGCACGCCCACCACCGCGACCTCGTGCACGTCAGGGTGCTCGACGAGCACGTCCTCGACCTCCGCCGGTGCGATGTTCTCGCCACCACGGATGATCGTGTCGTCGGAGCGGCCCTCGATGAAGAGGTAGCCGTCGGCGTCGATCCAGGCGCGGTCGCGAGTCGGGAACCAGCCGTCGCCGTCGACGGCGCTGCCGGAGAGGTACTCACCCGACACCTGCGGACCGCGGACGAACAGCTCGCCGGCCTCACCTGCCGCGAGCACCGCGCCGTCCTCGTCGCGCACCTCCGCTTCGATCCCGGGGATCAGCTTGCCGGCGCTGGACAGCCGCGCCTGCACCGCCGGGTCGTCGCTGGTCAGCGCCGCACGGTGATCGTCCGCGTCGAGCAAGGCAATCGTGCTCGATGTCTCGGTCAGTCCGTAGGCGTTGACGAACCCGGTGTCCGGGAACGCCTTCAGCGCCGCAGCGAGCACCGGATGGCTGACCCGCGCTCCGCCGTAGGCGATCGACCGCAGCGTCGGCGCCTCTGCCTGCGCGCCGTCAAGATGGTCGACGATGCGCGCGAGCATCGTCGGGACCACCATCGCATTGGTGATGCCCTCGCCGACGACCGCGTCGAGCCACCCCGTCGCGGCGAAGTCGGGAAGGTGTACGACGCGACGACCGGCCGCGGTGTTGGTGAGGACGGTGCCGACCCCGGCGACGTGGTACGGCGGCACCGACACGAGTGCCGCGTCGGTCTCGTCGGCCGACCCGGGGTCGACCGTCTGCAGCACGTAGGAGACCAGGTGGGAGTGGCGCAGGATCACGCCCTTGGGCGTGCTCGTCGTGCCGCTCGTGAACAGCAGCACGGCGGTCGACTCGTCGTCGACGTCGACGAACTCCGGCTCCGCATCGGGCAGCGCGAGCAGGTCGCCGGTGGTGATGGTGGGAACGCCGGGCGGCAGGTGTGACAGGTAGCCGTCGTCGGCGACGATCAGCGGCGAGTCGAGCTGGCGGATCAGGTCGGCGAGCTGCTCGTCGGAGAGCCGGTAGTTCAGCGGCGCAGCAGGAGCTCCGGCGTGCGCGGCCGCGAACAGCGACACGTGAAACGCGGGTCCGGACAGCCCGACATAGGCGAGCGTCTTGGCGTGCGACGTCTGCAGGTGTGCCGCGGCGTTGCGGGCGCGGCGGTCGAGATCGGCGAAGGTCATGCCACCGGATCGGGACCCGACTGCGATCCGATCCGGGACCATCCCGTTCGCGAGGTCGAGCAAGAGAGTGAGACTCACGGCTGGGGCTCTCCCTGGGTTTCGAAGTGGTGCAGTGCCTCGGTGACAGTGGCGTGGCGATGTTGCAGGCCGGGCTCGTTGCGCCCGAAGACGAGGTGGGACGACAGGCCGGTCTCGAGGTTGGCCTGCACCCTGGCGGCAAGCGCGTAGTCCTCGTCACGGACGGTGTGGTGCGCGTAGTCGAATACCGCCTCCGCCCCGGCTCGGGCCTCCTCGGTGTCGAGCGGATGTCGCCATGCGTTCTGGTGGAAGGTCCTTGACTCGCCGGGCATCGCGCCCGGGTAGACCCGGAAGATCTCGCCGTTGACCGCTGTGACCGATACGACGATGTTGGGGAACAGCGCGTAGATGACGACGAGACGCTCGAGCGGCTTCCACTGGTCCTCGGGGACGTCACGGACGTCGTCGATCGAACGCAGCGGGAACACGAGCCGGTGGTGGTGGCCGAACGAGTCGAACACGGTGCAGTTGCTGAGCGCGACCGTCGCGAACGTCGTCGCGTGCACGGTCGCGAAGTGGTAGTTCTCCGCGAAGGTGTCGAGTGCCAGCTTCCAGTCGATGCGCGCGTCCAGCTGCTTCTCGCCGACCGGGTGCCAGGACTCGAACCCCCATGATGCGAGCTCAGGTCCGAGCTCGCCGAGATGCGCCGCGACGTCGAGCGTCGTACCGGACTCGAGGCCGACCCACAGGAAGCCGGCGTCCTCCGCAGCAGGCAGCTCGGGGAGCCTCGTCTCGGTCGAGTGCTCCGACGTGAAGCCTTCGTCGCCCGGAACCCCGACGACGTTGCCGGTGAGGTCGTATGTCCAGGCGTGGTACGGGCAGGCGAGCCGCTGCGCGGCTCCGCAGCCGGTTGCGATCGGCGCCTGGCGGTGCCGGCAGATGTTGTGAAAGGCCCGGACCCGACCGTCCTTCGCGCGGGTGAGCAGCACGGGCGTGCCCATGACGTCCTTGACGACGTACGTGTTCGGCGCGGGCAGCTCGCTGGCGTAGCCGACGAGCTGCGGCGCGGCGCGCACGATCTCGCGCTCACGGGTGAAGCGGTCTGGATCGGTGTAGTGCGAGGCGGGCTCGAGCCGCTCCGCCTCGGCCAGGTCAGTCGTGTGCTCGGCGACGAGCTTCATCGCCCGCCGCATCACATCGACCAGCTCGTGCTGCTGCACGTCAGATCACCAAGCCGCCGTGTTCTTCGCGCCGTCGGTGCTGACCTTCACATCGACGCCGACGAGCTCGCGTGACTCGGCGTCGGCGAGCAGCTCTGACTCGTGCACCCGCGCGAGGGTGCGGCCACCTGGTACGTCGAGGACGAGCAGCGCGCTCTGTGGCCCTTCGCGGTCGTGCGCCACGGTGTATGCCGCGACGGTGGCGTTGCCGTCGTAGGTGTCGACGAGTGGTTGGCGCGGCTGCGCCTCGTCGACCTCGGCTTGGACGTCGGGCGTTGCGGTCCAGCCAGGGTCAGTCCGGTAGACGGCTGCGATGTGCTTCTGCATGTGCATGCCGACGCCGCTGACGAAGGCGTGACCACCGCCGGCGCGCAGGCGCTCCACCGCTGCCGCGATGCCGTGCAGCAGGTAGCCGCTGCCTGGTCCGCCGGCAAACGGCAGACCGCCGGTCACGGTCAGGCCGCGCGGATCGAACGGGTCGAGGCCGAGCGCGTCACAGGCGAGCGTGAGCGATGAGGGGAAGCACGAGTAGAGGTCGAAGCAGCTGACGTCGGCGAGGTCGATGCCCGCGGCGTCAAGAGCGTTGCGGCCGGTGACCCGCATCGCCGCCGAGGCGGACAGGTCGGCGCGCTCGCCGACACCCGCCGGGTCCTCGGCATAGGAGCTGCTCGCCAGGTACACCCGCCGGTCGGCCGGGATGCCGAGCGCGTCCGCCTTCTCTGCCGTCGTCACGAGCAGCGCGGCCGCCATGTCGACGTCCATCACCGACACCTCGTGCTTCGTGTACGGCCAGCCGACGTAGCGGTTGTCCCGGGTCGGGGTCTGCACGTCGTCGACCGACAGCTCGACCGGGGTCCACGCGTGCGGGTTCGCCGCGGCCGTCGGCGTCATCGCCGCCATGACGGCTGCCATCTCGCGGCCGTACGTCGCGAGGTCCGTGCCCAGCCGGGCACGACGGGCGGTGTCCCAGAGCGGGAACGTCTCCCAGGCCTGGAAGACCTCGTGCGCGAGCTCGACTGCGGGCGGCGGTGTCCAGGGGAACGGCGACGGCGGGTTCTCGCGATGCGACCAGCCAGGTCGTTCCCCGGCTCGCTTCATCGCCTTCTTGGTGGCCAACGCCTCGCCACCGACGATCAACGCCGAGTCGAGCTCGCCGCGCTGCATCGCCTCCGCGGTGTCGGAGACAAGGACCTGCGGGACGGTTCCGCCGATCCCGGAGTAGAGCTTGTGCTTCGGAGCCGCACCGAGTCGCTCCGCGAGCCGGCCCGCCGGATCGTCGTACGGCCAGGTCTGGCAGTACACGACCTGAATCGAGTCGAGTGAGGAGAGCAGGCCGGGAACGGCGGCGTCGTCCGCAGCGGCGCGGGCGACCTGCTCCCACGACTGGAGGGGTTCCGGTGCCGGGCCGGGTGGCCGCACCGTCTGCTGCGCGACACCGACGACGCACAGGTCGCGACTGGTCAAGGCTTCGCTCCTACTGAGCACGGCAGCGACTTGATGCCGTGGAAGAACGCGGACCGCAACCGGGTCGGCTCCGCGGTCGTCACGAGGCTCGGCACTCGGGTGTAGAGCTCGTCGAGCATCACTGCGATCTCGAGCTTCGCCAGCTGCGCGCCGAGGCAGAAGTGCGTGCCGAGGCCGCCGAAGGCCACATGGGGTCCCGGCTCGCGGCTGACATCCAGGCGATGTGGCTCGGCGAACACACGCTGGTCGCGGTTGGCGGACAGGTAGTGCATGACGACCCAGTCTCCCGCCGCGATGCGCTGGCCGGCGATCTCGGTGTCCTGCGTCGCCGTACGGCGAAAGTGCAGGACGGGAGTCGACCAGCGCAGCAGCTCGTCGACGACACCAGGCGTCGCCCCGCTTGGCGCGGCGAGGCGCTCGCGTTGATGCGGCGACTGGGACAGGCCGTCGATCGAGTGGCTCAGCGTGTTACGCGTCGTCTCGTTTCCCGCGACGGCGAGCAGCAGGAAGAACTCGTTGAGCTGCGCGTCGGTCAGTGCCTCGTCGTCGACGCGGGCCGCGAGGAGTGCGCCGATGATGTCGTCGCGTGGCGGTGCCGTCCGGCGTTCGGTCACGAGCTCCTGGCAGTAGGCGAACATTGCCGCGCCGGCCTCAGCGAGTGACCTCGGGTCGGGGGCATAGTCGGGGTCCTCGATCCCGAGGCTGCCGATCGCGTTGCTCCACTCGAAGATCTTGAGCCGGTCCGCTTGCGGGATGCCCATCACCTCGGCGATCACCTGAAGCGACATCTCCGCGCTGATCTCGGGCACGGCGTCGAACTCGCCGAGGTCCAGGACACGGTCCACGATGCTGCGGGCGATCCCGCGAATCCGTGCTTCGAGCCTGCCGACGTTGCGGGCGGTGAACGCCTGGTTCACGAGGCGGCGAATGGTCGTGTGTCGGGGTGGGTCGAGGCTCGGCAGCATCGCCGAGTCGGGACCTGCCGGCACCGGTACGAACGTGTTGCCGGTCGAGGAGCTGAACGTCGCGTCGTCACGGCTGACGCGGATGACGTCCTCGTGCCGGGTCAGCAGCCAGATCGGTGGCAGCTTGGGCAGCTCGACGCGGTGAACCGGTGCCGTCGCGCGCAGCCGCTCGAGTGCGTCGTACGGCGCGCCCTCGGTCCACGTGTCGGGGTCGAAGACGACTGCGGCGTCCGCATCGGCCTGGGTCAGCGTCGCGGTCATGCCGGCTCCGCTGCTGCAGACGATGCTCCGATCAAGCGGGCGAGATGCCGCGGCTGTGGGACCTGCGCGGTCCACGCCGCGGGGTGTCCGGCCATCGCCATGATCGCGCCGATTCGCAGCACGATCGCGCCACTGCGCAGGTTGGCCAGCACGTCGTAGAAGTGGAGATCGGCGAGCTCACGGCCGGCAGCGCCTTCGTACCACTCGATGATCGCGTCGCGTCCCGGATAGCCGGGCAGCTCGGCGCCGGCCGTCTCTGCGGCGTGCTCGTGCAGGACGAGGAACCACGACAGGTCGACCTCCACCGGGCCGAGGCCCGACATCTCCCAGTCGAGGACTGCCGCGATCTCTCCTGCGTCGTCGACGACGAGGTTGGTGAGCTGCGGGTCGCCCCACAGCAAGGACGTCGGCGGCGGATCGGCCGGGAGGTTGTCGCGGCACCACGCGATCGCCTGTCGGTAGATGGCGCAACCTTCCACATCGTCGGTTGCCCAGTCCAGATAGCGCTCCCAGTAGTCGACGATGCCGGCCAGGTCGGGTCCGCCGCCCGTCGCCGGGATGCCTGTCGGGTCGACCTGGTGGATCCGCGCGAGCGTCTCGACGAAACGCCGAAACATCGCGGTCTGCTCCGTCTGCGCGCTCTCAGCGAGCCAACCGTGCGTGATGAACGACGGGCTCGTGGTCAGGGTGTGGCCCGCGACGCGCGGCATGACGAGGAATGGAGCGCCCACCCAGGCGACGTCCGTCTCCATCGCGATCACCGGAGCGGCGGGGATGCCTGCCTCGCCCATCGCGCGCTGCACCTGGGCCTGGCGCGCGAGTTCGTAGTCGGGAAACAGTCCAGGACCTTGCGGCGGCAGCCGCACGACGTAGGAGCTGTCGTCGACGTCGACGAGCAACGTGTCGCTGGACAGGCCGGGTTGGGGTCGTTCCACGGAGACGGCCGGCGCCGATCCGTGGCGAGTGGCGAACCACCGCGTGAGACCGGCGGCGAGCGCCTTGCGGCTGCGTGACGCGGCCTTGACGGGCGCGAGCGACTGGCGGTCGTTGGCCGCGAACTCGGCGTGCAGCGCCTCGCGGTCGGCATCCGTCATGGGCCGGTAGCCGCCGTCGCGCTCGGCGCGCCACCACACCGGATCGGTGGTTGCCCATGCCTCGCGCTTCAGCCGCGCCCGGTCGATCTTGTCGTGCGCGACGTTGGGCAACGCCGCGGTGACGCGGATGAGCTTCGGCGACCACTTGGTGCCGAGATCGGCCTGCTGGTCCAGCCAGCTCGCGAATGCGCCGGCGTCGAACGCGGCGCCGTCGACCAGCTGCAACACGGCCAGGACCTGGTCGCCGTCGTGCGGGTCCGCGACGCCGACGACCGCGACTGCGGCGACGTCTTCGCGACGGTCGATGATCCGTTCGATCGGTGCTGATGCGAAGTTCTCCGAGTCGACCCGAATCCAGTCTCCGGCGCGGCCGGCGAAGAAGAACACGCCGTCGGTGTCGCGGTAGGCGAGGTCGCCGGACCAGTACCAGCCGTCGTGGAGGCGCGTCGCGTCCGCTTCGTCGTTGGCCCAGTAGCCCTCGAAGGCGCCGGCCGAGTCGCGGCGCACGAGCTCGCCGATCGCTTCGTCCGCGTTGAGCAGCAGCCCGTGGTCGTCGATCTGCGCGCGCGGCTTCTCCTCGCCGGTTGCCTGGTCGACCACCGCGACGTCAGAGCCTTCCGGTGCCCGCCCAAGTGCGCCGTGCCGGCGGCTCGGCAGCAGGGTGATGCCGCCTTCGCTCTGCCCGTAGCCGGTGACGACCGGTACGCCGAACCGCTCGGTGAAGTCGGCAGCGTCGCGTGGCGAGCTCTCGGGTGCCAGCACGATCCGCAGGTGGTGCGACTTGTCGTCCTCACGTGGCGGGGTCGCGAGGATGTAGGACAGGGCGCGACCCACCGTCGTCGTGAAGTTGGCGTCGTAGCGGCGTACGTCGTCGAGCCAGGCACTTGCCGAGAAGCGGTCACGGAGCGCGACCTGCGCGCCGGCGGCGAGTGCGGGGAACAGCGCGCCGAACAACGCGTTGCCGTGGATCAGGGGCATCGAGATGTACAACGTGTCGGTCTTCGGGAAACCGAGGTTCGCCGCGGCCGCGATGCGACCGGAGGAGCGGCGTACCGCTTTCGGTGCCGAGGTCGACCCGGAGGTGAAGATGAGGAGCAGCAGCGTCGACGGGTCGGGCAGCTCGGCGGGGAGCGCAGCACCGAGATGGTCCTTCCACGGCTCGGCTTCGACGAGGACGTAGTCGGTTTGCAGCAGCTCGGCCAGTCGCTGGTCGGTGAGCACGACCTGGCAGTCGGTGTGGTCGATGTCGCGTTGCAGCTCCGCGCCCCGGCGGGTCGAGTTGATGCCGACCACGCAAGCACCGGCGAGCGCCGCCGCGAACAGCGTGAAGACGAAGTCAGGGGTGTTGTCGAGCAGCACGCCGATGTTCGGCGGCTTCGCCGGATCGAGGGTCGCCCTCAGCCAGGCCGCTCGGGCCACCGACTCCGCAACGACTTCGCGCCAGGTCCACGACTCGTCCGCGCTCCGCAGCGCGACGTCGTCGTCATCGACCCTGGCTGCGACCAGCTCGGCGATGCCCGGGGCCGTCACGATCCGACCTTATGGGAGGGCCATTCTCATTTCCAGCGAGGGTCGTTCCGGATCGATCGGCCGGGCGCGGCCTGGTCAGCCGGCGCAGCGTGAGCTCGTCGCGTGCCTTGTAGGCACCGAGCGAGACAACCAGGGTCAGCGACACGACGTTCGCGCTGATGATCGCCACGTCATGGCGGATCAGGCCGTAGGCCAGCCAGGTGCTCAGGCCGGCGGTCATGGTGGCGAGGTAGAGCCACGACAGCTCGGCGGCCGACCGCAGGCGCCTCGTGCGCAGCAGCTGGGGAACCCACGCAAGGGTTGTCATCGCGGCGGCGAGCAGCCCGATCGCGGTCGTCATGCCCGGTCCGTACCGGCGCCGGCTGGTGCCGGCACCGCGACGGCTCGCCGCATCACGCGATCGACCGCCCGCCTGACGACGGACTGACGGGGGATGGGGGCCACCCGGTGACCCAGCCGGGCGGCGCACTCGTAGAGGGCCGTCGTCACCTGCGGCTGGAGGACCTCGATGACCGCCATCTCGCTGCGGATGAAGCCGACCGCGATGTCGCTCAGCGGATCGCAGTAGCCGTACTGACCGCCGAGGCCTTCCGAGCCGTACGCGTCCGGGCTGGGACCGAAGCGCCACCCTGCTCCGGCACGACGGATGTTGCCGATGTAGCCGAGGGTGCGCGGCGCCGGCTCGACGGCGAGCTTTGCCAGCGGGCCGTTCAGCACACCGTTCATCAGGATGTCCGGCTCGCGCGACACCACATGGCTCCACGCATCGACGATGCCTTCCGACAGCACGCGGGCCCCGTCGAGCTCTCCACCCTGGGCCATTGCCGCCCAGGCGCGTGCCATCGCCCGGGCCGTCGCCGTTCCGCCCCCTGCGGGGAACTCGGCGCCGAGCACGGAGCCGGAGTTGAACAGGAGCTCCAGCTCGTCGATGCCGCTGCGGGTGCCGTCACCCAGGAAGGCCCGGCCGAGCAGCGTTGCCGGGTTGCGCGCCGCGGCGAGGTAGGCGTCCTGGGCCCGTCGCATCGGACGCGGCATGTGGTCGAACCGCATCGTCCGGACCTGAGCGACCCGTTCGAGGTCGGCTGCCGAGGTGCCGATGCTGACGTCCAGGCCGAGCGGGCCGGCGAGCTCATCGGCAAAGAACCGTCCGATGGTCCGGCCGTCGACGCGGCGTACCAGCTCGGCGAGGAGCCAGCCGATCGTCAGCGCGTGATAGCAGTGCTTCGTGCCGGGCGGGTACGCCGGCGCGGCCGCGGCGAGCCCGGTGGCCAAGGCGTCGTAGTCGTCCCAGCCGCTGGCGTCGAGCCGCGCGATCTGGTTCATGCCGTCGAAGCCGATGACGCCGGCGGTGTGCATGAGCAGGTGTCGAACCGTCGTGACCGCTTTGCCGTTCGCCGCGAACTCGGGCCAGTAGTCGGCGACCGGTGCCTCGACGTCGATCCGGCCACGGTCGACCAGGATCTGCATGCACATCACGGCATAGCCCTTGGTCGACGACATGAGAACGCTTCTGGTGTCCGACTGCCACGGCACGTCCGGGCGAGCCATGCCGGCCCAGACGTCGATGACGGGCTTACCGCCGACGTACGCGCAGTAAGCACCGCCGCCGTAGCCGAGGGTGCCGGCGCCGGCGGTGAAGGCATCCGCCACGGCTTCATAGCCGGGCGCGACGAGCCAGTCCGTGGATCCCGAGGTGTCGACCATCTACACCGATCCTCCGGACATCAGATGGCACCAGGAGGCCAGCAGCCGACGGTCGGTTGCCGCGGTTCGCAGCACGCCGCGGGCGGCGGCACCTCGCATCGCGTCCAGCATGATCTCGAGGTTCTCGTTGAAGCCGTCCGCTGCGCTGAGCTCCGGTCCGAACAGGCTGCGGGCCACGTCGCGAATCGCCCGACCGAGGGCACGCTCCCGTGGGCCCAGCGCGGCGAGCAGGTCGTCGTCGGTGCGGGCGGCGAGCCACAGCTCCAGCGAGGCGGTGAACAGCGGACCGTCGAACGTCGACCACAGCACCTCGACCGCCCACTGACGGCGGCGCGATGCAGTGGGTGGCGGCGACCCGGCAAGTCGCATCACCTCGTCCACCCGCTCGTTCGCAAGGTGCTCCATCGCGGCGACGATCAGCTCAGACCGCGAGGCGAAGTGGTGGAGCAGCGCACCGCGGGAGACGCCGGCTCGTTGCTGCACCTCGCGGGTCGTCGTACGCCGATATCCCAGCTCGTGCAGCGACGAGATCGTCGCGTCGAGCAGCCGGCGGCGCATGACAGCCGATCGTTCGGCCTGTGGCCGTGGTGGGGCGAGCTGTACGGGCACGCAAGCCTCCTTGCCGATCCGACTCACCAGCCTTACAGTCCATTTGGACTGTAACTCACCAGGCGGTGAGGCGACGCCGAATCGAAAGGCCGATCTGTGCTGCTGCCCAGGAAGCGCGCATCGTGGCTCGCCGCGCTGGCGCTGGCGGCCGCTGGATGCGGGACCACCGTCTCCTTGCCGCCATCGGCCAGCGCACCGGCTGAGCTCGGTACGACGCCGGTTGCCACTGCCGCCGCTGGCACGCCGGCCGAAGCCGTCCCGTCGTCGCGGGGCGGCGCGGGGGCAGCGGCGACCGGGTCCGGGCCGGGCGTCGTACGCGGCAGTGCCGAGACCAGCGCACCCACCGGGGTGAGCTCGACGAGGTCAGCGTCCTCCGCTGCGTCGAACCGGCCTCGCGTGACGACGCCGATCCAGATCGGGTTCCTGGCGGCAGCGGCCTCGACAGGTGTCCTCGCGACGATCGGTGCGCATTCCGGCACCACCGAGACCCCGCAGGACGCCATGGCGTTCTTCGTCAAGAAGCTCAACGCCAGCGGCGGCTTGAACGGAAGGCGGGTCGAGGTCGTCGAGGACTTCATCAATCCGGCGAGCGCCAACTACGACACCCAGGCGTCCGCGGCCTGTGCCGACTTCACCCAGGACCACCACGTCGCGGTTGTGTTCGCGATCGAGGGCTTCTTCTACTCCAAGGACTTCTCGGCCTGTCTCGCGCACGCCGGCGTACCCGAGCTTCTCGCGCTCATGGGCGGGGTCGATCCTGCGGCCCTGAGCGAATACCCGACGACGTTCTCGACCACCGCGCCAACTGTTGAGCGCCGGTTCACCGCTCTCATCCGTGGCCTGACCGGCAACGGGTTCCTGACGTCCAAGACCAAGGTGGGCGTCGTCGTCGAGGACTGCCCGTACAACGTGACCGCATACAACTCCGTGGTCGCGCCGATGCTGAAGGCGCACGGCATCTCTGTGGTGGAGCGCTCGGTCACATGCGTGCACGGCTTCGCGGATGCTGCGGGCTTCATCGCCTCGATGGGCCAGCAAGTGCTCCCGTTCAAGGCGGTCGGGGTCACTCGCGTGATGTTCGTCTCGGGATTCGAGGGCCTCGCCGCCGAGTACTTCGAGAACCAGGCACGCTCGCAGAGCTACAAGCCGTACTACGCGTTGACCTCGGCCGCGAGCGTGGGAGACGGCTCCATCGGGTTCAACGCAGACGCGCTGAGCCGGGTCGAAGGCGTCGGCTGGGAGCCCGACCTCGACGTCAGCCATCTGAGCCGCGGGTCTGCAGCCACCCAGCGTTGCGAGCGGATGTGGCAGGGATACGCGCCCGCGACCTCGAGGTCCAACCGCCAGAACAACGACACCACGTGTGAGGAGTTCTTCGTCCTGGAGGCAGCGCTCCAGGTCACTCGCGGTGCGTCGTCGGCCAGTGCGCTGGAGGCCGCGATTCAGGGCCTCGGTACGTCGTACACCAGCTCGATGCTGCTCGACGGCGCGACCGACTACGGCCCAGGTCACAAGGACGCGCCGCGGTTGTTCGAGACGTTCGGGTGGAAGAGCAGCTGCAGCTGCATCGCCTACACGGGCGGCCCCGAGCCCTTGGCCTGAAGCAGCCGCTAGCGAGGCGTCGTCGCAAATCCCTCGAAGAGCGGCGTCCTAACTTCTCGGGTGCTCAGGTCAAGTCAAGCCCGCTATGACGGCGGGATGGGATTTGGTCTTTTGGCTGGCTCTGATCCGGCCGGTCGCGGTTTGCGCGTTCGGGCTGCTGGGATGGTCTGCAACAGCTCGCGCTGTGGATAACTTTCTCTTAGTTACCAACGGTTTCCCGCTTGATCTTGTCGGACCGATCAACTAGGATTCGAACACACGTTCGATCCGAGGAGAACGGTGCTGCACCCCGCGACACAACGCCTGGCCGAGGACATGGCCGGGTTGCTCGCCCGCGACCCCCACGACCTGCCCGACGCCGCCCTGCTCGAGGACACCGAGACACTGCTGCGGCTGCACCGCCGCCTCGACGGGCTGATCACCACCCAGCTGCAGGTCCTGGACACCCGTGACGTCACCACCACCGAACGCGGCCGCGGCACCCGGGCGTGGCTGGTCGAAGAACAACTGCTGTCCCGACCCGAGGCCAACACCCGGATGCGCCTGGCCCGGTCCTCCCTGACCCGCCCGGCGATCACCGACGCGCTGCGCGCCGGGGAGATCGGCCTGGACCACGCCACGACCATCGTCACCTTCCTGCCGTCCCTGCCGTCGGCCGACCAGCGTGAGGAGGCCGAGAAGCTGCTGCTCGAGGCCGCCAAGGACACCGACCCCACCACGCTCGGCCGCGGCCTGCGGGAACTCGCCGACCGGCTCTGCCTCCACGAGACCGCCGAAGAACGCGCCGTACGCCGCCACGAAGGCCGCTACCTGCGCCTGACCCACACCATCGGGCAGATGATCCACCTCGACGGCATGCTCGACCCCGTCCAAGGCGCGACCGTGGAAAAAGCCCTCACCGCCCTGATGACCCCCGGCGGCGAGATCGACTTCCGCACCCCCGAACAGACCCGCGCCGACGCCCTCGCCGACCTCGCGAAACTCGCGCTGAACTGCGGGCAGCTCCCCGACACCGCCGGCGAACCCACCCAAATCTGCCTCATCGCCCAAGTCGAGGACCTCACCCGCCAGCTCTCCCCCGGCGACACCCCCACCACCACCCTCGACGGCGACACCACCATCACCCCCAACACACTGCGGATGCTCGCCTGCGACGCCGCGATCATCCCCATCGTCATGCGCGGCCAATCCGAAATCCTCGACCTCGCCCGCTCCACCCGCACCTGGAACTGAACCGCCCCGGCATGTCTGGAGACTTCATTAGGTGGAAGGACAATGAAGTCTCATGGGACGTCCGTCGCAGTATCCGCGGGAGATGCGGGAGCGCGCTATCCGTCTGGTCGTTGAGACCAAGCACGAGTACGACAGCGAGTTCGTGGCGATCGCCGCGATCTCGAAGAAGCTCGGGATCAAGTCACCGGAGACGTTACGCCGCTGGGTGCGCCAGGCCGAGGTCGATGGTGGTGATCGGCCGGGGCGCACCACGCAGGAGCTGGCTGAGATCCGGGAGCTGAAGAAGGAAGTCGCCGAGCTGCGCAGGGCGAACGAGATCCTCAAGAGCGCGTCGGCTTTCTTCGCGGCGGAGCTCGACCGCCCGTATCGGTGATCGTGGACTACATCCGCGACCACAAGGACCAGTTCGGGGTCGAGCCGATCTGCAGAGTGCTCACTGAGCACGGCTGCCCGATCGCCCCGAGCACCTACTACGACAACCTCGACCGGGCACCGTCACGCCGGGCGCTGCGCGATGAGCAGATCGTCGCTTTGATCGACGCGGAGCGAGCCACCCGGTTCGGCTCACGGTTCGGTGCCCGCAAGATGTGGCTTCGGTTGCGCAGCCAAGGTCACGACGTGGCCCGCTGCACGGTCGAACGGCTGATGGCCGCCAATGGTTGGGCGGGAACCACGCGTGGCAAGGGAGTCCGGACCACGATCGCGGACGAGAAAGCCGACCGGCCGGCGGATCTCGTCGACCGGGACTTCACCGCGACCGCGCCGAACCAGCTGTGGGTCGCTGACTTCACCTACGTCCCGACGTGGGCCGGGATGGTCTACGTCGCGTTCATCATCGACGTCTACTCGCGAATGATCGTCGGCTGGCGAGCCGCCCCCTCGATGCGCACCGATCTCGTCCTCGACACCCTCGAAATGGCGCTGTGGCGTCGCCGCAGTGACGGGATCAGCGACCTCGCCGGCCTGGTGCATCACACCGACGCCGGGAGCCAGTACACCTCGTTCGCGTTCACCCAGCGCCTGATCGAGGCCGGGGTCGACCCTTCGGTGGGTTCGGTGGGCGACGCCTACGACAACGCGCTCGCCGAGTCCCAGATCGGTCTCTACAAGGCCGAGCTGATCCGTCCCGAGGGGCCATGGCGCAACGTCGAGCACGTCGAGATCGCCACCCTCGAGTGGATCGACTGGTTCAACACCCAGCGCCCCCACGAGGCCATCGACGATCTGACCCCGCTACAAGCCGAACAAGCCCACTACGCTGCGCGAAACCGGCTCGCCGAGACCGGCTGACTCACGAAACGAAGCCTCCAGAATCACCGGGGCGGTTCA
>DASZVL010000011.1:0-130120 GCA_035547035.1 Mycobacteriales bacterium | reverse complement strand
GTGAGCGCGAGGTCGAGGATGGAGCGCACGAGCACCGCGGCCCGCGGCCGGCCGCCGAGCGATCCGACGAAGCTGCGGTCGATCTTCAGGATGTCGACCGGATAGCGGTCGAGATACGCGAACGACGAGTAGCCGGTACCGAAGTCGTCGACGGCGACCTTCACGCCGACCGACCGCAGCGCCGACAGGCGCGACCGGGCAAGCTCTGCGTCCTTGAGCAGCAGGTTCTCGGTGATCTCGACGACCAGCGAGTCGGGCGGCAGGTCGGCGTCCTGCAGGATCGCGACGACGATCGCGACGAGGTCCGGGTCGTGCAGCTGGCTGGGCGACAGGTTCGCCGAGACCGAGAACGGCGCCCCGGCCACCTCCTGCCACACGGCAGCGTCCTTGGCGGCCTGCTCGAGCACCCAGCGGCCGAGCGGAAGGATCAGGCCGGTGTCCTCGGCGATGTCGACGAAGGCCGTCGGCAGCAGCAGCCCCCGCTCGGGATGGCGCCAGCGCAGCAACGCCTCCGCACCCACGACGTCCAGGGTCTCGAGATCGACCAGGGGCTGGTAGTGCAGGACAAAGTCACCGTTGTCGACGCTTCGTCGGAGCTCGGTCTCGAGCCGCAGCCGACGGGCGACCCGGGCCTGCATCGCCGGCTCGAAGCTCACGATCCGGTTCTTGCCGTCCGCCTTGGCGCGATACATCGCGACGTCTGCGTCGCGCATGAGGTCGAGGGTTCCGCGCGCGTCCGACGCGTGGCACAGGCCGATGCTCACGGACAGCGAGATCGTGCCGCGCGAGAAGGCGAACGGTGCGTTGACCGCGATCAGCAGCCGCTGCGCGGCGGCGAGGGTCTGATGGTGATCGACTCGCTCCAGCAGGACAGCGAATTCGTCGCCGCCTAGCCTCGCGACCAGGTCGCTCGGGCGCAACGAGCCACGCAGCCGCCGCGCGACCATCATCAGCAGCTCGTCACCGATCGCGTGACCGTACGTGTCGTTGACCGCCTTGAAGCCGTCGAGGTCGAGCATCAGCAGCGCGATGCCGGGCGAGGAGGGTGACGACGTAGCGAGGCTGTCGACTGCGAGCTCGATGCGGTCCGCCAGCGACAGCCGGTTCGCGAGGCCGGTCAGCGGATCGGTGTGTGCGAGCCGGCGCAGACCGAGCTCGGCCTGCTTCCGCGTCGTGATGTCGGTGACGACGCCGTCGATGATGCGGCGGCCGTCGGGGAGCTGCTCGCGCAGCCACATCTGGTCCTGCACCCACCGCGTCGCGCCGTCGAGACCGAGCATCCGGTACTCGACCTGCATCACCCCGGAACCGTCGATCGTGGCGGCGTCGAGGTATGCATCGCGGTCGTCCGGGTGCACCGCGCGCGCCCAGGCCGCGCTCAGATCGGTGCCGGGCTCCGGCAAGCCGCCGAGGAACATCTCGATGCCCGGGCCGGTGTACAGCTCGTTGTAGCCGCCGCCCGGAATCACCTCACCGCTGTAGATGTGGCAGCCCACCCGGGTGAGCAGCTCGACGAACATCTCAGGCGTCGGCGGCGGGATCGGCGTATAGCCGTCTCCCCCATCAACGAACGATGACGCACCGCGCACTGCCTCACGATGCCAGTCAGGCGCGTCCCGCGCCAGCCAGCCCCACCGAAGTGCGTGCGATCCTGGCCTATGAGCGCGATCCGGCGCCTGGTTCTCCTCACAAGTGCAGTTGTGCTCATCTCCCAGACGACGGCGCTCGCGGGAGCCCGCACGCCCGCGAGGACGTACTCGACGCCGCCCGCCAACGCGAGGTTCGACTACCAGCTGGGCGGGAGCTACCGCCCGGTACGGTCCGTGCGAATCGTCGACCGGGACCGTACGTCGCACCCCGCGAGCGGGCGCTACAACATCTGTTACGTCAACGGGTTCCAGACCCAGGACTACCAGGCCAAGTGGTGGCAGGAGCACCACTCCGACCTGCTCCTGCACGACGCGAACGGGAACCTTGTCGAAGACCCCAACTGGCCCGGTGAGTACCTGCTCGACACATCCACCGCCGCGAAGCGCCAACGCCTGCTCGCGATCATCGGCGGCTGGATCGACGGCTGTGCCGCCAAGGGATTCGATGCGACCGAGCCGGACAACCTCGACTCCAACAGCCGCTCTCACCACCTCCTGACTGCCGCCGACAACCTCGCCTTCGCCGCGCTGCTGGCCACGAGGGCACATGACGACGGGCTCGCGATCGGCCAGAAGAACGACGCGGAGATCAGCGCTAGGGCCCGTCGTACAGCTCACTTCGACTTCGCGATCGCGGAGTCGTGCCAGGTCTACAGCGAGTGCCGCTACTACCTGAAGAACTACGGCGCCGAGGTGTTCGAGATCGAGTACGGCGGTGCCTCGTTCCGCGCCGCGTGCCGGGCACGTGGCGGCCGGATCTCGGTCATCCGGCGAGATCGTGACGTCGTCGCGCGCGGCAAGCCGGGCTACGTGTACGAAGCCTGCTAGCTGGCGCGACCCGGGAGGTTGTTGACGGCGCGACCAGGCACGTCGGTGACGCCGCAGTGGCCGGCTCGTATGTCACATGAGGGTTGTGTCGCCGCGTTCGCATGTCACATGCGTGTCGTGAAATGCGGCCTCTGTGTGACATGCGGGTCGTGAATCACGACACCCATGTGACATGCGATCACCGAGCCCGAAGTGGCAACAACCTGCCGTGCCAGGACTACGCGATCCAGCGACCCGCGTCTTCTCGATGTCTGCCACGCCGAAGTTGTCGGGGTCGATTCCCGCTGCCCACTCGCGACGGTCGGCGGTGGCCCTAACATCACCGCCGTGGACGGGACGGCAGCCAAGGAAACCCGTAGGTACGACAGCCCGGTACGCCGGGAGCGCTCAGCCGAGACCCGCGGACGGATCGTCGAGGCGGGATCGGCCCTCGTCCACGAGCTCGGATCGTGGGACTGGAGCGGCCTCACCGTCCGTGAGGTCGCGTCTCGCGCCGGCGTGCACGAGCGAACCGTCCATCGCCACTTCGCGACCGAGCGCGACCTTCGCGCCGCCGTGCTGCAGCGGCTGATCGAGGAAGCCGGCGTGACCGTCGAGGGAATGCGACTCGATGAGGTCCCGCAACACGTCGAGCAGCTGTTCGGCTATCTGTCCGAGTTCTCGAGCGCCCCGCGCCGAGAGCCCGACGCGTTGTTCGTCGAGCTCGACCAGCGACGCAAGGCCGCATTGCTCACCACCGTGAACGAGGCCGCCAAGGGTCTGTCCGAAGCGGAGAGCCGACTCGTCGCGGCGATGATCGACACGCTGTGGGGAATGCCGACGTACAACCGACTGACCGGCGACTGGGCCTTCTCGGCCGATGATGCCGCGCGCGGGGTGAACTGGCTGGTCGGTCTCCTTACCGACGCGGTGCAGGCGGGCCGCGGGCCCGGCTAGACAAGGATCGGCAGCGTCTCCCAGCCGCGCACGGTCGACGTCGACCCAAGTTTCGCGCCGTCCCAGTCGACCTCCCACGTCGGCCAACGCCCGAGGATCTCCTCCAGCGCGACCTTTCCTTCGAGCCGAGCGAGCGCCGCACCCATGCAGTAGTGCACCGAGTAGCCGAAGCCGAGATGCTGGCTGAGCGGGCGGTTGATGTTGTAGGTGTCGCCGTGGGGATAGACGCGGTCGTCGCGGTTTCCGGACCCGAGCAGGAACAGCATGATGCTGCCCGCGGGCACCTTCTGCCCGTATGCCTCGAAGTCGCGCGCGACGTAGCGGGCGACGTGCGGTCCGGGCGGCTGGTATCGAACCGTCTCCTCCACGGCGTTCGGCACCAGTGACAGGTCGTCGACGATCGCCCTGCGCTGGTCCGGGTTCTGCGCCAGCAGGCTGCCCATCCAGCCGATCAGCCGTGTCGTCGTCTCGTTGCCTGCGCCCGCGACAACGGCGACGTACGTCAGCACCTCCTGACGCGTCAGCTTGCGGACCACGCCGTTCTCGTCTTCGAACTCCGCATTGAGCAGATCCGTCATCAGGTCGTTCGACGGGTTCTTCATCCGCCAGTCGACGTACTCGGCAAAGATGTCGCCCTCGGCGAACGACGCGTCCGTCACGACCATCTGCTCGCCGGCGTTGGTGCGCAGATTGTTGTCGACGTTGGCGCGAATCGCCGCGGTGTCCGCTTCGGGAATTCCGAGCAGCATGCCGATGACCTTGCCGGGCATCTGCGCGCCGAGCTCCGCGATCAGGTCGAACCGCTGCTCGCCGATCAGCGGGTCAAGGTGCTGCGCGCAGTACGCGCGGATCTGCGGCTCGATCGCCGCGATCCGGCGCGGCGTGAAGACGCGCACCAGCAGGTTGCGATGGATGTCGTGGACCGGCGGGTCCTCCATGATCAGCGTTCCCGACGGCAGGTCGAGGTCGGCCTTGATCAGCTCGATGATCACGCCCTTCGCGGAGCTGAACGTCTCCCAGTCCGGCAGCCCCTTGGAGATGTCGGCGTGACGGCTCAACGCGTAGAAGTCGTACTGCTCGTTGTAGTAGAGCGGCGCTTCATCGCGCAGCCGCCGCCACATGGGGTACGGGTCGGCCGCGAGCTCGACGTCGTACGGGTCGTAGTACGGCGGAGCATCCGTCGCGGCCGTCACTGGGTCACCCTTCCCTTCACGCGAGCCGATTGATGTCAGAAGTCTGGCGCGAATCTACGCCACGTGCAAGGAGGCTTCCGCTACTCTGGTGGCATCGGCGGTGCACTTCACCGCTTACCTCCCGCGGGCGAGCCGCCCGTGAGGTCGCACAAGACTTCGTTCCCGGGCAATCGGTGAGCCACTTGCGGCCTACCTGATTGATGCACGGAGAACACATATGCCTGCCCAAGCACGTCCGCATCGCGTTGCCCAGAAACGGCGCGCCCAATCCCCCAACCGCGGCTCCCGGCCCGCACATCGGCCGAAACCGAAACAAGAAGCTCCGGTCAGCGAGCTCGACCTCATGCTCGAAGCGGCACTCACCCGCCCCGCACCTGCGGACGCGTCGTTCGCCGAGCTCGGCGTCCCGGGTCCGCTCGTCGCTGCGCTGAAGCGTCGCGGCATCACCGCACCGTTCGCGATCCAGGGTCGGGCGCTGCCGGACGGCCTCGCCGGCCGCGACGTGCTCGGCCGCGCCCAGACCGGCTCCGGCAAGACACTCGCCTTCGGATTGCCGATGCTCGCGCGGCTCGCTGACGGTCGCACCCTGTCGCGACGCCCGCGCGGTCTGGTTCTCGTCCCGACCCGCGAGCTCGCGATGCAGGTTGCCGACGTGCTCCGTCCGCTCGCGGACGCGGTCGGCTTACGGCTCGCAGCGGTCTTCGGCGGAGCGCCGTACGGCGGCCAGCTCGCCGCGCTCAACCGTGGCGTCGACCTCGTCGTCGCGACACCGGGCCGGCTGATCGACCTCATCGACCGCGACGCCTGCCGCCTGTCCGACGTCGCGGTGACCGTGCTCGACGAGGCCGACCACATGGCCGACCTCGGGTTCCTGCCCGCGATGATCCGGCTGCTCGACGACGTCCCCGCCAATGGCCAGCGGCTGCTGTTCTCGGCAACGCTCGACCGCGGCGTCGACCGGCTCGTGAAGGCCTACCTGAAGGACCCCGCCGTGCATGCGGTTGCGCCGGCGGCTTCTCCGGTCGAGTCGATGGATCACCAGGTCTTCCTGCTCGACCACTCCGACAAGGTTGCGGTCGCTGCGGAGATCGCCGCACGTCCGGCGCGGACGCTCGTCTTCGTCCGCACCAAGCACGGCGCCGACCGGCTCGCGAAACAGCTGACCAAGCTCGGCGCTCCTGCGACCGCCATCCACGGCAACCTGTCGCAGAACCAGCGACAGCGAGCGCTCAGCGACTTCTCCGTCGGGCACCCGCGGGTGCTCGTGGCAACCGACGTCGCCGCGCGCGGCATCCACGTCGACGACGTCGACCTCGTCGTGCACTTCGACCCGCCGAACGACTCGAAGGACTACCTGCACCGCTCCGGTCGCACCGCGCGCGCCGGCGCGAGCGGCACGGTGCTGTCGTTCGTCGTACCGGACCAGCGTCGCGTCGTCGCGCGACTGCATCAAGATGCGCGTGTCGAGGCCACATCGGTTCCGGTCAAGCCCGGGCACGAGGCGGTCCGGCTGATCGCGGAGTCAGGCGAGCCGGTTCCGCCGAAGCCCCCGGTGTCCGAGCACCGTCCGGCGCGTGACAACCGCCCGCGGCGCCCCCGAAACGGAGCCCCAAGAGCCCGCGCAGCCAGAACGCGAGGTCGATAACGGCGCGTGGGGCCGCCTCTATTTCTCGCGTGATCTTGACGTAGTGAGCCCTTCAGCACGCCGCGATGGGCGCATTTCGTCAAGATCACCGCGGGGTTAGAAGCCGAGGTCGACGACCGGGCGCTCCAGCGGGTTGATGTTCAGCTCGCGCAGGGCGGGCAGCAGCTTCTTGCTGGTGCGGCCTTCGAGATAGCCGTCGATCGTTCGGTGGAAGTTCGACAGATGGCCCTCGATCTGCCCCGAGATCCGCATGAACTCGAACGACCGCGAGTGCAGGCCGACCTGCTGCTTGGGGAGGTTGGAGAAGTCCTGCGTCGGGATCGGCGGGACGCGCGGGTCGTCATGCTCCCACGGCTGCGGAATCGGCAGCCTCGGCAGCGCCTTGCCCTCGGGGAACCGCGTGAGCGACCAGATCTCCATCAACGTCTCCTCCGGGCCGAGCGGCCGGAAGCGGTACTGCGACGCGCTGGAGTACATCGGCAGGATGAAGAAGTGGGGGAAGCAGTAGACCATCGGCTCGGTGAAGCCGTCGGCCTCGACCTGGTTGAGGTCCGGGATCAGATGCTTCTTGCTTCGGTGCCACTTCACGACGGCCGCGTTGAGCTCGCGCTCCCACGCCAGGCGCGCCTCGCCCGGGTCCTCCGGCAGCTTGACCTTGGGCATCAGCCGCTCGGCGACCTTCACGTCGTTGGCGTGGACCATCCCGGCCATGCCTTCGCTCATCACCCGCAGGTACTCGAGCTCTGAGGACAGGAACTTCGCCGCATCGAACGGCTTGTTCTTCGACGGATAACGACCGGGCAGTCGCAGCTGCGGATGCGTCTCAAGCACGTGGTACTGCTCCATGAACGCTTCCTGCGCGAGCTTCCAGTTCACCGGCAGCCGGAAGGAGTACCACCACTCCGGGCGCATGTTATCGAGCTGCCACGCATCCATGTACGTCGCGAACGGCTCGATGCTCTCGCGCAGCGGCGGCGCCTTCGGGTCGAGGTTGATCCACGCGCAGCCGCCGTAGATGTCGCACTGCACCGGCTGCAAGTTGATCTCGTCGGCAGCGAGGTTGTGCGCCGAGAACGTGCTCGCCCGGGACACGAACGTGTTGGCGCCATCCGCGCCGTAGCACCAACCGTGAAACGGGCAGGTGAAGCCACTTGCGCACGAACCCTGGCCTTCGACCAGTCGTACGCCGCGGTGGCGGCAGGCGTTGTGAAACGCCCGCACGGACATGTCCTCGCCACGCACGACGATCACCGACTGGTCGAGGATCTCGTAGCTGACGAAGTCGTTGGGGTTCGGGATCTCCTCGAGCCGGCACGCCATCTGCCACACCCGTGGCCACAGCTGCTCGGCCTCCAGCGCGAAGAAGTCCGCGTCGTAGTACCGCTCCTTGCGAATCCGGTCCGGCACGTCGACCGCGAAGGGAACCGCACTGGTCTTCCTGGTTGCCATCTCTGCCTGCCTACGCGACGTCTTCTCGGTTCTTGCCCTGACGAGACCCGACCTCGTCGATCACTTCCTGCGAGCGCTCGACGTCGAACTCGTTACCGCTGGCTCGAAGCTCGGCGAGCAGGTCGGTCAGCTGACGGCGCTGCTCGTCCGACAGCCCGATCTTCTCGTAGACGCTCGCGTTGAGGTCGTCGGTCGCGCTCTCGGCGACCTTCTTTCCCTTCGCGGTGATCACGGCGAGCGTCGTACGCGCGTCGGACGGATGCGCGACCCGGCGTACCAGCTTGTCGTTCTCGAGCCAGTCGATGATGTTCGTCACCGTGGCGGGCGGGATCCGCAACGTCTTGCTGATCCAGCTCAGGGTCAGCGACGACTCCGGATCAGTTGCCAGCCAGGTCAGCACCTCGTAGCGGGCAAACGTCAGGTTGTGCCGACGCATCACCCGGTTCACCTCGTCGGCGAGCAGCTGGTAGGACCGCAGCACCGCCGTGAACACCGCCATGCCCGACGCTGCCTCGGGATTCCAGTGGCGCAACCAGACCTGGCGCGAGGCTTCGACGACGTCGAACGGCGCCGGCTCGAATCCGCCGGCTCTGCGGGTGTTGCGACGCTCGGGCATCACGTGGCTCCTACTGCCTCGAGGGCCATGCCGATCACACCTTCCGCCTCGAGCTCGCCGATCTCTTCGGTGCTCATCCCGAGCTCCGTGAGCAGCTCCACGGTGTGCTCGCCGAGCAGCGGCGCGTGCCGCTGGTGAACCCGCTGTGGCCCGCGCGAGAAGCGCATCGGCAACGTGCTGTAGCGGGCGCGTGGAGCGACCGGGTGCTCAACCACTTCGAAGAACTCTCGGGCTGCCAGCTGCGGAAGGTCCGGCTGCCGGTGCGGTTGCATCACCTTCCCGACCGGTACGCCGGCCGCCCACAGCAGCTCCACGATGTCGTCGGCAGGTCGCTCGCGACACCACGTGCCCAGGTAGTCGTCGATGCCATCGTGCTGCCGCCGCCGGCCGGCCGACGTTGCCAGCTCCAGGTCCGCGATCCACTCTGCGTTGCCCACCACGCCGCACAGTGCCTTCCACTGATCGTCGGTCGCGACGGCGATCGCGACCCACGAGTCGTCTCGCCCGTCGTCGTCCGGCGCGGCGGCTTGGTAGAGGTTCTGCGGCGCCGCGCACGGCCCTCGGTTGCCCGATCGTTCGAGCAGAGCGCCGTACGCCGAGTGCTCGATGACCTGCTCGGCGGCGATGTTCAGGGCGGCGTCGACCATCGCCGCCTCGACGAGACATCCTTCGCCGGTTCGGTCACGATGCGCGAGCGCGATCTCTAGCCCAAACAAGGCGTGCAGCCCCGCGTTCGGGTCACCCACGCAGTACGGCTCGATCGGCAGCTTGTCCTGCGGGCCGCTCAGCCAGGTCAGGCCCGACGCGTCCTCGATGACGAACGCGAATGCGGCCTGGTCACGCCACGGCCCGTCCAGGCCGAAACCCGGCATGCGGACCATGACGAGGTCGGGTCGCTTCTCGCGCAGCGACTCATAGCTGAGCCCGAGCTGGTCGAGCACACGCGGCGTGAAGTTCTCGACGACCACGTCACAGGTCGCGACCACGTCGCGCAGCAGCTCGAGACCGCGTGGACTGCTGAGGTCGATCGTCAGGCTCTTCTTGTTCGTGTTGAGTGCGGCGAAGATCGGCCCGCGCTCCCAGTACTTGTCCTCACTCTGCGGGACCCCACCAACGAGCCGGACGCCGTCGGGGCGCTTGGGCGACTCGAGATGGATCACCTCCGCACCGAGCATCGCGAGGATGTGACCGACGAGCGGTCCGGCCCAGTAGGCGGTCATGTCCAGGACCCGCAAACCGCTGAACGGCAGCTCGTCGGATACCGCGAGACTTCCCTGCGGCTCAGCGCGTCCGGTGGGGGTGATCCGGTATGGCGGCACCGGGTTCCATGCGCCGTCGACCGGGTTGATCGCGAAGGTCTCGCGTTCCTGGAAGTGCTTCACCGAGTCCGCGGTCGCACCGTTGACGAGTGGTGCGTTGGGAATCCGGAACGCTGTCGCGAGGTCGAGCAGCTCCTCGACCGTGTGCTGTGCGATCCAGGCATCGATAGTCGGTGCCAGCGCCGAGCGCTCGAGCAGCAGCTTCGGGTCCTCGGTCCACTCGGGGTGACCGACCATCGCGCAGAAGTCGTACCACTGCTGCCCGGTGCCGACGCCGAGCCCGACCAGCCCGTCGCTTGCGGCGGCCACACCAGGCGTCGGGACGAAGCGCTTCTTGCGCATCGGCCGCCCCATCTGGTCGGTGAAGGTCACCGGGTAGTACGTCATGCACAGCGCGAGCACCTCGAGCATCGACACGTCGACGAGCTCGCCGCCGCCCCGTCGGATCGACGCGAGGGCCCCGACTGCGGCATAGACGCCGGAGAGCCATTCGCCGATCTGGCCGCCCACGTACGTCGGTGCCCGGTCGACCCAGCCACGGCCGAGCCCGATCATCGCGCCCGACCAGGCCTGCAACGTGAACTCGGTCGCCGGCTTGTCGGCCCAAGGCCCCTCGAGGCCGAAGGGGGTGATGGAGACCACGGTGAGGTGCGGGTACTCCACCCTCAGCTCTTCGGGGTTCGATAGCGAGTGAGGTGACCAGATCGCGATGTCGGCCTCGCCCAGCAGGTCGTCGAGCTCCCCGAGGCTTGCGTCGTGGGTGCAGACGTTGAGGTAGTTGAACAGGGCGCCGTCTTCGTCGTCGGAGATCTCCGCACCCGATGCAGACCAGCGACGAAGCGGGTCGCCGCCAGGGGGCTCCACCTTCCACGTCCGAGCGCCAGCCGCTCCGCCGCCAAGCAGCTTCGCGCAGTACGCGCCGGCAATCCCGGTGGAGAGCTCGACGACCTGCACGCCTTCCAGCGCCGAGACGGGCGTCATCCGAACGCTTTGTTCATTCAGAGCCCGCGTCACTGCGACCGGACCGCGACAGCCGCCACTCCGGCGGGAACCGGTTGTCATTGTTCTTGACCAGGTTGTTGACGCCGCCGTCGATGATCTTGCCGCCGAGGCCGGCCTCGCTGTTGTCGACATCATCGCGTAGCGCGCCCGTCATCGACTCCATCCAGGCGCTGAGCATGCTGCCCATGTACTCGCCCTGGTGCTGCTTCATGATGTTGAAGAACACCTTCTGCATGAAGACGGTGTCGGTCGGACGTGTATAGGCGCAAGCGAGCGCGTACTTCTGGACCTCCGCCTCGAGGTCCGCACGAGGTACGACACTGTTGACGAAGTTGCAGTCGTACATCTCCTTCGCGCTGAACGGCCGGCCGGTGAAGACCATCTCCTGGAACTTGCGCAACCCCATCACGACGGCCCACTGCCACATCCGAGGCGCGTAGCCGACATACCGGAATGCAGGGTGACCGAACAACGCGTCATCCGAGGAGATGACGAGATCGGCATCCGCGGCCTGGTAGAAGTGCCAGCCGTAGCAGTAGCCCTTGACCTCGAGGATGCTGATCTTCTTGAAGTCGGCGAGCGAGCGGTTGCCCGAGCGAGGGTCGGCATACCAGTGCACGAGGGACGCGCCGTTCCGGTAGTTGTGCCGACCCGGCATCGTGACGTCGTCGCCATCCTCGACGCCGAACTCCTCCTGCATCGCGACGCCGCCCTTGCGCTTGGCCATGAGCTCGTCGAGGTCCGCACCCGTGCCGAGGTGGTCACCGACACCGCGGACGACGAGCACCTTGACGTCGTCGTCGAGACTCGCCTTGAAGATCAGGTCGCCGTAGCGCTTGCGGGCGCCGATCGTCGGGGCGTTGAGGTGGTCCGGCCGGTCGAAGGTGATCGTGGCGATCCGGGTCTCCGGGTCCTTGTCGTAGCGGATGATCTCCTCGGGATCCGGGAACTCCTGGTCGCCCACGTCACGCCTTCCGGAAGGGGTTGGTCGAGAGCAGCTCGGGACCGTCGGCGGTGATGACAACGGGCTCTTGACCGTAGATAGCGCCGACGCCCTCCTCCCACACGTACGCCGTCAGAGCCAGCACCATGCCTGCCTCCAGCTTCTGGTCGGCCGCGGTACGACGCAGCGCGCCGGTGACGAACGGCAGGTCGTTTCCGAGACCGAGGCCGCGCGCGATCGGGACCGGCGGCGGCGTTGCACCCGACGCGTCGTAGGCGTCGAGCAGACCCACCGCGGATGCGCCCGCGCGGCAACCGTCGACCAGCCGGTCCCACAGCTCGTCCCACCGCTGCCGCAGCTTGCGGGCCGCCGGCGGGAGCCCGCCGACCGACCGCGTGCGGCCGATCTCGCCGACGTACCCGTCGGCCATCAGTCCCGCATCGAACGCGACCAGGTCACCGACCGCGATCTCGCTGTCGCGGCTGGCCTGCGACCAGTGGATGTCGCGACCGGTGATCCACGCGACGTCCTGCGTCGTCGGCGTCGTCACCCCGGCGTCGGCCATCGCCTCCATGAATGCCGCGGTGAGACGCCGTCCCGTCATTCCGGCGCCAAGGCTCGCCTCAGCTGCGTCGAGCGCGTGCTCGGCGATGCGGACGGAGGTGCGGATGGCGCGGATCTCCTCCGGCAGCTTCATCCGTCGTACGCCGGCCATCAGCTGCTCGCCGTCGACGACCTCGGCCGAAGGGAACGCCTGCCGGATGAGGCTGAGCGTCGAGGGCATCAGACCGTCGGTCGCGACCGTCTTCGCAGTGGCCGCGCCTTCGACCTGGGTCAGCCAGGCGAGGGTGTTCGCGCGGTTGAAGGTAATGCCGTGCAGGTTCTCGTGCGGGATGTCGTCGGGGACGCCTTCGTCCCACGTGCTGACGATGTGGATCGAACCGGTGGCGCGCTCGATGACGCAGCCCGGCCCGAACGGGCGCGAGCCGTTGATCCACAGCCGCGGTACGCCGGCGACGTACCGCGCGTTCGGCTCGCGACCGGTGATCAGGACGTCGACCCCTGCGGCCGCCATCGCCTCGAGCACGCGCTCGCGGCGCGCGGCGCGAAGCTCGGCGTCGTCCGGGATGACGTCGGTGATCGTCACGTCTGCGCTCATCAGAACGGGTCGTAGGGGTAGTCGGTGAGCGGCTCCCAGCCGTCGTCGGTGATCAGCACGACCTCCTCGGAGCGGTAGCCGCATCGGCCGTCGTCCCAGATGACCGGCTCGAGCACCAGGACCATGCCCGCCTCGAGGACGTACGAGGCGTCGAACGCCTCTCCGATGTCGCTGCCGACGAACGGCATCTCGGCGCTGTCGATGCCCAGCCCGTGGCCGAGGTAGAAGTGCGGCAACCACGGCTTGGCGCCACCGTTGGCGGCGGTCGCCGCGGCGGTGAGGTCGGAGTTCTTCGCACCGGCGCGCGTCACCGCGAGCGTCGCATCGAGGATCGCCTTCCACCGGTCGAACTGGTCGCGTTGGAGGTCGGTCGGCTCGCGGCCGACGATCCAGGTACGGCCGAAGTCGGAGTGCACACCTTCGTAGCTGATGCCGAGGTCGACCCACAGCACGTCGCCTTCGACGAGCTTGCGCTCGGTCGACAGCAGTGGAAGCGCGAGGTCGCCGGTCGTGGTCCATGGACCCTCGGCGATGCTGTTCGGCATCACCTGCCAGATCGGGTCGAGGATGTTGGCGTCCGCACCGGCGTCGAAGATCGTGCGCAGGAAGGTCGCGGTCAGCTCGGTCTGCTTCACGCCGGGCGCGAGCCGGGCCTGGACCTGGTGGATGCCGGCCTCGGTGATCCGCAGTCCCTCGCGCATGCAGGCGAGCTCGTCCGGGGTCTTGATCAGCTTGGCCTTGCTGACGATGTGACCGGCATCGACCGGTGAGCCCTTGGGGCCGACGAACACGTTCGCGCGACGCAGCGGGTGGCTCCACTCGTCGATCGCGACGGCGGCCCGCTCACCCACCAGGTCGTAGAGGTAGGGCAGGAAGGACTCGACACCCTCGTCGAAGTCGAGGTGCGCAGGTCCGTGCACGTGGTCGTCGGGGAGGTCGGCCTGCATCCGCGCGTCGGCGCGGTTCGGCGAGAACAAGTGCGGCAGCTCGTCGTCGGCGAGCACCACCGCGACCGGCTGCTCGAAGTTCGTGCGGCTCGCGTCCGACAGCGGCCAGATCGCGCCTGTCGCGTAGACGACGTTGGTGTTGCCGAGCAGTACGACGGCGTCGAGCCCCTGCTCCCGCATCGCATCACGGATCCGGCCGGTCCGGTCACGTCGCATCCGCGCGAGGTCGGGCTTGGCCGGGACGAGTCCGGTGCCTGCCTCCATCAAGCCTGCGGTCATCGGTCGAGCTCCGCTCGCGCCATCAACTGACGATTCCGAGGAACGCCTTCGCGTTGTCGCTGGCGATCTTCTTGCCGGCTTCCGGACCGACGGCATCGACGACGCTCTTCAGCGAGGTGTTGCTGTAGCCGTAGGTGCTCTCGTTGTGCGGGAAGTCGGTCGACCACATGACCTTGTCGACGCCGATCCGGTCGATGAGTGACAGACCGAGCGGGTCGACCATGAACGACGCGTAGAAGTGCTTGTCCCAGTACTCCTGCGGGTCGAGCAAGATCGGAGTGTCCTGCATGTGGCGGAACGACGCGGCGATGTGCTGCGCGTCCTGGATCGCCGACGGCACCCAGTTGATGCCGCCTTCGAAGTAGCCGATCTTCAGGCCCGGGTGGCGGTCGAGGATCCCGCCGAGGACGTACTTGCCGAACGTGTCGCGGAACGGCGCCACCGCCTGGAACATGCCGACCTGCAGCGCGTTGTGCTGGATCGGCGTCTGCGGCGGGGTCTCGCCGATGTGGTGTGCGACGGGTACGCCGGACTCCTCGATCGCCTCCCACACGCCGTCCATCGAGTCGGCGCAGTAGTCGAGCAGGTTCTTGTTCTCGTCCTTGCCGGGCATGAGCGGCATCAGGAAGGTCTTGAGGCCGAGCTCCTTGAGCTCGGCGAGAGTACGGCGAGCGCCGTCGGCGTCCCACCAGTTGATCAACCCGACGCCATAGATGCGGTTGCCGGATCGCTCCTGAACGCCGGCGATGTGCTCGTTGTAGATCCGGAAGCAGAGCTCGCGGACCTCTTTGTCCGGCCAGCCGAACAGCGCAAGGATCGAGTTCGGGAAGGCCAGCTCGGAGTGGACTCCCTCTCCTTCCAGCGCGGCGATCCGCGCCGGGACGTCGCCCGTGGTCGAGCCGGGGACCGGGTCGTACTGCTCGAGGACGTCGATGAACTCCTTGACGAGCACCGACTTGCCGCCGACCTCGAGGACCCAACCGCCCCGCTCGTTGCCGACGCGAGGTGCGCGGTCCTTCATCGACTCGGGGAACTTCTCGTAGAAGATGTCCTCGGACAGCGAGATGTGGTTGTCCGCGGAGAACACCTCGGTACCGGCCGGAAGTCCGGTGTCCACGACCGGTGGCAGCGCGCGATTCTTCGGTGCGCCGAACCCCTCGCGGGGGTAGGTCAAAGTGGTCGAGCCAGCGGACATCCGGCCTCCTCGTCGATGCGCCGAACGTTACTTCGACGTCGTAGTAATCGTCAACGAACTCTGGTTGAATCCGTCACCATGCAGGTCTGGGACGCGAGCTATGACTTCGTCGCCGTCGGGTCCGGTGGCGGCGGCATGGTTGCCGCGCTCGCTGCAGCCGATGCGGGTGCAAGTGCACTCGTCGTCGAGAAGCAGCCGCTCGTGGGCGGTTCGACGGCAATGTCAGGCGGCATGGCGTGGGTGCCCAACAACTCGGTGATGAAGCGCGCCGGGGTCCAGGACTCCTACGAAGACGGGATGGCGTACTTCGACGCAGTTGTCGGCGACGTCGGGCCGGCGTCGTCGTACGAGCGACGGCGGGCGTTCTGTACGGCGGGACCCGAGATGATCGACTTCCTCGAGCGCGAGGGCGTGAAGCTCGTCTACTGCCCGGGCTACAGCGACTACTACTCCGACGCGAAGGGTGGCAGCGACCTCGGCCGCGGGGTCGAGCCGGAGCCATGGAACGGCCACCAGCTCGGCGAGTGGTCCGGCAAGGTCCAGATCGGCATGGCCAAGCACCTCGGCATGGCGGTCATGACGAACGAGGCGCGTTACCTCTCCCACTACAACCGCAGCCTCAAGGCCTTCGCCACGGCAGCCCGCGTCGCGATGCGGACCATGAAGGCGAAGGCGCTCCGCCAGGACCTGCTGACCAACGGTGCCTCGTTCATCGGGCAGGTGCTGAGGCTCGCGCTCGCCAACGGAGTCGAGGTCTGGACCGAAGCGCCCCTCGAGGACCTGATCGTCGAGCGCGGCCGGGTCGTAGGCGTACGCGTCATGCGTGATGGCAAGCCGGTCAACGTTCAAGCGCGCCACGGAGTGCTGCTGTCGACCGGCGGGTTCGCGCAGAACCGCGAGATGCGCGCGGAGTTCAAAGGCGACAAGACACAGGCCCCGAAGTGGTCGATGGCCAACAGGGGCGACACCGGCGAGGCGATCCGTACGGCGATGACGCTCGGCGCGAAGACCGACCTCATGGACGAGGCTTGGTGGCTGCCGTCGCCGCGGTCCGGGAAGTTCGGGCAGAACACGCTCGACCAGGCACGGCAACGGCCGCGGACGATCTACGTCGACGCCGCCGGCAAGCGCTTCGTCAACGAGTCGAACTCCTACATGGAGGTCGGCAGGGCGATGTTCGAGCGCGACAAGACCAGCAAGGCCGTGCCCTGCTGGCTGATCTTCGACGACCGCTACCGCAAGCGCTATGCGCACGTGCGCTCTTCCCCTGGGCGCTTCCCGAAGGAGTCGTTCGAGAGCGGCAAGATCAAGAAGGCAGCGACGCTGCGCGAGCTCGCCCGCCTCTGCGGCATCGATCCCGACGGCCTCGTGCAGACGGTCGAGGACTTCAACAAGTACGCCGTCGACGGCAGGGACCCGGAGTACGGCCGCGGCGAGTCGGCGTACAACAAAGCGCTCGGCGATCCGCACCGCAAGGTGAAGAACCCGTGCGTCGAGCCGATCGACGAAGCGCCTTTCTATGCGTGCGATGTCGTCCCCGGAGACGTCGGAACGTGCGGCGGCATGCTGACCGACGAGCACGCGCGCGTCATCGGCAAGGGTGACAAGCCGATCCCCGGTCTGTACGCGACAGGTAACGCCACCGCGACCGTCATGGGCCGGCACTACCTCGGTCCCGGCGGCAGCATCGCCAACAGCATGATCTTCGGCTATGTCGCGGCCAAGCACGCGACCGGAAACAACGAGGAAGCTTCGTGACCGACTTCGCCAGCGTCAACTTCTTCAAGGACGCCGCGATCCAGGCGGACCCGTATCCCTACTTCGACTGGGTGCGCGAGCAGGGTCCGGTCTGGCAGGAGCCCAACTTCGGCGCCTACATGATCACCGGGCACGCCGAGGCCAAGGAGATCTACCGAGACCCCGCGACGTTCCCTGAGCACGACGCCGCGTCCGGCACCTACTCCTCGTGCAACACGGTCAGCGGGCCGTTCGTGAAGTTCTCCCAAGCCGTCGAAGGCGACGACATCACCGACGTGATCGTGGCGTGCCGCAACGAGCTGCCGTTCAGCGACCAGATCCCGAGCTTCGACCCGCCGTACCACACCGCACAACGCCACCTGCTGATGCGACTGATCACACCCGGTCGGCTGCGCGCGAACGAAGAGTTCATGTGGAACTACGCCGACACGCTGCTCGACTCGTTCGTCGACAGCGGCAGCTGTGAGCTGATCGCCTCGTTCGCCGAGCCCTTCACCCTCACGGTGATCGCCGACCTCGAAGGCGTCCCGGAGTCAGACCACGACTCCTTCCGCGAGCACCTCTCGACCGTGTCCGACGGCTTGCAGCACAAGCCGCTCGAGTTCCTCTACGAGCGGTTCGCCGAGTACATCGAGGACCGGCGGCGCGAGCCGCGCGGCGACGTCCTCACCGGCCTCGCGACAGCGACATTTCCGGACGGGTCGACGCCGGACGTGAAGGATGCTGCGCTCATCGCGGCCAACCTCTTCGTCGGCGGCCAGGAGACGACGGTACGGATGATCGGCTTCGCACTTCGGATGCTCGGTGAGCGCCAGGACCTGCAGAAGCTCGTCCGTGATGACCACGAGCTGATCCCGAACTTCATCGAGGAGACGCTGCGGCTCGAGAGCCCGCTGCGCAGCCAGTTCCGCATGACGCGCGTGAAGACGACGCTCGCTGGCGTGAAGATCCCGGCGGGCGGCACGGTCATGCTGCTTCCCGGCGCCTGCAACCGCGATCCGCGGACCTTCGAGAACCCACACGATTTCGACATCAACCGGACCAACGCGCGCCAGCACATCGCGTTCGGTCACGGCATCCATACCTGTGCCGGTGCACCGCTTGCCCGGACCGAAGGTCGCGTCACCCTCGAGCGCTTCCTCAAGCGCACCGAGAACATCGCCATCGCCGAGGGCAAGCACGGCACTTCAGACAGTCGCAGCTACGACTACCTGCCGACATTCTTCCTGCGCGGCCTGCAGAGGCTTTACCTACAGCTCGGCTAGTGCGTCACTCCGCGGTCCGCGCCACCTGGGACATGATCAGCTTCGTCTGAGCCATCGAGCTGCCGGCCGTCGTACCGCCGTCGATCGGCATGACGATCCCGGTGATCTGTGCCGCCCGGTCGCTCGACAGGAAGACCACGGCGTTAGCGACGTCTTCGGGCAGCGCCTCGCGCCGCAACGGCTGCATGTACTTCAGGACCGGCCCCATGTCGTAGGTCGTGATGCCGGTCCGGATGTGCGCGGGCGTGAGGCAGTTGACGCGGATGTTGTACGGCGCGAGGTCGATCGCCATGCACTTCGTCGCATGCGCGATCGCGGCCTTCGAAGATCGGTAGGCGATCATGCCCGGTCCTGCGTTGACGGCGGCGATAGACGCGTTGTTGATGATCACCCCGCCACCGTGGTCCTTCATGTGACGAGCGGCCTGCTGGGTTCCCGCGACCACGCCGAACAGGTTGACGTTCATGATCCGCGCGAAGTCCGCGAAGTCGTCGTCGAGCAAGCGGGTCATCGCGCTGCCGATACCCGCGTTGTTGAACATGATGTGCAGCCCCCCGAAGTGGCCCACCGCGAAGTCGACCACCGCCTGCATCTGCGCCAGGTCGCTCACGTCGGTCGGGTGGAACGCCGCGGCGTCGCCCAGCTCGGCGGCGAGCCGCTCCCCCGCCTCGGCGTCGACGTCGGCGATGACGACCCGAGAACCTTCGGCGACAAGCGCCTCGACCGCGGCACGACCGATCCCGCCGGCGCCACCGGTGACGATCGCAACCTTGCCGGCAAGCTCCGCTGTGTTCACCCCACGGACCTTACGGTGCAGCACTTTCGGTCGATACTGGCGGCATGTCGGGCGCGAGGCATTCCGCGGTCGCGATGGGGCTCGCTGCCATCTTGCTCGTTGGCGCAGCCGCAGGGTGCGGCGGCTCGGGCATGATCTCGCCAGGCGTGAGCCGATCCCCGATCGCCGGCGGCACCGGGCTGTCGTCGACGAGGTTCGCCGAGATCGACTCGAAGGCCGACGGCGAGGCACTCCTCGCCTCCGTCCACGGCGGAACGGTGATCCGCCAGCTCCTGCCCGCGATGCGCAGTGGCCGCAAGCTGTCCGGGCTGGCGAGGATCGGACCCGACTCGCTCGTGGCGACGTACAACCGGGAAGCCGAGTGCACCAGCGACGTCAACGGCTGCGGGCCCAAGCCCGACACCTGCGGCGCGGAGATCGTGCGACTGGACATCGCGACCGGCAAGGTGACGACACTCGCCCGGTTCGGCACCGACAAGCAGGTCTACTCGGCGACGCCGAACCCGGCGCACAGCGAGCTCGCCATGCTGGTCGCACCTTGCGTGCCGGCGTACTTCAACGCGCACGTCGACGTCCTCCGCCTGGCCGACCACAAGACGTGGTCGATCGGCGCGACGCTGCCGCGGTGCCATGGGCTGTTCTCGCCGACTTGGGTTGACCACGGCAAGAAGCTCCTCATGGCATACGGCCCGGCGCGCAAGCCTTACGTCCCCAAGGAAGGGGCCGACGGCTCCTGTCCGACGTGGCACCACTTGGGCCTCATCGAGGTTCCCTCACAGTCAGGACAGCCACGACTCGACGGACGGCTCCATCGTCCCCCGCCCCACTGCAGCTACGACAGCCTCGCCGCCCAAGGTGCCGCGATCTACGCCGTCACGAGCTGCAGCACCAGGTACGAGCCGTCTCCGATGCGCCTGCACCGGCTCGACGCCTCCCTGCGGTCAGTCAAAAGCTGGTACGTCGGGCAGTGCGAGGACGGCGACTCGCTCGCGATCGACCGCGCCGGCCGGGTCCTGTTGGGTGCCTACCTGTTCTGCAACCCGCCACAGCGCGGTCACCGGCTCAAGGATCCGGTCAGCGTTCTCGACGAGCTGGCGGGCGGAAAGCTGCGACGAGTCGCGAAGGGCGGCGGCGGCAACCTCGACTTCGACGGTCTCGCCTGGTGAACCGGCGACTGCCCGTCGCGCTCGCCGCGCTCGGACTTGCGCAGGTTCTCTGCGTTCAAAGCGCCGCACCCGCTGCCGCGGCGGCACCGAGCCGCTTTGAGTCCTCGATATGGGTGCCGTTCTGGCTGCCCGGCGCCGTCCACGAGGTCCGTGCAAACGCGGGAGTCTTCCGGACGGCGTCGCTGTTCTGGTACGAGACGGCTTCCTGTTCCTCGATCCGACGAGAGCCCGGCGCAGGGTCTCGGCGTGACGTTCGGGCGCTTCGGGCGAAGGGCCTGCACGTCCTGGCAACGGTCGTCGGCTCGGGCCTTCCGCCGCGCGCCGCGATCCGGTGCTTCTCCAACCCAGCGACGCGGCGTGCCCACGTGCATCGACTGGTCCGGCTCGCCGTCGACGGCCACTACGACGGCATCGACATCGACTACGAGACGCTGGCGCACACCAAGAGCTCGACCCGCGCACTGCAGGTGCGCCACGCGTTCGACCGGTTCGTCACGGACCTGTGCCCGGCGCTGCGGGCACACGGCAAGCAGTGCGCTGTCACGGTGATGCCGCGCGTCGACGACAGCACCCGCGTCGTCCTCGGCAAGGTCATTCCCGGCGTGTACGACTACGCCGCAATCGCCGCAGCAGCCGACCGGATGCGGGTCATGGCCTACGACGAGCACTCCGGCCGGTTCGGGCCGGGGCCGGTCGCGGGCTTCCCTTGGGTGCGGCGGGTCATCGCCTACACCGCGAGCAAGACGCCGCTTTCCAAGGTGGAGCTCGGCATCCCGTTGTACGGGCGTGACTTCTCGCGCCACGACAGCGTCGCGGTGTCGAGCAGCGAGGCGATGACTCTCGCCCGGCAACACCGGGTAAGACCGCATTTCGACACGGCGCAGCGAGAGGAGACGTTCCGCTATCGGTCGCACGGCGTGCGGCACACGGTGTGGTTCAGCAGCCCAAGAGCGGTCGCAGCCCGGACTCGCTTGGCCGTTTCCGACGGCATGGGAGGTGCGGCGTACTGGGCAGCGACGCTCGATCTGCCGGGGACCTGGAAGGCGGTACGCCGAGCCGCGCGGTGACGGTCAAGCGGAGCCGCGGTCGCCCCGACGTCGGCCCACCTCGACAGCAAGGAGTCGTTTCGCCTCAGTCACGAACGCCGCTGCGTGGGCCTTCGGGTTGCGCAGGCTCTGTCGCGGGAGCGGACTCGGCAGGGCGGACTCGTCGATCACTCCGAGCCGCGTCTTCAGAGCGACGCCGAGGACCTCCGCGCGGACCAGCACATCCCAGACCCCGAAGCCGATCTGAGCCCCGCCGACGTCGGCAAGGTCGATGGTTGCGTTCCCGGTGATCTGCAGCGTCTCGGCATCACCACGGCGCCGCAGGATCCCGCCAGACCTCGTCTCGCTCAGCCGCACGTTGCTCGTGCCGCGCAGATGCCACTGCTCGGAGGTGCGCCGGCACGCAACCAGGATCTCGACGTCGACTGCCAGCAGCTCATCCTGGCGCTCGGCGCGGTCGGCGTCGCCCCTGGCCAGCGTCGGCTCGTCGAGCCACCACGTCTCGCGGCCGGGTCCCGGCTCGAACCGGACCAGTTCGCCATCGCGCTCGAGGCCGATCCGGTAGTCGATCGTCCAGGTCGATCCGTTGGCTCGCAGGTCGACAAGCTCGGCGCGCAACGACAGAGCCGCCGAGCGGTCGTCGATCCGGCGCACCGCCTCAGGATCGTCGTCACGGAGCGCCTTCGCGGTCGCGCGCGGGAACGCTGCCATTCGGTCGATGACGGTGTCAGGGACGTCTTCGACCAGAGCGGTACGAAGCACGTGATGCTTGAGCGCTTCGCCTTCGGCATCAGCAGGCCGCATGCGGCGGGGTCCGGCCTTCTTGAGCAGCTCGTGCACCACCGGCCGCTGCAGCATCGCGTCACGGCGTTCCGGGTCGCCGTCAGTGTGCCGGCAGATCAGCGCGATCACATCGCGGTTGCTGCGGGTGTAGACCTCGATGTCGACCGGCGACTGCGAGAAGTTCCCGTCATCGCCGGGATGGTTGTGGTGGTAGCAAATGCGGTCGGCATAGACGGAGATCGTCTGTGCGTGCAAGTACGCATGCGTGACGAACTCATGGTCCTCGAGCCGGCGCTTGCCTTCGGGTGCCCGGATGCCGTGCTGCAGCAGGAACTCGCGACGGAACAGCTTGTGCGGCGTCAGGCTGATCATCGCCTCGGCGGCAGGGATCCGGGCCCGGCTCTCCCGGAAGATCCGCGGGATCACCGCGCGTCGGCCATATGCGACGACCTTGCCGATCACGACATCGGAGCTGTTCTCGCGGGCGAAGCCGACGAGCCGTTCCAGGGCCTCCTGGTCGAACCAGTCGTCATGGTCGGCGAAGAACACGTAATCGCCTTGCGCGTTCGCCAACCCGACGTTTCGGGGCCGGCCGGGAGATCCGGATGCGGGCTCATGGAACACGCGCGCGTTCGGCGTGTTTGCGACGACCTGGTCGATCAGCTTCGGCGTTCGGCCGTCGTCGGACCCGTCGTCGACGTAGATGATCTCGACCCGGCCCTCGCCGAGGGTCTGGGCCCGAAGCGAGTCGATGCCGGCGGTCAGCGCCTCGCCACGGTTGAAGACGGGAATGACAACCGTGCAGTCGATCGACCCGGTCATGTCGGAAGGATCCGTGTTTGCCGCTACGCGTTGTGCCGGAAGCAGACGCGGTCGCGCAACGGAAGGTGCGCCGAGGAGTCACCGACGCGGATCGAGTAGCAACCGGGCGCGACCCGCCAGCCGTTCGCCTTGGTCTTCCAGTACGAGAAGGCGCGGCGGTTCAGGTCGAGGGTCACCGACTCCTGCTCGCCGGGTTGCAACGCGAGCTTCTGGTAACCCTTGAGCTGGATCGGCGGCTCGTGCGCGGAGGGCGGGTCGCCGACGTACAGCTGTGCGACTTCGGCTCCGGCACGTGTTCCGACATTCGTCACGGAAAACGTCGCGGTCGCCCCGTGCTGCGTCTTGGTCACGGTGAGGCCGGAGAACTTGAACTTCGTGTAGGACATGCCGAAGCCGAACGGGAACAACGGCTTGATGTGCTTGGCCGTGTACCAGCGGTAGCCCACCAGCAACCGCTCCGTGTACCGCGAGTGCGGAACGCCCTGGATGGTGACGCCCGGCCACTGCTGCGCCGACCGCAACGGGGTCTGCTTCATCGACTTCGGGAAGGTGAGCGGAAGCTTGCCGGACGGGTTGACGTCGCCGAACAGCAGCGCCGCGGCCGCGTTGCCGTCCTGCTCGCCGGGATACCACATGTCGAGGACGCCGCGGACCTGCTTCAGCCACGGCATCGCCACCGGTCCGCCGGCCTGAACCACCACGATCGTGTTCGGGTTGGCCTTCGCCACCGCGGACACCAGCGCGTTCTGGCTCGGACCGACCGCAGGCACACACGTCAACGTGCATGAAGTGTCGACCGCGTTGAGGGTCTTGCGGTCGACACCCTCGGTCTCACCGTCACCGATGAAGACCACGGCGGTCTGGGCCAGCTTGGCGGCGGCGACCGCGTCGACGATCGCAGCACCGGTCGCGGGAATGACGACGTCGCTGTTCGCCTCGGCCCGGACGCTGATCGCCGACAGCGGGTCGACGACGGCGGGATTCACGCCGGCAAGCGGAACCTTCGAGCTGCCACCGCCTTGATAGTCGACCTGCGCGCCGGCCGGCGTGGCCGGGAGCCCGATCAGGGCGATGCTCCGTCCGGTGCCTGTCAGCGGCAGTGCGGCCCTCGAGTTCTTGAGAAGTACGGCGCCGCCTTCGGCGGCTTCGAGCGCCGTCGTCTTCTCTTGCGGGGTGTTGACGATGGCTGTCGTGGCAACCGGATCGGACGGCACGGGGTGGTCGAACAGGCCCGCGGTGAACATGCCGTACATGACGCGGGTCACCATGCCGTTCAGGGTCGCCATCGACACCCGGTGGCTCTGCACCGCCGCCAACAGCGGCTTGGAGAAGTACGTGCCGGCGGTGATGTTCTGCTCCTGGTCCAGGCCGTTCTTCGCCGCGGCCACCGTGGAATGGGTGCCGCCCCAGTCCGACATCACCCAGCCCTTGAAGCCGAACTCGTGATCCAGAACGGTGCGGAGCAGGTAGCGGTTCTGGCAGGCATAGATCCCGTTGATCCGGTTGTAGCTGCACATCACCGCCGCGACGTGACCCTGCTTGACCGCGGTCTCGTAGGCCGGGAGGTGGATCTCCTGCATCGTCCGCACGTCCGCGTCCGAGGAGTCCGTCATGCGGTTGGTCTCCTGGTCGTTCAGCGCGTAGTGCTTCACCGTCGCCGCGACGTGCTGGCTCTGGATACCGCGGATCTCGGCTGCGCCGGTCTGCCCGGAGAGATACGGATCTTCCCCGGCGTACTCGAACGTCCGGCCGTTCAGCGGGTTTCGCGCGATGTCGATGCCCGGCGCGAGCTGGACGTTGACTCCCTTGTGCCACGCCTCCCAGCCGATCGCCGCGCCCACGCGGTACTGCATCGCACGGTCCCAGCTCGCGGCCTGCGTGATCCCGTCGGGGAACGCGGTCACCAGGAGCTGGGCATCGCCGAGGCCGGCACCGGCGTCATTTGACACCTGTGCGGGCACGCACAACGCGGGGATCCCAGGGATGTAGTTGGCGGCCCCGTAATGGGTGATGTCACCGCGGCCGTAGAGCAGGCTGACCTTCTGCGCCACGGTCATGCGCTTGACAACCATCCGCGCCCGCACGCCCGGCGAAAGCTTGGAGTTCATCCACGGGCAGTTCGCGGACGCAGCCGCGGAGGCGGGTGCGCTCGTCTCGCGAGTCAGGCCGACGCCGAAGCTGCCGAGCAGGACGGCGACGACAAGGGCATAGCCCAGCGGGTTGCGGCGCACCACCTTCGTTTCGACCTTGATCATGGTTGATCCTCCCAGGCCGCCAACTCGATGGGGCTAGTGCGGTGTGACCAGGTCGATGTCGGACTTGGCGGGACTTGTCATGGCACCGCCGAGTGGCGCGGGTCGGGCTCTGACGGACTATGACCCGAGCGCGACTCGATGCCGACAAGGTTGTCGTGGACACCGACGAGAGAAACAGCGACCCGATGGCGATGCTCGAGGCCCTGGTCTCCGAAGCCATGGGCGAGGCGGGGTCCATCAGCGAGGTCATCCGCCCGTCGGCGATCCTGCCTGAGGACGCGGCACGCGCCGTACTGGTCGAGCTCTCGGTGCGCGACGTGCGCACCGGCGGCGAGTGGCTCGCGGAACCGACCATCTGGCGCCGGTTCGACGGACCGACCGACCGCAACCTGATCGGCTCGATCCACGTCGCCTACGGCACCCCGACGCGGTACGAGATCACTGTGTTCCGCTGCACAGTGACGCAGTTCGGCACGGACCACGGCTGGACCGTGACGTCGCTGTGCGACGAGGCCTTCCAGTACGGCGGGCTGACGCTGGCGATCTGCCCGCGCGCGTCACTAGCCGCACCGCCGAAGCCGTTCCGCTTCAACGCGCGGTAGGTACCTACCGGCGGGAGACATACCTCCGACGCTCGGCCGCAATCGGGCGCACTACCGACCCGCAGCGAAGCCTCGTCTACAGATCCTCGACGTCAAACGCCTCGCCGCGGCATGTCCCGAACCATAACGACATCGACGCCGTTCTCATGATCTCGTTCGCGAACAAAGCCGTGCCGCTCGTACAACCGGACCGCTCGGCTTGTCTTCACTGCCAACAACCTGATCGTTGACTCCGGCGCCGTGCCCAACAGTCGCCCGAGCACCGCGCTGCCAAGCCCGTTGCCCTGCAGACCTGGCTCAACGTAGAAGTGCTGCAACCACGATGTGGGTGCGCCGGGTACCAGCGCGATGCTGCCGACTGCGAGCTCGTCGATTCGGACTACCCAGGTGGCACCGACGACGAGCTCGTCGAGCAACCGCTGCCGCGCCCGGGACGGGTCCCAACGGCCAATCTGCTCCAGCTCGGCCTGCATCGCGCGCGCCTTGAGTCCCACGAGCCACTCAACGTCGTCGCGCGTCATCGGCCGCCAGTCCCAGTCGCCGACCGCCACCCGGCGACCCTAACGGCACTGAGTGTTCGCCTCGGGGCACGGAATGAGTTGACTATCCGGCGAGCAAAGCTCCGAACTCGTGATCGCACAGGCGAGCATCGATGGCGGTATCCACCACTCACCGGGTTATTTCCACGAAGCAGCACATGATGTCCCGCTCGAATCGGACACGGCGCTCAGAAGTGGCCCGCATGAAGGAGACCATGTGCTACTTCGTGGACTTGGGTGGTGGGCGAACGAGCCGGCCTGTAAGCCGGATTCTGTGCCACTCGGTCCGAGGACCGAGTGCGACGGTCATCTCTCTCGGGTTGCCGTTGCCGACAACCTCTAGCGGTCTACCCGGAAGCTCGGGCGGGCCGCCCTCGAGCGCTTCCTGTCTGACCTTGCTCCGGGTGGGGTTTGCCGAGCCGCCCGAGTCACCTCGGCCGCTGGTGGGCTCTTACTCCACCGTTTCACCCTTACCGCCGGCAAGCCGGCGGCGGTCTGTTCTCTGTGGCACTTTCCCGCGGGTCACCCCGGGTCGGTGTTGCCGACCACCCTGCCCTTCGGAGTCCGGACTTTCCTCGGCGGTGCCGAAGCACCGACGCGACCGTCCGGCCGACTCGTTCGCAGCGATCAGAGTACGGCCTGATATGCAGGACCAGCACACGAGTCGTGCTCCGCGCGCAATGGGGAGTGATCCAGATGGCAGTCGAGGTCGGCAGCAAGGTTCCGGACGTCGCAGTGAAGGTGCTGCGCGACGGCAAGCCCGAAGAGGTCAACACCGGCGACGTGCTCGGCACGGGCAAGGTCGTCCTGTTCGCCGTACCCGGCGCGTTCACGCCGGGCTGCTCGAAGATCCACCTGCCGGGTTACGTCGAGCACGGCGCTGAGCTCAAGGCCAAGGGCATCGACACGATCGCCTGCATCGCGATCAACGACGCGTGGGTGATGGACGCGTGGGGCCAGGCACACGGCGTGGGCGACGACATCCTCATGCTGGCCGACGGCAACGGCGCCTTCACCGAGGCGATGGGCCTGAGCGCAGACTTGAGCGTCGCCGGCCTCGGCACTCGCTCGCAGCGCTACGCCGCTGTCATCGAGGACGGCACGATCACCTCGCTCGACGTCGAGGCGTCACCAGGCGTCGACGTCAGCAGCTGCGAGAACATCCTCAGCAAGGTCTGACCGGCACCCGTCGTCAAAGGCGGTGCGGATGTCCTACGAAACGCTGCTGTACGCCGTGGCCGACCAGGTCGCGACCGTCACGCTCAACCGGCCGGAGCGGCTCAACACGATCGTCCCGCCGATGCCGGAGGAGTTCGAGGCCGCGATCGCCGCGGCTTCCGCCGACCCGGCCGTCAAGGTCATCGTCGTACGAGGTGCGGGTCGCTCGTTCTGCGCGGGCTACGACTTCGGCGACGGATTCCACCACTGGGACGACCGGATCACCACCGAGGGCAAGTGGGATCCCGGCAAGGACTTCCAGCTGGCCGGGACGTACGGCCCGACGCAGCGCTTCATGTCGATGTGGCGCTCCCCCAAGCCGGTCATCGCCCAGGTGCACGGCTGGTGCGTCGGCGGCGGCAGCGACACCGCACTGTGCGCCGACCTCGTCATCGCCTCCGACGACGCACGGATCGGCACGCCGTACTCCCGCATGTGGGGCTGCTACCTGTCGGGCATGTGGATCTACCGGCTGGGTCTGACCAAGGCAAAGGAGTACGCGCTCACCGGCAAGCCGCTGTCCGGCGTCGAGGCGGCGCAGGTCGGCCTGATCAACCGCTCGGTGCCGTTCGCCGACCTCGAGCACACGGTTGCCGAGACCGCCGCTCAGCTCGCGTCGATCCCCTCGTCCCAGCTGGCCGCGATGAAGCTCGTCGTCAACAACGCCTACGAGCAGATGGGGTTGTCCGCGACCCAGACGCTCGGGCCGATCCTCGACGGGCTGATGCGCAACACCCCCGACGCCGCGGCATTCATCGCCACCGCGGACGCCGACGGCGTGGGTGAAGCCACGCGCCGCCGCGACGGGCTCTTCGGCGACTACAGCCAGGCACCCGACGACGCGAAACCCGATCCGGACAACATCATCTCGCCCTGACCAAGACAACGGGTACGACGGCCGCGACGGCGACGCCCGCCGACACCATCGCGATGTCGGGTGCAGTGAGACGCGCGACCAGACCGACCGCCGGTCCGCCGAGACCGACACCCGCGTCGAACCACGCGAAGAACGCGCCTGACGCCGCACCACGCTGGTGTTCGGGGACACCGGCCACCGCGAGCAGCCCGAGCGAGGGAACCGCGAGGCCCTGCCCGATCGAGAGCACGACGAGCGCAGCGATGCTCAGTGCCTTCGCACCAGCCATGGCGAAGACCAGGAGGCCCGCGGCCTCGACGACCGCAGACGCTGCAAGCACCCGCTTCGGCCCGAAGCGGTCCGGGAACGACCCCATCGCGACCCGGCTCACGATCACGCCGGCGCCAAACACCGGCACGATCAGGGCGCCGATCGCAAGGCCATGCCTCGCGACTACCGTCGCGCCGAACGACAGGACCGCGACGTAGCCGACGTTGACGAGCAGCAGGCCGACCCCCGGTCGCCCAGTACGCCGGATCATGGCGAGGATCGGGGCCTTCTCCTGCTCCGCGGCCGGCGGTGGCGCGTTGCGGACCGCGACGGCAACCACTGCGCCGACGATCGGCAACGCCATCGCAAGGATCCAGAGCGCGCCGGTGTTCCGCACCCCGATCGCCTCGAGCATCAACGGACCGATCGTCAGACCCGCGTAGTTCGCCAGACCGATGTGACCGAGTGATCGCCCTTGGTGCTGCTCGCCGGCGATCCGCAGCAGCCACAGCACCGTCGCACTCATCATGACGGCCTCGCCGGCTCCCACCAGGAGGCGGCTCGCGACCAGTGCGCCGAGCGACTGCTGCCAAGCGGGCAGCACCCCCACGGCCATGACGGCGGCACCGGTCACAACCATCGGCCGGGAGCCGATGCGGTCCGCCCATCGCCCGCCGAGCGGCCGCAGCACCGCGCCGGTGATCGCGGGCGCGCCCACGGCCAGCCCCACCGCGACGGAGCCGCTTCCTAGCCGGTCGCCGACGTACGTCGGCATCGCCCGCAGCACCGCGCCGAGCGCGGCGTAACAGCAGACCGCCGCCGCGAGGACCGCGGCGTACTCGGCCCATCGTTGCGGGGGGCGCATTGCCTCCCCCTACCCGGATCAGCCGGGAAACGGCGTCGCGATTCCGTTGAGATGACTGATGTCGTTGACCAGCCGCACGACCGACGAACCTTCGGCACGCCAGTCGATGAGTGACACGGATGCCGGGTCGATGTGGATGCGGAACACGGTGTGCAGCGGCGCATCGAGCGCGTCGCGCAACAACAGCTTGATCGGCGTCACGTGGGTCACGACGAGGATCTTCGCGTCAGGATGCGCCGCGATGGTGCGCTCCCGCGCCGCCTGCACCCGCTTGGCGGTGTCGGTCATGCTCTCGCCGCCGGGCGGCGCGAGGTTGGGGTCGGCGAGCCATGCCCGCAGCTGCTCGGGCGAGCGCTTGCCGATCTCGCCGAACGTCGCGCCTTCCCACTCACCGAAGTCCGTCTCGGCGAAGCCGTCCTCCACCACGACCTCGACGCCCGCCCGCGCGGCCACGATGTCGGCGGTCTGCCGGGTACGACGAAGCGGCGAGGAGACGATGACGTCGAGTCCGAGACCGGCAAGCCGGGTCGCTGCGGCTTCGGCCTGCGCGATGCCGCGGTCGGTGAGCGCCGCATCGCCGCGCCCGCTGAACCGCTTCTCGACCGACAGCGGAGTCTCGCCATGCCGCAGGATCGTCGCGATGGTGGCGGGCCCGGCGGGTGCGCTCCAGCCGTAGAGCGTGTTGCCGGTCTTCGTTTTCGTCTTCGGCGCATCGGTCGCGCCTGGCGCGCGCGGTCGCCATTCACGACCCGCGGCCTGGTCGTCCATCGCCTCGTTGGCGAGCCGGTCGGCCTCGAAGTTCTGCTCGCGCGGGATGTGCCGGAAGTGGGTGTGCGGGATCTGGCGGAGCACGGCAGCGGCCTGCTTCGCCAGCTGCTGCATGTCGGGGTGCTTGACCTTCCAGGCATTGCTCATCTGCATCACGACGAGCTTCGAGTCCATGCGGACCTCGACGTCGGTGGCGCCGAGCTCGACGGCAGCCTCGAGCCCGGCGATCAGGCCGCGGTACTCGGCGACGTTGTTGCTCGCGATGCCGATCCCGCCGGCCACCTCGCGCAGCACCTCGCGGGTCTCGGCGTCGCGCACGACCGCGCCGTACCCGGAAGGCCCGGGGTTGCCGCGCGACCCCCCGTCGGCCTCGACGATGACCCGATCGACCATGCGAGCTTTAGATGCCGGACTCTGCGGTGCGCACCAGGATGCGCCGGCACTCCTCGCAGCGCACGACCTCGTCGGGCTCGGCGTCGCGGATCCGGTTGAGGTCCGTCGTATTGAGCTGCAGGTGGCAGCCCTGGCACTGCCCGCGATGCAACGCCGCCGCACCGACGCCCGCTGACGAGCCGCGCAGCTTGTCGTAGAGCTCCACCAGGTCGCTCTGCAAAGTCGCCACCGTCTCGGCGCGCTGCGCCGCCGTCTTCTCGATGTCGGCGGCGATCTCGCCGAGAGCGGTGTCGCGCCGGGAGGTGGCGTCGCTCAGCGATGTTTCGAGGCCGGCCAGCTCTTCCTTGAACCCGGCGAGCCGGGTCTGCACGTCCTCGCGCTGCTCCATGACCTCGAGCTCGGCGTCCTCGAGCTCGGTCTGCCGGCGATGCAGCGACTCGATCTCGGACTGCAGGTTCTCGAGCTCCTTGGGCGAGCCCACCTGACCGCTGTCGAGGCGTTGCTGGTCGCGCTGCATCCGGGCACGCACCTGCTCGACGTCGGTGTCGACCTTCGCCTGCTCGCGACCGAGGTCGCTGTCCTCTGTCTCGGCCCGGACGATGTCGTCGGCGAGCGCGCTCTTGCGCTCCTCTAGCTGCTCGATCTCGGCATGCTCGGCCAATGAGGCACGGCGGTGTTGCAGCCGGTCGATCGTCGCGTCGAGATCCTGCACGTCGAGCAGCCGCAGCTGGTCGTCAGGTGCAGCCTTCACAAGACCTCAGCAGAGTGTGAGTGGGTGGTCCAAGGGTCGGTGACGATCCGCGAGACCGTCGTCACCACCGTAGTGCCCGCTGCATTCGCATCGGATGTCAGCAGGGCGGCCGCGTCGTCGAGCCACGGTGCCTCGGTCGCCCAGTGGGCGGCATCGACCAGCCCGATGTCGAGATCGGCAACCGCTTCCGACGTCGAGTGGTGCTTGAGGTCCGATGTCACGAGCACATCGGCGCCGAGGCGTGCGGCGGCGGCCGCGAGACTGCCCCCCGACCCACCGCACGCCGCGACGGTGCGGACCGGCCGGTTCGCCGCCCCCGCCGCGCGCACTCCCCACGCCGTCACCGGAAGGGCAGCGGCGACGGCAGCGGTGAACGCACCGAGTGTCGTCGACGCCGCGAGCTCGCCTACTCGGCCGAGACCTAGGCCGCTCGGTACGGCGGCGAGCTCGGTCACGTCGTACGCCGGCTCCTCGTAGGGATGGACCGCGAGCAGCGCGCGAATGACCTGCGCGCGCAGGCGGCGCGGCGCGATCGTCTCGAGCCGGGTCTCCTTGACCAGCTCGACCTTGCCGGGCTCGCCGATCGTCGGCGACGACGTCAAGCCAGGCGTGAAGGTCCCGGTGCCGTCACCGAGGTACCCGCATCGGGTGTAGTCGCCGACGGTCCCGGCGCCGGCCACCGCAAGCGCGTCAAGCACGCGGTCGGTGTCGTCGACCGGCACGAAGGTCACGATCTTGTCGAGGCTGCCATGCGGCATTGGTGACAGCGGCTCGGTCTCGGTCAGCCCCAGTGCGGCGGCAAGCGCATCGTTGACGCCGGGCTTCGCGACGTCGGCGTTGGTGTGGGCGACGTACAGGCCGACGCCTGCTGATATCAGCCGGTGGATCACGCGCCCTTTCGACGACGTGGCCGCGACCGACGTGGTCCCGCCGAGATACAGCGGATGGTGCGTGACGAGGAGCTGCGCGCCGGCAGCGATCGCCTCATCGGCAACCTCCTCGACCGGGTCGATGGCGAAGTGCACGCGCTCGACGACGGCATCGGGCTCACCGCAGACAAGTCCCACCGCGTCCCACGACTCCGCCCACGCCGGGTCATAGCGGCGCGCAAGCAGCGCGACGACGTCAGCGAGGACGGGCACGCGGTCAAGATACTGAGGTCATGACGAACGCGCGGCTGTGGCTGGTCCGCCACGGCGAGACGGAGTGGAGCGCCTCCGGCAGGCACACCGGCAGCACCGACATCCCGCTCACGAGCGCGGGCCGCGAGGCGGCCAGCGGGCTGACCGGCGCGCTGTCGGGCTGCGCGTTTTCGCTGGTGCTCACCAGCCCGTTGTCGCGTGCGCGTGACACCTGCGCACTCGCCGGGCTGGGCGATCACGCCGTTGTCGACGAAGATCTGCGCGAGTGGGACTACGGCGACTACGAAGGCCTCACCACCGCCCAGATCCGCGAGCAGCGTCCGAGCTGGACGGTGTTCGCCGACGGATGTCCCGGCGGCGAGTCGCCGGACGACGTCGCGCGGCGTACCGATCGGGTCGTCGCCAGAGCGCGTGACGCCGAGGGCGACGTGATCGCGTTCTCGCACGGCCACCTGCTGCGCGTCCTCGCCGCGCGCTGGGTCGGCCTGCCGCCGCAGGCCGGCGCACACCTCGCCCTCGCGACGGCGTCAGTCAGCGTGCTCGGCTGGGAGCGCGAGGCCCCGGTGATCACCAGCTGGGACCTGACCTAAGCCAACCTGTTCACCCTGGCCGACCTGTCCGTGTTTGCGCTGGCGATAGCCAGCGCAAACACGGACAACTCAGGAGTGAGGGTGGCGCTGCGCCGGCTCGCGACCGATCGGCTGCGTCGGTGCCGGCAGGATCGCCTTGCGTGGCTTCAACGGCCGCGTCACGGGCTTCTCTCCTGTCACCACGACGCTCTCGCCGTCGTGATGGAACGCGACCTCACCCTTGTCGCCGTCGTGGAGCGAGTAGGTCACCTCGCGGTGGTCGATGTCGACCCGCAGCCGTACGCCGCGCCAGCGGATGCTGAACGCAAGCCGCGTGATCCCCTCCGGCAGCGCCGGGTCGAAGAGCAGCTCGCCGCCGTGGTCGCGCAGCCCGCCGAACCCCGCCACGAGGGAGATCCACGCCCCGGCCAGCGACGCCATGTGCAGCCCGTCACGGCTGTTGCGGTGCAGGTCGCGCAGGTCGATCATCGCCGCTTCGTAGGCGTAGTCGTGGGCGAGCTCGAGGTGGCCCACCTCCGCCGCCATCACCGCCTGCGTCAGTGCGGACAGCGACGAGTCGCGAACCGTACGACGTTCGTAGTAGTCCACGTTGCGCGCCTTGTCCTCGGCGCTGAAGCGGTCACCGCACCAATGCATCGCCAGCACCAGATCGGCTTGCTTCACGACCTGCTTGCGGTACAGGTCGAAGTACGGCGCCGAAAGCAGCAGCGGATAGCGGTCCTTGTAGGCCTCGAAGTCCCAGATCTCGTGTCGCGTGTAGCCCTCGGACTGCGGATGGACGCCGAGCTTCTCGTCGTACGGGATGTGTACGGCGGCGGCCGCGTCGCGCCACGCGGCGGCTTCCTCGAGCGTCACGCCGTACTCGCGTGCGAGGTCCGGATGGCGGCTGCAGCCATCAGCCGCCGCGACCAGGTTGCGCGACGCCATGAGGTTGGTGAACACGTTGTCGTCGGCGATCGCGCTGTACTCGTCCGGCCCGGTCACGCCGTCGATGTGCCAGGCGCCCTCGTTGTCGTGGTGACCGAGCGACATCCACATCCGTGCCGTCTCGACGAGCACTTCGAGACCACCGGACTTCTCGACCGAGGCGTCACCCGTGGCGAGACGGTAGCGCTCGATCGAGTCCGCGATGTCAGCGTTCACATGGAACGCCGCGGTGCCGGCGGGCCAGTAACCCGAGCACTCCTCACCGCGGATCGTCCGCCACGGGAACGCCGCGCCGCGGAGCCCGAGACGCGTCGCGTGCTCCTTGGCGAGGTCGAGCGTCGAGTGCCGCCAACGGATCACGTCAGCCGCGGCCTTCGGCTGCGTGTAGGTCAGCACCGGGAGCACGAATCCTTCGGTGTCCCAGAACGTGTGCCCGTCGTAACCGGGACCGGTCAGCCCCTTCGCCGGGATCCCGCGCCGCTCAGCCCGCGCGCCCGCTTGCAGCACGTGGAACAGCCCGAACCGCACCGCCTGCTGGATCTCGGCGTCACCTTCGACCTCTACGTCGGCGGACTCCCAGAACTCGTCGAGATAGCCGCGCTGCTCGGCAAGCAGGCCTTCCCAGCCCGAGTAGCGAGCACTCGACAGCGCCGCCGCGACCTGGTCGCGTAGCGACGGCCGGGACCGCAGGCTCGACCAGCCGTAGGCCAGGAACTTCACCAGCCGCAGGCTCTCGCCGGGGTGAAGGTGCGCGACGACCGTCGTGCGCGCCCAGTCCTCACGAGTGTCGACGTCGATGTCGACGCGACCGTCGTAGTCGATGATGTGGTCCATCCCGGCGGCCATCTGCAGCTGGCTGGCGCGCGTGTGGTGCATCAGGATGCCGCCCTTTTCGTGGCGGAAGTGCTCGAGCCCGACGAGCGGTCGGTCGAGGATCGCCGACACACGTGGGTCCGACTTCATCCGCGGCAGCTCTTCGTTCGCGACGAGCTCGGACTGCAGGACGAACCGGATCGGCTCGTCGACCGCCTCGACGACGTACTCGATCGCCGCGACCGCACGCTGCACGAACGACACGAGCCGACGGGATCGGATCCGGGCGCGCTGCCCGGCGGGCGACACCCAGTCCAGAGTGCGGGTCAGCGTGCCGGCTCGGAAGTCGAGGACGCGCTCGTGCTGGCGCAGCTCGCCATACCGGACGTCGAGCGGCTCGTCGTTGACGAGGACGCGGATCAGCTTTCCGTCGGTGACGTTGACGACGGTCTGGCCGGACTCCGGGTAGCCGTAGCCCGCCTCGGCGTACGGGAGCGGGCGCTGCTCGTAGAAGGAGTTGAGGTAGGTGCCCGGGATGCCGTGCGGCTCGCCCTCGTCGAGGTTGCCGCGCATCCCGACGTGGCCGTTGGCCAGCGCGAACACCGACTCCGACTGCGCGAGCAGGTCGAGGTTGAGGGTGGTCTCCCGGACGTGCCACGGTTCGACCGGGTACGCCGACTGCTCGATCACTGCTTCACCTCAAGCAGCTCCGACAGGTCGCTCACCACGATGTCCGCACCGTTCTCTTTCAGCTCGATTGCCTGGCCGACCCGATCGATGCCGACGACGGTTCCGAACCCGCCGGCACGGCCGGCGCGGACCCCCGCGATCGCATCTTCGAAGACAGCCGCGTGCGCCGGCTCCACCCCGAGCAGCACCGCAGCCCTCAAGAAGGTATCCGGCGCGGGCTTGCCGACGAGACCTTCTTCGCGGACCGTGACTCCGTCGACGCGAAGCTCCACGTAGGCGTCCAGTCCGGTCACCCGGAGGACATCGGCAGTGTTGGCGCTCGAGGAAACCACTGCGCGCCGCAAACCTGCGCGCTGCGCCGCCTGGAGATATCGGACCGAACCCGGAAATACCTCGACACCGCCCGAGCGGATCCGCGTCAGCAGATCGACATTCTTCGCATTTCCGACCGCGTTGACCGTCGACTGCCCCGGCGGGTCGTCAGGCTCACCGTCGGGCAGCACGATCCCGCGGCTGGCCAGAAAGTCGCGCACGCCATCTGCGCGCGGCTTGCCGTCGACGTAGGCCAGGTAGTCGTCGTGGCTGAACGGAACGTACGACGCGCCGTCGCGGGCGAGAAGGAACGCGTCGAACGCCGCCGCCCACGCCGCCGCGTGGACGGCTGCGGTGTCGGTGAGCACGCCGTCGAGATCGAACAGGCACGCCGTCACCTCGTGCGGCAGTCCGAGCACCACGTCTCCTTCCGGCAGGCGTCGATCCCATCACGCCACCGCATACCCCTCGACCGAGGGGAATCCTGAACCCGACCAGGGCGTTGTGCGTACACGGTCAGTAGACGGGGAATGCCCGTCATGACGGCAATGGACCGTCCCGGAGGTGTGCCATGCAGGCAGTCGAACCCCGCTCCGAGCAGGACCTTCGAGCCACTCTGCGGCGCGCGCACGACCAGGCCGACAAGCTGCTCGCCGATCCCGAGGGCAGCCGCCTCGAAGTCGTCGCCTGGCTGTCCGCGCACATCGCAGCGTTCGAGCATTCGATCTATCCCGCCGTGAGGCACCAGGCCGCGAACGGCCCGTCACTGGTCGAGGCCGACCGCCAGGTGGTCGCCCGCCTCGCACGGACGTTGCGGATGATCGAGCGGCGGCACAGTGGTGACGTGCTCGCGGGCGGCCTCTCGGCTGACCGGCTGGGCGAGCGGGTCAGCAACCTGGTCGCGGAGCACCGCGAGGTGCTTGCCCGCATCCTCGGCGCACTCGAAGCGTCGTTGAGCCCGGAGGCGATGGCGAAGCTCGCGGCGTCCTACGACGACGCGCTGGCGCATGCGCCCACACGACCGCATCCGCACCTTCACTCCGGCGTGATGTTCCGGGTGGATGCGCTGTGGGACCGGATCCTCGACACCATGGACGGCCGGCACATCCCGCTGCCGCGCGTCCGGCGGTCACGAATCATGCCTGGGCGCTGGGGCGCCTATCTGCTGGGTCAGCAGCAGGAGCCTCAGGACGGGCCCGCGTCGGCTGATCAGCGTCTCGGCCAGGCGCCTCCACCGTCGGAGAACACGCAGCGGTAGCCGCGCCCTATTGCTCGGACGACCGATACCCGTCAGCGCCGTGCGAGAGCGCATCGCGCCAGGTGTAGGTGAAGTGATGCGGGTAGGCCCGGGTCCCCGCCAAGATCCCCGTCACGGAGTCCGTGCCACCAGGGCCAGGAGCCTCGCCCATGCCCGCGATCAGGATCGGCATGCCCAAGAAGCGATCGAGGATCGACGCGCGGTGGGCCCAGCAACCGGAGGCGCCGGGCCACGGGCAGGACGCGTTCGTCGTGTCCCCGGCACCCGGCGAGTACCCGTCGTCGTACATCCATTCGTAGTCAGCGGCGAGGACGCCGTAGTCGCGCGCGAAGACTGTTCGATACGCGCGCACGTGCAGATGGCGCAACGCCCGGTAGCTGGGATCGGGGTCCGCGCCGGCTCGCGCCCCGCGCGCCGCGGCGTGGTTCAACCGCGCGACCATGCCCGCGAGGGGCCGAAGACCCCGGTCGACCCGCTCGAGATCGATGACGACGAAGGCCTGGCGGGCCGGGCTGAGGGAGCGGTAGTTGGACGGCAGGACAAGATCGGGCGTCAGCATCGGCTCCGCCTGCCGGGCGTTGTCGATCGCGGCAACCGACGCGCTGATGCAGGCCCGGCTCGTTCCGCCCTGCTCGGCGCAGGCATTCATGTACGGCGGCTGCGCCGTGATGTTCTGTCGTGCCGACGGCCCGATCGGGAGGCCCGAGGGACTCCCGACGACGGCCAGCGTCAATGACGCGGCAACGGCGCAGACGAGCAGATAAACCGGCAACGGGTCTCCCCCACGCCGGCTCGGTAGGCACGACCGGCTCGGCTACCGGATTCCCCGATCAAGATCGCTCAAACCAAGATCATCAGCTTTGGGTTTGATGACCCCACCAGCCGGAGTGCCAACAGCGTGCCCGCGCGGTCCCGGCAGTGCCCGAGCAGCACGCGAGCTGTCACGCGCCTATCGTGCGGATGTGGCTGCGACGGCCTTGACCCCATTGCTCGTGCTCGGTCTGGGGATCGTCATCGACTCCTGGGTCTACTCCGACGCCAAGCAGCGCCTCGGCGCGGGAAGGCCTGTGGTCTTCGAGGCCGGTTCGTTCGTCATCGACACTCCCGGTGCGTGGGCCGCGGGCTGCCTGATCCTCTGGATCGTGTTCTTCCCGCTCTACCTCACGAACCGCGGGTAACGGCAGCCACGCCTCGTCAGGCCGCGGGCCGCGCCGTGGCGACACCGATGTGACATCGCATGCGCGACCAGCGCGAAATCGACCCGAATTGGCGATGCAATGCCACATTGCCTCTCCGCGACATTGCCTCTGCCGAACGCCAGCGCCAAATGGTGCCGAACTTTGATCTTGTGGTCCCAGCACTTGTGGTCCCAGCAGGACTCGAACCTGCGACCCCCTCGTTGTAAGCGAGGTGCTCTAGCCAGCTGAGCTATAGGACCGGTGTCCAACGAGGCTAGAGGTCGTCGAGCGCCTTGAGGTAGTCGTTGATGTCGCGCGGATCCGCGATCGCCGACTGCACCGTCCATCGGACGGTCCCGCTCGTGTCGATGACGTACGTCGCGCGGCCGGCGGCACCGAGGGTGTCGTCGAACGCGCCGTAGGCCTTCGAGACCTTTCCGTGCGGCCAGAAGTCGGACAGCAGCGGGATAACCAGGCCGTTGGAGTCCGCGAAGACCCGCAGCGACGGCACCGGGTCGCAGGAGACCGCAAGGACGTCGGTGCCGCGCGCGGCCCAGTCCTCGGCGTGCTCGGACAGCGCGAGCATCTCGCCGCTGCAGACGCCGGTGAAGGCGAACGGGTAGAAGACGAGGAGGACGTTCCGCTCCCCCGACCGCGTGGCGAGCGACTGCTCGGTGCCGTGCTGGTCGCGCAGCTGGAACGCCGGCGCGCTGTCTCCTACAGCAGGGCCACCGAGTTCGGGCGTCACCGCTTCGCCCGTGCCGCCTTCGGCGACACGAGGCGTGCGCCGTTCCAGTCCGCGGCCGCCGAGATGCTCGACGTCTGCTGCAGACCGGCCGTCGGCGCAGCCTCGCTGACATCGCTCGGCTCGACATGGCCGTCGCGTCCGGCCTTCGGGGTCAGCAGCCAGATGACGCCGTGGTCGGCGAGCGGCGTCAGCGCGTCGACCAGTGCGTCGACGAGGTCGCCGTCACCTTCGCGCCACCAGAGCATGACCACGTCGACGACGTCGTCGTAGTCCTCGTCGACGATCTCCGAGCCGCTTCGTTCGGCGATCAGCTGACGAAGCGCGTCGTCGCAGTCGTCGTCCCAGCCAAGCTCCTGGACGACCACACCCTCGGTGATGCCCAGCTTGTCCGCGACGCCGTGCGCTGCACCGCCGTCGGTGGCGCTCACCGTGGGTTACCTCCTGCTCCGGTCCGACCCTGGTTGTGGATCACCGCGTGGGCCGTGTCCGATTAGTCCACCCGTTCACGGCCTCCAAGGCAAGTGTTCATGATGACGACCTGCCCGGCGGCGTAGCGTCACAGGTATGGCCACAGGCCGCAACCGCTACTCCGTCATCAGCGACGGGCTGCCCAGCCAGATCCCTGACGTCGACCCCGGCGAGACCCAGGAGTGGCTCGACTCGCTCGACGCCGTCATCGACTCAGCAGGTGCCCGGCGCGCCAGGTTCCTGATGCTCAAGCTGCTCGAACGAGCGCGCGAACGACAGGTCGGCGTGCCTGCTTTGCGCTCGACCGACTACGTCAACACGATCCCGGCCGAGGCAGAGCCGTGGTTCCCGGGTGACGAGTTCATCGAGCGCCGGATCCGCGCCTACATCCGCTGGAACGCCGCGATCATGGTCAGCCGCGCCAACACGCTGACCAACGTCGGCGGGCACATCGCCACCTACGCGAGCAGCGCGAGTCTCTACGAGGTCGGCTTCAACCACTTCTTCCGCGGCAAGGAAGGTGGTGAGTCCGGCGACCAGGTCTACATCCAGGGCCACGGCTCGCCCGGCGTCTACGCCCGCGCCTTCCTCGAGGGCCGCCTCTCCGAAGGCCAGCTCGACGGCTTCCGGCAGGAGATCAGCCGCGGCGGGCTCCCGTCGTACCCGCACCCACGCCTCATGCCGGACTTCTGGGAGTTCCCCACGGTCTCGATGGGGCTCTCGCCCCTGCAGGCGATCTACCAGGCGCGGTTCAACCGCTACCTGCACGACCGCCAGATCAAGGACACTTCGCGCAGTCACGTGTGGGGCTTCTTCGGCGACGGCGAGATGGACGAGGTCGAGTCGCTCGGCGCGCTCGGCGTCGCCGCCCGCGAGGAGCTCGACAACCTGACCTTCGTCGTGAACTGCAACCTGCAACGGCTCGACGGCCCGGTGCGTGGCAACGGCAAGATCATCCAGGAGCTCGAGTCCTACTTCCGTGGCGCCGGCTGGCATGTCATCAAGGCGGTCTGGGGCCGGGAGTGGGACGAGCTGCTCGCCCGGGACGCCGACGGCGTACTGGTCAACGCGATGAACACGACGCCCGACGGCCAGTTCCAGAAGTACTCGGTGAGCGACGGCGCGTTCATCCGCGACGACTTCTTCGGGCGCGACCCGAGGTTGCGCAAGATGGTCGAGCACCTCTCCGACGAGGCCATCACGCGGCTGTCGCGAGGCGGGCACGACTACCGAAAGGTGTACGCCGCGTTCAAGGCCGCGCGCGAGCACGTCGGCCAGCCGACGGTGATCCTCGCGCACACGATCAAGGGCTGGACGCTCGGCAAGGACTTCGAGGCGCGCAACGCGACGCACCAGATGAAGAAGCTCACCAAGCCCGAGCTCAAGGAGTTCCGCGACCGGCTCTACCTCGAGATCCCGGACTCCGCGCTCGACGCCGACCTGCCGCCGTACTACCACCCGGGACCGGACAGCGACGAGATCTCCTACATGCTCGAGCGGCGCCGGGCGCTCGGCGGCTTCGTCCCGCATCGCATGGACCGCTCCAAGCCGCTCGTGCTGCCCGGCGACAAGGTCTACGACGTCTTCGGCAAGGGCTCGGGCAAGCAGCAGGTCGCGACCACGATGGCCTTCGTCCGGCTGCTCAAGGACCTGATGAAGGACAAGGTCATCGGGCCGCGGTTCGTGCCGGTCATCCCGGACGAGGCACGGACGTTCGGCATCGACGCGATGTTCCCGACCGCGAAGATCTATTCGACGCACGGCCAGCGCTACGACCCGGTGGACGCCGAGCTGCTCCTGTCCTACCGCGAGGACACACGGGGCCAGATCCTGCACGAGGGGATCAGCGAGGCGGGCTCGATGGCCAGCGTGATCGCCGCGGGCTCGGCGTACGCCACGCACTCCGAGCCGATGATCCCGATCTACGTCTTCTACTCGATGTTCGGCTTCCAGCGGACCGGCGACCTGATGTGGGCGATGGCGGACCAGCTCGCCAACGGCTTCCTGCTCGGCGCGACCGCGGGTCGCACGACGCTCAACGGCGAGGGCCTGCAGCACGAGGACGGACACTCGCTGCTGCTCGCCGCGACGAACCCGGCGTGCGTGGCGTACGACCCGGCGTTCGCCTACGAGCTCGCGGTCATCGTCAAGGACGCGCTGCGGCGGATGTACGGCGAGGCGAAGCCGGGCGAGGACACCAACGTCTTCTACTACCTGACGCTCTACAACGAGCCGAAGCCGCAGCCCGCCGCACCCGACATCCCCGATCTCGAGGAGCAGGTGCTGCGAGGGCTGTACCGATTCGCGCCCGCTCCGGAGCTGGCCGGCAACGGCGCCGCGCCCCGAGCGCAGCTGATTGCGAGCGGTACGGCGATCCACTGGGCGCTCGACGCGCAGCGCCTGCTTGCCACCGAGTGGGGGGTCGCGGCCGACGTGTGGAGCGCGACGTCGTGGACCGAGCTGCGGCGCGAGGCGCTGGTCTGCGACAAGGAGAACCGGCTCGCTGCGGCCTCCGGAGGCGCGACACCGCAGCGCAGGCCGTGGATCACCCAGCAGCTCGAGGAGGCGCCGGGCCCGGTCATCGCGGTCAGCGACTGGATGCGCGCCGTACCCGACCAGATCGAGAAGTGGGTACCCGGCGACTGGTCCTCGCTCGGCACCGACGGGTTCGGGCGCTCCGACACGCGGCAGGCGCTGCGGCGCTACTTCTCGGTCGACGCGGAGTCGATCGTGCTCGCGACGCTGACCGAGCTCGCGCGGCTCGGCGAGGTCAAGCCCGAGCTACCGGGACAGGCCATCGAGCGCTACGCACTGGCGTAGGCCAACACCTGGCCAAGCAATGCCGCATTGCTTGGCCAATTAGCGCGCTCCTAGCCCCGCTCCACACCAGCAATGTCGCGTTGCTTGGCGGAACCGAATCACCCTCTGGTGCTCGGCGTTTCTGCGCGACTGAGCGCGCCTCACGCTCAAGAATGCGTGAACAGGCGTGTACGGACGGGGAGGGCTGGCCGTGGTCAACCGACGCGGGTCGGTCGTCATCTCGACCCTGGACGGGCACCCGAACGCGCTCGAGATCCTCTCGATCACCTCGCAGCTGCCCTGCATCACCGACCTCGCGCTGGCCGAGCTGGCCGGCGCCTGGCAGAACACCTCCGAGCTGGCCGAGGCCCGCCGCCACGCGCTGGAGCCCGACTCCCCCCTCGTCTTCGACGCACTCGCGGCCTTCGAAACCGTTCAGGTGATCTTCGCCGAGGAGATCCGCGGCGGCGAGGACTACCTCACGGTCGAGCCCGAAGTCGCCTCGACCGCTCTCAAGGCGGTCCGTGACGCGATCGCGGGCGCCTATGCCCGCCCCGTCATCACTACGGCCGAGCACGCCGTGCTCACCCGCGCGTGGCGCGCCGTCTACCCCACGGACCGCCTGACCGCCCCGGACCTGGGCAACCGCTCGTCCGACGTCAACGCGCTGCTCCAGGCGATTCCCCGGCTGGCTGCGACCTGCCACGACCACTCGGCACTGGCAGACCTGGCGGCAGTCCGCAAGGCCGGCAGCACGCTCGACGAGGACATCCGCTGCGCCGCCCGCGAAGAGGCCTGGCACGCCGCCATCCTCACCGGCCGGCGACGGGTCTGGCAGCTGATCCGCCACACGGGCGAGAGCGAGCGCAAGAGGTACTGCCACACCTGTCGGGAGCGCCGCCGCGACGACGCCACCGACCGCGTGCTGCGGCTGTGCATCGACGCCGCCTGTGGCGTCCTGGTCGCAGGTGCCCTCGAAGAGGACATCGTCGACGTGCTTACCGCGCCGGTCGACTGCCTGCTCGGCGCCCAACGCCCCGCCACCGAGTCCTGAGCCCAACCCGCCTCAGCGATAGCGTGGCGGACGTGCGCGGATCCCGGCTGATGCTGACCGGCTCCCTGGTGGGTGCGATCGGTACGGCGGCGCTGCTGGTCGAGGCCATCCGAGCGGTCGCGCTCAACGCGATTCTCAGCTCCACCTCGCAGCTCGTGATGTGGGTCGGGCTCGGGGTGATGGCCGTCGGCGGCGTACTGCTCATCGGCGCGGCCTCGCAGGAGTCCCCCGAGCTACGGCCGGCATCCTCCGCAGCCGACGACTGACTCAGTCAGCTGCGCGGGCACCTAGACCGCCGCGCTGAGCCAGCGCACGGGGGTGCCGTCCCCGCTGCGCCGGTAGATCTCGAGCTCGTCGTCCCAGGACGTCCCGAGCAGCCGGTGGATCGCGTGGCGTGTCGAGACCAGATCGGCGCCCTCGGCAATCACCGACCGCAGCCGGTCCTCCTGGACCAGGACGTCGCCGTTCGCGCTCATCGTGGCGCGGAAGACCCCGAGATCGGGAGTCATCGCGTAGCGCTCCCCGTCACAGCCGTCGCTGGGCTCCTCGGTGATCTCGACCCGAAGCAGCGGCCAGTTCCGCAGCGCTGCGGCAAGCTTGCCCGCGGTGCCGCCGGGACCACGCCAGCCGGTCTGGGCGCGCAGGCAGCCCGGTGCGATCGGCTGGTCGTGCCAGTCGAGCTTCACCGGCACGTTGAGCACCCCGGCGACCGCCCACTCCACGTGAGGGCGCACCGCCGGCGGGCACGAGTGCACGAACAGCACACCTCGAGCGCTCACCGTGACCTCCATCCGCTTGTCGAGCGACCGCCTTCCCCAGCGACCTCGACCCAGCGGCGTCACGCGACGCTGTGTGCACGCCCATTCTGCACCATCAGCCTCACATGTACCAGCATTGCTTAACCGTCGTGGTGTCGGGCAGATGTTTCCCCAGCCTGCGCTGGATTCAGGGCCCCGAGCTGCCGACGTAACTACCGTCGGCGGTTTCCCCGGCCCCAGACCACCCAGAAGGCGAGCCGATGGCTGTTGTCCTTGTCGTGTCGCTGCTCGCGGCCAGCTGCTACGCGGTCGGCATCGTGCTGCAGTACCACGAGGCGCACCGCGCGCCGGACCGCCTCGTGTTCTCCCCGAAGCTGCTCGGCACGCTCGCCCATCACCCGCTCTGGCTGGTCGGCCTGGCCATGATGTTCGGCGGGCAGGGCCTGCAGGCGATTGCGCTCGACCACGGCAACCTCGCCGTCGTCGAGCCGATGCTCACGCTGTCCCTCCTCCTCGCGCTGCCGCTCGCGGCCGCGTGGCGCCGGGAGCGGCTGCAGCGCCTCGACTGGGCGGGGGCGGTCCTGGTGTGCGGGGGCCTCGGAGTGCTGCTCGGCGTCGGCTCGCCGACCGCGGGCCGCTCCGACATGCCCGCCGACCAGTGGCTCCTGGTCGTGCTCGCCGCGGGCGGCGCCGCTTTGACGCTGGTCGCACTAGCCCGGCGCAGTCCCTGGCCGGCTCCGCGTGCCGCCCTGCTGGGTGGCGCCTCCGGGGTGCTGTTCGGCCTCGAGGACGCCCTCACGCCGTACTGCGCCCATCTCGTCACCCACGACCCGTTCGGGCTGGTCGTGTCGTGGCAGCCCTACCTCTTCCTGCTCGCGGGCGGCTACGGCGTCATCCTGATCCAGTCGTCCTACCAGATCGGGCCGCTCGCCGCCGGGCTGCCGACGATGACCGTCGGCGAGCCGATCGCGGGCATGCTGATCGGCATCTTCGCGCTCGGCGAGCACCTCGGTACGTCGACCACCGCGCTGGCGCTGGAGATCGTCGGCGCCATCGTCATGCTGGCCGGCTGCCTGGTCCTCAGCCGCTCGCGACTCGTGCTCGGGCGCTACCACCCTAGTCGACACCTCACCGACCAGCTCCGAGCGATCGAGGCCCGGATCCTGCATCCGCGCGCCGATGCACCGCCCGTCGGATAACCGGAGCGCCCCCGGGTAGGTTGACCTTGTGCGGTACGTCGCCCTGGTCGTGCTCGCCGTCGTCTTTCTGACCGGGCTCGTCTGGTGGGCACTGTTCCTCGGCAACGCCGTCCTGGGCCTGTTCCGCCGCCGCTGATGCTGCGTCGATCCGCCGCGCTGCTGCTCGCAGCGATGGTCCTCGCGGGCTGCGGTGGCTCCGGCTCGTCGCCCGCCGCCGCGCCGCCGGGCGTGCGCCCTTCCCCGGACCTTCGCGGCCTGCTCAGGCAGCCGGTCGCCACCCCCAGCGTGTGCTCGACGGAGAACGCATCGACGTACGAGCAGCGACGCTCACCGTGGGTCGGCACCGTCGACGTCTCGATCTACCTGAAGCCGAGCGCGAGCCCTGCGGACGTGAAGCGGATCGGGCGGCAACTGCGCCGCGTGACATTCACGCAGCACGTCTACTTCGAGTCGCGCACCGAGGCGTACGCGGAGTTCCAGCGGCTCTACACCTGCTGGTCGCAGGTCCCGCGATCGCAGGTCCCCGCGTCGTACCGGGTCGTCCTGCTCCCGACCGCGACCATCGCGCAACGCAACACCCTCGTGCGCCTGATGCTGCACCAGCCGGGCGTCGACTCGGCGAGCTGCGACCCGTCGCAGCCGTGCGTCGACGTGGTCAGGTCGGCGACCGCGAACCCCTAGTGCCGGTAGAACACCCCGACGCCGACGGGAATCTGCCGCTGACGGTGGCCATGCGCGGCCGTGACGACGGTCAGCGGGTGCCCGCGGTGATGGTGCCGGCGATGGTGGTGGCGCAGCCGCGCGACCATCGCGGTCGAGTAGCCGCCGTCCAGCGCGTAGGCAGTGGCTGCCCGCAGGTGCACCAGCAGCGCCGACATCTGGTTCTCGTCCAGGCCGTAGTGGTCCGGGCCGCGCGGGCTCTCCGCGGTCACGAGCATCAGCGACGAGCGGCTGCGGGTCCAGGCGATTCCGGTGCGAGCCGCGTAGTACTCGTGATGGCTGCAGTAGAGCCCGGTGCTGATCTGGTCGGGTCGCGACACAGTCTGCGTGCCGACGCCGTAAGCCTGCTGGAACCTGACCGGCGCATCGGTCAGCACGCGCAGGCGGGTCGTGACGCGATCGTGGCGGTGTAGCGAGCGCAGCCAGTGAACGGCGGGCCAGCCACGAGCGACGAGCAGCCGGCCGTTGCGCGGGACCACCCGCCGGCGCCCGGTCGAGCTCGCCACGCGGTTGCCGCGGACCAGCCGGGTGTGCGCCCCGGACGGCAGCGGGATGTGCCGCCGACCCCACGCCGCGGTGTAGACCGACAGGCCGGACGGGACGTAGGGCTCGTTGACCGACGCGAGCCGTCCGAACGCGTCTCCCGAGCGCACCGTGCCGGCCAGCCAGACGTCACCGTCCTGGGCTCGGCGGTCGACACCGATGCCGGCCACCCGCTGCGGCCGGTCGCTGAGTACGACGGGACGCCGGTGACTGATGAACGGCACCTTCGGCGAGCCGGTACTGAGGTTGAAGTACATCCCGTTCGTCGCACCGACGAGCCTGCGATGCGAGGCAAGCGACGTCAGCACATGGCCGGAGGTGAGCGCGCCGTGCAGCGGCGCGACCGACACGCCGCGACGGCTCAGATCGACGCGCAGCACCCGCACCTCGACCTTGCCCCGGTCACCGCGCATGGTCGCGGCGGACAGCGACACTCCCGGCGACAGCCGCCGGTGCGACCAGTGCAGGTTGCTCGCCGCAGTTGTGCGGGCAGGCGGGCAGAACTCGTAGTTCCCGTTGTCTCCAGCATCTGCTGGGACAGCTGGCACCAACATGGCGAGTGACACCGCCACCAAGGCAGCGCACGACGCCGTCACCCGGGCAGGTTGCATTCTTCTGGGGCCCTCCGGCTCGAAGGTCGAGAGCCTACGCGTCCGTCTTCTTGATCGCATCTCCTCGCAGCTCGACAAAACCCGGATGCGCGGCACGCAGCCCGACGACAAGCTCGGGCACCAGCAAGACGATCAGGAAGACCAACGGGCCGCGCCACGAGCCGGTTGCGGCGTGCAGAGCGCCGAACACGAGCGGGCCGACGCCGGCGATGACATAGCCGATCGACTGCATCATCGTCGACAGCTGCGCCGTCTCGGAATGCGTCCGCGCCCGCAGCACCACGAAGCTCAGGCACAGCGGGAAGGCCGCACCCTGTCCCATGCCGAGCAAGATCAACCACAGCACCGCAGGGGTCGTCGGCGAGAACAGGATGCCGAAGAAGGCGACGGCCGAGCAGACCATCACCCCGACGACGATCGGCGTCTGGCTGCGCAGCCGGCTCGCGACGGACGGTACGACGAGCGCAACCGGAAGCTGGACGAGGGACAGGAACGCCAGCAGCGCGCCCGCCGCCGAGTGGGAGTAGCCGTGGTCGGTGTAGATCGACGGCAGCCAGTTGACGACGACGTACACGTTGAGCGACTGCAGCCCGAAGAAGAGCGTGATCATCCAGGCAAGCGGGCTGCGCAACATCGCCCGCGACAGGTGCGGCGCCTCTCCCTCGTCGCGCTCATGCTCCTGCAGCGCGAACGGCAGCCAGATCAGCAGGGTCAAGCCGGATACCGCAGCCCAGATGCCGAGACCGCCTCGCCAGCCGGCACCCAGCGCGTTGGCGACCGGCACGGTCAGCCCTGCGGCGGCTGCGACCGAGCCGATGGTGGCCGTCGTGGTGATGCCGAGCATCACACCGGTGCGGGTCGGGAACTCGCGGCGCGCGACGACCGGCATCAGAACGTTCGCGACGGCGATCCCGGCCGCCGCGAGCAGCGTCCCGGCGAACAGCGTGAAGCCGTTCGGCCCGATCCGCAGCACCGAACCGCCCACGAGCGCGACGAGCACCACGAGGATGGACCGGCGCAGCCCGAGCCGGTGTGACAGCCAGGGCCCGGCAAGGGCGAGACCGCCGAACACGAAGACAGGCAACGCGGTGAGGACCGAGGTCGCCACGCTCGACAGGCCGAGTCCGGCGCGGACCCGGTCGAGCTCCGGACCGAGGCTGCCGACCACGAGCCGAAGGTTGAGCGCGACCAGGACCACGGCGGCGGCGAGCCGAACGGATCCGGCGGACGGCGGCCGCCCAGGCGAGGTCACCACAGGCACCTAGTGGAGCGCGGGCTCGTGGTCGCTGTGTCCGGCGGGCTCGAGCTGGAAGGTCGAGTGCTCCACGTCGAAGTGCCCGGCGAGGCAGTCCTGCAGCTCATCGAGCAGTGCTGGTGCCCTTCCGGCCGTGAAGCACTCCTCCGCGATCACGACGTGCACCGACACTGCCGGCAGCCCGGAGGTCACCGTCCAGATGTGCAGGTCGTGGACGTCGACGACGTACTCGGCCCCGAGCAGATGCTCGCGAACCAGCGCCATGTCCACGTCGCTGGGCGCGGCTTCGAGAAGGACCCGCCCCGACGCGGCGAGCAACGACTGTGAAGCGTGGAGGAGCAGGCCGACGAGCACCAGCGAAGCAACCGGGTCCGCGCGGTGCCAGCCGGTGGTCACGATGACGATGCCCGCGACGATCGTGGCTGCGAAGCCGTAGGCATCGGTGAGGACGTGCGCCATCGCGCCGGCGAGGTTGATCGACCGGCGCTCCGTGCGCGACAGCACCAAAGCCGCGGCGAGGTTGACGGCGAGCCCCGCCGCGCCGACCGCGATCATCGCCTTGCCGTCCGTGTCGACCGGTGTCACGAGGCGGCGGATCGCCTCGACAGTGACGATGACGGCGACGACAGCGAGCGTGATGCCGTTGATCGCCGCGGAGAGCACCTCTGCGCGCGCCAGGCCGAAGGTCCAGTGACCGACGGCCGGGCGGCGAGCCAACCGCGCCGCAACCACGGCCGCCGCCAACGCGACGACATCGGTGACCATGTGGCCGGCGTCGGCGAGCAGCGCAAGCGAGTGGATGACGAGCGCGACCGTGACTTCGGCGACGAGGAACGCGGCGAGCAGAACGGTCGCGGTGACCAGCAGCCGATCGTCGCGGGTCACCTGTCGATGGTGTCACGCTCGCGGATTGATGTGATCAAGATCAGGGCACGCCTTGAGCGTGTTCCGCATCATCCCGACGCTGCTCGCGATCTGGCTCGCGATCGGAGCTCTCGCGGGTTGGCAGCGGCACTACTACCGCGACGACAACCACACCTGCGCGCACGCCGGAACCATCGTCGCGACGATCTTCGCGGGCCCGCTGAACTACGCCGGCGCCAACCCGAAGATCCATTGCTCGCTGCCCCGCCCGAGCAAGTAGCTCGCTCGGTCCACTCAGGCGCAGCTGATCCGCCAGGTCGAATGACCGGCCGGAACGTGCAACGTGACGGTTCCCGTTTCGTACCTGAGGTTGGTGAGACGCACCACCACCGGCCGGTCGCTCGTCACCGCCACCCATGGGCACCGCAGCTTCGCGCGGGCCGCGTCGACGGTCAGGGCGCGGACGCCTGACGTGTGCAGGACGAGCCGGTCACCGGCCGGCGGGCGCGGCCCTCGACGCCAGGTGAGCTTCGTCTCGACCGCCGGCAGCGGCGCGGTGACGACCTGCGGCGAGTGATGCACGACAGTGATCGGTCGCTGCCGGATCCCGAACGACCGCGCCCGCACCGACGCCAGCACACCCGGTGCGTGGGACGACGCCTCGAGGTGGGTGATCCAGTACGCCGTCGTCGCGCCGATTCCGAGCTTGCGTGAGTCGAGGTCCGGGTACCAGCGGTAGACGATGCTGCCCGGGTTGCGCGTGACGCGAGGGATCGCGCCGCCGAGGGCGTGGACCATGCTGCCGAAGCGGTCCTGCAACGCGTAGACGAGATGGTCGTTTGCGGGAAGCAGGAAGAACGTGTAGCGCAAGCCGAGCGCTCGCATGTCGTTGGTCGCCTGCACGTCGCTCGGCAGCGGCACGAGCTCGTCGACCCCACCCTGCGTCACGACGTACGGCACCCACTTGGCGTTGCCGAGCAGCGGGCGGGTGAACCCGTCGCTGCCGCAGTGCGCGGCGGTCTGCGCCGGCGCGCCCTCGGCAGTCGCTGGGATGCTCAGCTGCCGGCCGCCGAGCTCGACGATCCGGATGCCACAGTTGGGCGGGCCTTCCAGCGGCATCGACTGGCTGAACAGGTCGGGATGCTCGAGCGGCAGCTTGTACGACGCCCACCCGCCCATCGAGTAGCCCGACATCACCGTGCGATGCGGGTCCAGCCGGTAGGACGCGGCGAGCGCGTGCCACACCGACCAGAAGTCCTGCTCGGCCTCGTCGAAGTACCAGCCGTCCGGCGCGAAGCCTTCGGTCGTCGCGCAGATCGACAGCCGTTGCTGGCATTCCTGCTGGATCAGGTGCGGGTCGAGGGCGCCGTACTGGTTGAGGTTGACGTCGAGCGAGTGCTCGATCCAGGTCAGCGGCAGCCGTTTGTGCAGCGAGACATGACGCGGGACGTAGACGGCGTAGGGCTGCACCCTGCCGAGGTAGTTGGGCCGTAGGTCACCGGCGGACACGGTGCCGGGGTTGGCGATCACGCCTTGCCCGAGGTCCAGACGGGACACGTACCAACGGTTGCTGTAGCCGCGCGGCTGGGGTTGGGCCGTCGTGTCGTGATGCGCGAGTCCGCTCCAGTCGATGACCCGCGAGAACGGCGCGACGGTGCTACGCGCCAGCGCGTCCGCTTGGTGGTCCTCCATCCAGAAGTTGCCGGTCACCGCTCGGGAGACGCCGTCGATGCCGAGCGCGGCGTTGACCGGCGTGTCCTGCCACAGCGTCTGCAACGCGGCGATCTGCGCATCGGTCTGCCCGTCGCGATAGACCGGCGGCTCCTGGTGCAGGCTGCGGAACGTCACGTTGTAGACGCGCGGAAGCCTGCTTGCCTGCTGCGCATCGATCCCGCCCGAGTAGTCCGCAGGCGCGAAGCTGCGGCCGTCCGGCGACGCCAGTCCGGACGCAAGCCGGATCCGCCAGCGACCGGTGACCTCCAGCAGGGAGCGCGGGACGCGGACGACGAAGCTGCGGCTCCGTGCGTCGACGGCCAGCGCACCGCCGTGGGACACGACGTCGACCGCCTGACCGGTGCGCACGTCGTACAGCCACGCGGACCTTGCCGTGACGACCAACGCCTTGTCGATCCCGGGGGAGGTCACGCCCGCGTCGGCCGGCCACGCCGCGGTTCCGGTCGAGGAGCTGTCGTCAGTGTCGAACGTCCACTCGGCGATCGGGACCGATGGATCGACGAGGGTGTTCCAATCGACCCGCCAGTACGACGCGCTCCGCGTGAGGCCGACCCCGGCTCGGAAGATGTCCGCACCGTTGCCGTGCGCTGGGCCATCCGGGTACGACGCGAGGCCTTGGGTCGGCGCGAGCAGACTCACCGTCGAGTCGGCGGAGAGCGGCAGTCCCGTCGGGGCGGCAGCGCCGTGGTCGTCGTACACCCAGTCGGTCCAGAGCAGCGCACCGTCATCGAGCCGCCCGGTGCCCGACGTCCGCGAGAACGCGCTGGGAAACGGCCAGACCGCGTGGGACGGCTCCGGCAGCTTCGGCTCGGCGAGCAGAGCCGCTTTGGGAACGCCAAGCGGCAGTCCCGGAAGCCGCGACGGATGCGAGCGGCCGACCGACGACTGCACAGCTGCGCCGCTCGGGACCCGAGGGCCCGCGGAGGAGGCATGCGCCGAACCGAGCGCGCCAGCCCCGGCGACGAGCGCCGCGAGCGTCGCGGCGACACGGCGGGCCAGCACCCGCTGACGATACGTGGAATGCGGTCCGTGTCCGGTGGGGCGAGTCGGACTCGAACCGACGGCCAAGGGATTATGAGTCCCCTGCTCTAACCAGCTGAGCTACCGCCCCGTGGCTGCATCGTGCCAGGTAGGTGAATGGCCAGGGCAACCGGACCTTGGTATGCAATCCATACCATTTTCCGTACGATCACGAGAACAACCTGCCGTCCTGACTGGAGCCACCGTGCGCGACGCCCCCGACTTCGCCGTCCGCTACGCCAACGCGGAGAAGTTCCTCCGCCCGCACGTCCGCAGCCTGATCGACTCGCCGCAAGTCAAGCCGAACTGGATCCGCGACACGGACCTGTTCTGGTACGACAACGTCAGCAACGATCGCAGCAACTACGTCCTCGTGGACGCGGCGGCGCGGACCAAGGGGCCCGCCTTCGACCATGAGCGCCTGGCCGAGGCCCTGAAGGGCATCGTCGAGGGCGAGGTCGACCCTGGCGCCCTCGAGGTCACCGCGCTAGAGCCGATCGACGGTGGCCTGCGGCTCACGGCGAAGGGCCAGCGGGTCGAGGTGTCGCTCGACACCTACACGGTCAAGGCGCTCGGTGCGGTGAACCCGACGGAGAACCTGTCGCCGGACGGGCGCTGGGCGCTGTTCGTGCAAGACCACAACTTGTTCGTGCGCGAGGTCGCAACGGACGAGGTACGGCAGCTCACGACCGACGGAGAGAAGAGCTACGGGTACGGCGAGCTGCCCGGCTTCGCCGTCGCGCAGACCCAGCAGAAGCTCGGCATCACGTTGCCGCCGATCGTCCTGTGGTCGGAAGACTCGAGCCGGCTCGTCACGTATCGGCTCGACCAGCGTCCGGTCGGCCTCATGCACATCGTGCGCTCGTCACCGCCGGGCGGCGGCCGGCCGCAGCTGCTGAGCTATCCCTATGCCTGCGCGGGCGACCCGACCGAGAACCTCCCGACGGTCGAGCACCTCCTCATCGACATCGTCACCGGCGGGATCACCGAGGCCAAGTGCGCGCCCGACGTCGTCGCGTTCGTCCCGCCGATGGCCTATGGGCGCGTGTGGTGGAGCAAGGACGCGACCAAGTACTACGTCCTGCTCGTCGACCGCTCGGACGCCAACGTCTGGCTCAACGAGGTCGATGCGGCGACCGGTGACGTTCGACGCGTGATCGAGGAGACCCGCCCGACCCAGTTCCTGCTGGCGCCGGAGTACGCGCAGCACAACGCCCGCACCCTCAGCACCGGCGAGCTGTTGTGGTGGGCGCAAGAAGAGGAGTGGGGCCACCTCTACCTGCACGGCACAGACGGCTCCGTGCGGGCCCTGACCTCCGGTGAGTGGCTGGTGCGCCGAGTCGTCAGCATCGACGAGGACGCCAGACGCGTGGTGTTCACGGCCGCCGGCCGGATCCCGGACAGCGACCCTTACCTGATGGAGCTCTGCTCGGTCTCCCTCGACGGCGGCGAGATCACGGCGATCACCTCCGACGGGCTCGACCACGACCCGGCTGCGGCCGCCCACGGTCGCTACTTCGTCGACAACACGTCACGCTACGACGTACCGAACGTAGCCGTCCTGCGCGACAGCTCCGGCGACGTCGTCATGGAGCTTGAGCACGCCGACGCCACCAAGCTCTACGCGGCAGGCTGGAGCGCGCCGGAGCGGGTCGTCGTCAAAGCCGCCGACGGCGTGACCGACATCTACTGCGACGTGTTCACGCCGCACGACTTCGACCCGAGCAAGAAGTACGCCGTACTCGACGAGGTCTACCAGGGTCCACAGTCGAGCGCGTGTCCGCTGCGCTTCCCTGGCTCCGGTGGCGTCATGGTCGCCACCTCCGAACAGCCCATCTTCAACGCGATCGGGTTCGTCGTCGTCGCGATCGACGGACGCGGCTCACCGTTGCGCAGCAAGAGCTTCCAGGACGCCGCGCGCCTCGACGCCGGCTCGCTGTTCGTCGACGACCATGCGACCGCCATCCAGCAGCTCGCGGCAGAGCGGCCGTGGATGGACCTCGGCCGAGTCGGGATCATGGGCCACTCCGCAGGCGGCTGGGCCTCGACCCGCGCGATCCTGCTCCGCCCTGACGCGTTCTCCGTAGCGGTGTCCTCCTGCGGCAACCACGACAACCGGATCAACCACAACGGGTGGGCGGAGAAGTTCTACGGCACGGCTGAGGACTTCGACTTCGAAGCCCAGGCGAACTCCTCGCTCGCCGACCGGCTCGAGGGCAAGCTCTACCTGATCCACGGCGAGATGGACGACAACGCCGTCGCACACGGGACGATGCGGCTCGTGGATGCACTGGTCGCGGCCAACAAGGACTTCGACTTCCTCATGGTGCCCAACGCGGTCCACCAGGGCTGCGTCGTCAACGGCTATTGGGTGCGCAAGCGCTGGGACTATCTCGTGCAGCACCTCATGGGTGAGGCTCCACCGGTCGGCTACCGCGTCAAGGACGTGCCGGTCCCCGCGCTGATCTGACGGCGGACGCCGTCTCGGCGGAGCCGGACGGCGTGGCTCCCCCGTCTGGACTCGAACCAGAAACCTATCGGTTAACAGCCGAACGCTCTGCCAATTGAGCTACGGGGGACCGGGCGCGCGGTAGTGCGTGCACTACCCGGCTGGCGCCAAGACTACCGTGAAGGTGTGAGGAGGATCCTGCTGTCACCGAAGTGGCTGGTAGGGCACCTCTTTGTCCTCGCCGCAGTGCTGGTGATGCTGCGCCTGGGTCTGTGGCAGTGGCATCGTTCGCAGTCCCACAGCGGTGGGATCCAGAACTACGCCTACGCCTTCCAGTGGCCGTGCTTCGCCGTCTTCGCCATCGTGCTGTGGGTCAAGACGATCCGCCTGGAGCTGGCCGATCCCGAGGAGCGCGAGGCAGCCGCGCAGACCTCCCGGTTCGCCGCGAGGCCGCTGCCGGAGCCGGACATCAGGAAGGAGCGCGGCGTGCGCATCGGCATCACCACGCAGGCGACCGCCGACGAGGACGACGCCGAGGTCGCGGCGTACAACGCCTATCTCGCGCGGCTCAACGCCCGAGCGAAGGGCGCCTGAGGTGGCAGGGGGCCTGCTCGAGTTCCGAAGCGTCGAGGGTGCGCTGCTTCGCTACCGCATCGTCGCGATCATCGTCAGCGTCCTGCTCGTCGTGCTGTTCGCCGTCGGTCTCCCGCTCGACCTCGGCGCGGGCCACAAGGGCGTCGACGCCGTGGTCGGGACAGCGCACGGAGTGTTCTTCTATCCGCTGTACATCCTGCTCACCCTCGACCTGACGCGACGGGTGCGCATGACGCCGGTGCAGCTGGTGCTCACCGTGCTCGCCGGGACGGTTCCGCTCGCGTCCTTCTACGCCGAGCGACGCACGACGGAGTACGTCAGGGAGCGTCAAGCGGCACTTGTGGCGACCGCGACTCCAATCGCCGAGCCGTCAGGCTGACTGGCTTTCGCGCAGAGACGCGGGGCGCTCGTCAAGCCGGTCGTCGGTCATTGCAGCTCGCCGACCGCCTTCGCGCGCAGGCCCTTCTTCTGCCGCTCCAGCTCGATCAGCTCGCCGAACATCCGGTTGTACTCGTCGGCGTTCTCGACCGGGTTCAGTCGCTGCAACCGTGACTTCAGCTCCTGGATCCGGCGGGTGAGCGCCATCTCCTCGACCCGGACCAGCAGCGCCTCGGCGTAGCGCGGGTCGGCCTCGTCGGAGGTCTGGAGCGGCTCGACCGCAAGCTCGGTCACGAGCTCGCGGATCGAGTCGGTCTCGGACACCTCGGCCAGCTTCGCCACCCACTCCGCGCCGCCGCCGGACCGGGCCGCACCGCCCGCCTTGGCCACGGCGGCCTGCACGGCGGCGTAGGCGGGAGACGTGAAGCACTCCGCGCCGAGGCCGTCGAAGAGCGGTCCCGCGAGCGCCGGGCGCTGTACGACGAGCTTCGCCACCTCGCGCTCGACGACAAGGCGCGGGTCGCGTGGGTCCGGAAGCGGTGCAGCCTGCTGTCGACGCCGTTGCTGCGCTTCTGTCGCCGGCACCGGCGTCGTACCTCCGCCGTGGCGCACCCGCTGCAGGACCGGCTCGACCTCCATGCCGAGCCAGCCGGCGAGGCGGCGGGCGTATTCGTCACGCAGCGAGGTGTCCTTCAGCTGAGCCACGACCGGCGCGGTCGAGGACAGCGCCGCGACGCGCCCCTCCGGGATCGACAGGTCGAAGCGCTCGAGTGTCGCGCGAATCGCGAACTCGGCAAGCGGGATGTGGCTCGCCACGAGATCGCGCACGGCGAGGTCACCGCGCTGCTGCCGGAGGTCACACGGATCGAGGCCGTCGGGCTGCACCGCGACGAAGGTCTGCGTCACGAACTTCTGCTCGCCTGAGAACGCCTTCAACGCCGCGTTGCGGCCCGCTTCGTCACCGTCGAACGTGTAGATCACCCGGCCACGGAGCTCGTCCTGATCCATCAGCAGGCGACGCAGGATCGCGATGTGCTCGTCGCCGAACGCGGTGCCGCAGGTCGCCACGGCCGTCGTCTCCCCTGCCAGATGGCAGGCCATGACGTCGGTGTAGCCCTCGACCACGACCGCCTTGCCGCTGGTTGCGATGTCGTGCTTGGCGAGGTCCACGCCGTACAGGACCTGGCTCTTCTTGTAGAGCTGGGTCTCGGGGGTGTTGAGGTACTTCGGGCCTTGGTCGTCGTCGTGCAGGCGTCGCGCGCCGAAGCCGATGATGTCGCCCTTGCGGTCGCGGATCGGCCAGATCAGCCGGCCGCGGAACCGGTCGATCGGCCCGCGCTGCCCCTGGCTCGCAATGCCCGCCGCGAGCAGCTCGGCGTCAGTGAAGCCCTTGCGACGCAGGTGGTTGACCGTGTTGTCCCAGCCGTTGGGCGCGTAGCCGACCCCGAACCGCTCCCAGGCGGCCTCGTCGAAGCCGCGCTCGGTGAGGAACGCTCGCGCGATCGCGGCCTCGGGGCCGATCAGCGAGGAGCGGAAGAACTCCTGCGCGGCGATGTGCGCGTCGAGCAGCCGCCGCTGGCCGCCGCTCTTGCTCGGCGCCGCCCCGCCCTCCTCGCGGCGCAGCTCGACGCCCGCGCGGCGGGCAAGCACCTCGACGGCGTCGGAGAAGTCGAGGTGATCCATCTCGCGCACGAAGGTGATCGCGTCGCCCGAGGCGCCGCAGCCGAAGCACTTGTAGAAGCCGAGTGTCGTGTTGACGGTGAACGACGGCGTCTTCTCGTCGTGGAACGGGCACAGGCCCTTCATCCGCCCCGCGCCGGCACGCCGAAGCTGGACGTGGTCGGCGATGATCTCCTCGAGCGAGATGCGCTCGCGGACGGTGGCGATGTCCTCATCGCGAATCCGCCCCGGCATGCCGTCACTGTACGGCGCGCCTACGACCCCCAACCCATCTGAACGGGGTTGCCGATCAGACGGGGCGGCGGAGCTCGACCTGCATGCTGCCGGTGCGGCCGGTGATCAGCTTCTGGACGATGTCGACGATCGTGAAGATCGACAGCAGGACGAAGCTGCGCGGCGAGGGCTGGAAGATCGCCACGGGCGGGAAGACCTTGTCGGCGACGTCGTCGCCGCGGCGTTCCCGGAGCCAGGCGTGGCACGTCCAGTTCCAGAAGACCGGGTTGACCTCGTACCCGATCGACTCGAGACCGAGCCCGACCTGCTCGGCGAGCCGCTCCGCGGACTGCGGGTCGTAGAGCGTCCAGTGCCGCGGGAAGTGCCAGCCGCCCCATAGCCGCCCGAACCGGCGTACGTCGGCGGAGTCGACATTGGGGGTGGCGAACATGAACAGGCCGCCGGGCTTGAGCAGCTGCGCCGCTCTGCGGGCAAACCCGACCGGGTCGTCGACGTGCTCGATGACATGGCTGGCGACGATCAGGTCGAACGTCCCGTCCGGCAGCTCCTTGTCGACCTCGAACCGTCCGGCGACCGCGATGTGACCGGCCTGCTTGGCGCGCTCGACCGCTTCCTCGCCGATGTCGATGCCGTAGGTCTCGATGGTGCGGCCGGGAATCGCGTCGCGGTACCACGTGAGCAGCCGGCCGTCGGCGCACCCGACGTCGAGGACCCGCGCGGTGCCGGTCCCCGGCGCGGCGCGCTCGAGCAGCTTGCGGAAGCGCTTCTGGTAGCGGCTCGCCTTGATTCGCTCGCCGAGCGCACCCGGCGAGAAGCGACGCGGCTGCTCGCCGTCGTCGTGCACGAGGTGGTAGGCGTAGTACTCGGCCGGGTAGATCCGGCTGAGCTCGCTGACCGCGGGGCGCGGGTTGAGCCGCACCAGGCCGCAGGCCTTGCAGCGCACGATCGGGAACGTCGCGTTGGTCGTGTTGCGGTACTCGTGCTCGCGACCCTCGAACAGCACCTCGTCGTCGTGCGCCCCGCACCCGGTGCAGGGGACGTCCTCGGTCTCGATCGGAGCGGTCGGGTCCTGCGCTGCCGCTGTCATGCTGGTGGTGGCTGGGTCATGTCAGAGACCGCGCGTAGCGGACGAGCTGCGTCAGGTACGCCGTACGGATCAGCCGAGGCGGCGCCGCCGAGTCGGCCAGCGCAACGCGTACGTCGGGCAGCCGCCGCGCCGGCACCGCCGGGTAGAGGTGGTGCTCTGCGTGGTAGTTCATGTTGAACGGCGCGACGAACGCGAGCTCGACGGGGTTGCTCGTGATCGACACGAGCAGGTTGTCGTGCTCGGGCCGCTCGTCGGTCAGTACCGCGTGTTCGATGAAGCTGCGGATGAGATGGCAGACCGTGGTCAGCGTGACCAGCGGCAGGACCCACAGCGCGAGGTAGAGCCACCAGTCGCCGAACGCCACCCAGGTCGCGCCCCAGATCACGAGCTGGGAGACGACGAGGTTGCGCAGGTCGCGGATCTTCTCGGTGCGGCCGACGGTCGACGGCGCACCGGAGAGCAGCACCATGACGGCGTAGCCCCCGAGCAGACCCAGACCGAAGTAACGGATCAGCGCCCACTTGCTCGCCTTGTCAGCGGTGTCGTGGAGATCGTGGTCGGGGTCCTCGGGGGTGGTGATCAGCCGGTGATGGGCCAGGTGGCGAGCCCGCGTCGCGTGCCAGGGCGATCCGCAGGGCGAGGCGCACAGTGCGACGCCGATCAGCTGGTCGCGCTTCTTGTCCCGGGTGAAGCTCGCGTGGATGCAGTCGTGCTCGACGTTGAGCAGCGACTGCTGCTGGGCCGAGATGACGAGGAACGCCAGGACGACGGTCCACCAGCGGGTGTAGAGCCCCGTGGCCGCGAAAGCGCCGATGATGACAGCCCAGGTGGCGCCGAGGAAGAAGAAGTTGCCCACTCGGTCACGGGGGCGAAGCGTGGCGAGCTCGCGGACCTGGTCGGCGCTGAGCAGGCCGGCGCTCTGCCGGCCGAGCGCGGGAGAGGTCACGGTCACGCGTCCTCCTCCCCGCGACCCACCGATACGGAGCTGGCGACACCAGCACTGCCAAGTCTATTGGCTGGGGCCGCCCGGTGGCTGCGCCGATCGGAGGGGTCAGAGTCCAAGCGTGATGATCTTGTGCGGAAGCTGGAGCGGGCCGTGGAGGTACTCCTCGCCCACCACGGCGAAGCCGAGCCGCTCGTAGAAGCCGAGTGCCGTGACGCGAGCGTTGGCCCACAGCAGCGGGGCTCCCGCGTCACGGACGATGTCGATCGCGCCGAGCAGCACCTTGGCTCCGATGCCAGATCCTTGCAGGCTGCCCGACACGGCCATTCCGCGAAGCTGCCAGGCGAGCGGCTCGTCCTGGTAGGGCGACGGGAACACACTCGCGCAGCCGACCACGGCGCCGTCGAGGTACGCCGCAACGTGACGTGTGCCTGGACGCTCGTCGTAGTCCGCCGGCTCGACCGGGAAGCCCGGGCGCAGCACGGACATCCGGAGCGGCCGGACGTCGTCCGCATCGGCGACGCGGACGACGAGGTCATGAGACAAGGCGCTGATGCCAGGCGAGAGCCGACGTGTCGGTGAGCGACGCGACCTGGTCGACCACCACTCTCAGGCTGGCGGCGTCGTCATCCGCTGCCTCGAACGCCTCGCGCATCGCCGGCTCGAGAGTCCCGGGCGCTCCGGCCGCGATAGCGGCGAGCAGCTCCGTGAGCTGCTCGCGCTGTCGCTCCTGCAGCGCCAAGGTCTCCTCACGGCGCATGACGTACCTCGCCGCGACCGCCTTCAGCACCGCGCACTCGGCGCGGGTCTCGTCGGGCACCTCGAGGCTGCCCCCGTAGCGGCGCAGCGGGACCCCGCCCCACTCCGCGTGCGACGCGCGCGTCGCGGCGCCGCAGAACCGGCCGATCAGCTCGCTCGTCATCTGCTTGACCGCGACGAGGGCGCGCGTCGAGCCGTCGTACCCACGAACCCAGGACGGGTGCTCGCGCAGACGGTCGAGCGCCTCGCTGAGCGCGGCCTCCGGAGCGGCGAGGTAGACCTCGCGGGTCAGCGCGACCAGCGACTCGCGTTCTGAGACATCGTCGAGCCACTCGAGCTTCAGCAAGCCGGCGTTGATGCCGTCCTCGAGGTCGTGGACCGAGTAGGCGACGTCGTCGGCCCAGTCCATGATCTGCGACTCGACGCACTTTTGGCCGGGCACAGCGCCAAGACGCAGCCAGTCGAAGACCGGGCGGTCGTCTTCGTAGCAGCCGAACTTCGTTGTCCCAGGCTGCCGCGGCCACGGGTACTTCGTCGCGGCATCCAGCGTCGCGCGCGTCAGGTTCAGCCCGACGCTGCGACCGGACGCGTCGAGCACCTTGGCCTCGAGCCGGGTCAGCACCCGAAGGCTCTGAGCGTTGGCCTCGAAGCCGCCGAACTCGTCGGCGAACTCGGCCAACGCACGTTCGCCGTTGTGGCCGAACGGCGGGTGCCCGAGGTCGTGCGCAAGGCATGCGGTGTCGACCAGGTCCGGATCGGCGCCGAGCGATCCGGCCAGCTCGCGGCCGATCTGCGCGCACTCCAAGGAATGCGTCAGCCGGGTGCGGGGGAAGTCGCTCTCGCCAACGCCCACGACCTGTGTCCGCGCGGCGAGGCGGCGAAGTGCCGCCGAGTGCATGACGCGGGCGCGGTCACGGACGAACTCGCCGCGGACGGTGCGCTCGGACTTGTTGGGCTCATCGACGAGGCGATCGCGGGTGAGCGTGTCGTACTGCCCCGTCACGTCAGTCCCCCTGCACTCAGACCACGCCCGCCGAGTGCTCGTTGTCGTCGTGGAAGATCTCGTAGTAGATATATGCCTCGGTCTCTCGGGCTATGTACCTGAACTCCACGCCCTTGCCGTCTACGGCGGGGCCGGTCCGCTCGGGTGAGGTGTCTGCCTTGATGCCGAGGTCGCGGGCCATCGTGCGAGCCCGCAGGCAGTGCCACGGATCCGTGACCAGGACCGCAGTGCGCCAGTGGTGCGCGGTGAACGCGGCCTTGACCGCCCGCATGCTGCTCAACGTGTCGCGGCCGGTCTGCAACGCGACGAGGGCGTTGCGCGGGACACCGTGGTCGTGCAGGTACGTCGCGCCGGACTCGCCTTCGGTGTAGTTGTCACCCGGCTGCTTGCCGCCGACCGTGACGATGTGCGGCGCGACGCCCTCGTTGTAGAGGACGAGCGCGTGGTCGAGGCGCGCTTGGAAGACCGGCGACGGCCGGCCGTTGTACTGGCTGGCCCCGAGTACGACGATCGCGTCCGAACGAGGGTGCTGGTCCTCGCGCGCGACCCACCAGATGTGGACCCATACGTACCCGACGTACCCGATGACGAGCACGACGAGCACGAGAACGATCCTGCGGGCCCAGCGAAGCCAGGCCAGCGGCGTCACCGGCTGTCGCTACCCGCCGCGTCGAGCGAGGCGCGGCCGGCCTCGAGCCGCGCGACCGGCACCCGGAACGGCGAGCACGACACGTAGTCCAGGCCGGCGTGGTGGAAGAAGTGGACAGACTCCGGGTCTCCCCCGTGCTCCCCACACACTCCGACCTTGAGCTTCGGTCGCGTCGCGCGGCCTTCCTCGACCGCGATCTCGACCAGCCTCCCGACGCCTTCGGCGTCGAGCGTCTCGAACGGGCTCACGCCGAAGACGCCGACGTCGATGTATCGCGAGAAGAACGCGCCCTCGACGTCGTCGCGGGAGAACCCCCATCCCATCTGGGTGAGGTCGTTGGTGCCGAAGGAGAAGAACTCCGCAGCCTCCGCGATCTGACCGGCAGTCATCGCCGCGCGCGGCACCTCGATCATCGTGCCGATCAGGGTGTGAACCTCGACGCCCGTCTCCTTCGCGACGTCGGCGAGGATCTGCTCGGCTTCCTCGCGGACGATCTCGAGCTCCTGCACCGCGCCGACGAGCGGCACCATGATCTCCGGACGCGGGTCCTTGCCGTCCTTCTTCAGCTGCGCGCAGGCTTCCGCGATCGCGCGCACCTGCAGCGCGAACAGACCGGGGATCACCAGCCCGAGCCGGACGCCGCGGAGGCCGAGCATGGGGTTCTGCTCGTGGAGGCGTCGTACCGCATCCAGCAGCGTGCGGTCCTTGTCGCTGACGTTCTCGTGCAACGCCTCTGCGACCGCGATCTTCACGGAGAGCTCGGTCAGGTCCGGCAGGAACTCGTGCAGCGGCGGGTCGATCAGGCGCACCGTGACAGGCAGCCCGTCCATGGCGTCGAAGATGCCGACGAAGTCCTCGCGCTGCAGAGGCAGGAGGGCGTCGAGCGCGGTCTTCTGCTCGTCTTCGCCTTCGGCCAGGATCAGCCGCTCGACAAACGCGCGACGCTCACCCAGGAACATGTGCTCGGTGCGGCACAGGCCGATGCCCTCGCCGCCGAAGCGGCGGGCGCGAGCAGCGTCCTCGTCGGTGTCGGCGTTGGTGCGGACGCCGAGGCGGCGCTTGGTGTCGGCGTGCTTGATGATCCGGTCGACGGCTGCCACCAGCGGGTCCGCGTCAACGGCGAGGTTGCCTTCGAAGTACTCGACGACGGGGCTCGGTACGACGGGGACCTCGCCGAGGTAGACCGCGCCGGAGGTGCCGTCGATCGACACCACATCGCCTTCGCCGATAGTGGTGCCGTCCTTCAACGTCACCGTCTTCCCTGCAACGTTGATCTCGAGCTGGTCGGCGCCCGAGACACAGGTCTTGCCCATTCCGCGCGCCACGACTGCGGCATGACTGGTCTTGCCGCCGCGGCTGGTGAGGATCCCCTTCGCGGCGATCATGCCGGGCAGGTCGTCGGGGTTCGTCTCGCGACGCACGAGGATGACGTCCTCGCCACGTGCCGCCCACTCCCCTGCCGTCGCGCTGTCGAAGACGACCTTGCCGACCGCCGCGCCGGGCGAGGCGTTGACGCCCTTGGCGATCTGCTTCTTGTCGGCGGCGTCGTCGAAGCGCGGGAACATCAGCTGCGCGAGCTGTGCGCCGTTGACCCGCTGCAGCGCCTCGTCCATGTCGATGAGGCCTTCGTCAACGAGCTGGACCGCGATCTTGAACGCCGCCGCGGCGGTCCGCTTGCCGACTCTCGTCTGCAGCATCCAGAGCTTGTTGCGCTCGACGGTGAACTCGATGTCGCAGAGGTCCTTGTAGTGGTTCTCGAGCTTGGCCATGATCGCCATCAGCTCGTCGTACGCGGGCTTGTCGATGTCCTCGAGGTCGGCGAGCGAGACCGTGTTGCGGATGCCGGCGACCACGTCCTCGCCCTGCGCGTTCTGCAGGTAGTCGCCGTACACGCCTTGATCGCCGCTGCCCGGGTCGCGGGTGAACGCGACGCCGGTGCCGGAGTCCATGCCGATGTTGCCGAACACCATCGCGACCACGTTGACCGCGGTGCCGAGGTCGGCCGGAATGCGCTCCTGGCGGCGGTACAGCTTGGCGCGGTCGCCGTTCCAAGAGTCGAACACCGCGCGCACGGCGAGGTCGAGCTGCTCGCGCGGGTCGGTGGGGAACGGCCGGCCGGCGTACTTGGCGACGATCTCCTTGTACCTCTCGACGATGCCGCGCAGGTCGTTGTCGTCGAGATCGAGGTCGTTCTCCGTGCCCTTCGCTTCCTTGGCCGCGTCGAAGACCGATTCGAAGTGCTCGCCGTCGACGCCGAGAACGGTCTTGCCGAACATCTGGATCAGGCGGCGGTAGGAGTCCCAGGCGAAGCGCGGGCTGTCGGCCTGCTTGGCCAGGCCTTCGACGGAGGAGTCGTTGAGGCCGATGTTGAGGACCGTGTCCATCATCCCGGGCATCGAGAACTTCGCGCCGGACCGGACGCTGACCAGCAGCGGATCGTCCGCCTGACCGAGCTTCTTGCCCATGGACTTCTCGAGCGCGTCGAGGTGCTCGCCGACCTCCTGCTCGAGCTCCTTCGGCTCACTGCCCGACTCGAGGTAGACCTTGCAGGCCTCGGTGGTGATCACGAAGCCGGGAGGCACCGGGAGACCGAGGTTGGTCATCTCCGAGAGGTTGGCGCCCTTGCCGCCCAGCAGGTCCTTGAGGTCCTTGTTGCCCTCGTGGAAGTCGTAGACGTACTTAGGCATCCAGCGCTCCTCGACCCAGGTCCAGCACGTCCAAAACCCTACCCAGCCCGAAACCTCGTGGGTTTGGCCGCCTGAGCACCTTCTAGGGTGCCCAGGCGGCCAGACCCGGCGTGCTGTCCACACCTTCGGTTCTCGGCGCCAACATTCCGGCCCGCAGCCGGACTCTCGACAGGTGCCGAGACGTCTCGAGATCGCTCCCAGCCTGAGATGGGTGGTCGACGAGCAGGACGGGGTGATCCGTCGCGACCAGGCGTTCGACGCCGGCCACACCCGCCGCTCGATCGGGCAGCGCCTGGCAACCGGGGCGTGGCGGGTCCTGCTGCCCGAGGTCTACCTCTGCAGCCCCTCGGAGCCGACCAGGCGGCAGCTCCTCGTGGCCGCGCTCCTGTACGCCGGGCCGCTCAGCGTGATCGACAGTCTTGACGCCTGCCACTTCCACGGCATCCGCACGGTCACGCCGTCGGAGTCGCGTGTTCACGTCGTCACGCCATGGGGCGGAGCGGCGAGATCCCGCGACTTCGTCATCATCCGCCGTACGGTGGCCCCGATCGAGCAGGTGCGCACCGACCGGCTCAGGTATCTGGCGCCGGCCGCGGCCGTGGTCGCGACCGCCCGCCGCCTGAGAAGCGAGCGGCGCGTCGTGGCGTTGCTCAGCGAGGCCATCCAGCGCAACATCGCCGGCTACAACGACCTCGTCGCGGCACACATCCAGGGCTCACCACACAACGCGAAGCTCACCGACCGCGGGCTCGCGGCCCTCGGCAGCGGAGCGCTCTCCGCTCCCGAGGTCGACTTCGCCAAGCTCGTGACGGCCAGCCTGGTGCTCCCGCGACCCGAGTACAACGCAGCTCTTCGGCTCCCCGGCGGCCGCATCGTGAAGCCGGATTCGCTCTGGGTCGACGCGGCGCTCGTCCACGAGACCAACGGGCGCTCGGCGCACGCCCGCGCCGACCTCTTCGAGGACATGCAGGAACGTCACGACGCGATGACCGTTGCGGGGCTCACCGTCCTTCACAACTCGCCCAGACGCCTCAGGCTCCACGGGCGTGAGGTGATCTCGCAGGTGGAGCGTTGCTACGAGCGGCGGGCCGGCATCGGGCTACCCGAAGGAGTCACCCTGCTGGGTTTGGCGAGCTAGGCACCTTCTAGGGTGCTCAGCTCGCCAAACCCCGGTCAGCAGGGTGGGAGCTGGTCCAGGAGGTAGCGCTCGACGTTGTCCAGGCCGATCCGCTCCTGGCTCATCGTGTCGCGCGAGCGCACCGTCACGGCGTTGTCGTCCAACGTCTCGAAGTCGACCGTGATGCAGTACGGCGTGCCGATCTCGTCCTGGCGCCGGTAGCGCCGGCCGATCGCTCCGGCATCGTCGAACTCGACGTTCCACCGCGTGCGCAGCGTCTCCGCCAGCGACTTCGCCTTCGGCGACAGGTCCGCGTTTCGCGACAGCGGCAGCACCGCCGCCTTGACCGGCGACAGCCGCGGGTCGAGGCGCATCACGGTGCGCTTCTCCATCTCGCCCTTGGCGTTCGGCGCCTCGTCGGTCGTGAGCGCGCCGAGCAGGAAGGCGAGCACCGCCCTCGTGAGGCCGGCGGCCGGCTCGATGACGTACGGCGTCCAGCGCTCGCCCTTGTCCTGGTCGAAGTAGGACAGGTCCTGGCCCGAGTGCTCCGAATGCGTCTTGAGGTCGAAGTCGGTGCGGTTCGCGATGCCTTCGAGCTCGGCCCACTCAGAGCCGCCGAAGCGGAATCGGTACTCGATGTCGACGGTCCGCTTCGAGTAGTGCGACAGCTTCTCTTTGGGGTGCTCGTAGAACCGCATGTCGTCGGGGTCGAGGCCGAGGTCGACGTACCAGTCCCAGCGGGTCTTGAGCCAGGTCTCGTGCCACTCCTCGTCGGTCCCCGGCGCGACGAAGAACTCCATCTCCATCTGCTCGAACTCACGCGTTCGGAAGATGAAGTTTCCCGGCGTGATCTCGTTGCGGAAGGACTTGCCGGTCTGGGCGATGCCGAACGGCGGTTTCTTCCGCGCCGCCGTCATCACGTTGAGGAAGTTGACGAAGATGCCTTGAGCGGTCTCCGGACGCAGGTAGTGCAGTGAGCCCTCGTCCTCAGTTGCGCCGAGGTGGGTGCGCAGCAACCCGTTGAACATCCGCGGCTCGGTGAAGGTGTCCTTGTTGCCGCAGTTCGGGCAGGGCACGACCTTGAGGTCGACCGAGTCAGGGTCGTCGATCTTCTTGCGCTCCGCGAACTCCTCCTGCAAGTGGTCCGCACGGAACCGCTTGTGGCACGACTGGCACTCCACCAGCGGGTCCACGAACGCGTCGAGATGGCCCGACGCCTTCCAGACATCGGAGGCCAGGATCACGGCGGAGTCGATGCCGACGACGTCATCTCGGGTCTGCACCATCGCGCGCCACCATTGGCGCCGGATGTTCTCCTTGAGCTCGACGCCGAGCGGACCGTAGTCCCACGCGGAGCGGGTGCCGCCGTAGATCTCCGAGGAGGGGAAGACGATGCCGCGTCGTTTGCAGAGACTGACGAGGTCTTCGATGCGCGCGGCGTCACGGGACGCGGGATTGCTGGCCATGGCGGCGGGCTCCATCCGGCTGGCGGTCGGCGAGAAGCCCAAAGCGTAGTGCGAGCATGTTCGGCGTGCCTCGCCGACTCCTGATCTTGCTCGGTGCGCTCGCGATCGGCGCGCTGTTCCTCGCGGGCCTGTTCGTTCACGGCCGGGTCGGCGGTGGACTGCTAGTCGTCACCGATGCGGTGCTGATCGGCCTCAGCCGCGTCGTCTGGGACGAGATCAACCCGCGCCGGCGGCCGATCCGGATCGTGATCATCGCGGCGATCGCGATCCTCGCCGTAGTGAAGCTCGTCCACGGCTGACTTGTCCGTGTCTGCCGTGGCTATAGCCACGGCAGACACGGACAGCTAGGCGAGGGTGCCCGCGCGCTCCAGCAGCTCGATCCGGTTGCCGACCGGGTCACGCGTCGATCCCCGCCGGCCACCGAACAGATCCGGCTGCTCGCGCCACTCCGCACCGGCATCCGCAAGCCGTGCGAGCACGCCGTCGAAGTCGTCCAGCACCAGCGCAAAGTGCATGTCGCTGTGCATCACCGCGTCGTCGCGCTCGGAGATGTGCAGCTGCGTGCCGGCGTCGATGTCGAACCACGCGCCGCCCGGACTCGTCCCGTCCGCCGGCTTGTCCGCCTGCTGCAGGCCGAGCACGCCGGTGTAGAAGTCGAAGACCTGCCGCGTCTGACCGGGCCGCACGACGATGTTGACGTGGTGCAGCCGCAGCCCTGGACTCACAACGCACCACCGTAACGACGATCCCGCCGGGCGTACTCCTCGATCGCCGCCCACAGGTCGCGTCGGTCGTAGTCCGGCCACAGCCGATCCTGGAACACGAGCTCGGCGTACGCCGACTGCCACAGCAGGAAGTTCGAGGTGCGCTGCTCCCCTGACGACCGCACGAACAGGTCGACATCGGGCATCTCGGGCTCGTCGAGGTAGCGAGCCAGCACCTTTTCGTTGATCTTGTCGGGATCGAGGCGCCCGGCAGCGACATCGCGGGCAAGCGCCGCTGCCGCATCGCCGATCTCTGCCCGACCGCCGTAGTTGACGCACATCGTGAGCGTCAGCACCCGGTTGTGACGCGTCATCTCCTCCGCCGTCTCGAGCTCGGAGATCACCGACTTCCACAGCCGAGGCCTGCGACCGGCCCATCGCACGCGGACGCCCATCGCATGCATGTCGTCGCGACGACGCCGGATCACGTCGCGGTTGAAGCCCATGAGGAACCGGACCTCGTCAGGTGAGCGCCGCCAGTTCTCCGTCGAGAAGGCGTACGCCGACAGCCACTTCACCCCGATCTCGATCGCGCCTTCGACCACGTCGAACAGCGAGCTCTCGCCCTGTTCGTGACCCGCGGTGCGCGGCAGGCCACGCTGCTTCGCCCAGCGCCCGTTGCCGTCCATGACCATCGCGACGTGCCTGGGCACCAGCTCAGCCGGCAGCTTGGGTGGCTTCGCTCCGGAAGGGTGAGGCGCGGGACGCCGTAGCGGCCGGCCGCTCAAGAGCGTTCGACCAGGCGCAGGGAGCGCAGGCCGCGCTCCAGGTGCCACTGCAGGTACGCCGCGATCAGGCCGCTCGCTTCGCGCTGCGCCTTCGGCTCAGCCGCGTCGGCGATCTGCCATTCGCCCGACAGCAGCGCCTCCATCAGCTTCAGCGTGTCCGCCGCCACGATCGGCGCGCCGGGCGGGCGGTGCTCGGCACACACCACACCGCCCGCGGCGACCACGAACGCGCGGTGCGGCCCGGCCACGTCGCAGCGGGAGCAGCTGTCGAGAACCGGCTCGTATCCGGAGATCGCGAGTGCGCGGAGGATGAAGGCGTCGAGCACCAGCGTCGGCACGTGCTCGCCGTCAGCCAGCGACCGCAACGCGCCGAGCGTGAGCAGGAAGAGCCGAAGCGACGGCTCCCGCTCTTCGGCCGTGAGCCGCTCCGCGGTCTCGAGCACCGCGGTTCCGGCCGTGTACTGCCCGTAGTCCCCCGCGATCGCCTCGCCGTACGGCGACAGCGTCTCGGCTTGCGTAACGATGTCGAGCCCGCTGCCGCTCTCCAACGCAGACGTGTGCAGCTGCAGATCGACATGCATGAAGGGCTCAACCCGTGCACCGAACTTCGAGCCGGTACGCCGGACCCCTTTGGCGACCGCTCGTACCCGGCCATGGCGTCGCGTCAGCAGGGTGACGATGCGGTCGGCTTCGCCCAGCTTCTGGGTGCGAAGCACGATCGCCTCGTCGCGGTACAGCGGCACGACGTCGATTGTCCCTGGCGCGGCCGGGGAACAGTCGATTCGTCGGGGGTGAGTTGATCGTGCCTGCCGGTACGGTGGGTTACCCGACACGGCCGGTCGAGAGCGAGACGATGTTCACTGCCCGACGCGCATCGCGCGGCGCCGTCCTCATAGGGGTCGGAGCACTGCTCGCGGGTCTCGTCAGCGCCATGCCCGCGACGGCGTCGGGACCGCGTACGACGGTGACCGTCCTGCTCAAGGCGCCCTCCCCCGCGCGCCTCGCTCGGCTGGCGTTCGCGACCGGGCACAACCATGCCAAGCGCGTGGCGGACCTGGCGGCGGTCATGCCGAGCGCCGACGCGCACCACGTCGTCCGGTCTGCGCTGCGGGGGGACGGTTTCACGATCGGGCACCAGACCGCGTGGACCATCGAGGCCTCGGCGCCCCAGTCGATCGTGCAGACGACGTTCGGAACGCTGTCCGCATCCGGTCGCGGCCGGACCCGGGGCGTGCTGCCGGCGATCCCCAGCGAGATCGCAGGCGTGACCGCCGCCGTTCTTGCCGACGGCGCCGCCTCACCGCTGTTCGGCGCGCATGCCAGCCTCGACGGCGGGGACTTCCGCAACGCCTACAGCGCGCCGCGCCAGTCGCCGTCGGAGGGCGTCGACAAGGCCGGCCCGCTGACGATCGCCTCGCTGCAGTTCACGCCGTGGAACGACGTCGATCTCTCCGACTACGCCGCGCAGCCGTCGGTCAACATCAAGCCTGACCCGGTCGCGAGCGGGCAGTACAAGCAGTTCGGAGTCGCCGGCAGCACCGCCACGCCGAACACGACCCCGCCGACGCCCACATCTGAGCTCGGCGAGGAGGTCGATCTCGACCAGGAGTCGCTGCTGTCCGCGGCGCCACACGCCAGGCAGCGGGCGTACTTCGACACCAACCGGACCAACGGCTACGTCCAGGCGCTCAGCCAGGTGCTCGCCGACGTCACGCAGGGCCAGGGCAAGTCCGCCGATGGCGGTGACCCGCACATCGTCGCGCTCACCACCTCCTGGGGAGCCTGCGAGGACGAGTTCACCGCGAACTTCCCCGGCGACACCCAGCAGGCGATCGAGCCGCTGCTGCAGTCACTGAATGCTGCCGGCGTGACGATCTTCGCCGCGTCCGGCGACGACGGCATCTACGACTGCGGCCACGGCGCCAACTCGACCAAGATCGCGGTCGACTACCCCGCCAGCTCACCCTCCGTCGTCGGCGTCGGTGGCACCAAGCTGACGTCGGTCGGCGGCAGCGCGGCGAACGACGGCACCAACTGGACCGACACGGCGTACACCTGCCGCGACACGACGTCTTGCGAGTCCGCGAAAGGAACCGGCGGATCAGGCGGCGGTGAGTCGGACGTCTACCCGATGCCGGCGTACCAGCGCAGTGGCCTCGGCCACGCTCCGTTCAGGACCGGCACAGGCCACAAGGGCGACTTCGCCGCCGAACGACACCGGTTGGTACCGGACATCGCGGTCGACGGCTCGCCGGCGAGCGGGTTCAAGATCCTCACGACCTACACGCCGCACCCGTGCAACTTCCCGATCTTCTGCCCGAGCACGCTGCCCACCAGCACCACCGTCGTGGGTGGCACCAGCCTTTCGTCACCGCTTGCCGCAGCCCTGTTCACCAACTTGCTCGCGTCCAAGGGTCTGACCAGCGGGGTCGGCGACATCCACGGCGCGCTCTACACCGCGTACGCAACCCACCGGGCCGCGTTCCGCGATGTCACGTCCGGCAGCAACGGCAGCCAGGCCGACGTCGACAGCCGCGCCACGGCGGGCAAGGCGGCCGAGCTACCCGTGAAGGCGCAGCAGGGCTTCGACACCGTGACCGGTCTCGGCGCGCCGCTCTGGCCGTTGCTTTCGGGGGCCTTGTTCTCACCCAAGCTCCCCACCGCACACGCGTCGATCGCGCTCGCGTCACCACACAGCGCCCGTCGTCACAACAAGGTCGTCGTTCGCTGGCATCCGGGCAAGGGGTCGAGCTCAGGGCTGGCCGCCGACGCCGACGTCGTGGTCAAGCGGCAGGGCGACGCGACGGCCGTCTACCACCGTGTGCACGCACCCGCCTCCGGCTCCTACACCTTCCGGGGCTCCGCAGGCGGGAACTACGTCGTGACGGTGACCGAGCGTGCGCTGTCGGGCAAGAAGTCCGCACCGGCTTCGCGGCTGCTCGTCGTCCCGTTCGACAGTACGGCGTTCAAGCTGCGGGGCAGCTGGTCGACCGCGAAGAGCCGAAAGGACTTCGGCGGCTCCGACGTCCAGACCGCGAGCAAGGGCGCGTCGGCGAGGATCGTCGTGCGCGGGCAGCGTTACCTGCTGATGGTCCGCACCGGCAACACCTACGGAAAGCTCGCGATCTACCTCGGGAAGTCGCGCATCATGACTGCGGACCTGTTCAGCGCGGCACCGGGCCACAAGCTGATCGACTTCTTCGGCTCGACCACCACCCCGCGGAAGCGGCGTACGTTCACGTTCCGCTACACCGGCAAGCACAGCCCGTTCACCGACAAGACGACTGTCGACATCGACGGGCTCGACGTCATCTACTGACGTCCGCCACGAAGGCAGAGCGCCCTCAGAATCCCAGCTTGTGCAGCTGCTTGGGATCGCGCTGCCAGTCCTTGGCGACCTTGACCCGCAAGTCGAGGTAGACCTTTGCCCCGAGCAGCGCCTCGATCTGCCGCCGCGCCACGGTGCCGACCGTCTTCAGCCGCTCGCCGCCGGTGCCGATCACGATGCCCTTCTGGCTGTCGCGCTCGACGTACATCACGGCGTGGATGTCCACGCGCTGTTCCTTGTGGACCAGCTCCTCGACGACGACGGCGATCGAGTGCGGCAGCTCGTCCCGTACGCCGGACAGCGCGGCCTCGCGGACCAGCTCGGCGACCATGATGCTCTCGGGAGAGTCGGTCAGCTCGTCGTCGGGGTAGAGCTGGCGACCTTCGGGCAGCTGCGCGACGAGCAGGTCGGCAAGCAGATCCACTTGGAAGCTGCCAGTCGCACTGACCGGGACGATCTCCGCCCAGTCGCCGAGCTCTTGGACTTCCAGCAGCCGGGCGCCGATCGCATCCTTCGGCGCAAGGTCGCACTTCGTCACGACGGCGATCGCGGTGGTGCGCCCCGCGATCTCACGCAGCTGTTCTGCGATGAAGCGGTCCCCGGGACCCACCTTGTCGTTCGCCGGCACACACATCACGACGACGTCGACCTCGGCCACCGTTGCCTTCACGAGGTCGTTGAGCCGCTCACCGAGCAGAGTGCGGGGACGATGAAAGCCAGGGGTGTCGACCAGCACGAGCTGAGCGTTCGGGCGGGACACGATGCCGCGGATCGCGTGCCGGGTGGTCTGCGGCCGGTCGCTGGTGATGGCGACCTTGGTGCCCACGAGCGCGTTGGTCAGGGTCGACTTGCCGGTGTTCGGCCGGCCCAACAGGCAGGCGAAGCCGGAGCGGTAGACCTCGTCCGTCACGCTTCGCCGCGCAGCTTGGAGTACACGACCATGTCGCGGTATTCGCCTGCCCGCAGGCAGGCACGGCGCAGCACGCCCTCGCGACTGAAGCCTGCCTTCTCGAGCGCCCGCTGCTCGCCGATGTTGCCCGCCTCGGTTCCGGCCTCGACGCGCTCGCGCGTCGACTCGGCGAACAGGTAGTCGACGATCAGTCGCTGGGCCGCGGTGCCGTGGCCCTTCCCACGCGCCTCCGGAGCGAGCCAGATCCCGATCTGCCAGCACTCCCCGTACGGCGGGGGGCCGTTGCTCGCCGTCCGCCAGCTGACGTCGCCCAGCAGCACACCGTCGTCGTCGATCACCGCGAACTTGCCGGCATCCTCGACGATCGTCCGATCGGTCTCGACCTGTTCGGCCAGCCTGCCCCGGGTGGGCTCCCGATAGCCGTACCAGTTGAACTCGCCGGCCGCATCGGGGTCTTCGTGCTGCCGGTCGAGGAACGCGACGTCAGCGGCGGTTATCGGGCGGAGCTGCGTCACGCAGGCACCACATGGAAGACCGGATCACCGAGTCCCGTCAGAGCAACGCGGTCGACGTCGTCCGCCGCCGTCACCACGACCGCCGCCTCGAGCTTGGTCGCGCCACTCGACGCGGCCGCCGCCACCGCGGCTTCGAGCGCGGTCAGGCTGAGCGCGGGCAATGCCACGGTCGCGGCGACGTACGTCCGACCGATGTCGTCGCGCACGGCGGCACCCTCCGCGGCTGCCGTGCGAGCGCGCGCGGAACGGGCGAGCGTGACGAGCTTCTCGTCCTCTTCTTCCACGGGATACAGACTAAGGAGCACCCGGCGCTCTAAGGAGCGACCTTCGTGATGAGCACGGTCCCGACCTGGTTGCGGCGGCCCTTCGCCGGCTCGGCCACGAAGTGCAGCCCTAAGACGTCGACGGTGGCGCCGGCGATCGGCACCCGGCCGAGCTCGGCACCCAGCAGGCCGCCGACGGTCTCGACGTCCTCGAGGTCGAACTTCACGTCGAACCGCTCCTCGAGGTCATCGACGGGGAGCCGGACGCTCACCCGAACCGACCCGTCCTCGAGCTCCTCGAGTCGCGGGGCTTCGCGGTCGTACTCGTCCGCGATCTCCCCGACGATCTCCTCGAGGATGTCCTCGATCGTCACGAGTCCCGCGGTGCCGCCGTACTCGTCGATCACCACCGCGACGTGCACCTGCTTGGCCTGCATCTCGCGCAGCAGCTCGTCGACCGGCTTCGAGTCGGGGATGAGGTACGCCGGACGCATGGCCTCGTCAACCCGCTCGGTGGTGTGTCCGTCGTCGTACGCCCGTCGAGCGAGGTCCTTCAGATAGGTCACGCCGACGACGTCGTCCTCGTTGTCGCCGATCACCGGGATCCGCGAGAAGCCGCTTCGTAGGGCAAGCGACAGCGCCTGCCGAACCGTCTTGTTGCGCTCGATCCAGACCATGTCGGTCCGCGGCACCATGACCTCGCGAGCAAGTGTCTCGCCGAGCTCGAAGACGGAGTGGATCATCTCCCGCTCGCTGCGTTCGATGACCTGACGCTCTTCGGCGAGGTCGACCATGTCGCGCAGCTCGGCCTCCGACGTGAAGCCGGAGTCTCGCGCCACCTTCCCGGGGACGATCGCGCTGCCGATCCCGATCAGCACCCGGGTGATCGCTCCGGTCACCGCGCCGAGCGCGAGGACAGCTCCTGACGCGAGCAACGCGAGCCGATCGGAACGCTGCCGCCCTACGGTGCGCGCACCGACGCCGACGACGACGTAGTGCAGCAGCGACATTCCGATGCCGACGACGAGCACTGACTCCCAGACGTGACCGAGTCGACGCTCACAGACGACCGCGGCGAGGGTCGTGGCGAGCATCTCCGCGACAGTGCGGGCGAGCAGCAGGACGTTGAGGTTCGTCGCGGCGTCTCGAACGACGCGCTCAAGCCGAGCAGCGCCCCGGCGGCCGTCGCGGACCATGTCCTCGACGCGCAGCCGCGACACGTGCGCGAGCGCCGTCTCCGCAACGCCGAGACCAGCGGCGATGAGAAGCAGTACCGCGGCCAGCCCGAGACTCCAGGCATCCGTGGTGGTCACGTCGAACGCTTGCCCTTGTCCCGCGTCCAGGCCTCGAGCAGCTGCGACTGAAGCCCGAACATCTCGCGCTCCTCCGCCGCATCGCCGTGGTCATAGCCGAGCAGGTGGAGCACTCCATGCGTGCACAGCAGGTCGAGCTCGTCGGCAAGTGAGTGGCCGGCCTGCGTCGCCTGCGTGGCGGCGACTGCAGGACACAGGACGACATCGCCGAGCAGCGTCGGCGGGAGGTCTGCGTTGTCCATGTCGTCGCGCTGGTCGTTGAGCTCGTCCATCGGGAACGCCAGCACGTCCGTCGGGCCCGGCTCGTTCATGAAGTGCACGTGGAGCGCGGTCATCGCCTCGACCTCCACGAGCCGGATCGACAGCTCGACCAGCGGGTTGACCTTCATCTCGCCGAGCACGAACCGCGCGAGCTGCTCGATGCCGCGGACGTCGACGTCGACGCCGGACTCGTTCGCGATCTCGATGCTCATGACGGTGCCGCGGAGGACTCAGTTGCCACGCGACGGCTTGCGCTTCGCCGCGGTCGTCCTCACCGGAGCGGCCGCCTGCTCTGCCAGCGCGTCGTGCCGGGCGTACGCGTCGACGATGTCGCTGACAAGCTTGTGCCGGACGACGTCGTGCGAGGTCAACCGACAGAACGTGACGTCCTCGATCCCGTCGAGGATCTTCTCCACCGAGCGAAGCCCGCTCGTCGTACCCGTCGGCAGATCAACCTGGGTGACGTCGCCGGTCACAACCATCTTCGAGCCGAAGCCGAGCCGCGTAAGGAACATCTTCATCTGCTCCGCGCTTGTGTTCTGCGCCTCGTCGAGCACGATGAAAGAGCTGTTCAGCGACCTTCCACGCATGAATGCCAGCGGCGCGACCTCCACGACGCCCGACGCCAGCAATCGCGGAATGGAGTCAGGGTCGACCATGTCCTGCAATGCGTCGTACAGCGGCCGCAGATACGGGTCGATCTTCTCCGTCAGCGTTCCGGGCAGGAAGCCGAGCCGCTCTCCGGCCTCGACCGCCGGCCGGGTCAGGATGATCCGGTTCACCTGCTTGGCCTGCAGCGCCTGGACCGCCTTGGCCATTGCCAGGTAGGTCTTGCCAGTGCCCGCCGGCCCGATGCCGAACACGATCGTGTGGGCGTCGATCGCGTCGACGTAGCGCTTCTGGTTCAGCGTCTTCGGACGGATCGTGCGACCACGGCTGGACAGGATGTTGAGGCTCAGCACCTCGGCGGGGCGTTCGTCGGTCTGCTGTCGCAGCATCGCGACCGAGCGCTTGACGGCGTCGGCGTTCAGCACGTCACCGTGATCGAGCAGCGCGACGAGCTCCTCGAACAGCCGGGTCGCCAGCTCGACCTCGTCGGCCGGGCCGCTGAGGGTGATCTCGTTGCCGCGCACGTGGATGTCGCAGTGCAGCGACGCCTCGATGATGCGCAGCAGCTCGTCACTCGAGCCGAGCAGCATCACCATGCTGTGCGCGCCGGGCACGACGATGCGCGTCGACGTCGTACTCGCCTGTGGCTTGGTTGCCATGTCTGAGATCAAGACTAGGCCGTCAGGCCAGTCGCACGCATTTCCCTCAGCCGGGTGGCCATCCCATCGGGCGCCCGCCGAGGACGTGGATGTGGCAGTGCGACACGGTCTGGAAGGCGTGCGCGCCGGTGTTGGCGACCAGCCGGTAGCCCGACTCCGCAACTCCCTCGATAGTGGCGACCTCGACAGCGAGCCGGAACAGGTCCGCGACGTCGAGATCACCGGCTGCCGCCACCTCGGACACGTTCTCGTAGTGCTCGCGCGGGATCACCTGGACGTGGACCGGCGCTTGCGGCGCGATATCACGGAACGCGATGGCGGTGTCCGACTCAGCGACGATGTCGGCAGGGACCCCGCCGGCCACGATCTTGCAGAAGAGGCAGTCCGGGTCCGTCATGGTTCGCCAGGCTATGCCCAGCGGGTCCGCGCGCAGATGGCGGACAGCGCCGCGACGCCGGCTGTGGAGCTGCGCAACACCGTCGTACCCAGCTTCACCGGACGGGCTCCGGCGTCCGTCATTGCGGCCAGCTCGTCCTCGGTGATGCCGCCCTCCGGACCGACGACGATCAGCACCTCGCGCGCGCCGGCCAGGTCGACGCCCGAGAGCGACACGGTCGCCGCTTCATGCAGCACAAGTCCGACGTCGGCCTGCGCAACTCGGGCAGCGACGTCCTTGGCGGAGATCGTGCCGGTGACACGCGGCCACCAGGTACGACGCGACTGCCGCGCGGCGGCGTCTGCTGTCGACTGCCACTTCGCGGCTGTTCGGTCGGTCGGCTTCGCGATGCTGCGCGACGCGCACCACGCGACGATCTCGTCGACGCCTAGCTCCGTCATCGCCTCGACCGCGGCCTCGTCACGTCCCCCTTTGGCAAGCGCCTGAACCGCAACCAGCCGCGGAACGGGTGGGTCGTCGGTAGCCCAGTCCGTCACACGCACGTCCAGCTCGCCACGCCTGACCGCTTCGACCGCACCGACGCCGCGCGTCCCTAAGCCGTCCGTGAGCCACAGGTCCTCGCCCACACCGAGCCGTCTCACGGTTGCCGCGTGATGACCTTCGGGACCGTCGAGCGTGACGAGCGCGGCGCCAACTGCGTCAGACGCAACGCGAAACATCGGCGGGGTCATGCGTTGATCATGGCGAACGTTGCGCGACACGCCGGAGCAAACGGGAAGGTTCGCCATGATCAACACGGCGCGGTGCGGTTACTTGAACGCGTCGCGGATGCGGGAGAACAGACCGCCGTTCGCAGCGGCGGGACTTGTGACGGTGATCTCGGGCGTCTCTTCGTTGCGCGTCTTCGCGAGCTCCCGCAACAGTCGCTCCTGCTCCGCGTCGAGCTTCGTCGGCGTCACCACGTCGTAGTGCACGTGCAGGTCACCCCGGCCGACGCTGCGGTTGAGGTGCGGCACGCCCCTGCCCTTCAAGGTCGTCACGCTGCCGGACTGCGTGCCTGCCTTCACCACGAGCCGCTCCTCGCCGTCGAGCGTTGCCAGCGCAACCTCGGTGCCGAGCGCCGCCGCGGTCATGGGCAGCTGCACCCGGCAGTGCAGGTCGTCGCCGTCGCGCACGAACGACGGATGCGGACGCTCGCGCACCTCGACGTAGAGATGACCGGCCGGTCCGCCACCAGGGCCGATCTCGCCCTCACCGGCAAGCCGCAGTCTCATCCCGTCCTCGACGCCGGCCGGGACCTTGACCGTGACGGTACGCCGGGCACGCACCCGGCCGTCGCCCGCGCAGTCCGGGCACGGGTTGCGAATCTTCGTCCCGAAGCCGCCACAGTCGGGACACGGACGAGAGGTCACGAGCTGGCCGAGCAGCGAGCGCTGCACCGACTGAACCTCGCCACGACCCTTGCAGGTCTGGCAGGTCTCGGGATGCGTGCCGGCCGCCGTCCCGGCCCCGTTGCACTTCGTGCACCGCACCGCCGTGTCGAGCGTGATGTCGCGCGTCGTACCGAACGCGGTGTCGGCGAGGTCGAGCTCGATGCGGATCAGCGCGTCGGCGCCGGGTTGCGTGCGGGTCCGCGGGCCGCGCGCACCCATCCCCGAAGCACCACCGAAGAACGCGTCCATGATGTCGGCGAAGCCGCCGAACGGTCCTGCGGCGCCGGCACCAGCGCCGCCAGGCGACAACGGGTCACCGCCCAGATCGAACATCTGGCGCTTCTGCGGGTCAGAGAGCACTTCGTAGGCGGCAGTGACGTCCTTGAAGCGCTCCTGCGCCTCGGCGCTCGGGTTCACATCGGGATGCAGCTCGCGGGCGAGCTTGCGATAGGCCTTCTTGATCTCGTCGGCGGTCGCCGTCTGCGAGACGCCGAGGATCGCGTAGTAGTCGCGGTTCGCCATGTCTAGGACTCGGCCAGGATCTGGCCGACGTACCGCGCGACCGCTCGCACTGCACCCATCGCGCCGGGGTAGTCCATCCGGGTCGGCCCGACGATGCCCAGTGACGCGAATGACGTCCCCTCGCCGTACCCGGTCGACACGACGGATGCGACATGCAGACCCTCGTGGGGGTTCTCGCCGCCGATGCTCACGTGCACGTCGCGGTCCCCGGACTCGCCGAAGAGGCGAAGCAGGACGACGTGCTCCTCGAGCGCCTCGAGCACCGGCCGGATCGAACCCGGGAAGTCGAGTGCCGTGCCGCGGGCGAGGTTTGCGGTGCCGGCCATCACAACGCGCTCGTCGACGTGCTCCACCAGCGTCTCGAGCACGGTCGCCAGGACGGCGGTGACGTTAGCGCGTGCGTCCGGCTCGACCGCCTCCGGAAGATCGGCGAGCAACATCGGAGCATCGGACAGCAGGTGTCCCGAGATCCGCGAGTTGAAGCGCGCCCGCAGGTCACCGAGATCGTCCTCCGTGAGGACGCCGGGGAGCTCTACGATGCGCTGCTCGACCCGGCCCGAGTCGGTGATCAGCACCACCATCACCCGGGTGTCCGACAGACCCACGAGCTCGAGATGGCGGACCGCCGAGCGCGACAGTGACGGGTACTGCACGACAGCGACCTGGCGGGTGAGCTGTGCCAGCAGCCGGACCGTGCGGTTGACGACGTCGTCGAGGCCGACCGCGCCGCCGAGGAAGCCTTCGATCGCGCGACGCTCGGGCGCGCTCAGCGGCTTGACCGTCGACAGCTTGTCGACGAACAGGCGGTATCCCTTGTCGGTCGGCACGCGGCCGGCGCTCGTGTGGGGCTGCGTGATGTAACCCTCGTCCTCCAGCGCCGCCATGTCGTTGCGGATCGTCGCGGGCGAGACCCCGAGGCGGTGGCGTTCCACGAGGGCCTTGGAGCCGACCGGCTCATTCGTCGAGACGTAGTCCTCGACGATCGCACGCAACACGTCGAGCTTTCGGTCCTCGATCAACGCTGCGCACCTCCTCGCCGACGATGCCCGGACTGGCACTCGCAGCCGTCGAGTGCCAGTGTAAAGGCGTGCGGCTTCGAACGGCAGTCCTGCCGGCTCTCGCGGTCGCGCTGCTTGGCAGTGCCGGCACGACAGCCTTCGCCGCGCACGCCCCCGCGCGGTTGAGCTGCAAAGCGCTGCGCCCGCCGCGGTACGCGCCCGCGAGCGGTACGACGTCGCGGCACGGCGACCTGCGAGTCATCGGGATCCAGTACGACCAGCAGGTCGCCAACGTGGTCAGCTACGCGACCTTCCGGCGCGCGATGACCTGCCTGGTCAAGGAGTTCGTCGTTCCCCACGAGCACGACGGCGAGCCGACGCTGGCGGTGTTCAACGAGGACATCGGCCTGATGACCCTCGCGACCGGGGGTCGCGGCGCCCTCGTCCGGACGCAGGAAGGCAGCGTCCTGCGGGCGCCTGCCGGTGACGCCCAGCCGGTCGGTGCCGCCGCCGCACTCGGCGAGCTGAACACCGCTTACGCGCCGCAGGTCGCGGCGTACCAGGCGATGTTCGGACCGATCGATCCGCGCAAGCAGGTGCTGGTCGCCGCCACCGACACCTTCGTGCGCGCCTTCGACCTGACCTTCGCCCATCTCGCAAAGAGGTTCGGCATCTACGTCGTCGCGTCCAACAACCAAGCCAGCTACCGCGAGACCCACGACCCTCTGCTCGTGCGGACCTTCGGTGACCCGTCGATCCCGAACCTGCACACGGCGTACGTCGCGACCAGCGCGAAGGTCTACAACACAACCTTCCTGTGGGGCCCGCGAGACGTGCATCCGCACGCTGCAAACGGCGCTCGCAACCTGCTGTTCCGCAACACGAAGGTGCCGCTGACCAGCCTCGAATCGACGATCCTCGATCTCGACCCTGGGCCGGCAACCGGAGCCGCGGCGAGACGCAACGCCGCCGGTTACGTCGTTGCGGGTCACCGGCTCGGATTCGCCACCAGCCTCCCTGCATTCACCTACGGGTACCCGTTCGGCGATCGACCGGCGCGCTTGCATCCCTGTCGCAACCTCGCCATCTCGTACATGCCGTGCATGAGCAAGCTCGGCGTCGACACGGTGATCCAGGCAGAGGCCAACCCCGGACGGTGGGCCGGCAACGGCGGCGCGAACGACTGGCAGCCCCTGGACTGGATGGGCTCGGCGTGGCGGGCCGTCGCGGACCCGACTGTGCGATTCCGGTACGCCGTCAACCCGATGATGGTCGGCAACCTGCTCGACCTCGACTTCGACGGCCAGTCGGCGATCCTTGCCCGCGGCCGGCACGGACCGCTACGCCATTACGTCGGCGACGCGCGGCTCGATAAGGCCGATGGCGACCCGCGCAGCGCGAAGGCGTACGCCGGCGGCAAGCCGCAGTTCCTCGCGCTCGCGCCGTGGGTGACCGACGGTGGCTCGCGAGCCGCGCTGCGCGCCGAGGGTGCAAGACTCGCCGCGGGATCGGGATCGCCGCAGGAGAACGACTACCTGGAGACCGCGGTCTACGCCGATCTCACGCCGACGAAGGATGGTTCAACGTGACGAGCGTCACCCGCCGCGACCTGCTCGCGGGCGGCGCGCTCGGCGCCGCCGCGACGCTCCTGCCATGGTCGGGTGACGACGCCGTCGCGTCGTCACCGGCGCGGGGAAGCTCGCAGGCTGAGGTCGTCGTTGTCGGCGCCGGCTTCGCCGGTATCAGCGCGGCGCGCCACCTCCATGCGCACGGCATCGACGTCGTCGTGCTCGAGGCGCGCGACCGGGTCGGCGGTCGCACGCTCAACCATCCGATCGACTCGCACCACATCGTCGAGGTCGGCGGCCAGTGGCTCGCGCCGGACAAGGACCTGCCGAACCGGGGCCTTTCCGATCCGGCGAGCTACCCGACCGATGACGCGGTCACTGGGCAGAGCCGCATCTGGCAGCTCGCCAAGTCGGTGGGCGTCGCGCGCTATCCGACGTACAACTCCGGCAAGTACGTCGACTACCGCAATGGCAGCGTCGCGACGTACTCCGGGCGCATCCCGCTCGACACCCCGACCGGCGCGGCCGAGGCCGCCGAGGCGATCCTCGCGATCGACCAGCGCTGCCTGACCGTCCCGCTCGATGCGCCGTGGCGCGCGCCGAACGCCGCGGAGTGGGACGCGATGACGTTCCAGTCGTGGATGGACCACGGCGACTCGTATGGCGGGCAACCATTCGCCGGTCTTGTTACCAAGGACGGGCGGCAGCTCGTCGAGCTCGCCGTCGAGTCCGTGTTCTCCGCCGAGCCGCGCGACCTGTCGATGCTGCACGTGTTGTTCTACACGCACGCCGCCGGCAGCTTCGGCTCGCTCGTGAACACGGACAAGGGCGCCCAGATGTACCGGCTGCACGGCGGGTCACAGCTGATCGCGATCCGCGCCGCGAACACGCTCGGCAACCGCGTGCGGCTGTTGTCGGCGGTCCACCGGATCGAGCAGACCGCGCATGCCGCAGTCGTGAGCGGCGACGAGTTCGAGGTGAAAGCACGGCGAGTGATCGTCGCGATCCCGCCGACGCTCGCCGGCCGGATCGACTACCGGCCCGCGATGCCCGGCCTGCGCGACCAGCTCACGCAGCGAATGCCGATGGGCACCGTCATCAAAGTCCAGTGCGTGTACGACGAGCCCTTCTGGCGCGCCGACGGTCTCGCCGGACAGGCGACCTCTGACACGGGGCCGGTGAAGATCACCTTCGACAACTCACCCCCCGACGCGACCACGCATCACGGGCCCGGAGTGCTGATGGGATTCATCGAAGGCTCCGACGGCCGGCGAGCACTCTCCGCGAGCCGCGAGGAGCGCCGGCGCGGTGTCACGGACAGCTTCGCCCGCTATTTCGGCCCAAAAGCACGCAAGGTCGTGAAGTACGTCGAGAAGTCCTGGGCCGACGAGCAATGGACCCGCGGCTGCTACGCCGGCTACTTCGGACCCGGCGGATGGTCGGACTTCGGCCGTGCGCTGCGCGAACCGGTCGGACGAGTTCACTGGGCGGGCACCGAGACCGCAACGGTGTGGACCGGTTACATGGACGGCGCGGTGCGTTCCGGCGAACGAGCCGCCGAAGAGGTCCGTCAGGCGCTACGGCGCTAGCACTCGCACGGCATATCGGCCGCCGTTCGGATAGACCCAGACCTCGCGGTCGGGCCCGCGATGCACCACCTGCCACGTCGCGCCCGTCACGACGATCCGACCGCGGAAGACCGAGGGAACCTCGACAAGCGCTGCACGGTCGCGATCACCGACGGCCACCTTTGACGACGTCGCGGCGACCTCTGCCGACCCCGTGAACGGATTGCTCACGGCACGCAGCAAGGTGCCTGCGGTGAGCACCGGGTAGACCCGCGACGTTCGACGGACTCGCTTCGGCTGCGGGATCCCACGCACGTCCTTGCCCCAGAACGGCGGACCGTAGATCCCCCAGAACGTGTCAGGCGCGGTGTCGTTCGCGTTCTCCTTCCACAGCCACATGGTCCCGCCGATCCGCAGCCTCTCCTGCTCGGCGTAGTGCTGGGCGAGGACCGACTTGTCGCTCGCCGGCGGTCCGCCGAACTCCCCGACCCACAACGGGACACCGAGCGCCTTGGCGTCGGCGACCGCGGCGCCGTAGTCGGAGCCGAACGTCGCGATCTCCGGGGTGCCGGCGACTGCGCCGAGGGTGAAGACGTCGGTGTAGACGTGCGGCGCGTAGACGGCGTTCGGGTACGTCGACACCGACGACCACTTGGTGAAGAACGCACGCTGCGATGTGGTGTTGCGCTCGACACCCGGCTCGAAGAACAGCAGCTGACGAAAGTGCGGGACGGCGGTTCGGATCGTGCGTGCCACCTTCGCGTAGAAGGGCAGCAGCTCGAGGGTGTTCTCGGTCTCGGCTGACGCTCCCGGCTCCGGCTCGTTCATGAGGTCGTAGCCGGCGACGGCGGGATCGTGCGCGAACCGCTTCGCGAGAGCTGCGAGCACATGCGCGTAGTGCTCCTGCAGCCCGACGCCGTCGGGCGCCGGAAGGTCGGACCAGAACGCCTGCGCGTTTCCGATGACCGCAAGGTCGAGCTCGCGGGTGTTGTCGAGCGTGCACGCCGGCAACGGTGAGGCGGTCGCCCACTTCGGCGCCCCGTCGTACCCGACGGTCGAGCCGAACGGAGGCGGGCACTTCGAGCCGCGTGGCGTGAAGACGTACTTGCTCCACGCGTCCTGGTGCATGTCGATCGTGGTCCAGATGCCCTGGCGTTTGGCCCACCGCACCACCTGTGCGATCCGCGCGATGTAGCGGTGGTCGATGTGACCTGGCCGCGGCTCGAGCAACGACCACGAGACGTTGAGCCGGATGTTGTCGTACCCGAGGCGGCGCATCTGCGGCAGGTCGAACCAGCAGATCGGCACGCCCTCGACGTGGCGGTCGTCGGGCGGGCACTTGTGGCCGCGGTACGCCGCCGGGCCGCTGGGATAGGGCTTTCGCAGCGATGGCTTCCAGTAGTCGACCAAGCCGTCGATGTTCACGCCGCGCAACAACACGGAGCGGCCGTGGGCGTCGACGATCTGTCTGAGCCCGTCGCTGCCGACCGGTCCGACGTGAAGAAAGCTGAGCGGTCGGTCCCCCGTCGAGCGATCGACCGGCTTCACGTGGTGCCGACCGGCTGCGGCCGAGGTCGTTGCCGTCGCGCACAACGTCAACGCGACGGCGGCGGCGAGCGCGGTCAACGACCGTCTCATGCGCCGATCACCGCGCGTACGACGGCGTCGGCAAGCAAGCGGCCACGGAAGGTGAGCACGGCGCGACCGCGGTCGAACGGCTCCGGCTCGAGCAGTCCGTCGTCGCGTGCCTGCAGCGTCGCGGCACGGCCTGCGTCATCGAGGTCGGACAGCGACAGCCCGTCTCGAAGCCGCAAGGCAAGCATCACGCGCTCAACTCGCTTGTCGTCGTCCGTCAGGACCTCGCGAGCAGCGGCGGGCGACCGGGACGCGGCAAGCCGAGAGGCGTAGTCGCGCGGATGCTTGACGTTCCACCACCGCACCCCGCCGACGTGACTGTGCGCGCCGGGCCCCACGCCCCACCAGTTGGCTCCTGTCCAGTAGAGGACGTTGTGCCGCGACTGCGCGAGCGGACTGCGCGCCCAGTTGGACACCTCGTACCACCGGAACCCCGCCGCACCGAGCACCTCGTCAGCGATCGCGTAGCGATCAGCCAGGACATCGTCGTCCGGCATCGGCAGGTCGCCGTCCGCGACGCGCGAGGCAAGACGGGTGCCTGGCTCGACGATCAGCGAGTACGCCGACACGTGATCGACACCGGTCTCGACCGCGGCCTCGAGCGACGCGCGCCAGTCGGCGTCGGACTCGCCCGGCGTGCCATAGATCAGGTCGACGTTGACGTGCTCGAAGCCCGCCGCCTTCGCCTCGGCGACAGCCTCCGCCGCCCGTCCGGGACTGTGCGCGCGATCGAGGACTGCGAGCACGTGGCGACGGACCGACTGCATGCCGAAGCTGATCCGGTTGAAGCCGCCGGCTCGCAGCTCGGCCAACGACGCCGGCGTCACCGACTCGGGGTTGGCCTCGGTGGTGATCTCCGCATCGGAGTTCACGCCCAGGTTGTGGTCGACAGCCCGCAGCAGCTTCACGAGATCCGCCGCGGGAAGCAACGTCGGGGTCCCGCCACCGAAGAAGACGGTCCTCGCGCCTGGTCGGCCGCCCAGCACCTTCGCCGCAAGCCGGAGCTCGCTGCCGGCGGTGGCGGCGTACTCGTCCTGTGACGCGCCGCCACCGAGCTCCGTCGCGGTGTAGGTGTTGAAGTCGCAGTAGCCGCACCGGCTCGCGCAGAAGGGCACGTGCACGTAGACCCCGAACGGCGTTCGCCCGGCCGAAGCGAGCGCCGACTCCGGCAACCCGCCATCGGCGGGCGCCGGATCGCCGTCAGGCAGGGTCGAAGGCACCCGTCCAGTCTGCGCCGAGGGTCAGGCGAACGGCTTCGGCCACTCAGCGGACTTGGCGATCATCTCTGGGATCGGCGTCACCATGTAGAAGTCGAGGTTGTTGAACTGGTTCAACCCCGCTTCGAAGATGAAGTCGCGCATCACCTCGGCACTCGGCGCCTCAGCCAGCATCAGGGTGCGGTGGCTCGGGTCGAGGTGCAGCGGAGGGCCTTCGAGCTTCACGCCGAGTCGCTCAGCGATTTCGGGCATGCGCTTGCCCATCGCCTCCTCGGCGAATGCCTGCGCTGACTTGCTCGCGCCGGGGCAAGCGAGCGGTGTGTGATCTCCGAGAACGGCGTAGCGCGGCATGGCGGAATCCTCCCTGGTGGAGTGCGGTGGTCCGCGCCATCCTCGCGACAACGGGTGCGCCGCCGCAACACCTGAGGTCAGTTGCCTGACGGGGTTTGCGGAAGGGCGAAGCCGTACGCCGCCAGCTGCACCGCGCGAGAGCCCTTGGGGCGCAGCGACTTGTCCATCGTCCGCTCCCGGAACCTGATCAGCAGCTCGAAGAGGCTGACCTGGATCTCCTTCAGCTCCTCCGGTGTCAGATACGTCAGCGAGTCGAACAGGAACGACGCGTCCTGCCACTCCTTCGGAAAGGCGGAGATGGTGTCGACGTACTGCCGGATCCGCTCGAACGTGCGCTCGTCGGACATGTGCGCGAAGGCCTGCGCGGCAATGCCCGTCTCGCCCTCGTCGGCGAGCTCGAGCGACTGCCCGAACGTCACCCGACGCCATGGGCGTTGGCGCCCGCTTCCGCCGGGCGCCTCTTCCACGAAGCCGTACTTGGCGAGGGTCCGCAGGTGGAACGAGCAGTTCGCCGGCGACTCGTCGACGATCTCCGACGCCTGTGTCGCGGTGAGCGGACCCTCCCGGCTCAGCGCCTCGAGAAGTGCGATCCGGACCGGATGTGCGATCGCGCGGATCTCCCGCGGATCGGTGAGCGGCCGCGCATCGGGATGCCGGACCTTCGCCTCGGGCTTCGGCTGCGGGGGCTTAGGCTGACGGGGCTTCGCGGTCACCGCAGCCCGTTCGCTGCAGCCGAAGGCGGAGTCGCCACGAGCCGCAAGCCGACCGAGATCAGCCACCAGCCCGCGCGCTGGCGGCTTCGCGACCTTGCAGGAGCCATCCGAGCTCGATCGTTCGAGGGCTTGGCGGTGCGCGCGGCCGACCGCTGAAGCTCAGCGACACGTGCCTTCGCCAGGTCGTACCCGAGCGGACTGTTCATGGAAAGACTCCTTTCGACATGTCGAAAGTAACCTTTCGAAAGACTCGTTGTCAACACCGAAGTGGCACACAAGCAGGGCCGCGGTGGCGCGCGACTCGGACAGGCGCGCACGAACCGCCGCCGCCGGGGCAGGCATGTGTGCTACTTCGAGCGGAGGAGGCGGGCTACTTCTCGGCGCCGGCGTTGGTAGAGAGCGCGGCGATGAAGGCCTCCTGCGGCACTTCGACGCGGCCGACCATCTTCATGCGGCGCTTGCCTTCCTTCTGCTTCTCCAGCAGCTTTCGCTTGCGGGTGATGTCACCGCCGTAGCACTTCGCGAGAACGTCCTTGCGCATCGCGCGGATGTTCTCGCGCGCGATGACCCGTGAGCCGATGGCAGCCTGGATCGGCACCTCGAACTGCTGCCGCGGGATCAGCTCGCGGAGCTTGCCCGCCATCGCGGTCCCGTAGGAGTACGCCTTGTCCTTGTGCACGATCGCGCTGAACGCGTCGACCGGCTCGCCCTGCAGCAGGATGTCGACCTTCACGAGGTCCGCCATCTGCTCCCCCGCCGGCTCGTAGTCCAGCGACGCGTAGCCGCGGGTGCGTGACTTCAGCTGGTCGAAGAAGTCGAAGATGATCTCGGCGAGCGGCAGCGTGTATTTGAGCTCGACCCGGTCCTCGGAGAGGTACTCCATCCCTTTCAACGTCCCGCGTCGCGTCTGGCACAGATCCATGACCGCGCCGACGTAGTCGTTCGGCAGCAGCAGCATCGCGTCGACGATCGGCTCGTAGATCTCCCCGACCTTCCCGTCCGGCCAGTCGGCCGGGTTGGTGACGATGACCTCGCCGCCGTCCTCCATCTCGACGCGGTAGACGACGTTCGGGGCTGTCGAGATCAGCGCCAGGTCGAACTCGCGCTCGAGCCGTTCGCGCACGATCTCAAGATGCAGCAGCCCGAGGAAGCCGCAACGGAACCCGAAGCCGAGCGCGGTGGAGGTCTCCGGCTCGTACAGCAAGGCCGCGTCGTTGAGCTGCAGCTTGTCCAGAGCGTCACGCAGCAGCGGGTAGTCGCTGCCGTCGATCGGATAGAGCCCGGAGTAGACCATCGGCTTCGGGTGCCGATAGCCGCCGAGTGACTGCGGCGCAGGCCGCGCCGCGCTCGTGATGGTGTCGCCGACCCGCGCCTGGCGCACGTCCTTCACGCCGGGGATCACGTAGCCGACCTCGCCGACGCCAAGACTCGGCGTAGGTGTCGGCTCGGGTGAGGCGACGCCGACCTCGAGCGTCTCGTGCGACGCGCCGGTCGACATCATCAGGCAACGGTCACGGGTGGTGAGCCGGCCGTCGACGACGCGGACATAGGTGATGACGCCGCGGTAGACGTCGTACACGGAGTCGAAGATCAGCGCCCGCGCCGGCGCGTCCGGATCCCCTACCGGCGGCGGCACCTGCGCGACGACCTGGTCGAGCAGGTCGCGCACACCTTCACCGGTCTTGGCGCTCACCCGCAGTACGTCGCCCGGATCGCAGCCGATGATCCGGGAGATCTCGTCGGCGTACTTCTCCGGCTGCGCGGCGGGCAGGTCGATCTTGTTCAGCACCGGGATCAGGTGCAGGTCGTTCTCGATCGCGAGGTAGAGGTTCGCCAGCGTCTGGGCCTCGATGCCCTGTGCGGCGTCGACCAGCAGGATCGCACCCTCACAGGCGGCGAGGCTGCGGCTCACCTCGTAGGAGAAGTCGACGTGGCCCGGCGTGTCGATCAGGTGCAGCACGTAGTCATCGCCATCGACCTGCCACGGCAGGCGGACGTTCTGGGCCTTGATCGTGATGCCGCGCTCGCGCTCGATGTCCATCTTGTCGAGGTACTGCGCGCGCATCTGCCGCGAGTCGACCAGGCCCGTCAGCTCGAGCATGCGGTCGGCGAGCGTCGACTTGCCGTGGTCGATGTGGGCGATGATGCAGAAATTCCGGATCCGGGCCGGATCCGTCGCCGCACCGCTGTTGACCACGCTCCATTGTCGCGGAGATTTCCCTGCGCGGGAGCCGCGCTGCTAATCTTTCTGGTCGCAGAAGTGCGTACGCCAAATCCGAGACTGATCGAGGTAGTTCCCGCGTGGCCAACATCAAGAGCCAGATCAAGCGCAACAAGCAGAACGAGGCTGCGCGCGTTCGGAACAAGGCCGTGAAGTCCGAGCTCAAGACCGCGGTACGCCGCTTCCGCGAGGCCGCCGATGGCGGGGACGCCGCGGCCGCCGGCACCGCCCTCAAGAGCGCATCCCGGCTGCTCGACAAGGCCGCCAGCAAGGGCGTCATTCACAAGAACCAGGCCGCCAACCGCAAGTCGGCGATGGCCAGCCGCGCCGCCGGTCTTAAGTAGCTCGCCGAGCGCTCAACGCCGCTGCGGTGCCTGGTAGGCCCGCCGCAGGTTGCCCGCCAGCACGTCGTTGGCCTTGACCACGACCGCGACCACGAACGGCAGGACGACGATCGTCCAGACGCTTGCCACCTCCGCCAGGACCAGCACGACGGCCAGCGCGACGGCACCCTCGAAGTACAACGCACGCAGCCAGCCGTTCGGCCGGGTGTAGCGCAGCCGGAGCAGACGCCAATACAACGGCGTGCTGACCGGTTCATCGCCTGCCGCCTCCGCGACGTCGGCCTGGTGTGGTTCATCGACGTAGTCGGGCTCGGCCACTGGTAGCGGCACGAGGCGGGTCACCGTCGGTGCGGCGACCTCGATCTCATCGAGGACCGCGATGCGCGCCGGCTCGACGGGCGCCGGCTCGTGGACGACGAGGACGTGGGAGACGAGCGGCGGCTCGTCCTGCGACGGGCGCCAGGGACGCAGCTCAGGAAGCTGAGACTCGTCCAGCTCGCCCCGCTCATCCCGCTCGTCCCGCTCATCCTGCTCGGGGAGCTCCGGCTCAGGCGGTCCTGCGACCTCGTGCGCGGTGAGGTCGATGACTGTCGGTTCGAGCGTGAGCTCGTCGAGGACGCTCACCTCGGTCGCTGCGGCCACGGCGGCCTGTTCCCGCTCGTCGGCCACACCATGCTCGAGCTGCTCGACCTGCTCGACGGCCTGTCTCGGTTGCGGGACCGCGTCCTCGCGGCGGGCTCGGCGCTGCCGCGCCGCCCACCGCAGCTCCTCCAGCGTGGGTGGCGCCAGATCGGGCAGCAGGAACCGGCGCCGCTCCCGCAGCCGGAACGGCGGATGGTCAGGAGCGGTGCTGGGGGGCCGCTCTTCCACGCCGGGCTCGGTCATGCCGCCGAGTTCGCCGCCTCGGCAACGATGAGAACGGCACGCTCGACGGCGTACGCCGCATCGTCGGCCGCCCCCTTGAGATCGGCGTCGGCGACCGCCACTGCCCGAACTGCGCGTGCCAGTGCATCGGGGCGCCAGCGACGCAGCCAGTCCTGCGCCCGCCGTACCTTCCACGCCGGCATCCCGAGCCGCCCAGCGACCGACTCGGGCGAGCCGTGGCCGGCAGCCGCGACCTGCACGATCAACCGGAGGTTGGCGGCCAGCGAGCTGCTCACCAGGATCGGGTCCAGGCCGGTGGCGAAGGCCCACCGCATCGTCTCGATCGCAGCTGCAGCATTGCCCTCGACCGCGCGGTCGGCGACCGTGAAGCCGCTCGACTCGGCGCGCCCTCGGTAGTACGTCGCGACGTCGCCCACGCCGACCGCCTTGCCGACGTCGGCGACGAGCTGCGCGCAGGCGGTGGCGAGCTCGCGGAGATCGGTGCCGATCGCCGCGACGAGATCGACGGCCGCCTCCCGATCGATCCGGCCACCCGCGGCCTTCACCTCGTCGACGACGAACTGCTCGCGGTCGCGAACCGAGGTGATCTTCGCGACCGGAATGACGGTTGCGCCGACACCCTTGAGGGCCTCGAGCACCGCCTTGCCCTTCGCGCCGCCCGCGTGCACCGCGACCAGGGTCAGGTCGGCCTCGTCGTCCTCCACGACCGCGACCAACGGGTCCGTCATGTCCTTGGCGAGGTCCTGCAGCGCGCGCAGCACGAGCAGGCGAGGCTCGGCGAACAAGGACGGCGAGGCCAGCTCGACGAGCAGCTCAGGCGTCAGCTCGCTGCCAGTGGACTCGTGGACGGTCGCTTCGGGCCCAGCGGCGGCAACGGCGCGGGCCACCGCACGGTCAGCGAGCAGGCCCTCCTCGCCCACCACGACGGTCGCAAGTGCCACCTCTACAGAATCGCACGAGCCGGCACCGCCGCAGCGCGCCTCGCGGCCCGCAACAAGGCGGCCGTTGCGATGACCGCGACGGCGATCGCCACCGGCTGGGCAACGGTTGTCGCGGCTCCGGGAAGTGCCGCGAAGCCATGCGCGACGTCTGCGACGGCGCGAGCAAACAGCCCGCCCGCAGCAGCGAGGACGCGGCCCAACGTCGGGGAGATCGGGGCGACGACGGCCGCCGTCACGCCGATGACGGTGGCCGGCGCAACCGCTGGGGCGGCCAGCAGGTTCGCCGGGACCGCGTACGGCGTGAGCTGACCGAAGCTCAAGATCAGGACAGGCGTGCATGCCAGCTGGGCAGCAGCTGCTACCGCGAGCGCGACGGCGGCTGGGCGCGGCAGGCGCGACTCGAGTCGCCTCGTCCAACCCGGCGCGAGCACCACGATCCCGGCGGTCGCAACGACAGACAAGACGAAGCCGACCGAACGGGCGAGGAACGGGTCGAGGACGACCAGCAACACGACGGCGGATGCCAGCGCCGGCCGTGCGGAAGTCCGCCGCCCGGTCAACATCGCCAGCAACATCACGCCACTCATGACCGCCGCCCGCTGCACGCTCGGCGAAGGCCGGGCGAGGACGACGAACCCGACGACGGCAGCCGCCGCGCCCGCCACGCGCATCCGCCGGCGCAGGCCGGCCGCCCGCATCGCCAGGAGGACGACGCCGAGGACGATGCCGAGGTTCTCCCCGGAGACCGCCTCGAGATGACTGAGGCCGGTCGCGCGCATGTCGTCGCGGAGCCGCACCGGCACAGCAGCGGTGTCGCCGTCGACCAGGCTTGGCAGCAGCCCGCGCTCGTCGGCTCCTAACCCGGAACAGGCTTGCCGCAGCGACGCGCGTGCCCGTCCCGCTGCGCGCTGCCACCACGCAGGTCGCCCGATCGACGTCGGCGGCACCGCCACGTCGAGAACGGCTGCAACGTCGTCGCCCGGCCTCGGCGGGCTATAGCGGGCGCGCACGCGCACTTGTTGTCCTGGCAGAAGCGCCTGCCACATCGTGCCGCGAGCGAGCACCAGCACAGGGGCGTCGACGCCGCGCCAGCCGACCTCGTCGACTTGCAGCGCCGTCGCGTCGATGACGAGCAGACCGCTGCCGCTCGCAGCCGGCACCGGGTCGCGAACCAGCTTCACGACGGTGTCCGCGGTCGCGTGCCGACCGGCGAGTCGCGACACCTCGCCGGTGTGAAGCCGGTGGACATGCCATGCGACGCTGGGTGCCGCGATCGCGACACCCGTCGCAACCGCCGCGACAACCCGAAGCGATCCCCGCCGGCCGCGAAGTGACACGGCGACGACCGCCGCGGCGAGAGCCGACCAGACCGCGAGCGGCGCCGCGAACAGGGTGCCGATCGCCGCGGCCGCCCACGCACCGGCGGCGACCGGCGCGAGCCGGTTCAGGGCGTCACGAGCGGCGACAGCTGCGAGTAGCGGGCGGGGCCGATTCCGGACACCTGCTGCAGCTGGGAGACCGACGTGAAGCCGCCGTGCGTGGTCCGCCAGTCAATGATCTTCTGAGCTGTCACCGGACCGACGCCGGGAAGCGTCTCGAGCTCCTCGAGCGAAGCCGTGCTGAGGCTCACCGGCGCGGCCGAGCCACCAGGTGTCGCAGCTGCGGCACGGGTCCCGACCATCAGGAGCTGACCGTCGGTGACTCGCGCGGCGAGATCCGTCCGCCTGAGCTCGCGGCGATGCAACGGCCCACCGGCCGCGCGGATCGCGTCGGCCACGCGTGCGCCGAGCGGCAGGGTCACCAGCCCCGGCCGGCGGACGCGACCTCCTACGTCCACGACGATCGAGCTGCCGTCGGTCGCCGGATCTGCAGGTGCCGATGCAGTCGGGCCATCGCTGTACGACGGCCCGCTGTAGTCCTCGGGGAAGCTCGGCGCCTGATGGCCGTGCAGCTTCAGCGCCACCATGACGACGGCGACGGCGAGCACAGCAAGTCCGGTCGCGAACACGCGCGTCGACGCCTGCTGCAGGCGATCGGACAGACGGCCTGGCAGCCGCGCCGCGAGTGCAAGCCGGAGGTTGTCGAGCACAGTTGCCGGCGCTGCGACGACGGCTGCTTCGGGGACCGCGTCGTCGACGGCTGCCGGCCGCACTGCCGGCGGCTGATCGGGCACCCAGCCCACGGCGCGGGGCGGCAGCCCGATTGCGGTGAGCCGGTCGGCCGATGGCACGTCGATCGAGTCAGACACGGCGCGACGTTAGAGGCGGCCGGCGGCCGTTGCGCGACGTGGGCAACAGGTGTGGAGACGACGCCTCCGTCGCGGGCTTGTGGAACCGCCCTACTCGGGGACGACGTTGACGAGCTTGGGCGCGCGCACGATCACGGTCCGCACCCCCCTCCCGTCCAGCGCCCGCGCGACGCCTTCCGTCGCCAGGGCCTGCTCACGCAGGGCATCCTCGCTGATGTCGACGGGCACTGTCAGCCGGTCGCGCACCTTCCCGGCAACCTGCACGATGCACGTGACCATGTCCTCGACGAGCAGCTGCTCGTCGTACGACGGCCAGCCGGCGAAGACGACCGAGGCATCGCGGCCGAGCAGCGACCACGCGTCCTCCGCCGTGAACGGCGCGAACACCGACAGCATGCAGGCCAGCGCCTCGGCTCCTTCGCGGACGGCGGCCGCCGTGGCAGGAGCATCGAGCGCGCCGCCGTCGACCGCCTTGCGCAGCAGAGAGGTCAGCTCCATCAAGCGCGCAACCGTGACGTTGAAGCGCTTCGACTCGGTCTGCGCCGTCGCATCCGCGATCAGCTTGTGGACACCTGCGCGCAGCTCGCCGTCACCCGAGGCGGGGTCAGCACCGAGACCGGTCTGACCGATGTCCTGGCACAGCCGCCACGCCCGAGCCAGCCACTTCACCGCACCCGTCGGTGAGACGTCGGCCCAGTCGATGTCGTCCTCGGGCGGGCCGGCGAACAGCATCGTCACACGCACCGCGTCCGGGCCGTACCTGGCCAGCTCTGCCTGCAGGTTGACCAGATTGCCCTTCGACTTCGACATCGCCGAGCCGTTCATGATCACCTGACCCTGGTTGGTCAGCCGAGTGAACGGCTCGGTGAACGTCAGCAGACCCATGTCGTAGAGGGCCTTGGTGAAGAAGCGCGAGTAGAGCAGGTGCAGGATCGCGTGCTCGACGCCACCGATGTACTCGTCGACCGCGAGCCACCGCTTCGTCGCCTCCAGGTCGAAGGCGACCTGGTCGTTCTTCGACGAGGGATAGCGCAGGTAGTACCAGGAGGAGTCGACGAACGTGTCCATCGTGTCGGTGTCGCGCGTCGCGTCGCCACCGCACGTCGGGCACGCAACCTTCACCCAGCCGACCGCGGACTCCAGCGGTGACTTGCCGCCTTCCGGACGCAGCTCGTAGTCCGAGGTCGGCAGCTCGACCGGCAGCTGGTCGTCCGGCACCGCCACCTCGCCGCAGCTCGGACAGTGCACGATCGGGATCGGGCAGCCCCAGTAGCGCTGGCGCGACAGCAGCCAGTCGCGCAACCGGTAGGTGATCGCGGCCTCGCCGTTCCCGGCCGCTGCGAGGTCCGCGGCGATCGCCGAGATGGCCTCGGACTTCGTCATCCCGTCGTACTTGCCGCTGTTGACGATCGTGCCTTCGCCCGGCGTCGCGACACCCGTCTCGACCGGGTCGGGGCCGCCGGTCTCGACGACGATCCGGACCGGCAGCGAGAACGCGCGGGCGAAGTCGAGGTCACGCTGGTCGTGCGCCGGTACGGCCATGATCGCGCCGGTCCCGTAGTCGGCCAGGACATAGTCCGCGGCGTAGACCGGGATCTCCTCGCCGTTGACCGGGTTGATCGCGGACCGGCCCAGCGAAACTCCGGTCTTCTGCCTGCCCTCGGCCAACCGGTCGATGTCGCTGGTACGACGGACCTGGTCGACGTAGGCGTCGAAGGCCGCGCGCTGCTCCTCGGCGCACAGCTCGTCAGCAAGCGGTGAGTCGGCAGCGACGACGAAGAAGGTCGCGCCGAACAGCGTGTCCGGGCGGGTCGTGAAGACCCGCACGGGCTCGTCGCGACCGACGACCCGGAAGTCCACGTAGGCGCCGGTCGAGCGACCGATCCAGTTGCGCTGCATCGTGAGCACCGGCGTCGGCCAAACACCGTCCAGCGCGTCCATGTCGGCCAGCAGCCGGTCGGCGTACTCCGTGATCTTGAAGAACCACTGGGTCAGGTTCTTCTTCGTGACCTCGGTGCCACATCGCTCGCACTTGCCCTGGATCACCTGCTCGTTGGCCAGGACGGTCTGGTCCTTCGGGCACCAGTTGACCGGCGCCGCCTTGCGGTAGGCCAGTCCCTTCTCGTACAGGCGCAGGAACAGCCACTGCGTCCAGCGGTAGTAGTCGGGGTCGGAGGTGTGCAGCCGAGTGCGCCAGTCGAACGACATCCCCATGCGCTTGAACGACTCGGCCTGGACGTCGATGTTGGCGTAGGTCCAGTCGCGCGGATCCATGTTCCGCGCCAGCGCGGCGTTCTCAGCCGGCAGTCCGAAGGAGTCCCAGCCGATCGGGTGCAACACGTCGTTTCCGCGAGCCCGGGCGAAGCGCGCGACGGCGTCGCCGATGCTGAACGCCTCGGCATGACCCATGTGCAGGTCGCCGCTCGGGTACGGGAACATGTCGACGACGTACGTCCGCGGCCGGCCGTCGTCGGCCGGCTCGAACACGCGCAGCTCGTCCCAGACGGGCAGCCACTTGTCGACCACGCCCAATGGGTCATAGGCCACTGTGTCGTCGCCGACCTCGTCGGTCTCGCTCAACTCCCGCTCCTAGCCGCTGTTGCTGTGCCCCGACATGAAAAAGGCCCTCACACATGGGAGGGCCGCCGCGCTGAGAATCGGTTCAGCGCGGCCCGAGAAGAAGCTCGAACGTCATTGGCATGATCCATTGATCGTAACGCAGCGGTCGCGGACGATCCCATGCGATAGCGCCGTCGACGAGCAGAGGAGACCCGAGCATGGCCAGCCAGGTACAGGGTGTGATCGCGCGCGGCAAGGGCGCGCCGGTGGAGCTCGCGACGGTTCTCGTTCCGGATCCAGGACCCGGCGAAGCCCTCGTCGACGTTCAGGCGTGCGGCGTCTGCCACACCGACCTGCACTACCGGGAGGGCGGCATCAACGACGACTTCCCGTTCCTGCTCGGGCACGAGGCGGCTGGCGTCGTGGCGGCGGTCGGCCCGGACGTCACCGACGTGGCACCCGGCGACTTCGTGATCCTGAACTGGCGCGCGGTGTGCGGGCAATGCCGAGCTTGTTCTCGCGGCGAGCCTTGGTACTGCTTCGCGACTCACAACGCGACGCAGCGAATGACCCTCGAAGACGGCACCCCGTTGTCCCCGGCGCTCGGCATCGGCGCCTTCGCGTCAAAGACGCTCGTCGCCGCCGGCCAGTGCACCAAGGTCAGTGCCGCTGCCGAGCCCGCCGTGGCCGGACTGCTCGGCTGCGGAGTGATGGCCGGCCTGGGCGCCGCGCTCAACACCGCACAGGTCCGCCGCGGCGAGACCGTTGCTGTCATCGGTTGCGGCGGCGTCGGCGATGCGGCGATCCTCGGCGCCAGCATCGCCGGGGCTCGTTCGGTCATCGCGATCGATATCGACGAACGCAAGCTCGAGTGGGCCAAGCAGTTCGGCGCGACCCACACGATCAACTCGCGTGACGCCGACATCGTCGAGGCGGTGCAGGAGCTGACGGATGGGCTGGGCGCCGACGTCGTGATCGAGGCGGTCGGCCGGCCCGAGACCTACCGCGCCGCGTTCTACGCCCGGGATCTCGCAGGGCGCGTCGTCCTCGTCGGCGTACCCACTCCGGACATGACCATCGAGCTGCCGCTCATCGACGTCTTCGGCCGGGGCGGGTCGTTGAAGTCGTCGTGGTACGGCGACTGCCTGCCGAGCAGAGACTTCCCGATTCTGATCGACGCCTATCTCGCGGGCCGCCTGCCGATTGACCGCTTCGTTTCCGAACGGATCGGGATCGCGGATGTTGAGAGCGCCTTCGCGAAGATGCACGAAGGGAGCGTGCTGCGGTCTGTCGTCGTCATGTAGGCACCGCGGTGCTCGCATACAGTTGGGTGGGGTCGAACACGTTCAGCGGCGTGTGACAACGAGGCGTGAAGGGCTGGCGGATGCTGAGGGTTCGGTCCCTGACTCTCACCAGTCTTGCGCTCTCTGCCCTTCTCGCGGTCACAGCATGCAGTGGCGGCTCGTCCGGCACGAGCGGGTCGCCCTCCCCCGGTGCCGACGCGTCGGCGGCACCGCTGAAGGTCGTGTCCGTAGTGCCCGCGACCCTGACTGGCTCGTCGCCGATCGTCGTGACGTTTCGCCGGCCGCTTGCCGCCGACTCCGCCCTGCCGACGATCTCGCCGGAGGTGCAGGGGCAGTGGACGCGTAGCGGAACGACTGCGACCTTCACCCCCGTCCAGGCCTATCCGCCGAGCACGAAGTTCACGTTGACGCTGCCACGGCGAAGCGGCGCCGCCAAGACGATCGGCCAGCCGGTGTCCGATCACGGCTCGTTGCGGTTCGCCGCGCAGATCCTTGCCCGGCTGCGCTACCTGCCACTCGTGACCAAGGCCGCCCAACCGAGCGACGCGTCTGCCGAGGCCGCAGCCGTCTACACACCACCGGTTGGCAAGTTCACATGGCGGTACGCCGACACGCCCTCGGAGATCCAGAAAGACTGGATCCCCGGCAAGGACAACGTCGTGCTGCGTGGCGCGGTGATCGCCTTCCAGCACCAGGCGAAGCTGGCGCAGGACGGCGCCATCGGCCCGGCGACGTGGAAGGCACTGGAGCAGGCAGACCTCGCCGGCACGATGAACGCGGACAAGTACAGCTACATATCCGCCGACCTGTATCCGCGACCGCAGACGCTGACCGTGTGGGTGGACGGGAAGACCGTGCTGTCCACCCCCGTCAACGGCGGCGTGCCGGCGGCGCCGACGCCGCTGGGCACCTATCCGATCTACCTGCGTTACACGGCCACGACGATGCAGGGCACCAACCCCGACGGCAGCAAGTACAAGGACAAGGGCGTGCCCTGGGTCAACTACTTCTCCGGCGGTTCAGCGGTGCACGGGTTCACCCGCGCGTCTTACGGCTTCCCGCAGTCCGTCGGTTGTCTCGAGCTCCCGCCCGACACGGCCAAGAAGGTGTACGACCTCGTCGACTACGGCACGCTCGTGACGGTAACGGGACCGTTCGTCCCGCCGCCGAAGGTCGCCGAGCCGGCACCGCCCTCCTCGCCGAAGCCGAAGCACGCGAAGCCCACGTCGTCGCCCAAGCCGTCTGCTTCGGCGAGCGCGAGTGCGCCGGCCAGCCCGACGCCCTCACCCGCCGCGACCAAGAGCCACAAGCCGAACAACTAGGAAGGGGTCAGCTCCCCCACCGGTACGGCGATGTCAGTGCGGTTGCCGTCAGGCGCGAGCGGACATGCCCACGCCTCGTCGTACGCGCACGACGGGTTGTAGGCGAAGTTGAGGTCCACGACGAGGCGTCCGTCAGAGCCGCCGAGGTCGGCGCCCTTGACGGTGTCGAGCACGTAGCGGCCGCCGCCGTACGTGTCCGGACTGCCGTCTCGAAGCGGCAGCCACAGCCCGCCGCCGTACGAGCCGAGCCACCAGACGTCGAGCGACCCGATCCGGCCGAGCTCGACCCGGCCGATGCGCTCGAAGGGGACGACGCCATCGGTGGCGGTCGCGATCTCGATGCGCAACGACTCGACCGGTTCGACCACGACCTCGAACCGCCAGGCCGGGTCGTACGGCGCCACCCGCAGCACGGCGCTGCGGTTCGGCGACTCGGGGTGATCGCGGATCAATCGTTGCCGCCCGTCGCGCCACACTTCGTGCGCGCGCGAAGGATCCGGGTCGGCACGAACCTCGGCATACAGCGCCGCGACAGTCCGACGCCAGTCCAGCAGCGAGAGGCTCACGCCAAGCAATGTGCACCAGCGGCGGGAGTTTGGGCTACTTTTCCGGCATGAGCACGCCCTTCGGGTCCGCCGGCCAGCCCCGGTCCACCTCGGTCACCCGCTACAACCAGCGCATGGCCGGCCGGATTTCGCGCCGGGCGCATCTGAACGAGCAGGGCGTGGCCGTGGCCTTCACGTTCAACAACCTGGCGACGATGTTGACCGTCGGCCTGCTGGAGGACGCGGTGCAACTCATCCCCAGCGTCGGCGACCTCGCCGAGCTGCTGCTCTCGGTGCTCAGCTTCTATTGGCACCGCATCGTGCTCGTGACAGACCGGCACATCTTCGTCTACCGCGACCTGCCCTTCCACCGGCCCGGCAAGCTGCTCGCGACCTATGACCGCGGTCCGGGCGTGGTGCGGATCGGAAGCGACAACAAAGGGTGGTTCTCGCGCATCGTTCGACGCGGGCAGCTCACCTTCCAGGACGGGACGGTGGTCTACCACAGCCCGATCTGGACGCGCCGCGCTCAGTACATCGCCCAGGAGGGCAACATCCCGGCAGGCCAGTGACGGCTACTGCTGGAGGTCGACGACGACCTTGATGTCGTCGGGCTGGCGCTTCAACGCCTGCGCCCACTCGGTCATCGGCACGGTCCGCGTGATGATCTTCGCCAGCCACGCGTTGTCTGCCTTCGACAGCGCGTCGGCCGCCTGCTGGTAATTCGCCAGACCAGCGTTGACCGAGCCGAACACCACCTCGTTGGACAGCACCATCGCCTTGTTGATCGCATCCGCGTGAAGGCTCACCTCGCGCGCGCCCGAAGAGATACCGGTCAGGCACACCGTCGCGTCGGGCGCGGCACGCCCGACCACATCGAAGACGAGCTGCCCGATTCCCGTCGCCTCGATGACAACGTCCGGCGCATCCTTCAGGTCGTCGAGCGACGTGATGTACGTCGCGCCGAGCTCGGCCACCATCGACGGCTTCGGACCCTCGGTCACCCGATCAAGGACGGTCACCTCGAGACCTCGCTGTCGACCAATCAGCGCCGCGAGCAGGCCGATCGGACCGGCGCCGGTGACGAGTGCGTGCCTCGCGGTCGTCGCGGAGCGCGCGGAGATCTTGCCGACCTGGTCCCACGCCTTGGCGACGACAGAGGTCGGCTCGAGCAGCACACCGAGCTTGTCCAGGCTGGGGTCGAGCTTGATCGCGAACTTCGGGTCCACTCGCCATCGCTGTGACCCGTAGCCGTCGCGGCCCTTGATCCCGCGCTCGGTGAACTTGCCGTTGCGGCAGAAGTCCCACTGGTCCTGCGCGCAGGCTTCGCAAGGTTCCGGATCGGGTCGCCGCACGACGCCCGCGACGAGGTCACCAGCCGTCAGGCCGGAGTCCGCCGGCGCCTCGAGCACGCGACCTAACGACTCGTGGAACAGGACCAGCCGCTCATGGCCCGCTGGCGGCTCGCCGTACCCCTCGACGGAGACCTCGACATCGGTTCCGCAGATCCCGACGTACATGCCTTCGACGAGGACAGGGCCGTCAGACTCCGGAGGCTCCGGAATCTCCTCAACCCCCGCAGTGTCCACATGACCTGGTCGAACGGTGCATGCCTTCAATGACCACTCCTAGCAGCGCCCCTAGGCCGAACCTACGCCTACCCGCTTAACGGCGTCGGCAGTCCCACCGCAGCAGCCTGGGTGCTCGCCGCGGGTTTCGGCGAGTGGCCCGCTGCGAGGACGGGACGCCGACGCCGTATCTGCTAGAGCGGAGCGAGGGTGAGGGGCAACCCGTCGGCGGGCATCGGGAGGGCGAGCAGGTCCCAGGGCACGACGTAGCCGGGCGGAGTGGTCCAGCGGTAGCGGCGCAGCAGGTGATGCACGAGGATCTTGACCTCCTGCGTGCCGAAGTACATCCCGATGCACTTGTGCGCGCCGCCGCCGAACGGCACCCATGCGTACCGGTGCACCTTGTCCTCGCGCCGAGGCTCATCGAATCGCTCGGGATCGAACCGCTCCGGGTTGGACCACAGCTCGGGCATGTAGTGGCTGAACCACGGCGACACCGAGATGAACGTCCCGGCCGGCACGTGATGGCCCAGCAGGTCGGTGTCCTTGACGGTCTTGCGCGCCATGGAGGGCACCGGAGCGGTCAGCCGCAGCGCCTCCTTGATAACCAGGTCGAGCACCGTCAGCTGGTCGAGCGCGTCGAGCGACAGCTCGCCGTCGAGCGCGAGCGACTGCTCTCGCGCCCGCTCCTGCCACTCCGGATGCGCGGCGAGCGCCGCGAGCACGGCGGAGGTCGTGATGGTCGACGTGTCGTGCGCCGCCATCATCAGGAAGATCATGTGGTTGACGACGTCGTCGTCGCTGAACGTCTCACCGGTCTCGGTCTCGACATGGCACAACGCGGAGAACAAGTCCTCGGTCTCGGTCGCGCGCTTCGCCGGAAGCTTCGACCGGAAGTAGTCCTCGAGGACGCGGCGCCCGACGAGGCCTCGGTGCCATCGAAGGCCCGGCACGTCGGCGCGGATCACCGAGGTGCCGGCACGCACCGTGTCGATGAACGCGGTCTGCAGCTTGGCGTCATCCTCGCCGGTCGAGTCGCCCATGAAGATGTGAGTCGCGATGTCGAGCGACAGCCGCTTCAACGTCGGGTACGCGAACATCCGCCCGGCACCCGGCCAGCCGGCAACGTCCTTGGCGACCAGCTCGTCGGTGCGCTCGAGGTATCCCGCGAGCCTCGGTCGGGTGAATGCCTCCTGCATGATCCGCCGGTGCAGCAGGTGCTCGTCGAAGTCGAGCAGCATCAGGCCCCGACGGAAGAACGGCCCGATGAACCACTCCCAGCCGGACTGCGAGTACGCCTTGTCGGAGTTGACCAGTACCGCCTGAGAGGCGTCCGGACCGAGCGCCAGGCAGATGTCGAGGCCGAGCGACTTGATCCAGGAGACGGGGCCGTACCGGTCGTAGACGCGACGGGTGAAGTCCGGGCCGCCCAGCATGAAGCTGAAGGTCTGACCGACCAGGGGAAAGCCCTTGTTGCCCGGCACCGGCCTGAGCGCGGACCCGGTCGGCGGAGCTGCGAGGTCGGCATCCCGCCGTCCAAGGCGGTCGAGCGTCGTGCTGATCCGGACAGCCCCGGGCATCGCCGCGGGGCGGATCTTGTCCGGGTGCTTCCACGTCGTGCTGACCGACGCCTCAGTACTCATGCGACCTCCACGTCGTCGACACCGAGGTTGAATGCAGTCGGGGACACCGGCACCTCTTCCTTCTCCGGGAAGGTCCGCAGCACGTGGTCGGCGAGATGGACCGTCACGCCGTACCAGTAGTGCTCGTTGCGGAAGTGGTGCAGGCGGTGCGCCTGGTAGATGTAGCGGTAGTACCAGTGCCTCGGCTTGTAGCTGGAGTGGATGAGGAAGTGCGTCCACTCATAGGTCAGGAACATGCCGTAGGCGACGACAAGCCAGCTGAGCGCTAGCCGCCAGTCCATCCCGGTGATCAGCCAGTACAGCGGTACGGCGGTCAGCAACGAGGTGATCAACGCGCGTCGCGGCACCAGCACCAGGCCGATGACCTTGGGGTTCGCATGATGCTGACGGTGCCGGCGGGCCAGCAGGCCGTCGACCGTGATCGAGCCGATCCGCCTGGGCTTGGCGTGGAGGATGAAGACGTGGATCAGCCACTCGGTGAACGGCTGCACACCGAGCACGATCGCGGCGATGCCGAGGTCCCACCAGCGCCACCCCGCGAGCGCGACCCGGGCGACGACGGCGGCGACGAACGCCGCCGCGAGCAGCCTCGCGTTGAACGTCGCGATGAACAGCCGGAAGGCTCCGCCGAGCGTCAGCCCGGCGGCGCCGTACTCGTCGGGCTGCGCTTGTCGGCCGCGAACCGGCACATCTTGGACAACAGCCATCACCCGGATTGTGACACGTCGATGCGGCACGCATCGGTGGCGCCGGGCAGGAGGTGCCGGTAGCGCGACACCACGCGATAGCCCAGCGCGGCCGGCCATGACATCAGCCGGGCGCCGACGATGCGCCCGAGGACCGCCCGCCACCCGTTGGCCTCGGTCAGCGCACGCGCAACCGCCTTGTGACCACCGAGCCGGGTGCCGTCAGGGTCGACCCACCACACCTTCGTGCTGACGTCGTGCACGGTGAGACCGAGCTCAGTCAGGCCCTCGGCACCGATCTGCTGCCAGGCCCGGATGCCCGCCTGCCCATGCCAGTGCTGCTCGATGTCGGTGGCAGCCGTCGTACAGAAGGCGCAGTCGCCGTCGTAGATGAGAAGCGCCTCTGCCGGCCTGGCTGTCACGCCACCACGGTAGGCCTCGCCGGAATATGTTGTCGCCGTGGCGGCTGAGCAGGGGGTGGGCGGCGATGCCGTCATCCGGCTCACCTCCCGTGGCCGCACGATCCGTCTTCTAGTCACGGTCGCCGCAGTCGCCTTGCTGCTCTACGGCACGATCGCCGGCAGCGACGACATGTTCCCATTCGGGCCGTTCCACATGTACTCGCGCTACTACCCCGCCAACGGCTACGTGACCGGCACGTCCGTCCAGGCCGTCAATGCCGCAGGTCGGCAGGTCACGGTCACCGAGGCCGACACCGGGCTCGCGCACGGCGACATCGAAGGCGAGCTCAAGGCGTTCGAGGCGAACCCGTCACGGCTGGCGAGCCTCGCCGCCGCCTTCCACCGTCGCCATCCCACCGCGTCGCCATTCGTCGAGGTCCGCATCGTGCAGCAACGGTGGCAGGTCAAGAACCGGAAGGTCGTCGGCCGGACAACCGCCACCCTCGTCGACTGGCACGCGCCGTGAGGCGCGACGCGGCACGAGCCGTGACGTCGGCGATCTCGCGCTGGTGGCTGGCGCCGTTGCCACTCGGGCGGATTGCAGCGCTGCGGGTCGGCGTCTACCTCTTCGCCTGGTACGACGTGTTCGTCTACTCCCCGCCGGTCCCCGCTCGCGCGCGAGTGACCGGGGCGTACCGACCGCTCGCGATTGAGCGCTTCCTGCATCTTCCGACGCCGACACACGCCTTCGCGTCGGCGATCCAGATCGCGGTGCCGTGCTTCGCCACTCTTGCCGCAACCGGCCGCGCGCCGCGCGTGTTCGGGTGGATCACCTTCGTGCTGTACCTCGACTGGATCACGATGGGCGACTCCTACGGGTACGTCGCACACGACCGTTTCGCGTTCATCGTCGCGCTCGCCGTCCTGCCGACGGTCGGTGCCGCGCGTCGCGGCGACCTGACGACCTCCGAGCGCGCGGGCTGGGCACTGCGCTGCATCGAGGTTGCCGTTGTCGCGACGTACTTCCTGTCGGTGTGCGCCAAGCTGCGGTTCGGCGGCATCAACTGGGCGAACGGCTCAGTCCTGACGTGGGCCGTGCTTCGACGCGGCACGCCGCTCGGGCGACATCTGCTTCATCACCCGACGCTGCTGCACATCAGCCAGTGGGGCCTCTTCTGCGCAGAGGCCTTGTCGCCGATCGTGCTGTTCCTGCGCGGCCGATGGGTTTACGTCGCAGTCGGCGCGATGCTGTCCTTCCACCTGATCTCGCACGAGACCATCGGCATCAGCTTCCTGCCGCACGTCGTCTGCATCTTCGCGTTCCTGCCGCTCGAGCGGATCGCTACTCGGTTCGCGAGAACAGCAGGCACGACACCGCCAGAAGCCCTACTCCGACGGCCACCACGACAACGGCGTCCAGCCATGCCGGAACAGGCCAGCCCAGCCAGGTGAGGCCGTGGAACAACAGCCGAGTCGGGTCGTCCGCGGGCAGGTGCCGGACGACCATCGTGCGTGCCGCGGTGACGGCGTACGTCAGCGGGTTGTAACGCGCGACGATGTCGAGCCAGCGCGGGGCCTGTGGACCAAGCGGATACAGCGAGCCCGACATGAATGTCAGCGGCATCAGCAGCATGTTCACGAGCGGCATCAGTGTCTGCACGCTCTTGACCCGCGCGGCGAGGACCAGCCCGAACGCAGTCATGGTGAATGACGTCGCAAAGACGATGCCGATCAGTCCAAGCATCAGTCCGACGCGGTAGGGCACGTGGACGGTGCCCGCCAGCGCGAGGATCAGGATGCTTTGCACGGTCGCGATCGTCGCGCCGCCCAGGCACTTGCCGACCACGATGCTCGATGACGAGATCGGCGCCACGAGCATCTCGCGCAGGAAGCCGAACTCGCGGTCCCACACGATCGAGATCGCCGAGAAGACTGCCGTGAACAGGATGCCCGTGATCAGGACTCCTGGGAACAGGAACGTCTTGAACTGCGCGCCGCCGGTTCCGCCGCGGACAGCAGCCGACAGACCCGCGCCCAGGATGAAGAGGAACAGCAGCGGCTGAAGGAGGCTCGACACGAGGCGGGCCGGATCAGCCATGACGCGGCTCATGTCGCGCTGCCACACGATGCCGATCGCTCGCAGCTCGTGAAGAAACCCGCCGCCGACTGATGTCACCTGGGCGACGTCGAGACCGGGCCGGGTCACGGTCGTGGTCATCGGCTCATCGCCCGCATCCAGTGCCGTGGCGCGGGCGCGGCCTGCTCGTCTCCGATGCGGTGGCCGGCGTGCGCCATGAAGACGTCGTCAAGTGTCGGCCGGGAGACGCTGACCGACTGCACCGAGATCCCGATCCCGAACAGCTTCGGGATGAACCCCTCGCCATCGGGAACCGACACCAGCAGCGCGTCCCCGTCGGGCACCGCCTCGATCTTGAGCGTGGTGGCGATCTGCTTGATCGATGCGGCGTTGTCCGAGGTGACGATCCGCACCCGGTCGTCACCGACCTGCGCCTTCAGCTCTCCCGGCGTGCCGAGCGCGACGATCGCGCCGTGGTTGATGATCGCGATCCGGTCGCAGCGCTCGGCTTCGTCCATGTAGTGCGTGGTGAGGAAGACGGTGATGTCCTCCTCGCGACGAAGCTGGTCGACGTAGCGCCACAGGACCTGTCTCGAGTCGGGATCCAGCCCGATCGTCGGCTCGTCCAGGAACAGCACGCGGGGTGAGTGCAGGAGGCCACGCGCGATCTCGAGCCGGCGCTTCATGCCCCCCGAGAACGTGCGCACCGCCGAGTCCTTGCGGTCAGCGAGCCCGACCAGCTCGAGAACGGCGTCGATACGCGGCCTGACCACGCGCCGCGACATGCCGTAGATGGCGGCGTGGAACTTCAGGTTCTGCTCGGCGGTGAGGTACTCGTCGAGCGTCGACTCCTGGAAAACCAGGCCGATGTTGCGGCGTACGAGCGCGCGCTGCGATCGGACGTCGAGTCCCGCCACGGTCGCCTCACCGGAGGTAGGCGTGACCAGGGTGCACAGGATCTTGATGGTGGTCGACTTGCCGGCGCCGTTGGGCCCGAGGAAGCCGAACACCTCGCCCGGAGTGACGTCGAGGTCGATGCCTCGTACCGCCTCGATCGGCCCGTACCGCTTGACCAGGCCCCGCACACTGACCGCTGTCGCTGCCACGTCCCGCACCCCGTTCGCTTCACCGCTACGTTACCGGCGGTGCGACACTGCAGAGGTGGGTTTATCGATCGCCCGCGTCTATGACGTGACCGGCGCGGACCCGACCGCGAAGTTCCTCATCGACCGGTTGTGGCCGCGTGGTCTCACCAAAGCGAAGGCGCCCTTCGAAGCCTGGCTCAAGGAGATCGCGCCGTCGCCGGATCTTCGCAAGTGGTACTCCCACGAGGTCGAGAAGTACGACGAGTTCGCCCGCCGCTACCGCAACGAGCTCGCGAGTGGCGATGCGGAGCCGACGTTGGAGATGCTGAGAGCGCGGGCGAAGAAGGAACCCGTCGTACTGCTCACCGCCACGAAGAACCTGGAACACTCGAGCGCCCCAGTCCTGCGAGACCTACTGACGTAACGACACCTCGGTTTGCCAAGTTGTCCGTGCCTCAGCGCGCTATAGCCAGCTCAGACACGGACAACCTCACGGTTGGTGGATCTGCACCTTCACGTGGTGGGATGCCGCGCCGAGCGGGATGCGGATGTGCAGCCGGCCGGTCTTGTCGGCATGCATCACGTGCGAGTGCCCGCGCACGATGACGTCGTAGCGGCGATTCACCGGCGTCGAAGCCGGCGTCACGACCGTCGCCACGCCGTCGCCGGTGAAGGCGAAGGTGAACCCATGCGGACCGGCGTGACTCAGCGTGGTGAAGGCAAGCGGTTGCGGTCGCTTGATCGACACGTGCCAGCCCCACACCGAGTATTTGGGCTCGATGGTGGTGTAGGAGATCTTGTTCGGCCGTGCCGGCGGATGTGCGAACGTCTTCATGAGCGGCTCGATGAAGTGCCTGAAGTCGCGCGCCCAGTACGGCCAGGTGTGCGTCCCGGAGCCGTAGTCGTAGACGTACGACGGGATGTGCGCTGCCTTGACGTGCATCAGGAAGTAGTCGGTCGACTCGTGCGTCGCACTCTCGATGGCCGCTGCGCCGGCGTAGCCGGGAGGGTTGGTTACCGGGTCGTCGTACTTGCCGGGTAGCCCGTCGGCGGTCGCGAGCCAGAGCTTCACCGGTCGGAGGTTCTCGACCGTCGTCGCCGGGTCGTGACCCTGCCAGTTGATCTGATCGGTGACCGGGTTGCCGAAGGGCGCATCGGGCTCCACGCCGTTGAGCCCGGACATCGTTGCGGAGATCACACCGTAGGCGCCCGCTCGTACGACGGCGTCGCGGTCGATCTCCGGCGCGCCGGAGAACGAGCCGTCCATGACGAAGAGGTCAGGGTGGCGAGCGGCCAGCTCCGTCGAGCCGTACCCACCCTGCGACAGACCCGCGACCGCGCGCCCGCTGCGCGAGCGAATCGTGTCGAAGTTCGCGTCGATCCACGGGATCAGCTCGTCGATGTCGTAGGTCTCCCACTGCGACGGGCCGAGTGCGGTGTTGGTGTCGACCCAGTTGGTGAACCAACCACCGCCGTCGCCGTTGAAGCCGATGTCGGAGCTGACGGTGATCAGCCGGTACGGCGCCGTCGTCTTCGGCGCGCCGCCGACCGTCATCCAGTCGTAGCTGTGGCCGCTCGTCCCGGGATACAGGTAGAGCACCGGGTAACGAGGCGTGGCATCCGGCTCGTACCCGACCGGAAGCAGAACCCGAACCGTGATCTGCCGGCCGAGCGCCTTCGGGACGATGGTCGCGAGAACCTGGCGGCTGCCGATCGCCTTGACGGACTTCACCGTGATGCCGTGCCCGTCGCGGATCTGCACCTGCGTGCCCGTCGTTGCGCGCGGGTGATCCGCTGCGCTCGCTGCGTCGACGCCGGCTGCGAGGCTCGCGACCAGAGCGGCAACCGCGACGGCGGACGTTGCCCGTCTGATGCGCATGCTCACGCGTCCGGCAGGTAGATGCCGGCGCCCTTGGGCACGGGATGCGTCGCGGGACCGTCCTTCGCCGTGTCGACCTTGACGTAACGCCACAGTCCGCGGACGCCGTCGTGCCCGGTCATCCCGAGACAGCCGCGCCGGAGCTCCTCGCAGTCGAACCGCCCACCGCCGGGCTTGTGGATGTCGAGCCGCGACCGGTAGTAGAAGCTGAACATGTTCGGGTCACCGAAGGCATCGATCGTGGCTTCCTGCTGATCGCGCTGCCATCGCGTCGTGACCAGACGGCGGTACGCCGACCTCTGGTGCTTGAGGTAGTAGTCGAACCACGCGTCGGTGTACCAGGCGATCATGTCGGCGCCGTACAACGACGCCCCGAACGCCGGGTTCGGGATGAACGAGAAGTCGAGGTGGCTGCCGCCGCGCACGACGATCTCGCCGGTGTCGACGTGGTGCTTCGAGTAGACCAGCGACTCGGTGTCCTTGTCGTTGTAGCCGGGCAGCGACGTGTGCGGCGTCGGCGGCAGGAAGTAGTCCGCCGACATGCCAAGCGCCGGGACCCGCAGCTTCGCCGTGCTGCGAGCGGACTTGTCGACGCAACCCTTCTCCCGCGAGCCCGCGACCGGCTGACCGAGGTTGTCCCAGGCGACGATGGCGCTGACCCGCTTGTCCCACTGGCCGATGTAGGAGACACCACCGGCGCCGTACGAGTGCCCCGCAAGGCCGATCTTCTTCGGGTTGAGCAAGCTCCAGAACGGGTTGTACGCCGCGTCGAAGCCCGCCTTCACCCGCGCATTCTGGTACGCCGCGTGGCTGGTCCCGCTGTTGCACGACTTGACCGGCACGTAGGGGTGCGACGGCGTCGACAGGAAGAAGTTGAGCGCGTCCTCGGTGCCGTCGTAGAACGGGCGGCCATCGGTCTGCGCGGGGAAGCCCTCGGACTTGTCCGCACCCTGGCCGAAGGTGTCGGACTGGCCCTGGCCCTGCGGGTCGAACGTCATGACGACGTACCCGTCCTTGGCAAGCGCCTGCGCGGCGTACCAGTACAGCTGCTCGTCGGCCTGGACGGAGCCGTTGGTGATGACGATGCCCGGCCGCTTCGCGGGGCCGCTGCGGGTTGCCCACACGTGTCCCGACAGCTGCGCGCCGTTGCGCGCGGTGAACAGGAACGGCGCCACGATGCCGTAGCCGTTGGTCTCCCAGTCGTAGAGCCGGGTGTCACCCGCGCAGCCGTCATATCCGTTCCAGCAAAGGTCGGACACGAACTCCCGCTGCGGGTCGTTGGCCGCCATCTGCAGCGCGGCGAGCGTGTTCTGCTGACCGACGAGCCGCAGCTGAACCTGGTACGCCGGCGCGAGGTAGAGGCTCTGCCGCTCCAGGTTGTTGGAGTAGTTCTGCGCTTCGACGGCCACGTTGAACGACGTCGCCCGGTAGCGCGGCTCACCCGAGGCCGCGGCGCCGGCGGACGCAGTCATCGATGGCACGACAACAGCCACCGCGAGGGCGGCAGTGACGAATGGAGCGGCGCGCAGCTTCTTCACGCGGACTCCTTCGATCTTTGCTCGCCGGTCCCCTGCCTCGAAGGGCGGTAGCGTGCGGCCCGTGAAAGGGATGGTGGACGTCCCGGCGGGCGAGTTCGACATGGGCAGCGAGGCCCATTATCCGGAAGAACGACCGGCACGCCGTCATCGGGTCGCCGGCTTCCGCATCGATGCGCACCCGGTCACCAATGCGGAGTTTCGACGTTTCGTGAACGACACAGGGTGGGTGACGACGGCCGAGAAGTCTCCGGATCCCGCGGACTTCCCCGACGCGCTGCCCCAGGACCTCGTCCCCGGCTCGCTCGTCTTCGTGCCGACCGCCGGTCCCGTCCCGCTCGATGACTGGCGACGCTGGTGGCAGTGGACACCTGGGGCCGACTGGCGGCACCCGACCGGTGCCGCGAGCACCCTGCACGGGCTCGAGCGGCACCCGGTCGTGCACGTCTCCTTCGAGGATGCCCAGGCCTACGCACAGTGGGCCCGCAAGTCGCTCCCGACCGAGACCGAGTGGGAGTACGCCGCGCGCGCCGGCCGACCGCCGACGGCGTACTCGTGGGGTGAGGACTTCCTGGTGCGCGGCAAGCGGATGGCCAATGTCTGGCACGGCGATTTCCCGTGGCGCAACGACGATGCCCGCCATCCGCGCACGTCGCCGGTAGGCAGCTATCCGCCCGATCCGTGGGGCCTCGTCGACATGATCGGCAACGTCTGGGAGTGGACCAGCTCACCGTGGACGGAGTCCCACGACACGGAGGGCGCACCCGGACCGGCATCGTGTTGCGCACCTGCCAGGTTCGACGAGTCGGACCGGCTGACGATCAAGGGCGGATCGCACCTCTGCGCACCGTCGTACTGCCATCGCTACCGCCCGCCGGCGCGCCAAGGGCAGTCGGTGCGAAGCAGCACCGGCCACATCGGCTTCCGCTGCGTGCTTAGGAGCTAGTGGCCTGTCGGCGATGGACCACTAGAAGACGCTCGCCGAGCCGCTGACGGCGACCCACACCGCCTGGCCGGGCTGCAACGCGACATCGCCGCCGACGCGCGCGAGGACGGTCTCGTTGCCGTCGCGCAGATGGAGGCGGGCAAGTGCGTCGTGCCCGAAGAACGTCACGTCGTCGACGGTCGCGGCTGCGGCCTTGCCCGACGGCACGAGGTGTACGTCGAGCTGCTCGGGTCGCAGCAGCAACATGCATGGGCCGTCGGGTATCGGGTCGACGCCACGGCGCAGCTTCACTGCGCCCATGGCGCACTTGCCGCGACCGCGACTCACGGTCCCCACGACGACGTTGGCCTGGCCGATCGCTTCGGCGGCACGAAGGTCGGGCGGGTCCCGGTAGAGGTCACGCGGTGATGCCAACGCCGCGACGTGCCCGTCGCGTAGCAGTGCGATGCGATGCGCGAGCGACATCGCCTCGTCCTGGTCATGGGTGACGAGCACCGTGGTCGTCCGGGTCTCGCCGAGGATGTGGGCGATGTCCTGACCGAGGCTCACCCGTAGCGACGCGTCGAGCGAGCTGAACGGCTCGTCGAGCAGGACCACCTCCGGGTCGGTTGCGAGCGCACGCGCCAACGCGACGCGTTGCTGCTGACCGCCGGACAGCTGATGCGGGAAGCGCTCGCCGTACCCGGTGAGCCCGACCAGCTCGAGCAGCTCGTCGATGCGCCCGCCCGCTTTGGAGGCGCCGCGGTCCTTCGCAAGCCCGAATCCCACGTTGGCCGCAACCCTCAGATGCGGGAACAGCGCGCCGTCCTGCGGCACGTACCCGACCTTGCGACGCGACGCCGGGACCGATCGGCGACCGTCGTCGACGACGCGGTCACCGACGCTGATCGTGCCCGCGTCGACGCGCTCGAGCCCGGCAAGCAGGCGAAGCAGCGTCGTCTTGCCGCTGCCGGACGCGCCGAGAACCGCTGTGATCGAACCATCGGGAACGGTGAGATCGAGGCCTTCGAGAACCACTGCCGGCCCGAAGCGCTTGCCGACCCCGCGCAGCTCGAGCTTGCTCATGACGACTGCACCTGCTGCATGTGGCTCTCGCGGTCGAACCACAACCCGAGCAACGCTCCGGGCAGGACGGCGAGCAGCACAATGACCAAAGCGTACGGCGCAGCCGCGCCGTAGGCGACCTCGCTCTGATACGCCCAGAACTGAGTGGCGAGCGTCTGCACGCCGATCGGCGCGAGCACCAAGGTGGCCGTCAGCTCGGTGACCGCGGTCAGGAAGACGAGGCAGAAGCCGGCGATCAGCCCGGGGGCGATCAGCGGCAGGACGACCCGCACGAACACGTAGCCGGAACCGCGGCCGAGGGAGCGCCCGACGTCGACCAGCCGGTACGGCGCCTGTGCCACCGACGTTCGCACGCAGACGAGCGCCAGCGGGAAGTGCATGATCGCGTACGCCGCGACCAGCAACGTCCCGGTTTGGTAAACGCGGAAGAAGAAGTGCGTGGCGAAGAACACGAGGGCCAGAGCGATCACGACACCGGGAACTGCCTGCGTCACGTAGGTCGACCGCTCGATGACGAGCCGCGCCGGCGTCGTACGACGGAAGGTCATCATCGCGACGGGCAACGCAAGAACCACGGACGCAAGCGCGCCCCAGGCGCTGTAACGCACCGTCGTCCACGTCGCGGAAGCGAGCGTCGCGGTTGCCGGCAGGGTGGTGTGGTGGCTCTGCACCATCCAGTAGGTCAGCGTGCCGATCGGCACTCCCACTCCGAGCGCGACCACGGCGAGCAGACCAAGGGCGGCCGGGATCTGCCACCAGGCCCGGCGTCGGGGCGCAAGAGCCCGGCGTGGCGCAGTGCGCGCAACCTGCCGACGAGGGACGAGGCCTTCGATCGCAAGCACCAGCAGACCGAGTCCCACGAGTGGGATCGCCAGCGCGCCGGCTGCAGCTGCGTCGAACTTGAACTCGGTGAAGATCTCGGTGGTGAAGGTCTGGTAGCGCAGGATCTCGAACGCGCCGTACTCCGAGAGCACCGTGAGCGCGACGAGGATGCAACCACCGAGCACCGCGGTGCGGATCAGGGGAAGCGTGATGCGCACGAAGATCCGCCACGGTCGCGACCCGAGGCTTCGGGCGGTGTCTTCCATCGCCGGGTCGGCGCGGCGCAACGCAGCAGCGACCGGCAGGTAGACGAGCGGATACGTGCCGAGCGTCATCACGAGAGTTGCGCCGAACAGCGGGTTGAGGGTCGCGTCGATCGAGTGCCACGCATATCCGACGACGAAGTCCGGGATCGCCACCGGCATGACGAGCAGCACCGTCCAGAGCCGACGCAGCGGCAGCCCGCCACGCTCGGTGCACCATGCACACGCGACTCCGATGACCGCTGCGAGCAGGACGACCAGCACACACAGCACGACGGTGTGCTTCAGCAGGAAGGCCGACCGGCCGCGGAACAGCACTGCGTGGATCTCGTGCCATCCGGCGTCCCGCGCGTCGAGCCCGACGAGGACGAGCGGCATGAGCAGACCCGCCGCGATGAGACCGCTCGCGGCAACGAGACTGCCACCCCCGCGTCGAGCCATCGTCTAGAGCAGTCCGACTTGCTGCATCAGGCTCTTCGCGTCGAGACCCGTGCCGAGCTCGGCCGGGGTGAAGTCGTTGGGTTTCAACGACTTCAACGGGGGCAGCTCGGAACTCGCCGGGACGCCCGGACGGATCGGGTACTCGAAGCTGTCGCTCGTCGCGAGGATTCGCTGTCCCGCGTTGCTGGTCAGGAACTTGAGAAACGCCTGCGCCGCCGCGAGGTGATGAGTCGAGGCGAGGATGCCGGCACCGGAGATCGCCTCGACATAGCCGGGGTCCCGCGGCGCGAAGTAGGCGAGCTTGGCGTGGAAGTTGCTCGCCCCCGCCTCGGCGCGCAGCCGGTAGTAGTAGTAGTGGTTGATCAGGCCGATGGCGGTCGTGCCGTTGTCGACATCGCTGGTGAGCGTCTCGTTGTCGGGCACGTTGGCGTCCGACCCGGCGTTGGCTTTGATGCCACGCAGCCACGCAAGCGCCGCGGCGTCACCCTTGGCCCGCGCGATGGCGGACACGACCGGCCAGAAGTCGGTCTCTGCGGGCGCCAGCCCGAGCTTGCCCTTCCACTGCGGATCGGCGAGCTGCATGATCGAGGTCGGGAGCTGCGACGCAGGCACCTTGCTCGGGTTGTAGACGAGCGCGCTCACTCGAGCGGACACGCCGACCCAGTCGCCGTTCGTCGCGCTGTCAGGCTTCGGCACGTCGCGGAGCGTCGATGCGTTGACGGGCGCGAGCAGCTTGCGGTCGTCGAGCTGCTGCAGCCAGTTGGAGTTCTCGGTGTAGAAGACGTCTGCCGGCGAGTGGCTTCCCTCTTCCTCGATCTGCGCGGTCAGCGCGTCCTCGTCGCCGTCCTTCACCCTGACCTTGATCCCGGTCTTGGCGGTGAACGCCTGGATCAACGCACTGGTGGTCTGCTCGTGCTGGGAGTTGTAGAGCGTGATGGTCGTCCCGGCGAGACCACCCTTGCCGCCGCCCGCGCCGCCTGAGGAGGAGCCGCCGCACGCCGCAAGCGTGAGACCGGCGGCCAGGACCACGACGGACAGGCGAAAGGCTCGGCTGGGCACTGCGTAGGCTCCTCACGAGGCAGGCAAGTCAGGTGAGGGTAACCTAACCTGACGTGAGCGTCAATTTCGCTTCGCGGCGTACGACGGGAAACCCGCGACGCCTGGCGAAGTAGGTCGTTACCTCGTTGACGTCCTCCCAGGAAAGGTGCCCCTCGTGTCCCTGAACCGCCGCGCCGTCGCCGCGACCGTCGCCGCCGTCACCATCGGTGGCACCGCGCTCGCGCAAGTCGCCGTCGCCTCCCCGACCCCGGGGTGGGCGAGCACCGCGACCAAGGCGATCCGGCTCACCGACGCGAGGCTGCTCGGCAAGGTTGCCCCGGACCGCGCGCTGCGGGTCTCGCTGGCACTCGCGCCCCGTGACCAGGCAGCTGTCGACCGTGCCGTCAAGGCGATGTACACGCCCGGCAGCGCGACGTACCACCGCTTCATCACCCCGGCGCAGTGGAACGCTCGGTATGCCCCGCCGGCCACATCGGTGGCGCGAGTGACGAGCTACCTGCGGGACAACGGGATGCGCGACATCCACGTCAGCGCCAACCGCCTGCTCGTCAGCGCCGAGACGACTGCCGGGCGCGCCGAACACGCCTTCCACACCGCGTTGTCGTCGTTCCGGGTGAATGGCGCGGCCCGATTCGTCAACGTCGCGCCCGGAATGGTCCCGGCGAGCCTCGGCGGCATCGTCCAGGCGGTGCTGGGGCTCAACGACCTGCCGTTCGACCACGTCAAGCCTCAGGTCGCGAAGGACGCAGGTTCCCCCGCCATCGAGAGCGGCCTCTACCCGGCGCAGTTCGACACGACGTACCTCGCCAAGGGCACCCACAACGGCTCGAAGTCGTCAGTCGCGATCATGAGCGAAGGCGACCCCACGGGCGTGGTCGCCTCGCTGCGCTACGCCGAGCGCAAGGAGCACCAGCCGCGCGTGCCCGTCACGGTGCGCGCGGTCGGTCCGCAGTCCAACGACACGTCAGGCGCCGACGAGTTCGACATGGACACCCAGGTGTCGACGATGGTGCCGGGCGTCGTGAAGCACCTCTACCTCTACAACATCGGCTCGCTCGTCGACACGAACATCATCGCGGGGATCAACTCGTTCGTCGCGGACAACAGCGCGCAGGCGATGTCGGCAAGCCTCGGCGGCTGCGACATCCAGGCATTTCTCGACGGTGCCATGGTCACCACCGACATCGTGCTCCAGCAGGCCGCCCTGCAGGGCCAGACGTTCTTCGCGTCCTCCGGCGACAACGGCGCGGGCTGCGCATACATCGCCGCGACCGGCGTGCCCTCGGGCGCGCCTGAGGCCAACTGGCCCTGCAGCGGCGAGTACGTCGTGTGCGTCGGTGGCACGAGCCTCATCACCGACGCCAAGGGCAACCGGATCTCCGAGCTCGGCTGGGTGGGCAGCGGCGGCGGGTTCAGCCTCTTCGCGAACCCCGGCTTCTGGACGCAGGACACGGACCCGCTCTATGAAGGCAACCTCGTCACCGGCGGTCGCGCCGTGCCCGACATCTCCCTCGACGGCGACCCGAACGTCGCCACCCCGGCGAAGGTCTACGTCGGCAAGGCGCTGTCGTACGTCGGCGGGACGAGCCTGTCCTCACCGATGATGCTGGGCTTCTGGGCACGGCTGGAGTCCGGCCACGCCAACCGGCTCGGCTTCGCGGCGCCGGCGCTGTACTCGCTGTACACGCGGGTCAACCCGGGGACGTCGGTGACTGCGCCGGTCGAGCCCATCACCGTGGTGGTGCCGAGCCTGGCACCGAAGGCGGTGCCCACCTTCACCGACATCCTGCTCGGCGACAACGGGCCGTACCCGTGCCTGCCCGGCTACGACGAGGTCACCGGGCTGGGCGCGCCGAACGTCGCGGCGATCAACAAGGCACTGAAGACGCCGCGCCGGGGGTTCTGAGCCGCCGCTACGACGCCGGCGTCCATTCGAGGTGGAGGTCGGACAGCCCTCGAAGGATCCACGTCGGCTCGTAGCGGAAGGTGCGGTTGCCGGCTGGGCCGTGATGCTCTTCGGACAGCCGGATGTCATGCATCCGGTCGAGGATCCGCTCGATGCTGATGCGGCCTTCGACGCGCGCCAACGGACCACCCGGGCAAGAGTGGTTGCCACGGCCGAACGCGATGTGGGTGCGGACGCCGTCGCGGTCGATGTTGAAGTCGTGCGGGCACTCGTACTGCCGCGGGTCCCGGTTCGCCGCGCCGTTGAGCAGCATCACCGGAGTGCCGGCCTTCACCTCGACACCGGCGATGCTCGTCGTACGACGCGCCATCCGGAAGTCGGTCTTCACCGGGCTCTCCATGCGCAGCGTCTCCTCGACGAACTCCGGGATCCGCTCCTTGTGACTACGTAGGTAGTCCTGCGTCTGCGGGTTCTCGGCGAGGTACTTCAGTGATGCGGCGAGCAGCCGGGCAGTCGTCTCCTGACCGGCGGCGAAGAGGAAGGTGGCGGTCCGCACGACGTTGATCACCGGCGGCAGCGAGCCGTCCGGGTACGTCGCGTGCGACAGGTCGTTGAGCACGTCGTTGCGCGGTTCGTTGCGACGGTCCTCGATGTAAGAGGAGAACTTCGCGTCCGCCCAGCCGAGCAGGTTCGGGTCGGCCTCATTGCGTGCGCCTTCAGACCCGAGCTTGCCGGGCGTGCCCTGCAGACCGAAGCCCAGCCGGAACTCCTCGAAGTCCGCCTGCGGAACGCCGAGCAGGTCAGCGACCACCAGCATCGCGAACGGCTGCGTATATGAACGGATGAACTCGCACGCACCGCTCGCGATGAACTCATCGAGCTGGCGGTCGGCCAGCGTCCAGATGAACTCCTCGTTCTCCTTCAGCCGCTTCGGCGTGAGAAGCCGCATCAGCAGCGCGCGCTCGCGAGTGTGGTCCGGCGGATCCATCGTGACCATGTGCTCGAACATCGGAAGCTGGTCGCGGTGCCGGTCGATGATGTCGCCGACGTCGTCGCCCTCGAGCGGCACGGGGAACATCGCGTACGGCCCGATCACCGAGTTGCACGACGAGAAGGTCTCCGCGTCGCGGTAGACCTCGCAGATCTCGTCGTAGCCGGTGACGGCGACCACGCCGCCGAGGTGCGGCAGCGGCAGCACCGGTGCGGCCTCGCGCAGCTCATCGAAGTACCCGTAAGGATCGTCGTTCAACGAGGTGTCGTTGAAGTAGTCGGTCGTCTCCCAGCTCACGGACTCCCCTTAGCTGCGGGCGCTGTGCGAGTGCACAGCATGACACATCCGAGAGCGGCCCGCCGTGCCGCTCTACTGGAAGTCCGCTTCCCGGCGATGGAAGCGCCAGCCGTCCTCGGTCCAGTGCAGGGTGTCGCGGTAGCGGCCGATCAGCCGCACCTGCCAGCCGGTCTCTCCTCTTGTCAGGAACACGAAGTCGCTGACCGCCTTGGCTTCCTCAGCATTCCACTCGGTCACGAGGGTGTTCACGACGAGGTGCCGCTGCGGGACTCGAGGCTCGACCCTGGCGTACGCCGCCCGCAGCGCCTCCCAGCCCTCGTGGGCGCCGAGTGCCTTGATGTCACAGCTGCCATCCGGGCAGTAGGTCGCGACGACGTCATCGGTGCGGCCGTCGTCGACGGCGTGGTTGTAGGCGGCGATCGCGGCGCGAACGCCGGCCTCGACGTCGGCGCACCTCACCTCGTGGATGACCACAGGGCGACTGTACCGATCGGTACACTGTGCCGCCATGGCCGATCCGGACCTCGACGACTCCGTCCTCGACGTCCTTGTCGTCGGCGCCGGCATCACCGGCATCTACCAGCTCTACCGCGCCCGCGAAGCGGGCTTCTCCGCACAGCTGCTGGAGGCCGGCAGCGGCGTCGGGGGCACCTGGTTCTGGAACCGCTACCCCGGTGCGCGGTTCGACTCCGAGAGCTACACCTACGGCTACCTGTTCAGCCGCGAGCTGTTCGACGAGTGGGAGTGGTCCGAGCACTTCGCCGGCCAGCCCGAGATCGAGCGCTACCTCAACCACGTCGTCGACCGCTTCGACCTGCGCCGCGACATCCGGTTCGGCAGCCGCGTCGTCGAGGCGACGTGGGAAGACCCTTCGGCAACGTGGCTCGTGCGGACCGAGGGCGGGACGCCGAGGCGCGCCCGGTTCCTTGTCGCCGCCACGGGTGTGCTGTCGGTGCCGTTCATTCCCGACGTCGCGGGTCGCGACAGCTTCGGCGGCACACAGCTGCACACCGGGCTGTGGCCGGCCGAACCGGTCGACATCAAGGACAAGCGCGTCGCCGTCATCGGGACGGGCTCGAGCGGCGTACAGGTCATTCCGGCGGTCCTCGACGAGGTTGCCTCGCTCACCGTGTACCAGCGTCGCCCCAATTGGTGCACGCCGCTGAACAACTCCCCCATCACCCGGGAACAGCAGGCGCAGCTGCGCGCCGACTTCGAGTCGATCCGCGAGACGCTCAACACATCGGTGAGCGGGTTCCTGCATCCGGTCTGCGAGCGAGGCTTCGCCGACGACAGCGAGACCGAACGGCGAAACTTCTATGCGCGGCTCTGGGCGACGCCCGGCTTCGGAAAGCTGATCAGCAACTATTTCGACGTCACCTTCAACGCGGCGGCGAACGCGTCGTGGTGCGAGTTCCTGGCGAGCAAGATCCGCGAGCTGGTCCACGATCCCGCAACCGCAGAGCAGCTCATCCCCGACGACCATCGGTACGCCGAGCACCGCCCGCCGTTCGTCACGCGCTACTTCGAGGCGTACAACGACCCGAAGGTCTCGCTGGTCAGCCTGAAGCGCACCCCGATCATTCGCCTGACCGAACGCGGCATCGAGACGGCCGACGGCGTGCGGGAGCACGACGTCATCATCTGGGCGACCGGGTTCGACTTCGGCACCGGAGCGCTCCGGCGCATGGACGTGCGCGGCCGCTGCGGCGTCGCACTCAACGATGCATGGGCAGACGGGCCGTCGACGTACCTGGGCGTGCAGACAGCAGGCTTTCCGAACTTCTTCTTCCCCGGCGGCCCGCACGCCGCAGCGGGCAACAACCCGCGGTACAACGGCGACCAGGTCGACTTCGTGATGGATCTGCTCCTCGCCGCGCGGAAGCGCGGCGCGACGACGATCGAAGTGACGACTGAGGCCGAGGAGCTGTGGACGTCGAAGATCGACAAGGCCGCGCGCCAGCCGCCGTCGTTCGGCGAGTCGAGCTACTACTTCGGCGCCAACATTCCTGGCAAGCCGCGCAAGTACCTGCTCAACGCCGCCGGCCGCCCCAAGCTTCTCGAGCTGATCGCGAAATCGAAGTCCAACGATCTCAACCCGTTTGTGCTTCGCCCTTGACGACGTTGCGGATCAAGTCGGGGAGCACCCGGATCTGGTCCTTCGAAAGCCATCCGTTGGCACCGACGGCGCGGGCACGCGAGATCACGTCATCGTCGAGGTAGGCCGAGCAGAGGATGACGATCTGGTGCGGGCGGCGATCGCGCAGCTCACTCGTCGCGTCGAGACCGGTCATTCCGGGCATCATCTCGTCCATGATCACGACCAACGGATCAAGCGTCTCGATGGCGTCCAACGCCTCGAGCGCGCTCGCCGCCTCACCGACTACATGAAGTCCGTTGTTCGCCTTGTCGATCATCATCCGCAGCAAGAGGCGTACGTCGTCCTGATCGTCGACGATCAGCGTCGGGATTCGGCGGGCCGCCGGCTGGGTCACGACTCGGCTCCCGCGCCGGCGGAAAGCCACGCCCGGCGAACCGCCTCCCGCTGCGGGAGCGTCCGGGCGAGCGCGGTCTCGACCTCCTCGACCAGCCGGCTGATCGGGAAGGGTTTGCTCAGGTACCCGTCGCAACCGGCTCGCCACGCGCGCTCGGTGTCGGCGGGGCGCGCCTTCACCGTGCACATGATCACCGGCACGCTCGCCAGCCGCGGGTCCGCGCGGATCGCCTCGAGCGTCGCCCACCCGTCCATGACGGGCATCTGCACATCGAGCACCACGGCGTCGGGCAGCGGCTCGTTCGCGAGTGCCGCCAGGGCGTCCGGGCCACCGCTGGCCTCGACCACCGCGAAGCCGGAGCGGCCGAGCACCGCACGCTGCAACAACCGGATGTCAGCCGCATCATCAACGACAAGCACCGTCGTCATACCCCCACCACCGCTGGTTGGGCCGCTGGTTGCGGCCGTTCGTTCCAGTCGTTGAGCGTTCCGAGATAGAGCGCCCGCACCACCCATACGAAGTAGATCGCCGCCGGCACGGCGAGCCAGTCGATGGCGAGACCGAGCCCGTCGACGTCGTAGCGGCCGGTCGCGGCGTACACGGCATAGAAGATGTGCATCAGCCCACAGGTCGGAAAGACGACTGCCAGCGACAATCCCGACACCGACCAGCCGCCGGCCTCCGGCCGGTTCGCGAGCTGGGTGCGCAGCAGGTAGTAGCCGATCACGCTGTACATCCCGAGCAGAAGAACGTTCGGCGTCATTCGCGGCGTGAAGTGCGAGCCGTCGACCAGCAGCGTGACGCCGGCGCCCACCGCGAAGAGCAGGTAGGCAAAGCCGATGTACGGCGTGATGACGAGCCACCGCGGCGTGTTCGGCAGGAACCGGTCACCCCGGCCACCGGTCAGCGCCTCGACACGCAACAGGAACCAGATGACGCCGGCGGGAAAGCCGACCACGACCGCGACCAGATCCATCTGCCCGCCGGTTCCGCCACCGGCGAGCACGTGCAACCCGTGCTCGAGATGGTGCGGACCGCACGTGAACGCCATCGCCACCCAGGCGGCGCCGAAGTGTGAGAAGCCGCGCGTCTTCCAGCCCCGCTTGAGGTCGATGATCGTCATCAGGCCGTAGCACGTGTAGACCACGCCGAGGACGAAGTTTGTGAGCGCAACCGCGATCGTCATCGCGCTCTCCGCTCCGGCACGCCGATCTGCCGCATGAACTCACGGATGGACGTGGACTCGCCTTCGCCCTGCAACGGCAGGTCCCCGGGCTCAGCCACCCGCGGTCGTGGCAGCCGGACGGCGAACCGGCTACCGGCGCCGCGTTCGCTGTGCACCGTCGCGGTGCCACCCATCGCCTCGACGAGCGACTGGACGATGTAGAGGCCGATGCCGGTCCCGCCGAACCGGCGTACGTCGGATGACTCGGCCTGCCAGAACTTCTCGAAGCAGTGCGCCGCTTGCTCGGAGTCCATGCCGACGCCGTGATCGGCGATCTCCACACGCACCCACTCACGCTCGGTCACGGCGCCGACCTCCACGGGTTCGCCGCCCGGCGAGTACTTGAGCGCGTTGTCGATCAGATGGTCGACCACCGTGATCAACGCGTCCTCGTTGGAGATCACCGGCGGCAGATCGTCGAGCCGCGTGACGACCTGCCGACCGGTGGCGGCGGCGAACGTCGCCGCGCGACCGGAGATCAGCGCCTCGATCTCGAGCTCCTCGCAGGTCAGCTGGAGCCGGCCGGCCTCGATCCGGCTGGAGAGCAACAGGCGATCCACGATGCGGGTCAGCTCGGTCGATCGGGAGCGAATCGCCTGGAGCGCCGCAGCGCGGACGTCGTCGTCGAGATCGTCGTAACGGACCAAGGTGTCGGCGAAGCCATTGATGACCGTCAACGGCGTCTTGAGCTCATGGGAGGCCGTCGCGAGGAACAGCGTCTTCGCCTCCTCGGCCTCCTTCAACCGGGTGATGTCTCGAATCGAGTGCACCACCTCGAGGCTCCCGCCATCGCTATCAACGCGGCTTGCGCTGGCCAGCAGAGGCTGACGCTCGCCGGTGACGCCGGTGCGCCAGACCTCCACTCCGAGGCGGGCATCGTCATCCGGGCCGGCACGCAAGAGGGCACATCCGGCTGAGCAGTCGAGCCGGCGCTCTCCGCTGTGCAGAGCGAGGAGCTCGTCGCACGATCTGCCGACGAGCGGCTCGTCGTCGCCACCGCCGACAATCCGTGACACGGCTGGGTTGCTCTGCAGCACTCGGCCGCAAATGTCGGTGACGAGAACTGCGTCTGCGACGTGGGCGAGGATCGTGTCGGCCTTGCTGCTCAACATCGCGTAGCGACTAGCCGCCCGGTTCTGCAGCCGCGTCGTACGTTCGATGAGCAGTAACAGGACGACAACCGCGGCCGCGTACGGCGCGAGCACCGCAACGCCGAGGCGCTGCGGCATCGGAAGCACCTGCTGCGCGAGCGTGGGCAACGCGATCGCTGCAGCGCCGATCCCGACAGCGACCGACCGTTCGACGGTGTAGACCGCGAACACGACCACGACGAGATAGCCGGGGAGGATCGCTGCATCCACCTGCGGCACTCCGGCGCGCGACAGCATCGCCTGCGAGAGCCCGAGGATGACGAGGTCTCCAACCGGCCCCCCGACGCGGGCGAGCTGAGCGCGCGGTCGTTCCGACGCAAAGAGAATGAGCGCGGCCCAAGGCACCCACCCGAGGTCGATGAGAAAGAAGACGGCGGCCCGCTCACCGACCACATGCGGCGCGAATGACCCAGCTGTGGCGGCGACGAGCGCGACGAACAGCCGAAAGACAGCGGCGACGCGGACCGCCGTCGAGTCGACCGCGGAACGAGGTCCCTCCGCCCTCGTGTCGAGGCGGTGAGCGCGCCTCACTCGTGCCGCCCCACCAGCTGGTTGCTGGCCGCACGCGCCTGCCGCGGCAGACCGGCAAGCGCGAAGCAGTCGGTCCGCAACAGTGGCTCGATCTGCTCGGGAGTGAGCGGTTGCGCGAAGAGGTAGCCCTGACCCGTCGCGCAACCCAGTGCCCTCAGCGCGGCAAGCTGACGCGGCGTCTCGATGCCTTCGGCCACACAGTCCATGCCGAGGCCTCGCCCTAAGCCCAGACAAGCGGACACGATCGCAGTGTCGGCTGGTTCGATGTCGACGCCAGAGACGAACGAACGGTCGATCTTGAGGTGGTCTATCGGGAGCGCTCGAAGCCAGCGCAGCGACGAGAAGCCAGTCCCGAAGTCGTCGACAGCAAGCCGCACGCCGCGCCGATGAAGGGGCGTCAGCAGCGCGGAAGCGCGATCCAGATCGCGGATGAGCACGCTCTCCGTGATCTCGAGGCCGAGATCCCAGCCCTCATGCGTTGCCCCGAGCGCCGCGATCACGCCGTCGACGAGCTCGGATGACTCGAACTGCCGCGACGAGGCGTTGACCCAGATCACGAAGCCCGGCGGCAACGGCCTCGCCGCCTGCCACCGTCTCGCCTGATCGCATGCTTCGGCGACCGCCCATGCCCCGAGATCGACGATCTTCCCGCTGTCCTCAGCGACCGCAAGGAAGTCGGCAGGAGACAGCAACCCTCGCTCGGGATGGCGCCAGCGCAGCAAGGCCTCAGCGCCCAGGACCCGGCCACTTCGAAGCTCGACGATGGGCTGGTAGCGCAGCTCGAGCTCGCCGCGGTCGACCGCCTGGGTCAAGTGACGCTCGGTCTCGAAGCGATCGACGAGCCGGAGCCGCATCTCCTGGTCGAACAGCTCCCATCGCGAGCGGCCGTCTTCCTTCGCCCGGTACATCGCCGTGTCGGCATTGGCGAGGAGCTCCTCGGGTGAGGTGTCAGGCCCCTCCGACATCGCAACCCCGATGCTCGCCGTCATCGGCTGCAGACCGCCGGCGTACTCGAACGGAGCAGTGAACAGGTCCAGTGCGTTCTCGGCGAGGCGCGCCGCTTCGCCGTCGTCAGCGAGATCCTCGAACAGCAGGACGAACTCGTCGCCACCGACCCGGGCGACGGTGTCCGCGCGGCGGACAGCAGTCTGGAATCGCCGGGCCACGCCGACGAGCAGCTCGTCGCCCACCCGGTGCCCGAGCGTGTCGTTGATGAACTTGAACTGATCGAGGTCGACGAAGAGGACGGCGATCCGCGCCGAGCTCCGGCCGAGTCGGGCGCACGCCAGGGCGAGCCGGTCCTGAAACAGCTTCCGGTTCGCCAACCCGGTCAGGCTGTCGTGCAGCGCCTCATGGGCACGCTGGGCCTCGAGCCGCGCACGCTCGACGGCGTACACGACAGTCCGCTCGAGCAGCTCGCGGGTGATACCACCCTTGACGAGGTAGTCCTGCGCGCCGTGGCGGACTGCGTCGATTCCGCTCGCCACGTCCGAATAGCCGGTGGTCACGATGACCGGAAGCTCTGGCTCGATGGTGTGCAGGGCTACCAGGGCCTCGAGGCCAACCGCGTCGGGAAGACTGAGATCAAGCAACGCGCACGCCGGTCGCGCCGACGAGAGCTGTCGGCACGCCTCCCGCAACGTCGTGCAGCGCACGATCTGCCAGCCTGCGCCGCTGGCCTGACCCAGCAACGACTGAAGCAGATGAAAGTGGTCGTCGTCGTCTTCGACGATCAGCAGCTGTGGCGCAGAGTCCCCTGGCAGCTCAGCCAGCCACGCTGTCCGCTGCTGCACGACCGCGGAGCCGTCACGCGGATCAGCATGTCCGCCAAGATGCGAGGACCAGTCCGCGAGCAGCGCGTCCATCTGCAGCGAGTTCTCGGTGAGGCGGTTGAGGTGTTCTCTCACCACGTCGATGTGGACGTCGCCGACCTCATCTGCGACCAATGCCGCAAAGCCGGACACAACGGCGGCCCGGTTGAGCAGTTCGTGGCGCACTCGAGCGAGGTCGGCGTGATCACCGACCGGTTCACCGCCGCGCCCTTCCGGGTGCCGACGGTTGCGTCCGGGCACGGACTCAATATCGTCTGCTGCCGCGGCGGTTGCATGACCACTTGTGATCAGCGAATGATGGTCACAGCGTGTCAGTCGCGAACCGACGCTCGCGGCGCATACTTCGGCGGTGTTGGCCGAAGGCGCCACCTCTCTTGGTCGTCACCAGGCGCACCTCATCCTGTTCGCCGTGTGGCTCGCCGTCATCGCGTTGGTTCTGGTGATCGACCACATCCGCGAGCGGTGCCGCCCGCGCGACGAGTCAGGGAATCACGAGACTCTGCCTACCGGAACCCAACCACCTCCCGTGCAGGTCTCGATGGCCACCTGGCCACCCCGACGGCCGGCAGCCGGCCCGCGACCGGCGAGTCCTCGCCGACGCGTCGCGACTGCGCGTGGCCCCTGGCTGAGGCTCGCCGTACTCGGTTCGCTGACTGCCACCGCAGTGCATCTGTGGGTAATGCCGGAGCACTTCAAGGAGTCCTACCTGTACGGCACGTTCTTCGCGGTGACGGCTGCGTCGCAAGCTGCCTTCGCCCTCATCATCTGGCTCCACGCAAAGCCGACGTTCCTGCGCGCAGGACTCGCCGGGAACACCGCGGTCGTCCTGCTGTGGGCCTACACGCGCCTGGTCGAAGTCCCGATCGGTCCCGGCCGAGGCAGCACCGAGGAGATCGGCCGGCTGGACATCGTCGCAACCACTGCTGAAGTGCTGATCGTCGTTGCGTGCGCGTGCCTGCTGGTCCAGATCAGACAGTCGCGACCGGGGTCACTGGTGAGCCGACCGCGCCCGGCAGCCGGAGCGGCGGCGCCGTGAGAAGGAAGCGGCTGCGGTTGTTCTCGCGCAGCCACGTCGCGAGCTCGTCCATGAACCACATCTCCCCGAGCGGCACCCCGAGCCGGAACAAGCACAAGTGGTGCAGTGGCAGGAACGAGTGGCGGCTCTCGTCACGATCACGGCCGAGCAGACCCTCGACCGCGTAGTTGTCAGCAACGAGCGCCGCGATCTGCGACTCGGAGACCCACTCGAGCAGCGAAGGGTCGCGGGCGTCGAGGTACGTCGACATGCGGTGGATCTGCTTCGGGTCCGGATTGCGGTCCCACTCGTAGACCCGAGTCGCGAAACCGGTGTGCACCAGCAGGATGTCGCCCGGCTCGACGACAACATCGTCAGCAGCCATCACTGCTTCGAGCATCTCGCGGTTGACCGCGCGCCACTCGTCGCCGAAGTGGGCATGCAGGTCCACGAGCACACCGCGACCTTGCACTCCGGCGGCAGCCATGTGCTCCAGCCCGAGGTGATGCGCGAAGCTGCGGTACCCGCTGCCGTCGCCCCGCGCATCCTCCGATGGACCGACCAGGTCGACGCCGGCGCGGTAGCCGTTGTAGTAGACGGACTCCTCGACCCCGTCGCCGTCGACATCGAAAGCGGCGCCGACATGGGCGAGCGAGTCCCACTGTGTGGAGTACTGAAGCGAGAGCGTGACGACATCGTCGGCCCAGACGTCGACGTACCGGGGGTCACCCCAGTCGGCCATCTCGTCCATTCGGATGTTGAAGAACGCGCCCGGTACGCCGTTCATGTCCTCGGTCGGCGCAAGCTTCGGAGGATGCCGCCGCTGGTTGAGATGGGTGCCGCCCGGGAAGTCCAGGGGAAGGCTGAGGCAGAAGCTGCGTCCGGCCCGCACCTCGCCCACACCCTGCAGCACCTTCTCGGGGGTGAGCAGATTGATCCGTCCGAGCTCGTCGTCGTCACCCCAGTCACCCCAGGTCGAGCCGTCAGGTCGCCGCATCCACCGCTTCGCCACTCGATCTCCCCTGGTGTGATCCGCTGTACCGATCGGTACAGTAACTATTAAAGGCGCCGGCGACGCCGGCTCAGATGAAGGGTGGCGGGCGGGGTGGTGGACGTGACCGAGAAGGACTTCGTCGTCTCCGCCGACGGCCACGTCCTCGAGCCGACCGACCTGTTCCGCACCCGGTTGCCGAAGCATCTTCGCGACCGCGGTGTGTGGGAAGAGGACTTCGAGCTCGATGAACCGCTCGTCGCCGGCGGTGCGCGCATCTTCCGCAAGCTGCACACTGCGGGCTACGAGGGATGGACGATCTCGCGCTACCGACAGACCCGAGGGCGGATGCCGGAAGGCGACCCGGAGCACATCCTCGAGGACATGGCGCTCGACGGCGTCGACGTCCAGGTGATGCATCCGAACCTGTCGCTGTTCGGTCTCTACTCCGACGACCACGAGCTCTCGATGGCGCACGCGCGGGTCTACAACGACTACATCGCCGAGCGCTTCACGCCGTACTTCGATCGCATCTGCCCGACCGCGCCGGTGCCGATCACTGACGTCGCCGACGCCGTCGCCGAGATCGAACGCGTGGCGGCGGCGGGCTTCCGAGCCATCCTGCTGCCGGCCACGCCGCCGCGCAGCTACTACACGCGCGAGCTCGACCCGATCTGGTCGGCCGCCGTCGACAACGGCGTGCAGGTCTTCTTCCACACCCAGACCGGCGGGGTGAAGGTCAACGACACCGAGGCGACAACATTGAAGGTTGTCCTCGAGAACGCCGCACAGGTCAACCAGCCGATGACGGAGAAGGCTGCCGCGAAGCGGATGGTGACGCAGGCCGTCTACAGCACACTCGTGCCGCAGCAGCTGATCTGCCAGCTCGTCGGCGGTGGCGTCCCGGAACGCTTCCCCGATCTGCACTTCCATCTCATCGAGTTCAACGCGCACTGGCTGTCCTCACTCGTCGGCGGCATGGACAAGTGCTGGGTCACCGGGATCGGCCAGGACGCGGACTGGTGGCTCGGGCGGTGGGACGACTCGCGCCCCTCGACCGACCAGCCCGACATGGCGCAGCTGTTCCGCCTGAACGAGAAGTGGCCCTACCCGCTCATGCCGAGCGAGTACGTCGGTCGGCAGTTCCACGTGCAGTTCCAGGACGACCCGGTCGCAATCGCCTGCCGGCACATCACGGGCCTGTCGACACTCACCTGGGGCAACGACTACCCGCACGCCGAGGGCACGTTCCGCGGCAGCCAGGAGCTCATCACGCAGCTGTTCGCGGGCGTGCCGGACAACGAGCGCAAGGCGATCCTCGGCGAGACCCTGGGCAACCTGCTCGGCCTGAAGGCGCCGGTGGCGGCCTGAGCGAGTACCGCAGCGAAGCGAAGGTGGCTCGCTCCAACATGCACGGCGACTACGGCTTCGACGGCCGCGTCGCCGTCGTCACGGGAGCGGGGCGCGGGCTGGGACGCGCTTACGCGATGCTGCTCGCCGAACGCGGGGCGTCGGTCGTCGTCAACGACCTCGGTACGTCGACGTCCGGTTCCGGCGCAGATCCCCTCCCCGCCGAGGCCGTAGTTGCCGAGATCGTCGCAGCGGGAGGCTCGGCGCTGGCGGATACCAACGACGTGTCGTCGCCGTCGACCGCGCAGGCATTGGTCGACGCAACGATCGGCGAGTTCGGCCGGATCGACGTCCTGATCAACAACGCCGGCATCATCGAGTGGGCCGACTTCCCGGACGTCGACGATGAGAACTTCGGCAGGCACCTCGCCGTCCATCTCGGCGGCTCTTTCCTGACGACTCGCGCCGCATGGCCACACTTCGTCAAACAGGAGTACGGACGGATCGTGATGACCACGTCCTCCGGCATCTTCGGCCTGCCCAACAACACCGCGTACGCCGCCGCCAAGAGCGGAGTGATCGGGCTGACCCGAAGCCTGGCGACGGCGGGTGCGCCGTACGGGATTCGCGCGAACGCGATAGCTCCCGCCGCCGGCACTCGCATGGCTGGGAAGGCCGCCGACGAAAACGGCCCACTGGCGTCGGCACTGGTCGCGCCGATGGCTGCCTACCTCGCGCATGAGTCCTGCCCGGTGACCGGTGAGGTCTACGCGGCCGGCGCCGGTCGGTTCGCACGCATCGTTCTTGCGCAGACGCCAGGCTACGTCCATGCAGGTGACAGTCCGACGATCGAAGACGTCGCCACGCAGTGGGACGCGATCAATGACGAGCGCGGGTTCGTGGTGCCGAGCGGCTTGATGGCCTGGTCCGCCGCGTTCCTTGCGCATCTGCCAGACACCGGCGCCAGTGGCTGACAACCTGACGGGTCGCGGCGCGAACTGGGAGGCGCGGCGCCGGCAGATCATCGACACCTCGGCGCACGTGTTCGCGCAGGGTGGCTACCACGGCACCGGCATCGCCGAGCTCTGCGAGGCGAACGATCTCGGCAAGGGCGCGCTCTACCACTACATCGGCTCGAAGGAGGCGCTGCTCGTCGCCATCACCGACCTCGTGATGGACGAGGTCATCGCCGGCGTCGATCGCGTCGCACCAGGCACCGGCACGCCGACCGAACGGCTGCGAATGCTCGGGACGGAGTACCTCGACATCCTGGTGCGATACCCGGATCACGTCTGGGTCTTGCTGCACGAGTTTCCGGCGCTGACCGGCGAGCGCGCGACCGAGTTCCACAAGCGACGCCACATCTTCGAATCCGCGGTTGAGACGATCATCCGCGACGGCGTGAAGGCCGGCGAGCTCCGAAAGGTCGAGCCCCGGGTCGCCGCGCTGGCCTGGCTCGGCATGCACAACCACGCGTACTTGTGGCTGCGACCCGGCGGCAAGTGGTCGGCACGAGATGTCGCCACCCAGTTCGCCGACCTCTTCATCGAAGGCGCGACCGCCTAGGTGTACTGCCCAGGAACGTTGGTTGAGTGAGTGTTCCGACACGCGCTGAGCAATCTGGATGGGGAAGGCCTCCCTGTCGTGGAGTGGAGCTGTTGAGAAACCGCTCTACGACCAGGAGGCCTTCATGTCCCACGCTA
>DASZVL010000010.1:0-2209 GCA_035547035.1 Mycobacteriales bacterium | reverse complement strand
GAACTTGCGCAGCAGGGCCTTGCGCCGCGTCTCCCCCAGCCCCGGGATTCCATCGAGCGCGCTGTCGAGCATGCCCTTGGACCGGCGCTGCCGGTGATAGGTGATCGCGAACCGGTGCGCCTCATCGCGCACCCGCTGCAGCAGGTAGAGGGCCTCACTCGTCCTGGGCAGGATCACCGGATCGGCCTGGTCCGGCAGCCAGACCTCTTCGAGCCGCTTCGCGAGCCCGCAAAGCGACACATCCTCGATGCCCAGCGCCGCCAGCGCCTCGGCCGCTGCTGCAACCTGAGGCGCACCGCCGTCAACCACGACCAGCTGCGGCGGGTAGGCGAACTTGCGCGGCCTGCCCGTGTCGGGGTCGATCGGCGATCCGACGCCATGCCCGACCTCGCCAGGATCGATCTCCACTTCGTCGAGGTCGATCCGCTGCTCGAGGTAGCGGCGGAAGCGACGCGTGATCACCTCGTTGATCGATGCGACGTCGTCCTGGCCGGCGTTCTTGATGGCGAACCGGCGGTACTCGCTCTTGCGCGCCAGCCCGTCTTCGAAGACGACCATCGACGCGACGATGTCGCTACCCTGCAAGTTCGACACGTCGTAGCACTCGATACGCAACGGCGCCTGGTCGAGGCCCAGCGCGTCTTGTAGCTCCTGGAGCGCGAGAGCCCTGGCGGTGAGATCACTCGACCGCTTCAGCTTGTGGCGGGTGAACGACTCCTTGGCGTTGCGTTCGACGGTTTCGAGCAGGGCCCGCTTGTCCCCGCGCTGCGGAACCCGCAACGCGACCTTCCCGCCCCGAGCAAGCTCGAGGAGCTCGGTCACCACGTCGGCGTCCTCCGGCAGTTCCGGTACGAGCACCTCCTTTGGCACCTCGCTGTCGGCGGTGCCCGCGTCGAGATAGGCCTGGGTGAGGAACTGCTCGACAAGTCCCGGCGTCCCGATGTTCTCGACCTTGTCGACTACCCAGCCGCGCTGCCCGCGCACCCGACCGCCGCGGACGTAGAAGACCTGTACGGCGGCCTCGAGCTCGTCCTGTGCGAAGGCGACGACGTCGGCGTCTGTGCCGTCACCGAGCACGACCGCCTGCTTCTCCATCGCGCGGTTGAGGGCGCCGATGTCATCCCGCAGCCGCGCGGCGCGTTCGTACTCCTGAGACTCCGATGCCGCGCGCATCTCCTTCTCGAGCCGGCGGACGAACTTCTGTGTCTGCCCTGACATGAAATCGACGAAGTCCTCGGCGATCGCCCGGTGTTCGTCGGCGCTGACCCGGTCGACGCACGGCGCTGAGCACTTGCCGATGTAACCGAGCAGGCAGGGCCGCCCCACTTGGCCCGCGCGCTTGAACACCCCGGCGCTGCAGGTTCGCATCGGGAACACCCGAAGCAGGGCATCGAGGGTCTCGCGGATCGCCCACGCGTGTGCGTAGGGCCCGAAGTACTTCACCCCCTTGCGCTTCGCGCCCCGCATCACCTGCGCGCGCGGGTACGTCTCATCCAGGGTGACGGCCAGCCACGGGTAGGACTTGTCGTCGCGATAGCGGACGTTGAAGCGAGGGTCGAACTCCTTGATCCAGCTGTACTCGAGCTGCAGCGCCTCGACCTCGGTACCCACCACGGTCCAGTCGACGGATGCCGCGGTCCGCACCATCGTCTGGGTCCGCGGGTGAAGGGCCGAGAGATCCTGGAAGTAGGAGCCGAGGCGGCTGCGGAGACTCTTCGCCTTCCCGACGTAGATGACCCGGCCGTGATCGTCGCGAAACCGGTAGACGCCCGGCGAGTCGGGAATCGACCCTGGATCAGGTCGATAGCTCGCCGGGTCAGCCACGTCTGTCGAATCTAGTCGGCGTTCGAGGCTCCGCTACGCGCGTTTGCGGGCCGCGGTCGTCCGCTTGGCGGGCTTGGCCTTGCTCGGCGCGCTCTTCGAGCTCTTCACCCGCCCGCCAAGGATCTCTGCGAGGAAGCGCCCGGTGTGGGACGCGGCGATCGTCGCGACCTGCTCGGGCGGCCCGGCCGCGACGATCGTGCCGCCGCCGCTGCCGCCCTCGGGACCCATGTCCACAATCCAGTCGGCAGTCTTGATCACGTCGAGGTTGTGCTCGATGACGACGACGGTGTTGCCGGCGTCGACCAGCCGGGTGAGCACCCCGAGCAGCTTGCGGATGTCCTCGAAGTGCAGGCCGGTGGTCGGCTCGTCGAGGATGTAGACAGTT
>DASZVL010000009.1:0-2930 GCA_035547035.1 Mycobacteriales bacterium | reverse complement strand
CACCACCGGCGAAATCCTCAGCCGGCACACCATCGACCCCGACCGGGCCTACTGGCGCAACCAAGACCGACAGCCCGGCCGATGGCCGGGCTCTCAACGATGACGCGACTCATCTGTCAACGATGTCGCGACTCATCACAGCGGTGGTCCGTGTGGGACTCGAACCCACAACCTACGGATTAAAAGTTGCGCATAGCGCGTCTCAGGCGTGTCAGCGGGTGCTCACCAGCGCCGTCCTGAGCGTGAGTCCGTCTCCGCGGTAGCCGCTCGTCGCATGTGTCGTGTCGTCTCTCCGGCATCGCGGGCCCCACGCCGGCCCCACGGACGACAGTCTGTGCCTGTCAATTGGCCCTCCAAAGCCACACGGGCGGCGGGATCTCCCACTATCCACTTCCCACTCGCTGGTACACGGTTGGTTTCCCCCGCCCACCGGTCTGGGACACGAGGCCCCGGGCAACGAGCTCCCGAAGGATCTTTCGGATATTCGGACCCTTCAGCTGCAATCGAGTTTCAAGTTCGACGACGGTCAGCGGCCCGGCGACGAGCTCCGCGTAGACGCGGCCGGCGCTGGTGCCGGGCTGAACTGGCGGCGCCTTCGGCGCGAGTCGCGCGGTAAGGAGGGCGGTGAAGCGGCTACCGCTGTCGAAGTACCTTGCGGATGGCAGCCCCTGGTCGGCGAGAGTGGCCGCCACCTTCTGCAGTCCGGTGGATAGCCCTTCGACCACCCGGTTCCCGTCCGGGGTGCGGGCGTCCTGACACAGCGTGATGAGGCGAGAGTTCCGGGGAGAGCTCACGCTCTCCTTGCCAAGCCGATCTACGGTCACCCCATACAGTCCACCGGGGTTGACGATGGTGAGCCTGTCCGGCATCAGCCGGACCTCGACGGCGAGTGTCTCCGACCAGGCACTTAGGTCCCGGTGGATGAGGGCGTTGGCAATCAGCTCGCGGAACGCGGTCAACGGGAAGAGGGTTCGGTCTCGCACGTGGCCCGACGCGGTGTCCTCGACGCTGCGAGGGAAGGTCCGGCGGGCCCAGTCCATCGCCGCGTCGAGCATGCGCGGAACAGGTCCGTCGATCACGGCCGGCTCATCTACCCGAGACCCGGGTCCTGATGTGCCCGGGACGACCGCTGCCTGGACGACGTAGCGAGGGAACCACTGCTGGGGATGGATGCCGAAGGTGAGAACGCCAGCGACGGTGGGCCGCTGATCGCTATCCACCACACCGGTCCGGCGATGCAGCTCGTCGTCGCTGAACCGGGCCAGTGCAGCCGATCGAGCCCGCGCGCTCTGGGCCCACTCCGCCAACAGGTCCCGGTCGAGATCGTCGGCGGTAGCGCCTTCGACAACTTGCCGATCTGCGTGCGGGGGGCGGCGCGCGGCCACAAAAGCTTGCTGTTCTTGCGGTGACATCTCGTAGTCGCCGTCGTACACCCGCACGTACGCCCGACCAGTAGAGGCAACCCGACATGGCTTGTCGGCCAGGTCGCACTCGTGAACCGTCGCAACAATGACCGGCGTCCCCTCGACCTCTGCGTCGCGGACAGTCACCCGCACGGGAGGAACGAACCCGCGCGCTTTCGACGCAACGCCCTGCTTGAGGGTCTGACGGTTTGGCAGCGAGACGGGCTGGAAACCGTTGCTCTCGTCGAGGCCGAGGATGATGGTGCCGCCACCTGGATGGTTCGCCAGTGCGCTCAACGTGGGAGTCAGCGACTGCGGCAGTCCGCCAGCCGCGGCCTTCACCTCGACGTCGAGGGTGTCTCCACCCGTCGCGCGCAGCTGAGCGACGAGCGCGTCGAGGTTCTCTGCGACCACCCGTTAAATGTAACCACCTAACCGCCAAATGTAACTGGCGCGGGTTACATTTGCGGGAATCGCCCAGATCGAGATCGCACCGACGTGGGTGCCGAGATAGAGCGATCCAGCAGCCGCCAGCAGACCGATGATCGTGAGCATCAACGGCAGACCGGCCGCGACCAGCGAGCCGAACGCGAGGACGAGGATCGCCATCGTGACCGGCCAGCTGTAGAGCTCGGAACGCATCATCGCGGAATGGTTGGCGGCGTTGAAGTCGCTCCACAGCGCCGGGGAGCCGGTGAGCGCGACGGTAATGCCGTTCCCGGACAGCGCGGTCAGCGGACCTTTCAGGGCATCAGCCGCGTGGACCATCGCGTTGGTGTCACCGGCTGCCCCGCCCTGGATGACGGCGGTGCGTCGATCGCTACTGATCGAGACACCGGCGACGGGCGGTACGACGCGGCTGATCCGAGGGTCCGCGTGCAGCAGTGACTCGGCGCGGGAGATCACCGCCTGCACCTTCGGTTCGGTGACCGGGCCGGTGTCGGAACGCACAACCACCTGCAGCGCAGCGCTGGACAATCCGGAGAACTCGGTGCCGATCAGGTGGCGTGCCGCGACCGACTGCGACCCGGACGCTTCCCAGCCCGCCGCGGCGAGCGCGTGCTGTGCTTTCGGGGCGAAGGCGCCGAACCCGATCGCGATCGCCGCCCACAGGAGGACGACGGCGCGGAAGTGGCTAGCCGTCCAGAAGCCGAGCCGGCCAAGCCGGCCGTAGGAGCTCGACGCAGCCGCCGTACGACCGCCGACGCCGCTCGAGGCGATGTGTGTTGCCATCAGACGGCCCCACCGAGAGCCGCCGCCAGGGACTCGACGTCACGCTGGACCGACCCGCAGACCTGCTCACACAAGGCGAACACGGTCTCGTCAGCGATCCGGTAGTACACGAACGTCCCGTGCTTGCGCCGTCCGACTGTGTGCGGAGGGCGTGGTGTGTAGTTCCACGACATCGTTGACAGATGAGTCGCGACATCGTTGACATCGATCCGGACTTGATCATGACCGATGTCGAAAGCGCAGGTCGTTGTTCTTGCTGTCGTTCATCAGGGGCTGACGAAGGCTGAGGCCGCT
>DASZVL010000008.1:0-40451 GCA_035547035.1 Mycobacteriales bacterium | reverse complement strand
ATGCGGCGGCCGGACTCGCTGGTCCGGATCTCACCTTCGAACTGGCGCTTCTCCTTGCACTTCACGCAGTAGCCCTCGTAGGTGTCGGCCATCTCGTCCTCCTCGATCGATCGCCGCCGGCCGGGACCGGCCGAACCTGCGATCAACGCTACCTGCGCCACGCTCAAAACCGCGGTATTTGAGCGTGCGTCGAGCATGGCGCCCCGCGCCCCGGCGACCCTGACGGCTAGCCTCCGGGGCGTCGTACGGGCCAGAAACCGAATCAGATTCGGACGAGTTGGAGGCGGCGAGCAGGCATGAGCACACCACTTCGCATCGAACGGCGGCCCAGCGGGGTGACCGTGCTGACGTTTGCGCTCCCCGAGCGCAGAAACGCCATGACGAGCGACCTCACGGACGCGTGGACCTCCGCCGTTGCCGAGCTGCGGGCCGACGCGGACCTCCGAGCCGTCGTCGTGACCGGGGAGGGCACGGCGTTCTGCGCGGGCGGCGACCTGTCCTGGATCGGTGAGTCCAATGACCTCACGGTCGCGAAGATCCGGGACCGGATGCTGCCCTTCTACCGGGCCTGGCTTGCCATCCGCGACGTCGAGGTTCCGACGATCGCGGCGATCAACGGACATGCGATCGGCGCCGGGTTGTGCGTCGCGCTTGCCTGCGACCTTCGGTACGCCGCCGCGGGCGCGCGCATGTCGGTCCCGTTCACCTCGCTCGGCATCCACTCCGGGATGGCCGCGACGTACCTGCTGCCCGCGACCGTCGGGATCACCAACGCCCGCGAGCTGCTGTTCACGGGCCGTCGCGTGGACGCTGCGGAGGCCCTGCGACTCGGCCTGGTCAACGGCGTCGTCGATGGCGACCCGGCCGGCCCCGGCGGCGTCGTCGAGCACGCGCTCGAGATCGCGGAGCAGATCGCCGCGAACGGGCCGATCGCGGTGCGTTTGACGGTCGCCGCGCTGCGCAACGGCACTCCGCGCAGCCTCGACGATGCGCTGATGTACGAGGCGCTCGCGCAGCCCATCACCTTCGCCAGCGAGGACCTCATGGAGGGCCTGGCGGCGGCGAAGGAACGCCGCGCCCCGAAGTTCACCGGCAAATGACTCGGTGATCTTGACGTAGTGCGCCCTTCACCGGCGTGTTATGGGCACATAACGTCAAGATCACGGCGGGTTTGGGCGCATAACGAAGCCCCCGGGCGTTCCGTACGTCCATTCGCCTTCCCCTTGCGAACGTCCGTCCGGTTTGCCGCGGGGGCTCCGTTGGACATGACCGTACGGAAGCGCCGCCGCGACCGTCAACGCCCGTCACCACCACCCTGTGGACACATCTGGGGACGTCATGGGGACACGCTGGGGTGTCGTTGTGGACGTTGTTGTCCACCGGATGTGGAAACGCCTCAGGACAATCGCCGCCACGCCGCGGCGACCTGCGACGACGCCGTGCACCGGCTGTGCACACAATCTTTTCGCGCATCGGGCCGGTTCGCGCATCGGGCTTTTCGCGCATCGGGCTTTTCGCGCATCGGACCTGTTCGCGCATCGGACCTGTTCGCGCATCGGGCCTGTTCGCACAAGACCTTTTTCGCGCGTCGGGCGAGCTGGCGTCAGTCGGTCTTACTAACGTCCACGGCGTGAACGAGGTCGAGGTACGGCGCAGCACGCGGCGTCGCCGCACGGTGTCGGCCCACCGCGAGGGCGATCGGATCATCGTCTCCGTTCCGGCCCGGATGAGCCGGGCCGAGGAGGCTCGAATGGTCACGGCGCTGGTCTCTCGCGTGCTCGCCAAGGAGGCGGGCTCGACGCCGTCGGACCGCGAGCTGGCCGAGCGTGCGCAGCGGCTGTCCGCGGCATACCTGGGTGGTCGGGCGGTTCCGGCGAGCGTTCGCTGGGTCGACACGATGAGCTCGCGCTGGGGCTCTTGCACTCCGCTGGACCGAACCATCCGGCTGTCGCGCCGCCTCTGTGGCCTTCCCGAGTACGTCGTGGACTACGTGCTCTTGCACGAGCTCACGCACCTGCTCGTGCCCGGCCATGGAAAGGCCTTCTGGGCCGAGCTTGCCGACTTCCCGCAGCTCGAGCGTGCTCGGGGCTACCTCGAAGGGTTCGACACGGCGTCGCGCACCGCCCGCTAGCGCTACTCGAGCTCGCTGAGGTCGAGGCTGTCATCAGGGCCACGCTGCGCCCAGCCTTGCGGGTCGTCGAGGTCCGCGGCCCCGGGCAAGAGGTCGGGGTGCGCCCACACCGCTTCGCGCCCCTCGATGCCGCGCCGCTCGCCGAGCTCCTGCCACAGCAGGGCGGCCTCGCGAAGCCGGCGCGGCCTGAGCTCCAGACCGACGAGAGTGGCGAACGTGCGCTCGGCCGGTCCCCCGCTGGCCCGCCGGCGCCGCATCGTCTCCTGTAGTGCGGCGAAGCTCGGCAGCTGCGTGCCGGCAGCCCCGGCCGTCGCCGTGTCGACCCACCCCTCGACGAGTGCGAGCGCCGTCTCGAGCCGCTCGAGCGCGGCCTGCTGCGCGGGCGTTGCGGTCGGCTCGAACAGACCCTCACCGATCGCCCGCTGCATCGACTCGGGATCGCTCGGGTCGATCGATCCCGCGAGCTCCTCGAAGCGGCTCGTGTCGATCGTGATGCCTTCGGCATAGCTGCGGACCGCGGTGAACAGGTGGGCAGACAGCCACGGGACGTGCCGGAACAGCCGCTGGTGAGCTGCCTCCCGCAACGCGACGAACAGCCGAACCTGGTCAGGCGGGACCGACAGCCCGTCGCCCAGCGCTCGCACCGACTCCGGCAGCAACGCCGCGACACCACCAGGGCCGAGCGGGATGCCGATGTCGGTCGAGCTCACGACCTCGGTTGCGAGCGTGCCCAGCGCTTGGCCGACCTGGCCGCCGAACATCAGCCCGCCGACCTGGGTCATCACGCCCATCAACGGCGCCGCCATCGATCGCACTTCCTGCGGTATGGCCTCACCCATCGCGGCGCCGACGCGCGCGGCGACCGGCTCGACGAGCTCGGTCCACGCGGGTCGCGTCGCCTCCAGCCACCGGCGCCGGCTCCACGCCTCGGTGGACACGATGCCCGATGGCAGCGCCGTCGCCGCGTCGAGCCACACGTCGGCCAGCCGCAACGCATCGGCGATCTCCGCCGCCTCGGCCGCCGTCGTACCGGCATCGGCGCCGATCACCGACATCGCGGCCTGACGCGCGACCTGCCAGTTGACCGGACCGGTCTCACCGGACAGCAGGTCGCCCAGCTGGTGAAGCATCGCGCCGAGGTCCGGCGTCGCGCCCAGTCCGCCCAGCGGGTCGCCGGGCTTGGCGGCATCGTCATCACCGCTCGGACCGAACCCGAAAGGCGGGGAAGTCATGCCCCCACCGTAGGCGTCAAGATGAACGAATGGCTGAGGGCGGTGGTCGGGTTCGCCGTAAGCGAAGCGCGCGCATCGCGGTCACCGGCGCCGGTCAGCCGCTGGGCGCGGCACTCGTCGCCAGGCTGGCCGAGCACGCCTCGCACCCGTCGGTCGTGGAGATCGAGGGCGTCTCGGCAAAGCTCGCGGACGAGCTCGCCGAAGCCGACGTCGTCGTACACCTCGCGGTCGACCGAACCGTCGAAGCGCCCCCCGACCAGCGCCGTACGACGAACATCGCCGGTACGACGGCGCTGCTCGACGCGGTCGCCGCAGCAGGCGTGCGCCGGGTCGTGCTCCTGACGAGCGCGATGGTCTACGGCACCGGGGTCGACAACGCCGTTCCACTCGACGAGGACGCGCCACTCGCCGCCACCCCCACGGACGGCCTCGTCGGCGACTGGCTCGCGATGGAACGCCTCGCCGCCGCGAGGCAGACAACCAGTGACGGCGCGCTCGAGGTCGTCGCGGTGCGACCCGCTTCCCTGGTCGGGACCGTCTGCGACCCGCTGCTGCCCGGCCTGTTCGAGTCCGTCCGCCTGCTGTCGGTTCGCGAGGGCCGCTGCCTGTGGCAGTTCTGTCACGAAGACGACCTCCTTGACGCGCTCGTCGCCGCCGCGACCGGTGCGGTGTCAGGCGCGGTGACGGTGGGCTCGGACGGCTGGCTCGAGCGCGAGCAGGTCGAGCGGATCTCCGGGATGCGCTCGGTCGTCCTGCCGGCAGCTGTGGCGTTCGCGACGGCCGAACGACTGCACAGGGTGGGCGCCTTGTCATCGCCGGCGACCGACCTGCACTACCTCCAACACCCCTGGGTGGTCGGCTCTCAGCGACTGCGCGCCACCGGCTGGTCACCACGGTGGACCAATGAGGCAGCCCTCGAGGAGCACCTCCGACGGCTCGGTGACCGAGTAGGGCGCAGCTTCGTCGTCGTCGACCGCAAATCCGCGACGCGGGCAGCTGCCGGGGCCGGCGCAACCCTTGCGGTTATTGGGTCTTTGGCGCTCGCGCGGTCTCGAATCCGTCGTCGCTGACTGCACACAACGGAGGCCGGACGCCCCTACACTGATGGGTGTGGGTGTGCTGGCTTGGCTCGGAGTGCCGGCAGTCGCGACCCTGATTGCCATCGTCTGGGTCAACTGGGCAGCCCGACCGCGCGGTCCGGTTCAGACCGAGGAGTCGCTCGCCGAGCGAGAGCGGTTCAAGGCCGCCTTCTCCCGACCCGTTGGCGTGATCAACCCTCCGGTCCAGAAGAGCCGTCACACTGCTGAGCGTCGCGAGCCGGCACGACGGGCCTCCTGACGCCCGTTCGGCGCCGATCCGCTTGATCTCAGGGCGGCTCACCAGAATCATCTGACCTCAACTGACCCGTGCCGGCTGCCGACATGGGTTAGGCAGGGTTCATCAGCCCTGTCCGCGATCAGAGGGATGTCAATGGAGCACGTGGTCTTCTACCAGTCCGCGCAGGGCGCGCCGGCGTTCCGCCGTGTGGCCTCGCTAGAGGACGCCGTGAGCTTCGCCGAGCACCTCCGCAACGTCGAGGGCGTGGCGGACTTCTCCGTGTACTCGCTGGCGCCGGTCACGCTGAGCACGCGCGCCTACTACCACGTCGAAGTCGCCGGCGCGCCAGTGACTGATGCCACGCCGACCGATGCCACGGCGACCGATCCGTTCGCAGCGTCACCGGCACCGGCAGCACCCGACGCGCAGCCAGCACCATTGCCGACCAGCCCGCCCCCGCTACCCGAGCCGGCCACTGTCGGCCTGGATGCGCTGCCCGCTGCGCCAGTGGTCGCGCCGCCGTACGGCGCACCGGTGGAGACCGGCAGCGCAGTCCCCGCCATGTCGTTCAACGCGCTCGAGGAAGAGGCGACCACGCCGTCGTACGAGATGCCGGCGCCCGTGGCGAGCGTGCCGTTCGCCGCCGCCCCTCTGCCACCGCCGCCCGCAGGCCTCGCCTCGATCAGCGAGACCTTCGTCAAGGACGACCCGGCCGACCTGCCACCGCCGGCTGATGCCAGCCCCGGGTCGGCGGCCGATGCACCCGTCGACCCGAGCGTCGTGGACCCGACCGTCGAGGAGGTCGCGCCGGCTTCGCCGCCCGGGCGGCGAAGCATGGGCTTCTTCGCGCGGTCCTGACCGAATCACGCCGGCGACTCCTCGCCTAGGCTTGGGCCGTCATGAACCGACGCGGGCTCACCTTTGGCATCGCGTCGGCTCTCCTAGCGGCAATGATCGTCGCGCTCTTCTTCCTGCCCGTTCCCTACGTCGTCCTCTCCCCCGGTCCGGTCACCGACACGCTGGGCGCTGTCCCGGCCGGTGAGAGTGCCTACGGGCAGTCGGGCGGTCCGGTGATCCAGATCTCCGGCGCCCGGACGCAGCCGACCGACGGTCACCTGTACCTCACGACGGTGGAGCTGCAGCCCGGCAGCTGCACCGCACACCTACATCTGATCGACGCGATCAGGGCCTGGTTCAGCTCGCACGAGTCCGTCGAACCGCAGCAGGTGCAATGCCCGCCCGGTGTGTCGAGCCAGAAGGTGCAGCAGCAGGGCGTCAACGACATGACACGCTCGCAGACCGACGCGGTCGTCGCCGCGATGAACGAGCTCGGCTACAAGTCCACGGGCAATGTCGTTGCGATCGAATCGGTGACCCCCGGCGTACCGGCCGCATCGGTGGTGCAGGCCGGCGACGAGGTCGTCTCGGCGAACGGGAAGCGAATCACCCAGCCACAGCAGCTGGTCAACGCTGTGCAGAGCGTGACGCCCGGAGCCAAGGTGTCGTTGGTGATCAGCCGAGCGAACACCCGGCACACGTTCGACATCGCGACGGAGAAGGGACCCGACGGCAAGGCGCGGCTCGGAGTCTCGATCGGGAGTCGGCCGACCTGGGGTGGCGTCACCGTCTCGATCGGCATCGACCCGAACGTGATCGGCGGGCCGAGTGCCGGCACTGCCCTCGCGCTCGGCATCGTCGACAAGCTGACGCCCGGCGGGCTGACCGGTGGTCGCACCATTGCGGGCACCGGAACCATCGACAAACGGGGCAAAGTCGGACCAATCGGTGGAATTCAACAGAAGATCGCCGCCGCCGTCGACGCCGGAGCCACCGTTTTCTTCGCACCTGCGAGCGAGTGCGCGGACGCCAAGGCGGCGGCCCCGGCTTCGCTCACCCTCGTCAGCATCAAGACGCTAGATGGCGCCGTGCAGGCGTTGAAGGCGATCAAGGCCGGAAGTACCGCGTTTCCACACTGCTGACGCGCCCTTAGCGGGCATCAATACCTCTACGCTCGCAGATCATGGCGCCCGCCGTCCCATTTGCGCTGCTCGGCGTCGTCCAACTAGCCGCCGTCGCGGTGTGGCTGGGCTTCGCGGCGGCATGCTGCTTCCCGGGACTGGTACGCCGTACGACGCCGCTCGTCGTCGTGGCGTCGCTCACGATGGCGGCCGCTGACGCCCTCACCGCACTGCACCTCGACGTCGCGTCGTCGAACGGCATCGCGCTGCTCCGGCTCGTCGCGCTGGCTCTGATCCTGATCGGTCTGACGGACGGCGTTCCGCAACGACCGCCTGCGGTCCTTCCGGCCATCACTGCGCCGCTCGGCGCGAGCACGTCGCTGGCGATCGCAGGCGGCACGGTCGGCATCGTCGCGGCTGCGGCCGCGGTCGCGCGCGGCTGGCGCACCGATCGGCGGGTCGGCGCATGGATTGCGGCCGGCATCGGACTGACGGCGGTCGCGACCGCGCTCGCCGAACGCAGCGCCGTCAGCACCAACTTCGCGCTCGCCCAGCTGTCGGCTCGCGGCGCCGCGTGCGTCGCGATGATCACGGCGATCGCGTTGATCGCGCGCGCAAGCCTGCTGGGAAAGGTGGTCGGCGCGATCGTCGCCGGGGTCGTCGCGATGGCCGTCGGCGCGGTCGCGATCGTCGGCATCGGCGTGGCGAGCGAGGTCCAGCACGACCAAGCGACGCGCTTGCACCAGGTCGCCGTGGCACAGCAGCAGGCGTTGGCGTCACTCGAGACGCGAGCCTCGTTGCTCGCGACCGTGATCGTCGCGTGCCCGAAGGAACCTGCCAGGTGCGCCGAGGCCATCAAGGTCTTCTCCGAGGACCCGAGCTACTTCGCCGCGATCTACCAGCCCGGGGCGGGGGTGAAGCTGCTCGCCCCCGATCCGCACGCGCTCGACGACACGGCTCTCTTGCAGCTCGCCGGCAGCAAGGTCGTTCGTAGCGTGCTGCACCTCGGCGAGACCGTGCAGACGCCTGCGTCCGGCGCCATCCTTCTCCACGGCGCTCCGGCGCGGCTCGCCATCATCGCCGCAGTCCCTAACTCATCGAGCGCTCAGGTCAAGCCCAAGTACGCCGCGATCTACGGCATCGGCATCGTCGATCGCTACCTCGCGATCCTGCGGACCCAAGTCGGCTACGACGTATCGCTCATCGCCAACAACTTCGTGCTGGCAAGCAGCCTCACTACGCCGGAGCGGGCGCAGGTCATCGACGAGGCCAAGACCGCAGACATCGACAACCAGGGCTCGGGGGTGGCCACCTTCGTGCCTGCCCGTGGCACCGCACCGAGCACCGAGTTCGTGCCGGTGACGGAGGCGGGCAACGACAACGTCCGCATTGCGACGCTCGCGGTAAGCCAGTCTGCGAGTGCCGCGCTTGCCGCGCAACGCAGTGTGTTGCGACGACTCGTCATCACCGCTCTTGCGGTCCTCATCACGGTCGCGCTGTTCGCGTTCCTGATGGCGCAACGCATTGCCGACCCGGTTCGCAGACTCACGGTGGCAGCCGGCCGGATCCGGGCCGGAGATCTCGAAAGCGAGGTAGCGGTCGAGACCGCTGACGAGGTCGGCGAGCTTGCCCGGGCGTTCGACGCGATGACCACGTCACTGCGAACCCTTACCGGCGACCTGCGTGCCTCCGCCATCGAGGAGGCGCGGCTGCGCGGCAGGCTCGAGACCGTCGTGTCTTCCATGACCGACGGTCTCGTGACGACCGACCGGGCCGGCGTGGTCGTCGCCGCGAACCCGATGGCTCTGGAGCTGCTCGGCCGGCGCGAGTCGCAGGTCGTCGGCCACATCCTCACAAACGTCGTCGATGTTCGTGGACCGGACGCCTCGTCGCTGCTGTCGCGCGAGGAGACCCCGCTGGTCGCGGACGCGACTCTGCATCGCGCCGACGGCGAGCAGATTCCGATCCGGCTCGCCCGGTCGCCGCTCGCCGACCAGCGCGGCGAAGTCGTCGTACTGTCCGACCGGACCCGCGAACGCGAGGTCGAACGGCTCAAGACCGAGTTCCTCTCGACGGTCAGCCACGAGCTCCGTACGCCGCTCACTCCGATCCGCGGCTACGCCGAGATGCTGTCGCGTCGCCCGGACCTGCCGCCGGAGCGGGTGCAGAGCTTCGTCGGCGAGATCCTCGCCGGCACTGCGCGGATGAGCCGAGCGGTCGAGCTGCTGGTCGACGTTGCGGCGCTCGACGCGGGCCGGGTCTCGCCGCAGCAGGACCGCATCTCGGTGGACAAGCTGGTCGATGAGCGGCTTGCCGACTGGCGTGAGCGTTACCCCGAGCGGGCCGGCGACCTTCGACGGCGGGTCGCGACGAAGCTGCCGAGGGTCGAGGTCGACGCCGGCTGGCTCGGCAAGGCGCTGGACGAGCTCGCTGACAACGCGATCAAGTACACGAAGCCCGGCACGCCCATCACGCTCGCTGCATCACGAACCGGCAACGGCGCAGTGAGCATCGCCGTCCGTGACGCCGGGGACGGCATCGACACGAACCGGCTGGCCGAACTGCTCGGCGACTTCTCCCAGGCCGACTCCTCCGACACCCGCAAGGTCGGGGGGATGGGACTCGGTCTCGGCTTCGTCACGCGAGTCGCGGACGCGCTGGGGCTGACCTTGGAGGTCAGCTCCGAGCCGGGCAAGGGCTCCGACTTCGCGATCGAGGTGCCCACGGCGGCACGAGCGTCAGAAACCTGAGGCACACCACTAGACGTCCACTCCCCCGACGCCAACCCCTAGCGAGACGGATCTGAAGATCCGTCGCTCACTACATTCATGGTGTGACGTTCAGCATGCCGCGGCGCCCGCAGCGGCCGCAGATCCCACCGATCACCACCCGGATCCGGATCGGGATCGCCGCGGTCGTGACCCTCGTCGTACTGGTCCTGCTCTGGACCGTGTTCGTCGGGCAGTACACGGACCTGCTGTGGTTCCGCTCGGTCGGCTTCTCGTCGGTCTTCAGCCGGCGGCTGGTCACCGAGATCGTGCTGTTCTTCATGTTCGGCAGCGTCATGGGGCTGGTGGTCGCCGCCAACATCGCGGTCGCCTACCGGTTGCGCCCCAAGTCCCTGCCGATGTCGGCCGAGCAGCAGACGCTCGACCGCTACCGACAGCTGATCCACAAGGCTCGCGCATTCGTCCTCGCCGGCGTTGCGCTGCTGATCGCGATCATCAGCGGGGCCGCCGCGGCGCGGCGATGGCAGACCTGGCTGCTGTGGCGCAACGGCACGTCCTTCCACCACAAGGACCCGCAGTTCCACCGGGACGTGTCCTACTTCGCCTTCACCTACCCGATGCAGCGGTTCGCGCTGGGCATGTTGTTCGCAATGGTGGCTGTCTCGCTCATCGCAGTCCTGGTCACGGCGTACCTGTATGGATCGCTGCGCGTGCAGACCCCGGGACCGAAATGGACGCCGGCCGGCCGAGTCCATGTCTCGGTGCTGCTCGGGGTGTTCGTCCTGCTCAAGGCCGTCGCCTACTGGCTCGACCGTTACGGCCTCGCGTTCTCCGGACGCGGAAGCGTGACCGGACCGTCGTACACCGACGTGCACGCCGTGCTTCCGGCCAAGACGATCCTGGTGTTCGTCGCGATCATCTGCGCGCTGTTGTTCTTCGCGAACGTCTACACCCGCAACTGGATGCTGCCCGCCGTCGCCTTCGGGCTCATGGTCGTGTCCGCGCTCGTCATCGGCGGTGCGTACCCGGCGATCGTCCAGCAGTTCAAGGTGAAGCCGAGCGCGCAGGACCTCGAGGCGCCGTACATCGGACGCAACATCCAGCAGACCCAGTACGCCTACGGGATCGGGCCGGACAACGTCACGACCGAGCCGTACGCCGGGATCTCCACTCTGAGCAACGCGCAACAACGCAGCGCCGTCGCCACCGACGTGCAACTACGAGTCCTCGACCCGAACGTCGTGTCCCAGACCTTCGAGCAGCTCCAGCAGCAACGGTCGTTCTACGCGTTCGAGGACTCGCTCGACGTCGACCGCTACCAGCTGACGAAGACCGGTGCACCGACCGACGTCGTAATCGGGACGCGCAACATCTCGCTGTCCGGGCTGCAGGCAAACCAGCGCAACTGGATCAACGACCACCTCGTCTACACGCACGGCTTCGGCGTGGTCGCGGCGCAGGCGGACAGCGCGCAGAACGACGGCTCTCCTGACTTCGTCGAGTCGGACCTGCCACCTACGGGCGCGATCAGCGACCTGCAGCCGGCGACCGCCAACCCCGAGAAGTTCCAGCCGCGGATCTACTTCGGCGACGGGTCTCCGCAGTACTCGATCGTCGGTGCGCCGGCCGGCACGCGGCCGCGCGAGCTGGACTTCCCCAACGACAAGGGCGCCGGACAGGTCAACACGACCTACCAAGGCGGCGGCGGCGTACCGATCGGGTCATTGTTCCGCCAGCTGCTCTACGCGTGGAAGTTCAAGGACAAGAACATCCTGCTGTCCAGCGGCGTCAACTCCGACTCCCACATCCTCTACATCCGTGACCCGAGGGCACGCGTCGCCAAGGTCGCGCCGTGGCTGACCCTCGACGGCGATCCGTATCCGGTGGTCATCGATGGGCAGGTGCTCTGGGTCGTCGACGGCTACACGACGACGAACGGCTTCCCGTACTCCGAGCAGGAGTCGCTGAGCTCGTCGACCAGGACGTCTCTGAACACCACGACGCAGGCCGTCGCGTCACAGCGCAATGCGCAGATCAACTACATTCGCAACTCCGTGAAGGCAACGGTCAACGCCTACACCGGCCAGGTCACGCTCTACGCGTGGGGCCAGTCCAAGACGCCCGAAACGCCGGACGGCACTCCCGACCCGGTGCTCGCTACCTGGGAGAAGGCCTTCCCCGGCGTCGTCAAGCCGCAGACCGACATGCCGGCCGGCCTGGTGCAGCACCTGCGGTATCCCGAAGACCTGTTCAACATCCAGCGCACCCTCATCGCGCACTACCACGTGACCGACCCGCGGTCGTTCTACAACGGCACCGAGTTCTGGAACGTCCCGTATGACCCCACCCTCGACGGCGGGCAGTCAACGGTGCCGCAGCCGTCGTACTACCTCACGATGTCCCCGGACGGTGGCACGACAGCACCGGTCTTCTCCCTGACCTCACCCCTCGTGTCGTTGACGAGGCGCAATCTGACGGCGTACTTGTCCGTCGACTCCCAACCCGGAGCGAGCTACGGGAAGTTCACGCTGCTGACCGTCCCCGCGAACGCCGGCCTGGCGGGACCGGGCCAGGTGCAGAACGAGTGGGACTCCAACGCGACCATCTCGCAAGCGCACAGCCTGCTGGACCAAGGTGGGTCGCAGGTCATCAAGGGCAACCTGCTCACCGTCCCGATCGCCGGATCGATGCTGTACGTCGAGCCGTGGTACGTACAGGCCTCCGGCGGACAGAACTTCCCGGTGCTTCGGAAGTTCCTCGCCTACTCGGGTGGCAACGCAGGTTTCCAGCCCACCCTGGACGCCGCGATCAACGAGGTGTTCGGCGTCAAGGGCGCATCCTCGGCAGCCCCGTCCGGATCCGGGCAGCAGTCCGGCAATGCCCCGACCACGCCGACAACGACGACCTCATCAGTACTGCGACAGGCGATCGCGGCCGCGCTGCAGGACGAGGCCGACGCAGAAGCGGCTCTGAGGCGCGGCGACTTCGCGGCGTACGGCCGGGCCGAAGCAGCGCTGAAACGTGACCTCAGGAAGATCGAAACGGCGTCTCGCGCACCGTCGTCTTAGACGTACGAATCCGGCGCAGGTAGGGCACGCCGCGCTAATCGGACGCAGTCGGGCCATGGCCAGATAACTACACCGGACTACTCCGGGCCGGACGAAATGACAACGACCCGCTATTCATTCCGCGCGGCTGCGACGGCATGCTCAGCGGAGCGCAAGGCGTACCCGGCGCGCAGCGCACTCTGGAGGCACCCCAAATGACAGATCGGCTGCGCGCAGGCCTGCGCACACCACGTCGCATCGCCGCTGCACTCGCGGCTAGTGGACTGCTCGCCGGCGGGATCGCCGCGGCTGCCCCTGCGAACGCCGGCACCCCGATCACGGTGATCGTCCAAGGCGCTTCGAGCGGTGTCGCCGGGACCCTCGTGAACGCGCTGGGCGGCGACACCGTCACGCAGCTGCCGATCATCAACGGCGTTCTCGCGCAGCTGCCCTCCGCCAACGCGGCCAAGGCGCTCGAGGCGCACGGCGCCACGGTCACCCCGGACCAGACGGTTGCAGAAACCGGCCTTGTCGGTGCCCTGCCCGCTACCGCGGCCGCCACCAACGCCTTCCCGGACGAGACGGGCGCCACTCTCCTGGCCGGCTCCGGCATCAACGGGTCCGGCGTCGGGGTAGCCGTCCTCGACACCGGCATCGACCCGCTGCCCGACTTCGGCTCCCGGCTGATCGGCGGTGTGGACTACTCCGGCGAGGGCAACCCGTTCCAGGACAACTTCGGTCACGGCACGTTCATCGCCGGGCTCGTTGCCGGTGACGGCACCTCCTCGGGCGGCGCCTACACGGGCGAGGCAACCGGCGCGAACCTCATCGCGATCAAGGTTGCCGGCGGCTCCGGCGTCACCGACGTCAGCAAGGTGATCGAAGGAGTCCAGTGGGCGGTCAACCACCGCTCGAGCCTCGGCATCAAGGTGCTGAACATGTCGCTCGGCGAGACGCCGATCGCGCCGACCCAGGTCAACCCGCTCGACCAGGCGGTCGAAGCTGCATGGCGCGCGGGCATCACGGTCGTCACCTCGGCCGGCAACAGCGGCTCGAACCCCGGAACGATCACTTCGCCTGGTGACGACCCGTACGTCGTCACGGTCGGCGCACTGGACGACGGCGCGACCACCTCGACCAGCGACGACTCGATCGCGCCGTTCAGCAGCGTGGGCCCGACCGCGCAGAACGGATGGCTCAAGCCCGACCTCGTCGCCGCAGGGCGATCGGTGGTCAGCCTGCGCGCGCCCGGCTCGGCCATCGACCAGGAGTACCCCTCGGCCGAGGTCGGCACCGCCAACTTCGTCGGGTCCGGCACCTCCTTCTCCGCAGCCATCACCAGTGGAGCCGCCGCGCTGATCGCCCAGCAGAACCCGAGTGCCGGCCCGAACGACATCAAGGCCCGCCTGCTCGCGACCGCGACGCCCGGGCCGAGCCAAAACTCGGCGGCCGAGGGCCACGGCGACCTCGACGCGTACGACGCGGCGACGTGCCCGCCGATCACGCTGAACCAGCCCTACGGCTTCATCGCCGTGCCCTCGATCCTCGGCTCGGTCATCCCGCTCGCGTCGTCGTGGAACGCCAGCGCATGGAACGCGGCGAACTACAGCACGAACCCCAGCGCAAGTGCGTGGAACGCCAGCGCATGGAACGCAAGTGCGTGGAACGCCAGCGCATGGAACGACGGCTCGTGGGACGCCGCGAGCTGGTCATGAGCTGCTGACCGATGTCCGCGATGTCGCTTCCGGCGCGTGCCCGGCTGCTGATCGCCGCGACCGCGGTCATCAGCGCCGCGGCGCTCGTCTGGGCTGCCAGGGGCGTCACGCACCCGAGCTCGCGATCGATCATCGCGCTGGTGGTGCTCGGAGTGACGCTGATCCTCTCGGATCGCTTTCCACTCCTGCTCTATGGCCGCAGCTACTCCGAGGCCGTAACCTTCGGCGACGGTCTGCTCGCCGCGTCGATCGCGCTGCTGACCTCGCAGGAGTTGATCCTGCTCTACGCCGGAAGCCAGCTGATCGCGCAGATCTGGCGTCGGCGCAGCGTCGTCAAGAGCGTCTTCAACACCTCGCAGTTCATCCTGGCCGCGACGTCTGCGGTGCTGATCGCTGATCTGATCGGTCGCCGGCCCGGACACGTGACGGCGCTGCTGTGGCCCGCGATGGTGGCTGCGGTCATGGCTTTCGTCGTCGTCAACGGCGTCATGATCGGCGCGCTTCTCAACGTGCTGACCGGCCAGTCGTTGTCGACCATGTGGCGCGAAGGCCCGGGAGCCCGGTTGCTGGTGATCTGCGTCGGCGCGACCACGGGTGCGCTCGGCGGCATGGCGGCGGCCAGCAGCCTGTGGGCGCTTGCCGTCCTGCCCCTCGCCTTCTTCCTGCTCCGCCACGTTCTTGCTGGGCACTTCGAGGCCAAGCGTGACCGAGACCGGGTCCTCGGACTGCTCGACGCGGCGCGCGAGATCCACAGCGCGATGGCCGACGGCCAGGTCCCCGCAACGGTCGAGAGCGTCGCGTCGAGGCTGCTCCGCGGTGATGCGAAGGTGATGCCGCACAGCGCCAGCGGGCTGTCCGCCGCGATAGCCGACCACGAGAGCTGGCTCGTCATCACGGGGCGCGACCCCGGCGAGCCATTCGATCCCGCGGACGTCCAGCTGCTGCACACGATTGCGGCGATTGCGGATGGCGCCCTCACGAATGCCGACCTTTACGGCGAGGTGCACCAGCAGCGCCGCGACATGGCCGCGATCCTCGGCAACCTTACCGAGGGCGTGTGCGCGTTCGATCGCGACGCCCGACCGACGTACTGGAACGCGGCGGCGCAGGATCTCCTCGGCATGTCGGCTGACGACTTCAACCCGGCCCACCCAAGCTCCGAGGCACTCCTTGCTCCGGTCCACCGGTGCCTCCAGTCCGGCACGACGCTCGACGCGTCAATGACGCTCACCCGCCAAGACGGCTCGCCGCTACCGGTCACGTTCACCTGCGCGCCGACACGTGACGGCGCCGTGATCGACGGCGTCGTGCTCGCGTTCCGCGACGACACCGAGCGGCTCGACTTCGAGGCGCAGCTCTCCCACCACGCATTCCACGACCAGCTGACCGGGCTCGCGAACCGACGCCTGTTCATCGACCGGCTCGACCAGGCGCTTCGCCGCGCCGAGCGTCATGACGGCATGACCGCGGTGTGCTTCGTCGACATCGATCGCTTCAAGCTGATCAACGACAGCCTCGGGCACCAAGCCGGCGACCGGCTGCTGACCGAGATCGCGAACCGGTTGACGACCGTCGTTCGCGAGGGCGACACGGTGGCCCGTTTCGGCGGCGACGAGTTCACACTGCTGCTCGAGGACGTCAACGACCCCAGTGAGGTCCACGACATCGCTGACCGCGTCGTACGCGCGATGGAAGCCCCGATCGAGGTCCTGCCGTCTCGCACGATCGTCGCGACACTGTCGATCGGCGTTGCGGTCTCACGTCCGGACGCGACCGGCGACGATCTGCTGCACGACGCGGACCTCGCGATGTACGAGGCGAAAGCCGAGGGCCTCGGCCGGTGGAAGCAGTACGCCGGAGGGCAAGGCCGCTCGATCACACAGCTGGAGCTCGAAGAGGACCTCCGCGCGGCAATCGTGGGCGGCCAGATTGACGTGTTCTTCCAGCCGATGGTCGATGCGGCCGGCGGAATCGCCGCAGATGCAGAGGCCCTCGTCCGCTGGCGGCATCCGCGACGCGGCATGATCCCGCCGAGCGAGTTCATCCCACTTGCCGAGGAGACCGGACTGGTCCTTCCGCTCGGTCGCCTGGTGCTCCGCGAGGCGTGTCGCCAGTGCAAGCGGTGGGAGGACGAGCTGGGCGTCGAGATCGGGGTCAGCGTCAACCTCTCCGCGCGCCAGTTCCAGGACGGCGACCTCGTCGCCGAAGTGCGGTCGGCGCTGGAGAATGCAGGCCTGGCTCCCGACCGGCTGTGCCTCGAGATCACCGAGACGCTCGCGATGCGCGAGACGGAGTGGACGATTCAGACGCTGCAGCGGCTGAAGGACGTCGGCGTGCGAGTCGCGATCGACGACTTCGGCACCGGGCACTCTTCGCTCAACTACTTGAAGCGGTTCCCGATCGACGTGGTGAAGATCGACGGCAGCTTCGTGAGCGACATCACGACGAGCGTGGTCGACACCGCGATCATCACAGCGGTCGTCACGCTTGCCGAGACTCTCGGCATCGCGACCATCGCGGAGTGCGTCGAGGACGAAGCGCAGCTCGAGAAGCTGCGCGAGCTCGGTTGCACGCTGATTCAGGGATATCTGTTCGCCAAGCCGATGCCCAGCGCGGAGCTGAACGTCTGGCTCGCCGAAGCAGCCCGTCCGGGCGGGATCCAGATCCCCAGGCCACGCTTGGCGGAGGTCGCGATCCCGGCAGTCACGCTCTGAGCCTCGCCACTTTTGGCGCACACGTCGGGTCGGGCTATCGTGGCGATACCGACGCGGGGTGGAGCAGCTCGGTAGCTCGCTGGGCTCATAACCCAGAGGTCACAGGTTCGAATCCTGTCCCCGCTACTAGTGAAACCGCAGGTCAGGGGCATGGCCACCGGTCTCGGTGGTCATGCCCCTTGATCATCCGTCCGTGGCCCGTCCGTGAACTTTGTGGGACAGGATGTGATTCTCCGGTTCATGCTTGACGTTCGGGTTCCGGTTCCTGGGCGACAGGTTGTGGACGCGGTTCCGGTAGGTGGGCGACAGTCGTTCCGGTAGGTGGGCGACGCTCACGCTCATTTCGGCTTTCGCGTGTGCCTGTTTCGCTTCGTCGTGACCGCAGTGGTCGCGGCGGAGGGAGCCGGTTGTGCTGGTGGAGCTGGGCGTCGTGGAGCAGCGGTATCGGGCGGTGCTCGAGGTCCTTGATGGCGCGTCGGTGGTGGAGGTCGCGCGCCGTAACGGGGTGACTCGTCAGACGGTGCATGAGTGGCTGCGCCGGTATGCCAGCGACGGTGGTCTGGGTGGGTTGGCGGACCGGTCGTCGCGGCCGAACTCGTGTCCGCATCAGATGCCGCCGCAGGTTGAGGCGGTGATCGTGGCGATGCGGCGGGCGCATCCGGCGTGGGGGCCGGACCGGCTCCGTTGGCAGCTGGCGCGTGACGGGGTGGATCCGGTGCCGGGTCGCACGTCGATCTATCGGGCGTTGGTGCGTCACGGGCTGGTCGAGGCGCACCGGCGTAAGCGGCGGCGGGAGGACTACCGCCGGTGGGAGCGGGGCCGGTCGATGGAGTTGTGGCAGATGGACGTGATGGGCCGGGCGCATCTCGCGGACGGCCGGGAGTTGAAGGTGGTGACCGGGATCGATGATCATTCCCGGTTCGTGGTCTGCGCGAAGCTGGTCGGACGGGCAACGGCGAGGCCGGTGGTTGCCGCGCTGGTCGAGGCGTTGAAGACTCACGGGCTTCCGGAGCAGCTGCTGACCGATAACGGGAAGGTGTTCACCGCCCGGTTCGGGACCGGTCCCGGTCCGGTGTTGTTCGACAAGGTGTGTCACGCCAACGGGATCAAGCATCTGTTGACCGCGCCGTACTCGCCGACCACGACCGGGAAGATCGAGCGGCTGCATAAGACGATCCGCGCGGAGTTCCTGATCGACCACGACCGTCGCCACGACACGATCGAGGACCTGCAGGCCGCGCTCGATCGTTGGGTGGTCGAGTACAACACCGAACGGCCGCATCAGTCGTGCGGGAACCGACCACCCGCGGAACGGTTCGCCCTGGCGGCTCGCCGCGACCTGGTGGTGGTCGACGAGCCGGTCGAGGTCCGCGTCCCCGCCCAGTCGCCGACGTCACGACCGGCCGGGGTCAGCCGATGGGTGAACACCCGTGGCCGGATCTCCCTGGCCGGGTTCGAGTATCCGGTGGGGGCGACGTTCGCCGGCGAGCCGGTCGAGGTCGTCGTCACCGACGGGCTGGTCGAGATCCTGCACGCCGGGGTGCTCATCGCGAGCCACGCGCAACGACTCAAGGCCGACCATCACGACCGCAAGGCCAGGCCGCGGCTGCCGACCCAGCGCCGCGCCCGTGACGCCACCATCGGGCTGACCGTGACCCGGATCTGCGACGCGTCCGGGACGCTGAGCTTCGCTGGCACCCCGTATCGGGCCGGCCGACGGTTCGCCCGCCAGTCCATCGACGTGGCGATCGTCGCCGGGTCGGTGCAGCTGTCCCAGCACGGCCAGGTGATCCGGGTCCACCCGATCCGTCACGACCGCAGCCGGGAGCTCGGCGCGTTCGCCAACCCCAAAGGCCGACCCCGACGCACCGCAGCCAGCTAGACGATCATGTCGGGTAGGTACCGGTCAGCCACCGTCAACCGGGTACCGGAGATTGACACTTTGTGGGACAGGAGGGCACTCCAAGTTACGAAACGCGCGCATTTTTGCCGGCCGGAACTAACGTCCCCGACTGAGCGGGACCTCTTCGTCGCCTGAATCCGGAGGGCGCACGCCGACCGCATTAGCAGTGCTCCGTCAGCGCGTCCGTAGGTGTCCATTGCCGACCGCAACCGTCCGCAGGACTCGTGTTCTCGCAGGTCAGTGCGCCGCGCCGGACGTTGGCGGTCCTGAGTGGACTCGTGCGGACGGCTCGAACTAGCGATAGAACTGCAACTGAAGCTGCAACTGGCGGCGAGGCAGACAACCGGGGTGGTCGGGGCTCCACAGCTGCTCTGCGGATGCGCACCAAAGCCTGGGCGAGGCTCTGCGTGCGACTGGTAACGGACGGCTCTGTTCGACTTAGCCCCGATCAGGCGAGGTTGCCACGGCGTTCGAGGAGGAGGGTGTCGCGCCAGGTTCCGTGGTGTTGGCCGATGCGTTCGCGGGTGCCGACGATCCGAAAGCCCACGGCTTGGTGCAGGGCGATGCTCGCGGCGTTCTCGGGGAAGATGCCAGTCTCGATGGTCCAAACGCCGGCGGTGTCAGCGGAGCGGTTCAGCTGCTCGAGCAGTGCACGTCCGACGCCGTGACCTTGGACGTCAGGTCGGACGTAGACGGAGTGTTCGATGACGCCCGCGTAGACGCAGCGACTGCTGACCGGGCTGGCCGCGACCCAGCCGATGACGTCGCCTCGGTCGTCCAGGGCGACGTAGCGGTGCTCAGGGAGGTGGTTGGCGTCCCAGGTTGCCCAGTCGGGTGCGGTGGTCTCGAACGATGCGTTGCCGGTGTCGAGACCGGCTTGGTAGATCGCGAGCACGGTTGCTGCATGTGCGGCGGTCATCGGCTCGATGGTCATGGTGCTCCAACAAGTTCGTCGACGAGGGCGCGGACTCGTTGGTCGATTTCGTCGCGAATCGGCCGGACCTGGTCGGCGGGGAGTCCGGCTGGGTCGTCGAGGGTCCAGTCGAGGTAGCGCTTGCCGGGGAAGACGGGGCAGGTGTCGCCGCAGCCCATGGTGATGACAACGTCGGAGGCTTCCACAGCGTCGATGGTGAGGAGCTTGGGGTGTTCGGCGCCCAGGTCGATGCCGAGTTCGCGCATCACCTTGACAACGGCGGGGTTCAGGGACTCGGCGGGCGCTGACCCGGCGCTGCGCACGTCGACTCGCCCGCCGGCGTACCGGTTGAGCAGCGCGGCTGCCATCTGGGATCGTCCGGCGTTGTGGACGCAGACGAACAGGACCTGCGGTTTGTCACTCATCCGGTTGGCTCCAAGATCTCGCGGGGGACGACGATGTCGTCGGCGGCCTGCGCCGCGGTTGGGTAGAGCAGGGCCAGCAGGCCGAGTCCGACTGCGAGACCGACGAGCTGGGCGGCGATGAAGCCCGGCAGCGAGATCGGGGCGATGCCGGCGAAGGTGTTGGTGAAGGCTCGACCAATGCTGACGGCCGGGTTCGCGAAGGAGGTCGACGAGGTGAAGAAGTAGGCGGCGCCGATGTAGCTGCCGACCGCCCACGGTGTCTGTGCGGACTTGTCGGTGCGGGCCAGCGACACGATCACCAGGAGGAGTCCCGCGGTCGCGACGATCTCGCCGAGCAATTGGTGTGGCTGGCTGCGATGGTGGGTCGACCAGGACACGAGGGGCTTGGCGAACATCGCGTCGGCGAGGATCGCGCCACTAATCGCCCCGGAGATCTGGACCCCTACGTAGGGCGCGACGTCCCGGCCGGCCAGCCCGGTCCCGATCCGCCGACCGAGGGCCCAGTCGGCGATCGAGACGATCGGGTTGAAGTGCGCGCCGCTGATCGGGCCGAACACGAGGATCAGCACCGCGAGCCCGCCTGCAGTGGTCAGGGCGTTCTCGAGCAGCGCCATCCCCGCGTCGGAGGTCAAGGTCTGGGCGGCGATTCCGGACCCGACGACAACCGCGACCAGCAGGCCGGTGCCGAGGAACTCGGCGAGCAGCCTGCGTCTGCGGTCGGTCACGTCCGGGTGAGCGCGCCGGTGAACAATTCACCGACCGCGTCGAGCGCTTCCCGCCGGGCCGAGTACCAGACCCAGGTTCCTCGGCGTTCGCTGTCGACCAGGCCGGCGTCACGTAGCACCTTGAGGTGATGGGAGATCGTGGGCTGGGAGACGTCGAACGGGGCGGTCAGGTCGCAGACACATGCCTCCTCGACGGCGGCGATCATCGACATCAGCCGCACACGCACCGGGTCCGACAGTGCCTTCAACAGGTTCGCGACGGTCTCGGCCTGCTCCGCACTCATCGCCTCAGCACCCAACGGCGTGCAACAGGCAAGGGCGTCTTTAATGACCGGGAGTGCCATCGGTGACTTCGACATGCGTCTATATTGACAGGCATCGATTTGACATGCAAGTCTCTGCATAGACAGTTTTCAAATCAAGGAGTGCTCATGTCCCGTGTTCAGCTAGCCCTCAACGTCGACGATGTCGACGCCGCCGTCGCGTTCTACAGCAAGCTGTTCGGTACCGAGCCCGCCAAGCGCCGCCCCGGCTATGCGAACTTCGCGATCACCGAGCCGCCGCTGAAGCTGGTCCTGCTCGAGAACCCCGGCTCTGGCGGATCACTCAACCACCTGGGGATCGAGGTTGAGCAGAGTGCGGACGTCGAAGCGCACCAGGCTCGGTTGGCCGCTGAGGGCCTGATTGCGCGCGAGGAGAAGAACACCACCTGCTGCTACGCGGTGCAGGACAAGTTCTGGGTCGCCGCCCCCGACGGCGAACAGTGGGAGCACTACGTCGTGCTCGCCGACTCCCAGCCCGAACTCGAAGGCCAAACCGCTTCCGAACGTTCGATGGTCGCTGGCGACGGCACCTGTTGCGCCACAGACGAGGCCGGCGCGACGGTTTGCTGCTGAGGCAGTGCCTCGACTCGATGTAGTCGATCACCGACCTCGTGACCCAGGGTCAGTGAAGTCGATTGCACCCCTATGGCTGGCATGATCAGGATCTGTGCCGACCGCTCCGACCACCGGACCTTGAAGATGCGAAGGCGATCGCCCGCGTCCTCGACTCGGACACCACGATGTAGTTGAGCGTGGTGCCCGCCTCCGCCAGTGGCACTCCGTGCGGCAGTCGCGTTGTGTGACCAACACTGTGTCCTCGCCTGTCTTACAGGGGTCCTCGCCGGCAACTGCGTCGGGCGTCAGCGCGCAAACCGGCGAAGGCTCGGACTGATGACGACGACCGCCAGCGCTACCGCGGCGACCACCGCGCCGAATCCGAACGCCCAGCCGGGCCCCACATGGTCCCAAAGGGCGCCCGCGATGACGCTTGCCGGAAGCACGAGCAGACCGGACGCGGCGGCGTAGAGCCCGTATGCCGCGCCCTGTCGATCTTGGGGGACGAGCCCGGCGATCCACGCCTTGATGACCCCGTCGGCGGCGGCGTAGTAGATGCCGTACAGGGCGAACAGCCCGATGAGCTGCCATACCTGGGACGCGGCGGCGAAGCCGGCGTAGGTCAGTGCGTAGATCGCCCAGGCCACGAACAGCAGCGGCCGTCGGCCGATTCGGTCGGAGAGGCTGCCCAGCGGAACCGCGAGACCGGCGTAGACCAGGTTGACCAGCGCGAACGCGAACGCGACGCCGGCGGTTGACAGGCCCGCGGACTGTCCGCGCAGCAGCAGCAGGGTGTCCGAGGAGTTGGCGAGCCCGAAGATCAGCGCGGCGATGAGTAGCACCTTGAACGGGCGTGGCAGCGGCGGTCGTGGGCCGGGGTCCTGCGTCGACGGCCGAGGTGGGGCGTCGCGCACCTGTTGGAGCGTCCACAGCCCGGCCAGCGCCGGCAGAAGGGATAGTGCGAAGACGATCCGTAGACCCCGTTCGCCGTGACCGAGCCAGAGCAGCAGCAAGCCGGCGATGGCCGGCCCGGCGACCGATCCGGCGGTGTCGAGCGCACGGAGGATGCCGAAGGCACGCCCGGCCCTGGCCTCGCCGGCGTCGAGCGCGACGAGCGAGTCTTTCGGCGCGTCCTTGCCGCCTTTGCCGAGACCGTCGATCCCGCGCAGCGCGCCGACGGTGGCGAGGTTGGGGGCAACGGCCAGCAGGGGTCGGGACAGCAGCGAGGCGACGTAGGAGCCGACCAGGATCCGCTTCGGGGACACCCCGCGGTCGATCGCCACCGCGGAGCCGAGTCGGGCCAGGGTGACCCCCAGCATCAGCATGCCTTCGATGAGGCCGAGCAGGGTCTTCGACGAGCCGAGCGCGATGACCACGAAGGCCGGGATCAGCGGGTAGATCATCTCCTGCGCGGCACCCGACAGGAATGACAGCTGGCCGAGGATCAGGGTGTTCGACCGTGGCTGCCGTTCCGCAGATGCGCGAGTCGGCACGGGCGGGCTCCTGTCAGTCTTTGGAGCTGTCGTCGCCGGGACCGGCGATGGTTTAGCGGGAACGTCGACCTTGGCGCGGCAAGTATTTGGGTCGCGCACATTCTGCATCGAAGCCTCGGTAAGCCGCTCGTCGACCGCGCTAGCGTGTGGGCGTCACGGTGGTGGGGCTCACCGAAACCGTCGCGTGTGCGGCCAACGGTCCCTAGCGGTGAGGGAGGCTGCCCGTGACATTGCGCAATAGCGCGCGTTGCCGATGCGGTGACCGTGGAGTTGTTGCCGCGTGATGAGCGCTGAGATGGTGACCGGCGGCTCAAGTCCGATTGCAGTCGGCACGACGGCCGCGCTGACCGAAGTGCTCGATGCGTTACACGGCTTGGTCGACGACCGTGACCGCGCGTCGGTTGAAGAACTGCAGCGTCGCGCGAACGAGCTTCGGCTGCGGGTTCTCGTCGTCGGCGAGGCGAAACGGGGCAAGAGCACCGTGCTCAACGCACTACTCGGCCGCACCGTCCTGCCGACCGGTGTCGTTCCTCTAACGGCGGTCGCGACGACGGTCCGGCACGGATCGCCGGAGGGCGTCGAGGTGGTCTTCGCTGACGGGTCGGCGCAGAACGAGGCACTGGCTGCGCTGCCGTTGTTCGTCACCGAGCGTGAGAACCCGCACAACGTCCGTAGGGTCACAGCGGTCACGGTCTCCCTGGATGCGCCGCTGCTCGTCGGTGGGGTTGAGTTCGTCGACACCCCGGGCACCGGCAGCGTCTTCGAGCACAACACCGTCGAGGCGACCGCGTCGCTGACCCGCATGGACGTGGCGTTGTTCGTGTTCAGCGTCGACCCGCCGGTCACAGCCGCGGAACGGGACTGGCTTCGGCAGGTGCGTCGCGATGCGGTTCGTGTGATCTGCGTGCTGAACAAGGTCGACTACCTCGCTGAGACCGAGGTGGTGGAAGCTGCCGCGTTCACCCGCGACATCCTCGCTGCCGAGCTCGGTCATGATGCGCCGCTGTGGCCGGTGTCCGCACGCCGCGCGCTCGCGGCGGCGGAGGACGGCGCGGGCGTCGGGGATCCGCAGTGGGACGCCTTCCTTGACGCGTTGCGCCACTACCTCGCCACCCACGCGCGCGATGACCTTGGAGTGTCGATCGCCCGCCGCGGCGCCGCGATCGCTCGTAGCTGCGAAGAGGAAGCCGCGGCATCCCTTGCCGCGCTCGCACTCGACGATCAGCAGCTCGCCGAACGGCTCGGCCAGTTCCGGGCGCACATCGATCTCGTCAGCCGTGACCGGCTCGACGCCGTCGCCATCGTCGATGCCAGCGTGGAGCGGCTGATCACTGACAACGCCGCCCAGGCCGACGAGTTGTTCCGTACGGTCGGCCCGACCTTGGCCGACGAGGTGGCCAGCCGCGCCGAGATGCTTGAGGGCCCGCTGAGACAGATCGAAGAGCAGCTCATCGAAGGAGCCGGCGACAGGATCCGAGAGACGGTCGAGCAATGGCGTTCGACCCGTACCGAGGAGCTTGCCGCCGCCGTGGTCGCGATGGACCGACAGCTGCGAGAGCACCTCGACCGACACATCCGGGCGGTCCGCGACGCGGCAAGTGACCTGTTCGACGTCGCGCTGCCGGCGCCGCTGACGGTCGGGCGCCTGGTCGAGACACGACCGTTCCGCTACGCCTTGGGGCCCGACATCGGGCAGACCGAGGCGCTCGCTGCGTCGGTACGTACCCATCTACCGGGAAAACTCGGGCTCCGCCAGGTTCAGCGCTACACCCGCGACCGGGCGCTTGTCCTGCTCGACCGGCAACTCGGCCGGGTGCGCGCCGACTTCGCTGAGCGGCTTCGCGAGACCGGCAGGCAGCTTCGCCGCGTGGTTGACACTGAGTACGACGCGGGAGCCGGGCGGATCGCTGCAGCCGTCGAGGCGGTGGCCGCGCAACGGCAGCACCATGCCGAACAGGCCGGAGCCCTGAGGGGACCTTTCGAAGCCAAGGTCGAGGCGGCTCGTTCGGTCGGCCTTTCCTTCGAAACGTTCCTGCGGCCATCCGGCCCGACGCAGGTCGACGACGGCGCCAAGGGATAGCGGATGATCAGAGATCGAGCCGACGCGTCACGGGCGCAGGGTGGCAACCAGGCTCGTCGGGTACAACAGCAGACTGATCGCGTCGATCACCGACGAGCACACCAGGTCGGCAGCGGTCAGGGCAGACGAAGACGCCCCTTCCGCGCCGATCACCGCGATGCCGAGCGCAGCCTCAGCCAGCAGGGCACGGTCGTTGTGACCGTTGCCGATCGCGACGCAGGTGTCCGCCCCGACCTCGCGGAGAACGCCGAGTTTGTCGGCGGCGTCCGTCACTCGCCGCGCGTCGACTCCCAATCCGGCCGCCAGGCCATCGAGAGTGCCGTAGGTGTCAGCAGACACCAAGAGCACACGCAGAGCCGTGCACAGCTGCTTGATGAGATCTGCGACCCCGTCGACGAGCTCACCGCGCACGGTCAGCGTGCCGTTGACGTCGAAGATCGCGCTGTCAAGCCTGAGTTCGCCGGTCGGCAGCGGCACCAGCACGCTCACGGACATCGGCTCCTCGGCTTGACGGCTCGTACGACAGGGTGGCGCCATACTTGCGCGCTTCGCGCGACGACGAAACAATCGTTGCGCATTCGGCGATGAGGCTCGCCGCAACCGGGATCTGCCCTGATGGCCTCTACCCCCGTGGTATCGGGAGGTGGTAGGCCGTGGGATCCGTTACGCCGCATCCACGCCGGACGCGATGAGCCTGCATCCGCGCGAGTGGCGCGTCCTGCACGAGATCGACCGCAGGTTGTCCGCCGAGGATCCGCAGATGGCGCAGTGGCTGGCGGGCGATGTGCGGTGGCGGCATCCGAAACGACTGATCGTTGTCGTGTACCTCGTCGCTCCGACGCTGCTGGTGCTCGGGATCGTGCTGGGGTTCATGCCGGTGCTCATCATCGGCGTCGCCTTGACCGTCGCCACGCCGGTGGCCGGATGGCGTCTGCTGCGCCCACCGGCGACTGATGGTGGGCCCGAAGATCTGCTGGACGACCTGTGACGACGACGTGTCAGCCGATCCGGTCGCCCAAGGCAGTGTCGTGACCGAGACTTCGATCGCCCGTCCCGCCGCGGCGGCGGCGGTCAGCGTCCTGTACCGCGATGCAGCAATGGCTGCGCCGCTTCGAGACGAGCCCCCGGCCTTCTTTCGTGACCTCAACCTCGACCAGGTCGTCACCGCTCTTACAGCCGACCGCGAGGAGTACCACCTAGCCCCGCTGTTCTTCACCCGGCTGACTTCCGTCGCCGACGTGACCTACCGGCAGCAGGTCGCTCGTGACCTGGCCTCGCCAGCAATGCGCCAGGCGGTCGCCGAGTTCGCCGAGGCGATGCGGGTCGTCCGCCGGCGGATCTCCTTCTCGCAGCGACTACCGCACCGTTACCGCAAGGACGCTTGGCTGCTCGAGGCCGCCGCGCGCTACCTCGCCGCGGTCAATGCGATCGACGCAGCGTTGAGCGTGGCGAGCCCGCAGTCCGAGGGTCTGCGCGGATTTGCCACACACCTGGCGTCCTACCGCCGCTCCGCCGAGTACGACCGACTCGCCCTCGACGCAGCGCAGGTGCGAGAGCAGCTCGCAGCGCTGCGCTACTGCCTTCATCTAGAGCCCGGGCGGCTCCGGGTCGAACGCTACGACGGGCAAGCCGACTATGCCGAGAAGGTGTCGGAGCTGTTCGCCAGGTTCCGGCGCGATCCCGCCACCGACTACCGCCAGCCGGAGTCGCGCCTGCACGACCTCACCCACCTCGAGGAATGGGCAGTCGATCGAGTCGCCCGCCTGCACCCGGCTGCCTTCGACGCCTTGGCGGAGTTCGGCGAACGGCACAGCGCGTTCCTCGACCCGATGGTTACCCGTTTCGACCGCGAGGCTCAGTTCTACCTCGCGTACTGGGACCACATCGAGCGCATGCAGGCAGCGGGCCTGTCGTTCTGCTACCCCGAGATCACCGAGGACTTCGCGGGGCTGCATGTCGACGCGTTCTTTGACCTGGCGCTGACGGACAAGCTGGTCCGCCAGGACCATCCGGTCGTGTGCAACGACGTCCACCTGGAACGCTCCGAGCGGGTGATCGTCGTCACCGGCCCGAATCAGGGCGGCAAGACGACCTTCGCCCGGGCGATCGGGCAGATCCACCACCTCGCTGCGCTCGGGCTTCCCGTACCCGGCCGGGTGGCGCGGCTGCCGATGTGCGACGAGGTGTTCACCCATTTCGAGCGAGGGGAGAACCTCTCCAACCTGCGCGGCAAGCTCGAAGACGACTTGATCCGGGTCCACTCCATCCTCGGCCGTGCCGGTCCGCGGAGCCTGATCGTCCTCAACGAGATCTTCAACTCCACGACGCTCGACGACGCCGTGCTGCTCGGCCGACGCGTCATCGAGCATGTGCTGCGACTGGGCTCGGTCGCGGTTTGCGTGACGTTTCTCGACGAGCTCGCCACGATCAGCGATCAGGTCGTCAGCATGGTCGCCGAGGTGAACCCGGCTGATCCGGCGACTCGCACCTTCCGGTTGTCGCGTCGCCCGGCGGACGGTCTCGCCTATACCCGCGTGCTCGCACACTCCCACGCCCTCACCTACGACACTGTGGTCGCGAGGCTGAGCAGATGAAGGTCCGGCTGATGTTCCCCGACGCCGACGCCGATCGGGATCGGCACCCTCCGGCGCACGCCGCAGACCTCATCGGCGACCTGGGCGCGGAGGTCCTCATCGAGACGATGGCCGGCGGCGACAGGCTGCTCGAACGGATCTCCCGCCTCGAGTTGATCGACGGCTCGCCCGATCCTGCGGCCGTCACTTACCGGCAGGACGTGCTGCGTGACCTCATCGCACATCCCTCGCTCGCGCGCGACCTCTACGAACTGTCTGGTGAGGCCCTCGACATCAAACAGCAGGTCCGGTACGGCTGGGTGCAGAAGACCCCCACGGCAGTCCTCAACCGGTCGGTGCAGGTGATGGAACTGCTCGTCGATTGCCTTCGACGCCTCCGCGGCATCGCCGGGGCTTACCGCGACGACGTCCGCTCGCTCGGCCTACGGCTGCTGTTCGAACGTGTCTGCGAGGAGCTCGACGAGCCGTACCTGCAACAGGTAGAGGAGCACCTGCACACGCTTGAGTTCCGTCGCGACGTACCGATCAGCCGACGCTTCGGCGCAGGCTTGGCCGGCCGGGACTACCTGCTCCACGACCCGCAGGAGTTCCGCAGGTCAATGCTCGACTGGATGCCGCTCACGCACGACCGGTACACGCTGGTGATCCCGCCCCGCGATGATGCCGCCTATCAAGCTCTTGAGGCGTTGCGGGATCGCGCCGTCAACGACGTCGCCAACGCGCTGGGCCAGTCGGTCGACGACGTCCTCGGCTTCTTCGCGGCCCTGCAATGGGAAGTCGGCTTCTACCTTGCATGCCTGAACCTGAGCGCGGAACTGGAACGCCGCGGCGCCCCCTGGTGCTTCCCATCCGCGACCGCGACGCCGTCGGTTCTTGAGGCGCGGACGCTGTACGACGTCGGGCTTCGGCTGCGCACGGAGGGTGAGGTGGTGGGAAGCGACGTCGACGCTCAGGGACGACCGTTGATCGTGATCACCGGTGCCAACCAGGGCGGCAAGTCGACCTTCCTGCGCGCAATCGGGCTGGCTCAGCTCATGCTGCAGGCCGGCATGTTTGTCGCGGCCGAGGCGCAGACCGCATCGGTGACACCGATTCTCCTCACGCACTTCAAGCGCGAGGAAGACCGCACGATGGAAAGCGGCAAGCTCGACGAAGAGCTGCGGCGAATGTCGACGATCGTGGATGTGCTGAGACCCGGAGCGCTGCTGCTGTCGAACGAGTCCTTCGCCGCCACCAACGAGCGGGAGGGGTCGCAGCTCGGTCGCGACCTGTTTGATGCCCTCACCGACTGCGGGGTCCGGGTTGTGGCGGTCACGCATCTCACCGAACTCGCCCGCACCTTGCAGCGCGACCGGGCGGACCAGTCGGTCTTCCTGCGCGCTGAACGGCAACCGGACGGCACCCGCACCTTCCGGCTCACCGCGGGCGCGCCGCAGGGGACGGGCTACGGCGTCGACCTCTACCGCCGAGTGTTCGGCTCCGAGCCGACTGCCGACGAGACCGCGGACGGGATGCCCCCGGCGTGAAAGGCTCGGTTGACGTCGCGATTGGAGTGTGACCGTGCTCACGATCAACCACCTGAGCGCGCAGGAGATCTTGGATTCGCGGGCTCGACCGACGTTGGCGGTCACGGTCTCGCTCACTGACGGGATCACCGCACGGGCAGGTGTCCCGTCGGGCGCGTCCACCGGCAGCCGAGAGGCGGTGGAGCTCAGGGATGGAGAACAGGGCAGGTTCTCCGGGGCGGGGGTCCTCCGGGCGGTGCAGCACGTCAACGGCGAGATCGCCGACGCGGTGTGCGGGCGTGGCTTCGCCGGGCTGTCCGCGCTGGACGAGGCACTCGTCGGGCTGGACGGCACCGAGAACAAGGCACGGCTGGGCGCGAACGCGATCGTCGGCGTCTCGATGGCCGCCGCCCGCGCACTCGCGATGTCGGCCGGGGAACCGCTGTGGCAGTTCCTGACCCCGGCCGGTATGAGCCCTCGGCTGCCCTGGCCGTCCTTCAACGTGATCAATGGCGGGGTGCATGCCCCGAACGACCTGGACTTCCAGGAGTTCATGATCACCCCGCTCGGCGCGCCGAGTATGGCCGAGGCGGTGCGGGCCGGCGCGGAGGTGTATGCCGCCTTACGGCGCCGGCTCGCCGACGCCGGTCACGCCACCGGGCTGGGAGATGAGGGCGGGTTCGCGCCGCAGCTGTCCCGGCCGGAGGAGGTGCTCAGCCTGCTGGTCGCCGCGATCGGCGACGCCGGGTATGCCGCCGGCCGTGATGGGGTCGCGATCGCGCTCGACCCCGCCTCGAGCGAGTTCTATCGGGATGACCGCTATCACGTCGCGGGGGAGGCGCTGACGACCGACGACATGATCGGCAGGTACGCCGAGATCCTCGACCGGTTCCCGGTGTGGAGTCTCGAGGACGGTCTCGCCGAAGGTGACTGGGACGGTTGGGTGCGGCTGGAGTCGACACTCGGGGAACGGGTGCAGATCGTCGGTGACGACATCCTCGTCACCAACCCGGCCATCATTCGTCGTGCGATCACCGACGACATCGCGAACGCGGCCTTGATCAAGGTCAATCAGATCGGCACGGTGACGGAGACGCTCGAGGCGATGCGGCTGTGCCGGGAGGCGGGCTGGAGCGCGATGATCAGTCACCGCAGCGGGGAGACCGAGGACACCTTCATCGCTGACCTGGCGGTCGGGTCGGGCTGCGGGCAGATCAAGTCCGGGGCGCCGGCGCGCGGTGAACGGGTCGCGAAGTACAACCGCCTGATCGAGATCGCGGCCGCGGATCATGCGCTCGCCTACGGCGGCGACGTGTGAGGCGTTGGTCTGCTGCGGGCGTGCGCGGTGCGGCTTGCCCTGCCGGTGCGCGAGCAGGCATGATGCAGGGACAGGCGATGAGGCTCGCCTTTGCCCGCGGACCGCTCCGCTGATGGCCTCTACCGTTCGTGACCGGCGCTGCGCCGGGCACCGGTAGAGGAAGGAGCGACGTGGCGGACACCGACCAGGCGGGGTCGACCGAGCCCGGCTCCTGTCATTCGCTCAGCGGCCGGGTGATCCGGTGACGGTCTCGCCTGCCCTCGCGCAGGCACTCCAGGTGCTCACTGTCGCCGGCGGCTCGCCGCTGGTGTCTGGCGTGATCGGCAGGGTCGAGGCGCGACTGCAGGGCCGGCGGGGCACCCGGGTGCTGCAGCCCTACTACGACCTGGCGAAGCTGTTCCGCAAGGAGTCGCTCGCACCGGAGTCGGCGAGTTGGGTGTTCCTCGCGACGCCTTTCATCGCCTTCGTCGCCTACCTGTCGGTGCCGCTGCTGATTCCGGTGCTGACGAACTTCCCGCTCCCGCTGGGCTACATGGGAGACATCCTCGGCGGCGGCCTGATCCTGGCCCTCGGCGGGTTCTTCACCTCCACCGCGGCCGCGGAGACCGGGTCGCCATACGCGCAGATCGGCGCGTCGCGGGTCAAGACGTTCGGCGCCTTGGCCGAACCGACCCTGCTGCTGGTGTTCGTTGCGGTCGCGACGATCACGAGCACTGACCTGCCGTACGCGCTGGCCGGGACGATTCATCATTCGACCGCGCAGATCGTTCGGCCCGGGCATCTGCTCGCGGCCGCGGCCTTGCTGTGCGTGATCCTGTTCGAGACCGGCCGGATCCCGATCGAGGGCCATCACGGGACGAACGAGTTCGGCTTCATCGACGAGGGCAAGCCGTTCGAGCACTCCGGGCCGTACTACGCGTTGCTGCAGTGGGGATCGCACATCAAGCAGATGGTGCTCTACGTCATCTTCCTCGACGTGTTCCTGGTGCCGTGGGGCCTGGCCGGCACCCGCTCGCTCGGTGACGTGCTGCTGGCGATTCCGGTGATCCTCGGCAAGTGCGCCGGTCTCGGCGTCGTCGTCGCCGTGATCGATGACAACTGGGCGAAGCTGCGGCTGTACAAGATCACCGAGTTCTTGGCCGCTTCGTTCCTGCTCGCGGTGCTGTCGACGTTCACACTCGTGCTGGGCGGTGGCTGATGCATCCGGTCCCGAGCGTCTTCGAAGGCGCCAGCAACACGATCGCGGTGTTGGTGTTGCTGACCGAGTTCGCGATGCTGCGCGCCGCGTTGCTGCGCGCGCAGCTGCGGCTGTACGCCGCGCAGTCGCTGCTGCTGTCGGCGCTCGCGATCGTCGTGGCGGCCAGCCGGCATGTGCCCGAGCTGTACGTTCTCGCCGGCCTGTCGTTCGTGTTGAAGGTGGTCATCGTCCCGTGGGTCGTCACCCGGCTCCTGCGTGACACCTCGACCGAGATCGCCGGCAGCGGCGCGCTCGGCGTCGCCAGCGAGGTGCTCGTCGCGCTGGTCGCGGCGGCCTTTGGCTTCTTCGCGATCGGTGCGCTGAACATCCACTCCCGGGTGCTGCCGAAGACCGCACTGTCGCTGGCGTTCGCGGTGGTGCTGGTCGCGTTCGTGCTGATCATCGTGCGTAGTGACCTGATCTCGCAGGCGGTCGGATTCTTCTCCCTTGAGAACGGGGTGTCGCTGGCCAGCCTGGTCGTCGCCTCCGGGCTGCCGCTGATCCTGGAGGTGGCGTTCCTGTTCGACCTGCTCGTCGCGGTGGTGATCTTCGGAGTGCTGGCCCGGGTCACCCACGGCCGGTCCGGATCGATGTCCACCACGATGCTGAACGCACTGCGGGGCTGAGATGAGCGCCGTCGTCGTCGCCGTACTGTGCATCGGGTTCGCTGCCGCGCTGGTGTGCCTGGTCGCACCGCCGGTGGTGATGAAGGCGGTCACCATCATCGCGGGTGTGGGTTCGCTCGGGCTCGCGCTCAGCCTGGTCCCGACCGTCGCCACCCGTGACGTGACGGCGAGCCACTACCTGCGGGTCGACGCGCTATCACTGGTGTTCGTGCTCGCGACCGCGGTGATCTACGCGCTGGTGTCCGTGTACACGGTCGGGTACGTCGAAGGCGAGCACGGCGGGCAGGACGTCGAACGATACCTGCGCCGCTTCTACGTCGGGATCAACGTCTTCGGGGCCTCGATGCTCGCCGCGCCGCTGGTCGACGGGCTGGCGTTGCTGTGGATCGCGATCGAGGTGACCACGGTGGTCTCGGCGCTGCTGGTCGCGATCGACATCAGTGACACCGCGACCGAAGCGGCCTGGAAGTACCTGCTGATCGCCTCGGTCGGGCTCGGCGTCGCGCTGCTCGCCACCATCGTCATGGACTACGCCGGCTCGCAGGTCTTCGGCACCTCCTTCGACTTGTCCTACCTGCCGCTGATCCACGCCGGGCACCAGCTGCCCGCGACTCCGGTCCGGCTCGCGTTCGTCCTCGCCGTGATGGGGTTCGGGACGAAGGTGGGCCTGGTGCCGATGCACACCTGGCTGCCGGACGCGCACGCCGAGGCGCCGACGCCGGTGTCGGCGATGCTGTCCGGCGCGCTGCTGACCACCAGCTTCTACGCGGTGCTGCGGTACTTCCAGATCGCGCGCGGCGCGCTCGGGTCGGCGTTCCCGCGAGAGGTGATGCTGGCGTTCGGGATCGTCTCGCTGCTGCTCGCCGCGCTGTATCTGCTCGACCAACACGACATCAAACGGCTGTTCGCCTACTCCTCGATCGAGCACATGGGAGTGCTCACGATCGGGATGAGCTTCGCCTCCCCGCTGGCGTTGTTCGGGGTGTTGCTGCACGTGATCGCGCACGCCGCGGCGAAGGGCAACGCATTCATGGGCGCCGGGGTGATGGTGCGCAAGTACGGCGGGAAGCGCCTTGCCGACTATCGCGGCGGGCTGAGCCTGCTGCCATGGACGGGGCCGCTGCTGCTGGCCTCGGTGCTCGCCCTGTCGGCGAGCCCGCCGTCCGCGATCTTCCGCAGCGAGTTCTCGATCGTTGCCGGCGGGTTCGCCGACGGCGGCAACGCGGCCGCGGCGGTGCTGGTCGCGCTGGTCACGGTCGCCTTCGTCGGACTCACCCTGGCCTCGACCAGGATCCTGTTCGCCGCGCCGCCCCGCCCGGGTCCGGGCGCCGACAGCCCGCTCTACCATCCTGGCGAGCCCAGCATCTGGATGGTGATCCCGATGGTCGGTGGGGTCGCGATCCTCGTACTGCTCGGCGTTCACGTGCCGGGCGACCTCGCCCACGTCCTGAGCCGCGGTGCGGCCGAGCTCGGCGGTGCACGATGACCGTCACCGGTTCGCCCCGGATCCTCACCGACGTCGCGACCTGGCGTGACGAAGTGGTCCGACGCCACCAGGATGGCGAACGGTTCGCCGGGATGTACGCCGACGCCACCGCCGAGGCGGTCACCGTGACCGCGATGCTCGCGACGGCCGGCCGGGTGGACCTGGTCAGCACCGCGTTGGCACCGGGATCGACGTCCTACCCGGCGCTGACACCCGGAGTACCGGCGGCGTTCTGGTACGAACGCGAGATATTCGACCTGTTCGGGATCCGCGCCGAGGGTCACCCCCGCCTCGACCCGCTGCTGCTTCCGCTCGACACCGGCGCTCCCCGCCCGTGCCCGGGTAACGGCAGGCAACCGCCGGCCGCCGACCCGCACGAAGAGCCGATCGCCGGTCACCTGGAAGGAGCGGGCCTGTTCACCATTCCGCACGGCCCGGTCCGGTCCGGGGTGATGGAGTCGGTGGAATACCTGATCGAGACACCGGGGGAGAACATCCCGCATCTGCGGGTCCGGCCGCATGCCAAGCACCGCGGGATCGAGAAGCGGTTCGAGATGCTCGACCCCGACACCGGAGTGCTGCTCGCCGAACGAGCCGAGGGGATCGCCACGGTGGCGCACGCCATTGCCTACGCCACCGCAATCGAGCGCCTCTGCGGGGCGCGGATCCCGCCAGCGGCCGAGCTGATCCGGGTGATCCACGCCGAGCTCGAGCGGATCGCGAACCACCTCGACGTCGCGACGCGCCTGGCTGACGCCGCGGCGCTCGGTGTGGCGACGGCACGCTTCGGCTGGCACAAGGAACGGGTGATGAGGCTGCGCAGCGACCTGTGCGGCAACCGGTTCGGGCGTGGTGTGGTCCGGCCCGGAGGGGTGCGGGCACCGATCGGGATGGACGTCGACGAGGCGCGCTCCGCAGCCACTGACCTCGAGAAGCTCATCGGCGGAGACGAACGCGCCGCCATGTCGACCGCGTCGTTCCTGGACCGGCTGCGCAGCACTGGACCGCTGCCTGCCGATCTGGCGCGACGCCACGGCGCGCTCGGCCCGATCGGGCGGGCCTCCGGGATCACCGAGGACATCCGGGTCAGCCGCCCGTACGCCGCGTACGGTGACCTCGGCGTCGTCCCCGCCCACGACAACGGCCGCGGCGACGCGCAGGCCCGGCTGCAGGTGCGCTGGGCCGAGATCCACGAGTCGTTCCGCCTGATCCGCGAGGCACTCACCAGACTCGACCGGCACGCAACCAATCCCAGGCTCGCCGTCGACCTCGACCAGGTCGACGGTCTCGGCATCGGCTGGGCCGAAGCGCCGCAAGGCGAGGTGCTCTACGCCGTCGACGTGCAGGACGGCCGGCTACGGCGGGTGAAACCGCGCTCCGCGTCGTTCCACAACCTGCTGCTGTTCCATGCCGTGTTCGCCGGCGACATCTTCACCGACTTCCCGTTCATCGAGGCGAGCTTCGGCCTGTCGATCGCTGGGGTGGCGTCGTAATGGCATGGGTAGCCCGCGGGCTGCGCAACGGCGTCGTGACCAGCCGGTACCCCCGTCGCGCCGACCCCTACGCCGACGGGTTCCGCGGCGCGGTCACCGTCGGCGAACCGGTCGCGGCGGCCGGCGGGGATCTCGCGGCGATCTGCCCGACCGGCGCGATCGGCACAGCCGGTGCTGAGGTCACGGTGGACCGGGGGCGCTGCATCCTCTGCGGCGCGTGCGTCACGGCCCGCCCGGACCTGTTCGCGTGGGATGCCGGCAGCGAGACCGCGCAGCTGGACCGGGCCCAGCTGGTCGTTCCCACCGATCTGACCGAGGATCCGGCCGGCATCGAACAGGCGCGGGCCGAGCTCGCCCGCCGGGTCCGCGCGCTCCGGCAGTCGGTCCACATCCGGCACGTCGACACCGGTTCCGACGGCAGCGAGGAATGGGAGATCCACGCGCTGACCAATCCGACCTACGACGTGCACCGGCTCGGGATCTTCTTCACCGCCAGCCCTCGCCACGCCGACATCCTGATGCTCACCGGTGCCGGCGCGCGCGGGATGATCGCTCCGCTGCGCCGCACGTATGAGGCGATGCCGAACCCGATCGTGGTCATCGCCGTCGGCACCGACGCGATCTCCGGCGGGCTGGTCTCGCCGAGCTATGCGACCAGCGGCGGCGTCGGCGGACAGCTCGATGTCGACGTAGTCGTACCCGGATCACCACCGCCGCCATTCGCGATCCTGCACGGCATCCTGCTCGGCCTCGGCAGGCTCGCCGCGAACCGCACCCGGGACGCGTCGTGACCACCGCCGCGTTGATCCTCACCTCACTGTGCTGCCTCGCCAGCGCCGCGGTCGTCGACGTCATCGCCGGCCCGCAGCGACCGGCACTGCGGGTCGTCCCGTACATCGGCGTCCTCGGCGGCGCCGTGCTGATCGCGGTCGCCGGGTTCCGCGCCGACCTCGGTCATGGCGGCACCCTCGACCTCGGCACCACCCTGGGTTTCGGTCACAGCCACCTGGTCGCCGACCCGCTCGCCGGGCTGTTCCTCGCCCTGACCGGAGTGGTCACCACGGCGATCGCGCTGGTGTTCATCGGCTGGGTCGGTACGGCGGGCGCCGTTCCGCATCGCGGGCTTGGTGTCGCAACCGCGCTCGCGGTGGCCTCGGTCGTGGTGATCCTGCTCGCCGACAACGCGTTCGTGTTCCTCTTCGCGTGGGAGACGCTGTCAGTGGCCTTCTATCTGCTCGCCGGCTACCGGCGCGAGGCGCGCGACGCCGTGCGGGCGAGCATGCTCACCTTCGGCTTCTCCAAGTCCTCCGGCGGGCTGCTGCTGATCGCGTTCTCCCTGCTCTACGCCGGCTCGGACAGCTTCAGCTTCGCCGACTGGCACGGTGTCACGGGCGCCGCGCACAGTGCCGCCTACGCGCTCGCGATCGCCGCGTTCGCGATCAAGGTTGGTGTCGTGCCGGTGCAGGTGTGGATGCCGACCGGCTACACCGCCGCCCCCGGTCCGGCACGTGCACTGATGTCGGCGGTCGCGGCCAACGTCGGCTTCTACGGCATGTGGCGCATCTTCGGCGTCCTGGGAACGCCGCCGACCTGGCTCGCGGTCGTGCTCGTGATCGCCGCGGCGCTGACCGCACTGCTGGGCATCGCGCACGCCGCGGTGCAGGCCGACCTGCAACGGCTGATCGCCTACTCCAGCGTCGAGAACGGCGGGCTGATCACCTCCGGGTACGCGATCGCGTTGGCCGGCGCCGCGGCCCACCTCACCGACTTGGTCGCGTTGGGGCTGCTCACGAGCTGTCTGCAGATGGTCGCCCACGCGTTCGCGAAGTCCAGCCTGTTCCTGTCCTCCGCGCTGCTCGAACAACATGCCGGGACGGGGCGCCTGGACCGGCTCCGCGGCGTCGGAGCCCAGCTTCCGTGGGCGGGCACCAGCTTCACGATCGGCGCGCTCACCCTCGCCGGCCTGCCGCTGACCCTCGGATTCGTCTCCGAGTGGTATCTCCTCGAATCCGTGATGCAGCTGTTCCGCCTGCACTCCCAGACCCTCGCGCTGTCGATCGCCGCCGCCGGCGCGTTGATCGCGCTGGCGATCGGGTTCGCCGGGTTCACCTTCGTCCGGCTGGTCGCACTCACCATCCTCGGCGGCCGGGGCCAGCGGGCCGCGAGCCGCTCCGCAGCCGCACCGACCGCCTGGCTGACCCGCCTCGGCCTGGCGCTGCCCGCGATCGGCTGCATCAGTGTCGCCGCCGTCAGCCCCTGGGAGATCCGCTTCCTCAGCCACGGCCTCGCGCCGCTCGCGCCGGCGCACGCGACCGCGGGCGCGCTGCAGGCGCCGTGGGTGCTGCAACCGGTCTACGGCGGGTTCTCCGCACTGTCCCCGTCATGGCTGGCGGTCGAGCTGCCGCTCCTCGCGGTCGCCACACTGGTCGTCGTGACGGTGTTCACCCGCGGGTCGTTCCTGACCGTGCGCCGCGTCCCGGCGTGGCGGTCAGCCACCGGCGGCGTCACCGGCGGCGCCCGCTACACCTCCTTCGGGTTCGCCAACGCCACCCGGCACGTGCTCGCCAACGTGCTGATGACCCGCAGCTCGCTCACCACCCTGGCGGCCGGAACCGCCGCGGCGGACAGCGAGTTCACCGGCCCCGACCTGCCGGACGGCGAACAACCCGACGGTGCGCCCGACGAGAGCGCGGTCGTGCTGGCGCTCGAGGGCGCTGACGTACCGGGGGCTACGTACTCCACCGACGTCGTCGAGATCGTGGAGGCCTACCTCTACCGGCCGGTGCTCGGGCCGCTTCGCCGGCTGGTGGCGCTGGCCAAGCGACTGCAGTCCGGCCGCCTGGACGCCTACGTCGGCTACATGCTGATCGTGCTGGTCGCGTTGCTCGCCGTTGTCGTGGCGATGGCCTAGACGCATGACCGCACCGCCCTCACGGCCCCGGCCTGCCGAGCGCCGATCACAGCGCCTTGCCCGGTCGCGGCCGCGCTACGACCGGCGAGAGCTCGCCGCGATCTTCACCGGCGGCGCGCTGGGCACCCTCGCCCGCGCCGGTCTCGGGGAGGCAATGCCGCACTCGGCGACGAGCTGGCCCTGGCCGACGTTCATCGTCAACGTGGTCGCCTGCCTCCTGCTGGGCTATGTGGTCACCCGCCTGCAGGAGCGGCTGCCGCTGTCGAGCTACCGGCGCCCGCTGATCGGCACCGGCCTCTGCGGCGGACTGTCGACGTTCTCCACGATGCAGGTCGAGCTGGTGAAGATGCTCGAGGCGCACAGTTACGGCCTCGCCGCCGGGTACACCGCCGGAAGCGTCGCCGCGGGATATCTCGGGCTGTACCTCGCCACCGCCTCGGTGCGCCGGATCCGGGTGCTGTCATGACCGTCCTCGTCTGGCTGGGAGTCGCCGTCGCTGGCGGCGTCGGCGCGGTCGGGCGGTTCGTCGTCGACAGCGTGGTCGCCTCACGGCGCGGACGGGACTTCCCCTACGGCACCCTCGTGGTGAACCTCAGCGGAGCGGTCATCCTCGGGTTTCTCACCGGCCTCGCCCTCGGGTCCAACGCCGCGCTCGTCGCCGGCACCGGAGTCGTCGGCGCCTACACCACGTTCTCGACCTGGATGTTCGAGACCGAACGGCTGAGCGAGGAACGTGAGACCGTCAACGCGGTGATGAACGTCGTCGTCAGCCTCGTGCTCGGCGTCGCCGCGGCGGCGCTCGGCAAAGCGATCGGCGGCGCGCTATGAACGAGGGCTGCCTGAAGCTCACCTGCTACTTCGGCGAGCGGCACCGCAGCGCACACGGCTTCGTCGCCGACGAGCTGCTCGACATCTACGAGCGCCACGAGATCGCGGCGAGCATCATGCTTCGTGGTGTCGAAGGATTCGGGCTCAAGCACCACCTGCGCAGCGACCGTTCGCTCAGCCTGTCCGAGGACCTGCCGGCGGTCACGGTCGCGGTCGACACCCGCCAGCGGATCGAGACCGTGCTCGACGAGGTCAAGAAGGTCTCGGGAGTCGGGCTGGTCACCCTGGAACGTGCGCGGCTGATCCGCGGTGACGTCCACTCCCTGCAGCTGCCGCAGAGCCATGATGAAGCGACCAAGCTGACCATCTATCTCGGCCGGCAGGAACGCAGCTACCGCGTTCCGTCCTACCTCGCGGTCTGCGATCTGCTCTACCGGCGCGGCGTCGCCGGCGCGACCGTGTTGCTCGGCGTCGACGGCACCGCCCGCGGCCGGCGGGAGCGGGCGGAATTCTTCGGCCGTAACGCGCAGGTTCCCACCATGGTCCTCGCCGTCGGCGACGGGGCGACGATCAGCAAGGTGCTCCCCGAGCTCGGCGGGCTGCTTGACGACCCGCTGATCAGCGTCGAGAGAGTGCGGATCTGCAAACGTGACGGTGAGCTGCTCGAACGACCGCATCAGCTGCCGGGCACCGACGACCATGGCATGGCGCTCTGGCAGAAGCTCAGCGTTTTCGCCTCGGAGGCTGCCCACGTCGACGGCCAGCCCCTGCATCGGGCGGTGACCCGGCGGCTGCGCGCGACCGGAGCTAGCGGGATCACCACGCTGCGAGGTATCTGGGGTTACCACGGCGATCACCCGCCGCACGGTGACCGGGCATTCCGCGTCGTCCGCCACGTCCCCACGTTGACGATCGCGATCGACACCCCGGAACGGATCAGCGAGATCTTCCCCGTTGTGGATGAGGCCACCCGTGACCGCGGTCTGGTCACCGTGGAAATGGTGCCGGCGCTGCGAGCGCGCAGCGAGGACGAGGAGCGCGGCGGCTTCGGTCTTGCGCACCACTCGTTCTGAGGCACCGGACGCTGGCCCGCGAACCGCACCGCGCGTTACAGTTCGATCGGCGATGGATCCCGCCGAGGCCGCGCGCGACCTGAACCGCCCACCGGGCTGATGGCTCCTTTCCAGGTGTCC
>DASZVL010000007.1:0-2371 GCA_035547035.1 Mycobacteriales bacterium | reverse complement strand
GGTGGCGTAGGTGTAACGGTCGGCCGCCACCGCCGCTGACACGCCGACCGGGGTGGTCACGAACACGTTCACCACCCCCGCCGCGTGCGCCGGCACCGTCGCGGTAATCGAGGAATCCGAGTTCACTGTGAACACCGCACCGGCGGTACCGCCACCGAACTGCACCTTCGACGCACCCGTAAACCCAGACCCCGTAATCGTCACCGACCCACCACCCGCCGGCGCACCGGCATTCGGCGATATCGACGCGACCACTGGCGCGAGCGAGCCGACCCCGATGGTTTGGCTGACGGTGCCGACCTGCCCATAGTTGTCTGTCGCGGTCAGTGTGACGGTGTACGTGCCGCTGGCGGTGAAGGTGTGTGTCGGGCTCGCGCCGGTACTCGCGGTCGATCCGTCACCCCAGTTCCACGAGTATGACGTGATCGTCCCGCCCGGGAGCGGATCGCTCGCCGATCCGCTGAAGCCGGTGGCGACGTCGGGAAGAACGCCGGTTGGCGCGGTGAACGAAGGTGTCGGCGTTCGAGGACTGAAAGGCGCGATACCGATCGGTGTGCCAATGCCACTCGGCCCGTCGAAGCCGCTTGCCGCAGTGCATTGATTGACGTTGGACTGCACGGCGCCGGCAGAGGTGAACAGGCAGCTCAGCATTCCCTTGCCAGTGCCATTCGGGTTTCCGCCGGAGGTCTTGGCAGAACACGTCGTCGCCGGGTCGCCGGCGCACCAGTCGTTTCCACCGACGGCTACCACACCATGTCCGGCCTGGTAGCCCTTGGTGACGTCGTAGAAGGCTGGGGTCGCGTCGGCGGCGTTCCCGTACAGCGTCAGGGCTGGATAGGACACGCCCTGTGCGCCGCCGGCGAGCGCCCACATCGCAGCGACTAGTGGGGAGGCGAGCGACGTGCCGCCGTAGGTCAGCCAGCCGGAACCGTCATAGCTGTTGTAGACGTCGAACCCGGTGTACGGGTCGGCCAGCGCCGAGACGTCCGCCGCCAACCGCGAGGTGCCGCACCCCGTATTTGCGAACCCTGCGATGTCCGCCTGCCACGCCTGAGCGGTATAGGCCGTGCTGCACCCACCGCCGGTTGCATCCTCGTGGACCCACGAGTTCTCGGGGCCATCCTCGTCCCAGACCGCCTCGGTATTGCGAGTGCCGTCTGAGTTCAACGTGAGCGCCGTTCCGCCGACGGCCACCACGTCGGGTGAGGTCGACGGGAAAGCTGGCTGGTTCTGGGACGTGCCGCCCGCGTTGTTGATGAGGTCCCAGCCGTCCCAGCCGTTGTCGCCGGTCGAGGCAGTGATGACGACACCGGGGTGGTTGTAGTCGTTGAAAATCGTGCTCGACACGCCGGTCTCGCTGCCACCGTAGGAGTTGCTGATCTCTGTCGCACCCGCAGCGACGGCCGCATTGACCGCCGCGCCCAGATCGCTGGTGTAGGCATCATTGGCCTCAACGAGCAGGATCCTGCAGGTATGACAGATCCCTCGCACGATCTGTACATCGAGGCTCGCCTCGCCCGACCAGCCAGTGCTGGCGGACGGGTAAGACCCTTCGATCCCGGACTGGTTCAGCTTCTCGAAGCTTGCCGACGTCTCATCGGGTAGCCCGTACTGGGCGTCGAAATGGTTGAGGTCGGCAAGCGCATTCGGGTCGTCATATGCGTCGACAACCGCGACGGTCTGTCCGCCGCCGGCGCTGGAGGGCAGACCGGTCAGCCCGTACGCCGTGCGCAGGTCGTCGGGTGTGTAGCCGCCGCTCGGACCAACGGGATAGCTAGCACTGACTGTGAACGGAGTCGAGCCTGTCGTGCCCTTGGGAACGAGCTCGCGGCGCACCGCGAAACAGGTTGCCTGCCCCGGCCCGGCTGGTGCACATGCGGGATCGGTCAGCGCGTAATAGGTTCCCGACGGGATCGGTGCGTCCGCTTTCGCGTCGGCAGGAGCGGCCGCGCTACCCATGCCCACGTTTGTCGTGAGCGGCATCGCTGTCGCGATGCCCGCGACCAACGCCGCTCTCGCCCAGCGCTTCGCTCGCCCGGTCATTTCGGTCCCTCCCCGCGGTCTGCTTCGCGCTGAGGCTAGCCCGGTCCGACTAACGTCTAGGTGACCATGAGCGGTGATCTGCGCGGGCGGACCGCGCCGTCGCACGGGCATCTCGGACAATCGGCCCATTCCGTCGGCTCCGGGGTGTCACGGTTGCCGCGAGCGGGGTTGGGCCGATCGGCGGAGATCTGGCAGCGCCGGTACTTGTCGGTGCTCGTCGGCGTCGACCTCGTGATGATCCTCGCGAGCACGCTTGTCGCCTTCGTCGTGCGGTTCGGGGACACCGACAGCTCAGTACGCGGCATCTCCTACGTCGCGCTGAGCTTCC
>DASZVL010000006.1:0-61217 GCA_035547035.1 Mycobacteriales bacterium | reverse complement strand
CCAGCGCAAGACCCGACAGGGATCGTATCGACGACCGTCCCGAGGCCATGCGGACCGCCGCGTACGCCGCGGTGCCGTCGTGCCTCGACCGGCAGGTGAATCGCCGGACAGATCGCAAGTTGGCTCAAGAGCCAAATGTGTCTGGCTAGTTGATCTTGGTGTGGAGCTGGTCATCGGCATGCGGTTGACGAGATGAGCGAGCTTGGTTGTCCACAAGGCGTTCGGAGTTGGGAGTTGTGCACAGGCGCGCGTGGGCGGCGGTAGGCGACGACGAAGGCGGTGAACGCTCGTCGTCGGGGAGCTCGAGAGGAGGACACGGTGAGCGTGCGACAGGAGAGTGCCGAGTATCTCGACCGCTGGAATGTGCTCGCGACGTGGAGCGTGGAGGTGCTGGCCGAGCCGGCGACGTCGCCGGAGGACATCGACACGATGCGCGACGGGGTTCGCACTGGCTTGTTGGTGATGGCCCAGTATCTGGCGGCGCATGGCGTGACGGTCGCGCTCAGCGCTGGCTGATCCATCGCGCGAGTGCCACTTGCAGCATTCTCATGCGTGGGGACGCTCCCGTGAGGCCCGTGGGGACGTTCGTGGGGACGCTGCGAGCGGACCGTCGCTCGCATGGAGCGTTGTCCTGTGGCGGGAACCGCCTCGTGTTGACGATCGGGCGGCTTGGCCATGGTGCCACCGCTGCGAACTACTACCTCGATAAGCAGTTGGACTGCGACCACGCTGCGGATTACTACATGGCGGCTGGCGAGCCCCGCGGGGTGTGGTGCGGCTCGGCTGTCCGCTCGCTCGGTGTCTCTTCCCGGCTCGACGAGGTCGGGGAGGCGCTGCTGCGGAACTTGCTGGTGGGTGTCGACGCTGATGGCCAGGTGCTTGTGCAGCCGGTGTGGCGCGGTGACCCCCGCGGACGACTGCCCGCCGCGACCCTGGTGCGCGCTGTTGAACTTGCGGCTGCCAAGCGGCAGGTCGGCGTGCCCGAGCTGCTCGGTGACGGCTCACTCGTGCGCGGTTTCGACGCGGCGCATTCCGCTGTGTCGACCGATGCACGGTTACCGCGCCGCCCGCGAGCGACGGTGCCGGTCGGGATCGCCGGGAGGATCGCGGCGGCCGCTGGGCTTGATCCGGTGGAAGTCTTTCGCGACGAGGAGGACCGGGACCGCTTCACCGATGCGCTGCCGTTCGCCGATGCCCGGGTCGATGTGCGACGCGCTGGCCTGGACCTGACGTTCTCTGCCCCGAAGAGCGTGTCGGTGTTGTTCGGGATCGGCGACGAGCGGGTGGCCCAGCAGGTGCGCGAGGCGCACCGGTCGGCGGTCGAGCAGACGATCGGGTACCTGGAGGAGTTGTGTGCCCGAGCGGCACGCGGTCACCACACCCCCGGGCAGCCGTATCAACGGATCGCGACCCACGGGTGGGCGGCAGTGGCGTTCGAGCACCGGACGTCGCGGGCGAACGACCCGCAACTTCACACTCATGTTGTTGTCCCGAATCTGGTCTGCGGTGTCGACGGGCGGTGGTCCGCGTGGGACACCAGCGAGGCGTACCGGCAGGCGAGTACGGGCGGCTACCTCTATCAGGCGGTGTTGCGGGGCGAGTTGACTCGGCGGCTGGGAGTGTCGTGGGGTCCGGTTCGGCGCGGGGTGGCGGAGATCGACGGCGTGCCGGCCGGGCTGCGCCATGAGTTCTCGACGCGTCGCCGTGAGATCGAGGAGCACCTCGCGGCGCACGGTCAGAGCGGTCCCCGCGCCGCACAGGTCGCGGCCCTGGCCACCCGACCCGCGAAGGGTCAGCGGTCAGAACCTGAGTTGCGTCGCCGGTGGCGGGAGCAGGCGCACGCCGCCGGCTTCCACCTTCGTCGGGTCCTCTCGGACGTGTTGCTCGCCGCGGGGCCGGTGATCGGCGTCGACCTCGATGCCGTGACTGCCCGGGTGTTCGGTGAGCGTGGAGTGACCGCCCGGGCGTCCACTTTCGACCGGCGAGGTCTGCTGCGTGCGGTGTGTGAGACCGTCCCGGCTGGCGCGCAGGTCAGCGTGCGGGATCTGCGCGATGTCGCGACCCATCTGGTCCGCGACGAGCAGGTGGTGCCGCTGATCGGTGACGCCCCGGTCGAGGCACGTCGGTACAGCACCGCCGACCTGCTCGCCACTGAGGCCAGCGCCCTGCGCAGCGCGGTCGAACGCTCCGACGAACAGGTCGCGGTCGTGCCGGAGGGAACGGTCGAACGAGCTGTGGCAGGCACAGGACTTTCAGGCGACCAGGACGCGGCGGTCCGCCGGATGCTGACTTCCGGTGCGGGTGTCGAGGTGGTGGTCGGCCCGGCCGGTGCCGGGAAGACCGCCGCGCTGCGGGTCGCGCACGCGGCGTGGCAGCAGGCCGGGGTCGAGGTGCAGGGCGCGGCGCTGGCGGCGATCGCCGCCCGCACCCTGCAGACCGGCACCGGGATCCCGTCGCAGTCGTTGACCCGGCTGACCCGCGCGATTCGCAACGGCGACCCGGCGCGTGGTCTGCCTGCGGCGGGCGGGGTGCTGATCGTCGACGAGGCGGGCATGGTCGGGACCCGTGACCTGGCCTGGCTCGACGCGACCACCAAGGCAGCGCAGGTCAAGCTGGTGCTGGTCGGTGACCCGGCCCAGCTCGCGGAGATCGATGCCGGCGGTCTCTTCGCCGCCTACACCCGCGCCCTGCCGTGCACCCGGCTGTCCGGGAACCTGCGTCAACGCGAGCTGTGGGAACGCGACGCGCTCGCGCTGCTCCGTGACGGTGACGTGCTCACCGCGTTGGATACCTACGACGGTGCGGGCCGGGTGCATCTGCACGAGGACGGCGCCGCCGCGAAGACCGCGATCGTCGCGGACTACCTGGCGGCACGGGAGGCGGGCGGCTCGGTAGTGATGCTGGCCAGCCGACGCGCCGACGCACGCAAACTGAACACGCTGGCCCGCCGCGCCCTGACGGCTGACGGTCGGCTCGGCCGACGTCCGCTGATCGTGCGGGTCGACGGGCAGCGCATCGACTGGCGGGTCGGGGACGAGGCGGTGATCACCCGCAACGACTATCCGCTGGACCTGATCAACGGCAGTCGCGGCCGGGTCAGCCGCGTCGGCCGTGACGGGGTGACGGTCGACACCGAGACCGGCCCGGTGCAGGTCCCGCGACACCTGCTCGAGGCGGGGGTGCTCACCTACGGCTACGCGCTGACCGTTCACAAGGCTCAGGGGATCACCGTCGACGTCGCGCTGCTGTACGCGTCCGGCACGTTGACCCGCGAGTCCGGGTACGTCGCGATGAGCCGTGGCCGCGCTGCGAACCACCTCTACGGGACATTGGAGGCGTTGGTGCCGGAGGTCGACGCCGAGATCGACCGTCCAGCGGACGACACGATCAGCGACACCGAACGGGTCGAGCTGACCCGCGCCGCCGTGGTCGCCAGGCTGGAGACGAGGGGCAGCCAGCGGCTCGCGCTCACCCAGGCCGACGACACCGCCCGCGCCTGTCTTGACCGCTGGCTGCGTGACGGACCGGATCACGGCCGCGCGCTCGGTCGGTAAACATGTGTCGGGGAGGGACCGCTGGATTGCGGCCCCTCCCGAACGCTGCTCCTATATCGGTCAGTCCGCGTCCTTGTCAGTGCCGACCGGCTCGGTTCCGCCGTCCCCGTTCGGCGCGACGGGCTCGTCCTGCTCGTCCTTGCCGAGGTCAGCCTGCTCTGCCTGCTCCGCGTCCCGATCCCTGACCGCCTCATCTCGCGCAGCACGCTCGATCTCGCTCGGCTGGTATCCGTGGGATTCGAGCAGGTCGAGCCAGATGACGGTCAACGCGGGCCGATAGCCCCAGGTCCGTCCGGCGGCGAGCCGGGCGAGGTTGGTCTCGGCGATCGCGGCGGCGTGAGCGAGCAGGTGCTGGCAGGCCTTCGCGGGGCTGACGTTGACGATCTTGTCCGAGTAGGCCCTGCCGATGGACTCGACGTTGGGGTTGACGCCGAGCAGGTCGGCGACGAGATGCGCGTGGTTGCGGGCCAGGTCGTCGGCGTACCCGAACAGGATCAGCAACGCGGTCGCGGTCAGGCTCGTGGGTTGCTTGGTCGTGGCAACCAGGGTGCGAACAAACTCTCCGCGCACCTGTCCGGCGACCATCAGCGCCTCGGTCCGCTCGGCCTGCGCTGTTTCCTCGGCCTCCCGTCGCGCCGCTTCCTCGGGGCTGACGTAGCGGGTGGCGGTGATCCGCACATGCCCGTGACCGTCCGGGTCGGTGCACACGTAGATCGGCTCGCCGGTGCCCGCGTCCAAGAAGGCGGCGTGGGCGGGGCAGTCGGCGTGGGTTTCGACGGTGTATCGAGTGGCGCCGTCCGCGAGGCAGATCCCGCTAACCGGGGCGACCGGCCCGTCGTACGGGTAGCCCTTGGGCTTGCCGATCACCTTCACCCCAGCCTTGACCAGCGCGGCCTTGTTCTTCGCCTTGCGGGCGTTGCGGTCACGACGGTGCTTCTCCTCCGCGATCGCGTACGACAGGCCGTAGCCGGACCCGGCGGCCTTCATCAGCCGGGCGTGCGCCTTCTCGTCGTCGGCGAACTTCGCGATCTCCGCTGCTTGCTCTAGGGTGATCGCCCCGTCCGCAACCGGCTGCCGCACCGTGTCCGGCAGCCGATGCAGCTTGAGCGCGTCCCGCACCGTCTTGGTCTTGCGGCCGGTCCGCTCCGCGATCTGCGTCGGGGACAGGTCGAACGCAGCGAGTTGCGCGTATGCCGCTGCCTCCTCCGTGGGCGTCAGGTCGGCGCGGTGCACGTTCTCCACGATCATCGTCGTGACCGAGTCGACGTCGCTGTCGAGGTCGACCCGCACCATGCACGGCACGGTGGTCGCGTTCGCCTTGATCGCGGCGGCGACCCGCCGGTGTCCGGCGAGGATCCGGTACGCCGTTGCCTTCTTCGCGTTCTTGCTGTTCTCGTCGTCGGCGACGACCGGGGTGATGATCACCGGCTCGAGGACGCCGACCGACTTGATCGATGCGGTGAGCTCGGTGAGGTCGCCGAAGTCGTCGCGGATGTTGCCGGGGTGAGCGGCGAGGCTGCGCGGGTCGAGCTCGACGAAACCGGGACTGGTGGTGGTGCTGGCCGTCATGGCCGGCTCCTTCCTGCCGTCAGGTCCGGGGCCGCCCCTCGGTGGGGTGGCCGGTGAACCGTCCTGCCGGCGCGGGGGCCAGACGGGCGGAGAAGCGGCCGGAGCGCACACCGGCCGGCCGGCGCGAGAACGATCTTGCGGAGCGCAGCGAACGCAAGATGGTTCGGAGCGGCGGTGTGAAGGCCGGTTGCGTGTAGGCCGCGCGCCCGTAGGCTGCCGCGGCTGGGCAGGACGTGCCGGGCACCAAAACCAGGCCGGTCAAGACCGATCAGCTCGAGGCGCCGACCGCGACCTGCCCGCCCGGATCGGGCTCGGGGGTGCGCCGGCGGGGTAGTCCGAGGGCGATCTCCTGAGCCTGCACCTCGTACCCGGTCTCGCGTTGGCCGTCCCGGGCATAGTCGTACTGACGGAGGTGGCCGACCACCACGACCCGGGCACCGCGGTGCAACCCGGCCGCGGCAGCGGCCAACCCGCGCCAGGCAACCACGGCGAGGAACGTTGTCTCCCCGTCCCGCCATCGTCCGGTCCGCGGATCCAGCGTCCGACTCGAGGCCGCGACCCGGAACCGGGTCCGGAGGCGGCCATCGGCCAACGTCCGCGACTCCGGCTCACCGGCGAGATTCCCGACGATCGTGATCTGCGCGAGGTTCATGACGAGTGCTCCTGTCCGTGACATGACCCGGGACGACCGACCAGCACAGCCACAAGGCGTCCCCACGAACGTCCCCACGAGCTTCCGCGCCGGCCGTGGGGACGTTCATGGGGACACCCGACCGTGACCGTCACCGGATGGAGCAGCCGTGGGCGATGCAACTGGTCATCGACGCCCGACACATGGACACGGTGCGGGTCCGGCCCCGCCGCTTCGGCGGCGGACCACAGGTGCATCTCGCGGTCCGTACCGGGCCGATGGTCGTGTACTGCCTCGACGGCGCCGCGATCAGCTCGATCGCCGCCGCCTGGGCGCAGGCCCAGGCGAGCTCCGCGCACCTGCTGCCGGCGACCGTCGCCGACCCGCGCTCACCGGCGACCCCGCCGAAAGGTGCCGCGTGGCCGGCCGCCGACGTCGTCGCCGAGGGCCCGCAACGGTGGGACGTCTCCCCGCCGCACCCGGGACAGCCGTTCGCCACCGTCACCACCGACTGGCTGACCGTGCGGGTCCATGACCGGGAAGCGCTGCAGACCTACACCCACGCCTGGGCCGGCGCGTGCGCGGTCGCGATCCGGACGATGCCCAGCCCGCCGGACGCCTTCGACCTGCTGCTGCGCAACGCCTACGACCGCGACTTCCTGCACCGCTACCACCAAGAGCACCCCAACGAGGGCCGGATTCGACGCCGGTAGTCCACAACCTCACCGGCAGCCGTTCACAGCAAACGTCGTACGGGCGGACAGTGCCCTAGAGATAAGGAGACGCCAATGAGCTACACCCTGTACCGGGTCGCGGACCCGGCCGCCGACCCGAGGGCCGGTATCCGCCTCGGCCGGTACGCAACGTTCGAAGCCGCGCTCGCGGCGCGCGACGACGACACCGCTCGGCTGTTCGCAGTGACAGGCGCCGGTCAGGTGCTGGTCGCCCATCACCAGATCGTCGGCCCCGGCACGCTCGGAGCATCGACCGCGCATCCGGTCAGCACCGGACTGCCACGCTCGGGATCACCCACCGACACTGAAGTCAGCGACGCGCGCCGGTGGCTCGCCGAGATCCACAACACCTGAACCGAGCCGCGACTACCCGAACACCAAGCGGTCTGCGCAGCCGATCAGGACACCTCGCGCCCGCGCTCGCCGATCTCAGCCCTGCCAGCAGATCGCGACTCCAAGCCGCGATGCAGCATCACGCGTTCACCCATCGCGTCGGGGTCCAACGTCGGTCCAGACGCAAGCTGCCAGCGTTGCCGAACCGCGGCGACGTTCTGCCAGGACTGCGCGAGCAGCTCGAACGCCTCATCCGGTGTGCCGCGGGCGTGCCGGCCGATCTGCCGCAGCCGGGTGCCGGCCTCGTCGATCCGGCGGAACACCGCCGCCGCCAGCACCAACTGGGCATAGTGCGGCGTCGACGTCGGGACCGGCACCGCTTCGACCATCGCGATCAACTCGTTCGCCGGATAGCCGTCGGCACGCACCCGGCCGCGTTCCCGCAGCGACCCGAGGGTCGTTACCGGGTCCACCGGCATGCCGCGCATCCGCATGTCGCCGATCAGCTCGAACACCTCCCCGCAGACCGGCCGGGCGAAATCCTCGGGACGTAACCAGCCCGCGACGCGCTCGTACAACTCGGGAGCCAGCAGCAACCCGCCGATCGTCGCGTAGTCCGGATCGATCTGCGCACTCATGCGCGAAAACGTGTCACGGCAGCGTCCCCACGAACGTCCCCACGACATCGCGACCGGTCAGTGGGGACGTTCGTGGGGACGCTCATCACCAACCTTTGGATCGTGTGCCTTCATCCACAGAAACGAGGTATCGGGTTGAACCGGTGTCCGACTAATGACATTGCCTGGAGTGGCCACGCCGCGTGGTTCAAGTTGCGCGAAGGTGGGAAAAGCATGATCAACCAGACAAGTCCGAACTCGAGGACGGTGACCATGTCGCCGGCCATCCCCGGGTCCCCGACCCGCCCGCCGGCGACCGATCACGGTCTGAAACAGCCGCGGCGCCTTCGTTCACGGCGGCCACCCTCGGTACGCGCTGCCTCGGCCGCGCTAACTGTTGTCTTCGCTGCTTCGGCGTGCGGCGGTAGTCACGTCAACGCCCAGACCGGTCCGGTCGCAACAACATCGTCGACGGCCGTGTCGTCACCTTCAAAGGCGCCTCGTGACAACACGCCCAGACAGCGCGCCGAAGCAGACGTCGCGGCGCAAGTCCGCAGGTACGAGCAGGTGCTCGACGAGGTATCTACACACCGGAAGTCATCGCTTACGCTGCTGAGCTCTGTATCGACCGCGCCAGATCTCGCCGACGAGACCGGGTCGATCAACCGGCTCCGTGAGGCGCGCGATCGGGTAACCGGGCATAGCCGGGTTACCGGAATGCGAGTCGATCGACTAAGCCTGCTTGCTCAAGCTGGACGCCATGGCGCATTGCCGACTGCCCGCGTAACCCTGTGCCTGAATGTCGCAGATGTGCACGCAATCGACCAGAGAGGCCACTCGATCGTTCCGAAGTCACGGAAGCCGTACTTCCTGACCCACCTGACCCTCATTAACCGCAGCTATCCGACCGCCTCGGGCTGGCTCGTCAGCAAAGTGACCGACCGAGAGGTCAACCAATGCGCTGTCTGAGGTCGCTCATGGTGGCCCTAGCCACCGCGTCACTGCTAATGGGAACGGCGACTTCAGCCTTCGCGAAGCAAGGTCCTCCGGTGTCGTGTCATCACCACAGCATCACTGGAGTCTGCGTGGTGACAGTTGGATCGCCGGGCCAAGGCGGCCATCCTCCGACCTCGGGAGGCGGCTCAGGACGTCAGCGCTGCGTCGCCGATGGCCGCACAGTCCCGTGTACTAGCCCGCTGGGAACCTGGGACGCGGGAATGGGGTGCTATCTGCAGTTGGCGTCGCCGCAGCCGCCGCATTCAGATCCGTTGTGGCAGGGACACACGACGGGCGCCATCTACGACTGCACGACATGGCCCCCTCGGACCACAGGCGTCGGGGAGATCTGGTTGGCGAACCCGCCAGCGGGTCCGGATCCCCGCACGCTTGCCCTGCAGGCCGAGAAGACCTTGCGGTTGCCGCAGCCGTCGGGCAACCGGTCGCCGGACCAGTCGAAGGAGTTCCACGGTTACCCGTTCACGTATGTGAACCTGTGGACCTGGTTCTGGACCGATCCCGCGTCGTGGAGGACACGTACCGCGACGGCGCGGGCTGGTGGGGTGTCGGCGACGGTGACCGTGACGCCGACGTCGTTGACCTTCGACCCCGGTGACAGCTCCGTGGCCGTGTCGTGTCCGGGTCCGGGCAGGGCGTGGACGTCGGCGGACGGTGACGGGCGGCCGACCGACGGTGGTTGTGGTTACCGCTACCGGTCGGCGACCAGCCAGCCGGTCACCTCGACCCAGTCGATCCGTTGGGCGGTGACGTGGCGGGCGAGTGATGGCGAGGCCGGGACGCTGCCGGATCTGACGACCTCACGGTCGGGTGAGTTGATGGTGCTGCAAGTCGAGTCGGTGGTGACGCGATGACAAGTCCAAGTACACGCACGGTCCCGATGTCATCGCCGAGCGCGAACGGTCACCGCTCCTCGGCGACGTTGTCGACCCCGCTCCCGACGTCGAACAGACCGCGCGGGTACGTCGCGCTGGCGGTGGTGCTGATCGTCGGGTTCGCGGTGTTGGGTTACTGGTTCTACGCACAGGCCGGCGGCAAGGTGTCCATTCTGGTCGCGGCGCGTGAGATCCCGGCCGGTCATGTGATCACCAGCGCCGACGTGACGAGCGAGCCGGTCGCCGGCGGGATCACCGCGGTCGCAGCGGACCACCTCTCGGAGGTGGTCGGGCACCGGGCGGCGGTGGAGATCCTTCCTCGCACCCCGGTGCAGCTCGCGATGATCGCGACGGGCAGCCCGCTGCCCACGAGTGACGTGCTGGTCGGTGTCGCAGAGGCACCCGGACAGATTCCCTCCTCCGGTCTGGCGCCCGGCGACGTCGTGGCGGTGCTGCAGCTGCCGGCGAAAACCTCCTCGCCCTCATCGGTTTCGTCTCCGGTGCTGGCGACCGCGACCGTGTTCGACGTCCGGGCGAACCCGGCGGTCGAGGGTGGCACGCTGCTGACACTGGAGGCGCCGAAGGCCGCGGCCTACTCGATCACCGCGGCGAGCGACGCTGGTCTGGTCGCGCTCGTGCAGCAGGCAGGGTCCGGGTCGTGATCGCCGCGGTCGGTTCGGACAAGGGTTCGCCGGGCGCGACTACCCTGGCGCTGCTACTCGGCGCGACCTGGCCGACAGACAGGGTCGTGGCGGAGCTCGACCCGGCGGGCGCGGACCTGCCGTACCGGGTGTCCTCGTTGGACGGGCAGCCGCTGGCGGCCTCACCGACGATCACGACGCTCGCGGTCGACAGCCGCCCCGGCGCGCCCGGCCATCCTCTCCATATCTATACGCAGCCCACCGCGGGCGGGGTCCCGTTGTTGGTCGGGGAGTCTTCCGCAGCCCGGTTCACCCGGATCGCGGCTCACCTTCCGGCTGTGACCGAGGTCTTCGCCTCGGCGTCGGAGATGGTCTTCGCGGATCTCGGCCGGCTACACGCGGCCAGCCCGGTGCTACCGGTCGCGCGGGCCGCGACCGTCACCGTGGTGGTGTCCCGCGCCGACACGGCCAGCCTCGGGCATCTGCGGGACCGGGTCGAGGACCTCGGTGGCGCGCTCGGTGGGCCGCACCGGCTCCGCTCGCCGCTCGCGGTGGTGGTGCGCGCCGACCGCCGTGACGCGCACGCGGCCGAGGCAAGGGTCGGCAAGCTGCTCGCGTCGGTGGGCTCACCCGTGGTGGTACTCGGCGTGCTGCCCGAGGATCCTGCCGGGGTCGCGGCGTTGCACGCGGGGACGTCCATCCGACGCCGGTCCCGTTCAGGGCTGCTCGCGGCGGGCCGTGACATCGCCGGCAGGCTGCAGGCGAGCTGGCCGGAGTTGACCGACCCAGTGCCCTCCCGGATTGACCTCTCGGCACCCCGAGCGCCCAGCGCCATCGGGAGCCGCCCGTGACTACCCCCGACCGGACCGCCGCCACCGTCGACCCGGCGCTGGTGCGGGGCCTGCAGGCGCGGGTCGCGGAGATGCTGACCGTGGAACATCAGCTCCGGGAACGTCGGGGCGAACCGCGGCTGGCCGGCGAGGACGAACATCAGCTCGCGCTGGCGTTGATCGACCGGGTGATCGCCGACCACCTCGAGCAGACCGTTCACGACGGCGGCGAGCTGCCTGTCGACCGCGGCCACGACCAGCGGCTGGCCGCGGCCGTACACGCCGCGATGTTCGGCGCTGGTGAGCTGCAGGAGCTGCTCGACGACCAGGCCGTGGAGAACATCAACATCAACGGCTGCGACGAGGTGTGGGTCACCTACGCCGGGGACCCCGTCGCGGTGCAGCACCGTCCGATCGCGGCGACCGATGAGGACCTGGTCGCGATCATCCAGAGCCAGGCGGCGCACGCCGGGATCAACCCGCGACCGTGGACGCCGGCCACCCCGGAACTCGACCTGCGGTTGGCGGACGGGTCGCGGCTGTCGGCGGTGATGGGCGCAGGAGAGCGGCCGGCGGTCTCGATCCGTCGCAACCGGTTCCCGCAGATGTTCCTCCCGACCCTAGTGGAGCTCGGCACGGTGAGCGAGCACGCCGCCCGGTTCTTGCAGGCCGCCGTTCAGTCGCGGTGCAACCTGATGATCGCCGGAGCGACCGACGCCGGGAAGACGACCCTGCTGCGGGCGCTGGTCAATGTGATCGACCCGGCCGAGCGGCTGATCACGGTCGAACGCGCCCTCGAACTCGGACTGCGCCGCCACCCGGACCTGCACCCCAACGTGGTCGAGTGGGAGATGGTGCTGCCCGACGCCGAGGGCCGCGGCGGCATCAGCATGTCGGCGCTGGTGCAACGGTCGCTGCGTGCGGACCCGTCCCGGGTGATCGTCGGGGAGGTCCTCGGCCCGGAGATCGTCACCATGCTCAACGCGATGAGCCAGGGCAACGACGGGTCACTGTCCACGATCCACGCCCGGAGCAGTCTCGCGGTGCTGGACCGCATCGCCTCCTACGCCGCGCAGTCCGACGGGTTGGAGTTCTCGGTCACTCACTCGCTGATCGCCGGTGCCCTGGACTTCGTGGTGTTCATCGCGAAGAACCCGCTCGTCGGCGGGGCGCGATGTGTCACCGAGATCCGGGAGGTCGCCGGGTTCGACGGCGACCGGGCCGTGACCAGCGAAACCTTCGCGCCGTCGGCGATGGACGGGCGGGCGACGCGCAGCGAGTACGCACTGACCACGGAGCACCGCGCCCGGTTGGAATCCGCCGGCTACACCGACACCAGCTGGTACGTCGAGGCGGCGGTCTGAGTGCGCCCGAGTCTCGACGCGGTGGTCGCGGCGCTGATCGCCGCCGGGTTCGGTGCGGCCGTCGCGATGCTCGCCTACGCGCTCCGTGGCGGTACGCCGGGGCCGCGGCCACCCGGCCGCGCGGTCGCGATCGTCGTCTCGTTGCGGTCCCCGGCGACCAGCGGCCGGTTCGGCGCCGGGATCATCGCCGGGGTCGTCATCTTGCTGGTCACCCGCTGGCCGGTCGCCGCGGTCGGGATCGCCGCGCTGGTCCTCGCGTGGCCGGTGATGTTCGGCGGCGCACGCGCCGAACGTGCGCAGATCGACCGGCTCGAAGCGCTCGTGATGTGGACCGAGGCGCTGCGCGACACCGTCACTGCCCGGGCCAGCCTCGAACAGGCGATTCCTGCCACCGCCACCCATGCCGCCGGCCCGATCCGGCCCGCGCTGATCCGGCTCGTCGGCCGGCTACGCGCCAGGGTGCCGCTGGACGCGGCGCTGCTCGCGCTGTCCGCCGAACTCGACGACGCCAGCGCGGACAAGGTGATCGGAGCGCTCGTGCTCAACACCCGCCAGCGGGGCAGCGGGCTCGCCGTCGTGCTCGGCGCGCTGGCCCGATCCGGCCGGGACGAACTCGACCAGCGCCGGCGGATCACCGCCGGACGGGCGAGCATGCGGCGCAGCGTCCAGCTCGTCGTCGCGATCACCGTCGCGTTCGCGGTCCTGCTCGCCACCTTCTCCCGCAGCTACGTCGCGCCGTACTCTTCACTCGGCGGGCAGGTCGCGCTCACGGTTGTCGTTGGGCTGTTCGCGGCGTCGTTTGTCTGGCTGCGGCGTCTCGCCGGTGGCGAGCCGGCAACCCCGTTCCTTACCGCCGCGACCGACCCGCGATCCGCCGAGACGAACCTGCGGATCGTCCATCAGCTCACCGGCCTGGGCCGTCCGGCGTCCGCGGCGGGTCCGCAGCACGCGCCGGCGGGCCGTCATGCCGGAGTGTCCCGGTGACCGCGCTGCCGCTGATCGGAGCGGCGATGGGAGCGTCGCTGTTCGCGCTGCTCGTGCTGCTGCGCCCACCCAGGATCGACCCGCTGGTCGCGCTCGCCCGGATCGACGAAGCCCACCGCCACACCCACGCCGAGGTCGCCGTCGACCGGCGGGATGGTGTCGAGGAGCGGGTCGGCGGCTGGCTGTCCGACCAGCTGCGCCGCCGCGGTGTCCGGTGCAGCACGCTGCGCCAAGACCTCACCCTGACCGGGCAGTCCTTCGACGCGACCATGGGCCGCAAGGCCGCGCTCGCCACGTTCGGGTTCCTGTTCGGGCTTGTCATCCTCGCTGCGGGTTCGAGTTTCGGGCTGTCGGTTCCCGCGGTCGGATGGCTAGTCGTCGCCGTCGCGCTCGCCGGAGTGTTCTTCATGGTTCCCGACCTCGACGCCCGCACCGCCGCCCGTCGCCGTCGCGCGGAGTTCACCCGCGCGCTCGGCGCCTACCTCGACTGGGTGTCGCTACAGATGTCCGGCCGCGCCGCCGCCGAACAGGCCCTTCCCGACGCCGCCCGGATCGGTGACGGCTGGCCGCTGCAGCTCATCCGCGCCACCATCACCCACGCCGCCCGCGCCGGGATCGACCCGTGGACCGCGCTCGGCGGGCTCGGTGAACGCATCGGCGCTGCCGACCTCGTCGAGCTCGGCACCCTCATCCAGCTCGTCGCCCACGACGGCGCGCAGGTCCGCGACACCCTGTCCGCCCGCGCAGCGTCGATCCGCGCCGCCGAACTCGCCGACGCCGAAGGCACCGCCGGCAAACGCGACCAGTCGATGCTGCTCGCCCAGATCCTGCTCGGCGTCGGGTTCGCCGTGTTCGTCGGCTACCCCGCCGTCACCAACTTCCTCCACATCTGACCACGTCCGCCCTCGGCCCACGAAGGAGCCCGCACGATGACCGAGATCCAGCTCATCTACTACTGGACGCGCGCCCACCTCACCACCCTTCACCGGCGGCAGCGTGAGCTCGGCGGCGACCCCGAACGCGGCGACGGGATCCTGATCTGGGTCGTGATGACTGCGCTGCTCGCCGCGGCGGCGATCGCGATCGTCGCGATCATCGTCACCAAGGCGAAGAGCACCGCGAACAACACCCAGACCCAGTAGCACCGGCCATGAGCACCACCAGCCGACCCAGACGTCCGCGTTGCTGCGACGCTGACGCCGGCTACTCGGTGCTCGAGGCCGCGATCGTCCTGCCGCTCATCTTCTTCCTCATCATGCTTATCGTGCAGTGGGCGGTCGTCTGGCACGCCCGCAGCGTCACCGAAGCCGCCGCGCAGGAAGGTCTGCGCACCGCGGAGCAGTACCAGGCCAGCGCCGCGCAAGGCCACGCCGACACCATCAGCTACCTGAGCCAGGTCGCCCCGCACAGCCTCCCGGACCCACAGGTCACCGTCACCCGCAACGCCCGAACCGCCACCGTGACCGTCACCGCGACGGTCGCCTCGGTGATCCCGTTCGGTCACTTCACCGTGACCGAGACCGCCAGCGGCCCGGTCGAAACCTACGTGGACGCACCATGAGGCAGCGGCAAGCACCCCGCGCCGGCCGGACCCACGACACCGAGCTTGGCGGTTTCGCCGCGCTGGAACTCGCGATCCTGCTGCCGTTCGTGATCGTCATGCTGCTGCTTGTCGTCGCGTTCGGCCGGGTCGAACGTGGCCGGGAGCTCGTCGACTCCGCCGCCGCCTCCGCCGCCCGCGCCGCCTCCCTGTCCACCTCACCGGGCCAGGCGCAGTCAGCCGCGATCGATGCCGCGACTCAGATCCTGACCGACGGCGGGCTGTCGTGTGCCGGCATGCAGGTCAGCGTCGACACCTCCCGCTTCCGTCCCGGCGGCGAGGTCACCGCGCATTTGTCGTGCAGCGCTGACCTGTCCGGTCTCACCCTGTCCGGGGTCCCCGGCCACGTGCACCTCGCCGCCAGCGCAACCTCACCCCTCGAGCCCTACCGGCAACTCACCGCGGCGAGCACGCCATGAACACACGTCTGCGCCGACACCTTGACGGGGAGGACATCGACCGCGGCTCGATCGCGCTCTACTTCGCGATCACCACCCTCGGTGCGCTCGTCATGGCTGGGCTCGTCATCGACGGTGGCGCCGCACTCGCCACCCGCGAGCGTGCCGCCGACCTCGCCACCCAGGCCGCCCGGGCCGGCGCCACCGCGCTGACCCCCATCTCTCTGCGCGACGCCCCAGGGCAGTTGCAGGCCGACCCGAGCGCCGCCACCTCAGCCGCGGACGCCGTCCTGACCGACGGCGGCGCCACCGGACAGGTCACCGTTCACGGTGCCACCGTCACCGTCATCGCCCACCTTCGCCGCCACACCGTGATCCTCTCCGCGGTAGGGCTGAGCGACATCTCCCAGACCGCCACCGCCAGCGCCACCTCGGTCGTCGGCACCGCGACCGAACCGGAAGGAGGCTGACACGTGACGAGCCTCACCTCCCTGCGCGTACGTGGTGTGCTGTCCGCAGTCCTGCTCTGTGCGGCCACGATCGGGCTGCCGCTCGCCCTGGCCGACACGGTCGGCGACCCGCTGCACTCCTGGCCCTCACTGAGCTCCGGTCAGCTCTCCGACACCAACGTCATCGCCATCCTCGCCGCCGTCTTCTGGATCGGGTGGCTGTCCTTCGCCGTACCCGCCGTCTTGGAAGTTGTGCTGGCGGTCCGCGCGCGGATCACCCACCGCCCCGTCCGGGAGATCCACCTCCCGCTGCTCGGCAGCCAACAGGACCTCGCCCGCAGCCTGATCAGCGCGATCCTGCTCCTGCTGGGCGCGCAGAACACAGTCGGCGCCGCGGCACCCGCGCACGTCCACGCAGTGCAGATCACCCGCGTCACCGACACCGCGTGGACCACCCTGACCGCCTCACCGGCGCACCATCACGCGCACCGTCCCTCCGCAGCCGGTCAGGACCATCGTGAACGCAGCTACGTGATCCCGGACATCGGCGGGATGCGCAGCTACTGGGCCCTCGCCGAGCACTACTTCGGCGACGGAACCCGATGGCGTGAGATCTGGCACCTCAACCAAGGCCGCACCCACCGCGACGGCACCGTCATGGACACCCCACGCCAACTCCACTCGGGCTGGACCATCCTCATCCCACCCGCAGACGTCGTCGACCCGAGCCACCACGAGGACGACAGATCACCGACGACGGTCACCGTCGGGGAGGGCGACACTCTGTCGAGCATCGCCGAGCGGCACAGTCTCGACGACTGGCAGCAACTGTGGAAGATCAACGCCGACCGCACCGAGCCGGACGGGAGGAGGTTCACCGATCCCGGCCTGATCTACCCCGGCTGGACGCTCACCGTGCCGTCCTCCCAGGCAACCGACGGCCGGCCAACCCCACCCCCAACGGCAGGCACAGCCCTACCCCATGACCACCCGACCAGGCCCTCGGACAGTGACACACCACTCGCCACCGTCCGTACCCCGAGGCCGGACCCGACACCAACCGGCGTCACCGAGCCCACGCCTCCAGCCAGTGGCCACCCCTCCCGATCCGCCGCGTCGAACGGCGGCGGCGCCACCAACCAGCACGACCAGCATCACGACCCCGGACACCGGTTGCCGGTCGTCCCCCTCGGGATCGGGCTCGCCGCCGCCGCTGCCGTCGCGGCACTGGACCGCGCCCGTCGGATCGCGCAACGCCGTCGCCGGATCGGCCACCGGCCCCTGCCACCACCCGAACCGTTGCGCCGAGTCGAAGCCGACCTTCGCCATGCCGCCCGCGCGGCTCACCCCGCCGTGGCAGCCGTCGAGCTCGCCACCGCCCTGACCGCGACCTCGCCGGCGACCGTGGAGATCAAAGCGGTCACCGCCCACGACGACGGCGCCGTCGACCTGCACCTCCAGCCGCCAGGTCCCGACCTCCCACCGCCACCGCCGCCGTTCGTCGCGATCCCCGGCGGTTGGCGGCTCCCCGCCGCCGACACCGGGTTCAGCTTCGCGGTCGACTCCGTCGACGAGCCCGTCCCGACCCTCACCCCGGTCGGGTGCAGCGGCGACGGCGAGGTACTCGTCCCCCTGGCCCATGGCGCGCCGGTGAGCATCGCCGGTGATCCCGACGCCGTCAGCCGGTACCTGACCGTGCTCGGCGAGGCGCTGCTCGCCGCACCCTGGTCCGGGCGGGTCTTCCTCACTGTGCCGGCGGCCATGCGTGACCAGCTCGCCGCCACCGAGCACGTCACCGTCGTCGACGGCCCGCCGACGCTCCCCTCCGCGATACCGCTCGCGGCGTCCGGTGCGGAGGAACCCGGCTGGTGCACCACCCCGGTCCACCTCTATCTCGGCTGGCCGGCGACTGACCCGATCGACGACCTCGTTCGCGTTGCTGCCGACCCCGCGACGAGCGTCTACGCGATCCTCACCGGCGCCCACGCCGCGACCACCGTGTGGACGCTCGACGGTGACCAGCTCACGATCCCCGGCCTCGACCGCCCGCTCACCGTGACACTTCCCGACCCGGACAAGCCCACGGCCGCAGACCTGATCGCCCACACCTCCACCGCCCACGAGGTGCCGGTCGGCGACCCGGGGCTGCCCGACCACCTCCTCGACGCGCCGCCCCACCGCGCCGCGACCAGCCGGCAGCTGAACCTGCTCGGCCCGGTCGAGCTCGTGGGCGTCGAACCACCGAAACGCAGCCAGATCCTCAACCTGCTCACCTACCTCGCCCTGCACCGCCGCGGCGCCGACCACGACACCCTCGACACCGTGCTGTGGAAGAAACCCGTCGGGGGCAAGACCCTGCGCAACCGGATGCACGAAGCCCGCCAACTCGTCGGTGGCGCGATCACCGACGGACCGATCTGGCGGCTCACCGACGAGGTCACCACCGATTGGCAGCGCTTCACCGCCCTCGCCGCCGGCACCCCCGCCGAGCAGCGCGAAGCGCTGCAGCTCATCCGCGGCCGACCGTTCCAAGGTCTCGACTACGCCGACTGGCTACACCTCGAAGGCATCCACAGCGAAGTCGAAGCCGCGATCGTCGACCTCGCCATCACCGTCACCGAACGCGAACTGGACAACGGCGACCCCGACGCCGCGTACCTCGCCGCCCGCGCCGGACTTGACGCCAGCCGCTACGAGGAACGCCTACACCGCCTCGCGATCATCACCGCCGAAGCCGCCGGCCACACCAGCATCGTCGAAACCCTCAAAGCCGAGATGCGCACCGCCATCGAGGACGACATCGAACCCGACAGCGAACTGCAAGCCGAGACCCGCGACCTGTACGAACGGATGCGACGAGGACGCACGGGGATCGGCGGTCAGGTGACGTCGGCCGATCGGTAGTAGACGGTTCTGTTCGAATCCCGGCCGCCTTCCGCCACTGCTCTGGACGGCGCCTTCTGAGTCAGGCTGCGGAGGCGTCGACCAACGAGTCGACGACCGCGCCGGGCAGAGCCGCCATCGCAGCCCGGCACTCTGGGCTCGCGAGCAGGGCTAGTGACCGGCTCGGTTGTTCGGGACGGCCGAGTGGCACCGGCTCGGCCCGGCGCCAGCCGCGTGCGGATGCCGCCTTGACCGCGGTCAGATATGCCTCGGGAGACAGGCGCCCGAGAGTGCGGGCTCGCATCAGCAGCGCCGCGAGCGATACCTGCCACCGTCGCTTAAGGTCAAAAAGGGTTGGCCAGTCCGCGTAAGTCGGCAGCTCGTCATGGATGTCGCTTGCGGGCATCAGGAACGCTGCGGCGAACATGTGGGCCTGTTGCTCGATCTCCTTGAGCCCCCAGGCCTGCTCCTGGTGCGCGGCGAGGTGACCAAGTTCGTGCGCGGCGTCGAACCGCGAGCGGGCTCGGTCGCCCTTGTCACTGCCGAGGATCACGACCGGATGGTCGGCGAATGGAAGTGAGAATGCGTCAACATCCGCGGTGTCCAGCGGCAGTCGGATGACGACCACCCCATGGCGCTCCAGAAGGTCAACCACGTCGGCGACGGGACCCCGCGGAACTTGCATGGCTGACCGTGTCCGGTGGGCGATCTCCTCCAACTGGGTGTGGTCTGCCCGGAGGTCGTGGACGGGGAGTTCCGGGACGTCGTACGCCGGAAACGCGCCCGGGCCAGCAGCGACAACAGCGTCGTGCGCGATGTGTGCGATGGCGCGGGCTCGACGGCGGTGCGAGACCGGGGAACGACGCAGCGATCGGAAGTAGCCCTCGTGGGCGTCGACGGGCTGCATGTAGAAGAAGTCCGCGGGCACGCGCAGTACCTCGGCGAACCGGTCGATGGTTGTCGCGCCGGGCCGCGTCGATCCAGACTCGAATTGGCTGATGGCGGCCGGTGTGAGCCCGGAGGCCCGGGCGAGTTCACTCTGGCTCGCCTGCTGAAGGTCGCGAGCGAGCCGCAGCCTGGTCGGCTCGAACCGCCGCGGGGACTCCATCTCTTATTCCTCCGGTCGCTGGTCGGCCCACTGTCCTGCATGGCCGGCCTGGGACGCGTCACCGACACACATCCTGCGGGAGATCCAGGCGAAGTGCATGTGGCGTCTACGTCGGAAAATCATGCTACGATTATTAGCGCAGCATGCAGTCGGCGCCGGTCCTTCCCCAGATCGTCGGAGCGGCCTGCTACACGTCGAACCCGTCGGAAGGACCGCCATGCCGGCTCAACACGTGAAGCACGACGTGCTCGCGCTACACGCCACCAACAAGGTGAACGTGCCCACGGGCGAGGCGAAGAAGCGCCGTGAGCAGGTCAACCATCTCCGGACGCGCCTCGAAGCGTTCATCGCGGCGCACCCCGACTACGACCTGGTCAAGCTGCGCGGCTCAGGAAGCACGGCCAAGCACACCGCTATCCGGCGCCGCCGGGGCGAAGGCTCCGATGCGGACGTTGCGGCATACGTCCGGGCCGGCAGTGTCGGCGGCGTCGCTGCCGAGGAGAGCGGCCTGCTCCAGTGGCTCAAGGAGCGGTGCATGGAGGTCTACGGCGCGACCAAGGACGCCGACGACTTCGTGATCAGCGACCACGCCGTCGGGATCACCATGCACGGCACCGGGCTCAAGATCGACGTCGCGCCCGTGCTCTATGAGGGCGACCCGGACGACCGCGGCTACCTCGTCACCCGCCAGGGAGACCGGGTGCTCACCTCCGTCACCCAGCACCTCGCGTTCATCCGGACCCGCCGCAACGCCGCAGGGCCGAACTACCGCGAGCTCATCCGCCTGCTGAAGGCCTGGATCCGCGAGGCCAAGCGCAACGACAGCCAGCTGCGCTGCAAGAGTTTCCTCCTCGAGCTCATCGTCGCTCATCTGTGGGACACCGGCTGGAACGGCGAGCCCCTCGCCGTCCGGGACTACCCGCGCGCGTTCGAGCAGATCCTGGCGTACATCGCCCACACCGGCCTCGCCACGCCGGTCGCGTTCGATGACTACTACCCCGTCAGCGACGTTGCCACCTCCAGCGACCCGATCCAGATCTGGGACCCGGTCAACCCGACCAACAACGTCGCCCGCACCTACAGCGAAAGCGACCGCACACGCCTCGTCAAGACCGCAACAGCGGCCCTCGACGACGTTGTCTGGGCGACCCAGGCGCCGACCAAAGGCGACGCCAACGACGCCTGGCGGAACATCTTCGGACCCGGCTTCGAGGGAGCCTGATGACCATCTCGACGACGCGGAACGCGACGTTCACGATCACCGAGGCGCGCTACGTCGGCGCGAAGATCGGCACGGACCTGCGGCTGCTCAACGCGCTCTACGGCCGGCCAGCGCTCGAGGACATCGACGCGTACGCCGAGGAAGTGGCCATCCTGCTCCGCGATGGCTACCTCGACACGATCGACTACGGATTCAAGGACCACGCGGCCAACACATGGAAGCTGCGGCTGCGCTACACCGCGACCACCGGCGGTTACCTCACGGACAGCCGGCCCGGCTCGCTACCGACCGCGCTTGCCGTTGCCGGCTACCCCTTCTACTCCTACCTCATCAAGAGCACGAAGTACTCGCTCCTCCCCGCCGCGGAGCAGGCGAAAGTGGAGGCCACCCTGCCGGTCACGCGCACTGGTGCCGACGAACCCAACACCGGCGCTGGCTCCACCACCTCCGGCGTCGGCTACGCCCGTAACGGCGTGGGCGTCACCCGCGACGTCTTCCACTCCCTCTAACCCAAGCGGAGCGCCAGTTGAGCAGCATCGACGACCTGTTCCATCCCGTGATCGAGCTCCCCGAGCCGGTCCGTGCCGACCGTTACCGGCGGCTCGTCGGACTCGACGCGATCAAGGACCGGCTGCGCCGCGAGGCACGCCTGCTCGTCGACCCGGACCGACTTCAGCAATGGGCCGATGAGCACCACCAGTCCAACCTTCCGGCCCTCGAGCTCGTCGCTGACCGCGCGCCCCTGTTCGTATTCGCCGGCGACGTCGGTGTCGGTAAGACTGCACTCGCCGAGTCGTTCGGGTGCGACCTCGCCGAGGAGCTCGACCTGCCCGTCTACCTCTACCGGCTCAAGCTCACGGCTCGCGGCAGCGGACTCGTCGGTGAGATGACCACCCTCATCGGCGACGCCTTCGCGCACCTGCTCACAGCCGGGACCAAGTCTCGCGGCACCGCCCGCCCGAACGCCGTCCACGTCCTGGTCGTCGACGAGGCCGATGCGCTCGCGCAGTCGCGTGCCGCGGGGCAGATGCACCACGAGGATCGCGCGGGCGTCGACGCCCTGCTCGCGGGCGTTGACAGCCTCGCCGGTGCCAAGATTCCCGTCCTCGTAGTCATGTGCACCAACCGCGAGCAGGCGCTCGACCCAGCCGTGTCTCGCCGGGCCGCAGCCACCTTTACCTTCGACCGGCCCGACGACCGGCAACGGCGGGCCGTGCTCGAGGAGTCGCTGCGCGGCATCGATATCCCGCGCTCGGCGCTCACCGAACTCGTGAAGGTCACCGGCGCCAACGGCTCCGGGCCCGGCTTCACATACTCCGACCTCACCCAGCGACTCATCCCGTCGGCGATCCTGTCGGTGTTCCCTGATAAGCCGCTCACCGCAGACGTCGTACTCGACATCGCGCGCGAGATGTGCGCGACCCCAGAGTTCGTCGAGGCACCGTGACGGCGCCGCAGCCAGCGCCTACACCGACCGGCGTACGCATTGCGGGTGACCGCTACCAGTGGCTGCTCGCCTGGCTCGAATGCGTCGTCCTCCTGCGCGACCAGCAAACGGGCGCCCCGAACCCCGCCGTGGCTGTCGGCGTCGAGGTCGATGACGCCGGCAACGTCGACGACATCGTCGTCTACCGCTTCCGCCCGCCGCACAGCTACAAGCAGGTCAAGTACGCCGTTGACGCGACCTCGCCGGTCAACACCGCCTTCGTGACGGCCCCGTCGCAGACCGGCGGTCCCTCCATCCTGGCGAAGCTCGTCAGCGCGTGGCAGAAGCTGACCGCAGACGGAGATCCGGTTGAGTTGGCGCTTGTCACCAACCGCGCTCCCGACCCCGACGACGACCTGGTCAGCAAGCGGGACGCCCGCACCCGTCTGCTGGTGCCTCGTGGTGAAGGCGGTGGGCCTGGATCGAAACTCGGCAAGGCCCGCATGGCCTGGGCTAACGCCGCCGGTGTTGGCGACGAGGAGCTCCTCCAACTATTGCGCGTCCTTGAATTCGACTTGGCTCGCGACCGTCAGCACGTCGAAAATCTCGCCCAACTGACCATGCTCCTCGCCGGCCTTCGCGACGACGACCAAGCGCTCTCCCTCGCGACCGACTGGATCGCGGGCCAGGTTGTCGCGGGCGCGCGCACGCTCACCGCAGAAGCCATCGCCGCCGCCGTCGACGAGCTCGACCTGCGTGCGGCCGCGGCGCGCACGATCGTGTCTATCGCGACGCTTCAGCAGGACCCGCTTGCGGCGCAAGCGCGGCACACGCTCGACTGGGTCGACCGGTTCGATGGCGAGACATCGTTCGACAAGCGCAAGCCGCGACCACCTTCGACATGGCAGGAACTGCACGACGACATCGACGCGCTGGCTAGCGCCTGCCACGGTGACCGCAGCATCGCCATCACCGGGACCCTGCGGCTCGCGCCCGCGTTCGCGGTAGGCGCCGCCCTGCGGATGGTGACGAACACCGACGTCGCCGTCGTCCAGCGAGGGCAGCTGTGGACGTCCGACGCGGCCTACGACGCACCCGCCCGCCCAGAAGTTCGCGAGACCCTCATCAGCCAAGGCGCCGACCTAGCCGTTGCAGTCGCCGTAGCAGCCGACCCGACCGACGAAGTCGTTGACTACCTACGAGAAGCGGACATCCCCGTGGATCGGCTGGTCGTGCTCTCTTTCGGAAACGGGCCGCGGGACAACCTCGTCCAGTCGCCCGGGCACGCTTGCGCACTCGCAATCGGCATCCGCGACGAGGTCCGCCGCTGGGCCCGGCAGCACCCACGCGTGCACTTGTTCCAGGCAGGGCCGATGGGACTCGCGCTCCTGCTCGGCCACCGGTGGAATCGCGTCGCACCCACCATCGTGTATGAAGACCTCGGCCACGTCGGCGGCTACGAACCGGCGTTCAACATCATCGCCTAAGCGCGGTACTGCCGCGCTCCGCTGCTGCCCGGACGGCGCATCTGCTGTTGACCGAGCGATAGTGCCAGTTCTAGGGCTATAACCGGAAGCGGGTTTCCGGCGTCGCTTGCCTTTCGTTATGGCCGCCAGCGAGTTGCACCGTCCTCTACAGGCGTCGGGCGTCCCCACGAACGTCCCCATCGATCGGGGTCTCGGGCACGGGGACGTTCGTGGGGACGCAGCCTCCTGAGTCTTCGTCGCGTCCGCTTCGACGTGAGGAGACGACGATGAGACTGCTGGCTGTCAGTGTTCAGCCGAACAAGAACCTGCCGGGTACGACGCAACTGACGTCGCTGATCGGCGGGTTGATGACCTGGGTGCTGCTCGCCTGCGTGGTCGCCGTGTTGGCCGGCGCGGCGGCGTGGGGGTTCGGTGCCCGCTTCGGGCATTACTCCTCGCAGCAGTCGGGCCGGATGATGGTGCTCGGGGGCGCGGTCGGTGCGCTGGTCGCGGGCGCGGCGGTCGCGGTGGTGAACTTCGCGTTCCACGTCGGCGGGACGGTCTCGTGAGACCCGCGACGGTGATCCTCACGCCGCAGATCCATATTCCGAACCCGTTCAGTCATCTGAACCCGATCCCGGGGATCTTGTCCGCGATCGGTCACGTGTTCACCTCGGGCGCGCAGTCGGTGGCGTCGTGGGCGTTCAACGAGATGACCCAGGCTCTAGTCGCGACTACCCAGGTGGATCTGTCGGGCTGGTTCGTCGCGCCGTGGCGGGCGATGATTGCGGTCGCCGCGGTCCTGGCTGTGCCAATCCTGCTGGCCGGGGTGATCACCGAGACCCTTGCCGGCCGCCCATCGGTCGCGGTCCGGCGGGGGGTGCTGCTGCCGCTGCTGGTCGGGCCGCTGCTGCTCGCCTCCCGCGCGGTGCTCGCGCTCGTGCTGGCACTGGTGAACGGCTGCTGCGCGCTGGTGGTCAAGATCGGGATCGGTGGCCCGTCCGGTTACGGGACCGCGCTGTCGCACATGAGCAGTTCGCTGGGGATCAGCGGTGTGCCGAACGTGGTGTTGCCGGGCGCGAACGCCGCCGTCACCGTCCTGGTCCTGCTGGTCACGGCGTTCCTTTGCTTCGTGATCTGGGTCGAGCTCGCGTTGCGTGCCGCGATGGTCTACATGCTCGCCGCGTTCATCCCGCTCGCGTTCGCCGGCCTGTTCTGGTCGCACACCACACGATGGACCCGCCGGCTGCTGGAGACCCTCGCCGCCGTCATCCTCGCCCAGCTCGTGATCACCGTCGTGATGGTGCTGGCCGCCGCCTCGCTCGCCGGTCCTGGTGACGGCCTCGCGCAGGGGATCGACCGGACCGCGGTTGGACTGGCGCTGTTGTTCCTCGGGACGCTGGGTTTGCCGATGACGTTCCGGCTGATCCCGCATGTGGTGGAAGCCGGTGTCGCCGCCGGAACGGGCGCCGCGGTCGCGAACCGGATCCGTCACACCGGCGGGCAGGCGCTGTCCGCGATCCCGCACCCGGCGACCCAGGCCGCGGGGGCGGCGATCAACGGCCGGATCCCGATCCCGGCCGCCGGAGCCGGCCGGGCCGCTGCCGCGTCACCACCCGCACCACCGCCCCCGCCCCCGCCCCCGCCCCCGACGTCGGGTGGTGTCGGTGAACTGGCGCCGAGCGCGGCAGGACCGCGCCGATGACCGCCGTCCGCACCGAGTCCACCCCGGTCAGCTACGACATCGGCACCGCGGGCAGCGGTGGGGTGTGGTTCGGTCTCGGTACCGCCCGGGTCGCCGTACTCGGTTTCGGGCTGCTCGTCGCGGTGCTGGCGCTGACCGCGGACGCCTCGCCGTTGCTCGCGGCGCTACCGGTGCTGCTCGCCGGCGCGCTGGCGGGTGCGCGGATCGCCGGCCGGCCGTTGCTGGACTGGACCGCACCGGTCGGGACCCGCGCCGGGTCGACGGCGTCCGGGTCGACCCGCTGGACCACCAGACTCCCATCCCTGCCCACCGCGCGCCGTGGAGACGGTGCGACGGTTCGGCTTCGGCTGCCCGCAGAGTTCGGTCTCCTCTCGGTCTCGCGGTGTCCGGACGACCCGGCGGTCGGGATGCTCACCGAGGCGAAGACCCACACGGTGACGGTCGTGTTCGACGTGTGCGGGCTGGACCGGTTCCCGATGCTGGAGGCCGCCGACCAGGACACGCTGATCGCCGGGTGGGGTGACGCGCTCGGCGTGCTTGCCGACACCGATGCAGCAATGGGCCGGCTCCAACTGGTCGAACGCGCCTCGCCGCCACTGCTCGACCCCTACCCGGGGAGCGGCGCGGTGGCCGAGCCGGACGAGTGGACCTCGCAGATCGCGGCACTGACCATCGGCCATGACACCCGGCTTGCCGCCCAATGGTCGTTCCCGCGTCTGGACCCGGCAGCGCTCGCCACGATCCTGAGCCGCTGCCAGCTGGTATCCCGAACTTTGCTGTCGGCGCGACTGCTCACCCGCCCGCTCACCGTCGACGAGCTGACCGATGACCTGACGAGCGCGCTGACCGGGAGCCCCACCGGTGGCCGGGGAGGGGTCGGGCCGGTCAGCCGCCGTTCCGAGTGGACCCAGGTCCGCCTCGACGACCGGGTGCACCGCTCGTACGCGGTCACCGGGTGGCCGACCAGCCCGGTCGGCGCCGCGTGGCTGTCCCCGCTCGTGCTCTGCGCGCCTGCCGGGGTCACCCGCACCGTGTCCCTGCATCTGGAACGGGTCGCGCCCGCTGTCGCCGCGCGGGTGGCGCGGACCCGCCGCGCGAAAGCGGTGCTCGACCAGTCCGACCGCGCCCGGCTCGGGATGACCAGCTCCGCCGCGCTGGTCGGTGCGGAGGCCAGTGGTGTCGCGATGGACGCCGAGCTCGCCGCCGGGTACCGTACCCACCGCCTCGCTGGCCTCGTCACCTTGTCTGCCGACACCGTCAATGCGCTCGACGACGCCGGGGAGGTCATCCGGCAGGCCGCCGCGACATGCCGGCTCGAGCTCCGCCCGTTGCACGGGCAGCACGACACCGCGCTCGCCGCCACCGCGCCGTTGTGCCGGCTGCGGCACCGGGGCCAGTCATGACCCGCCGCGAGACCGGCGCGGACCGGCTCGCCGCGATCCACGCCCAGCTGCTCGACCAGGTCGAACGCCTCACCAGCAGCGAGGCGTGGAAGACCACCTTGCAGGTCGCGGCCCGCTTCCACTCCTACAGCCCGAACAACGTGCTGCTGATCGCCGCGCAACGCCCCGACGCCACCCGCGTCGCGGGCTACCGGGCCTGGGCGCAGCTCGGCCGTCAGGTCCGCAAAGGCGAGCACGGGATCGCGATCCTCGCCCCGGTGCTGCGTCGCGCCGACCAGGAGGCTCCAGCCTGCACCGACGGGTCCCAGCCTCGCGCCTCCGCCGAGGCTGTGACGACACGTCGGGTGCTGTCCGGGTTCCGGGTCACCCACGTCTTCGACGTCGCCCAGACCGACGGCCCTGATCTGCCCGACCTGCGACCGACCTTGTTGGATGGCGCCTCGCCGCTGGGCCTGTGGTCGGACCTGTTCGACCAGGTCGAGGTGGCCGGCTACGGCATCGACTACGCCGACCTCGGCGAGGCCAATGGTCGCACCGACTTCACCGACCACACCGTGATCCTGCACACCGGCCGGTCCGGTGCCCAGCTGACCAAGACCCTCGCCCACGAGCTCGGCCACATCACGATGCACGCCCCAGACGTCCGCCCGGAGGGGATGACCCGCGACACCGCGGAAATCGAAGCCGAGTCCGTCGCCTACGTGGTCACCGCCGCGCACGGACTGTTCGCCGACGACTACAGCGTCCCCTACGTCACCGGCTGGTCCAACGGCGACGTCGAACGGATCGCGGCGAGCGCGACCCGGGTGCTCGCCACCGCCCGGACGATCCTGCGCGCCGCCCCACCACCCCGCGCCACCGCGCCCGGTCTCATCGACGGGATCGACCGCCACCTCGCGCACACCATCTCCCGACCGGTCGAACCGGCAGGAATGGATCGGGCGGTGGGTCGATGAGCCGGATCCTGCGACTTCCCGCCGTGACCCTCACCACCCGCCACTCGCCGGTGGCCTATCCGTGGCAGCGCTGCCAGACCGTCCCCGACCGCGGGGTGCCGATCGGGATCAACAGTCTCGCCGCCGGGCAGCTGTTCCGCTACGACCCGTGGGTCTGCTACGCGACCGGCGCAGTCACCAGCCCGAACATGGTGCTGGCCGGGCAGCTGGGTCGCGGGAAGAGCGCGCTGGTCAAGACCTACCTGCACCGCCAGCTCGCGCTCGGCCGGCAGGCCTACGTCCTGGACCCGAAAGGCGAATACGCCCCGCTCGCCGCCGCCGACGGGCTGAGCCGGATCGCATTGCGGCCGGGTGGCACCGAGCGGCTCAACCCGCTCGACCCGGCACCGGACGCCACCAGCCGCGAACAGATCGTCACCTCCCGCACCGGCGTGATCGCCGCGCTCGCCGGCACCGGGCTCGGCCGCCCGCTCACCGGCGAGGAGCACAGCGCCGTCGCCGCCGCAGTCCGACCCCTCCACGAGCGGACCGCGACCCTCGGTGAGGTAACCACCGCGCTGCTGCACCCGAGCCCGGCGATGGCAGCCGAGGTCTCCACGACACCCGATGCGCTCGCTACCGCGCTCCGCCCGGTCGCGCTCGAGCTGCACCGGCTGCTGTCCGGGGACCTCGCCGGCATGATCGACGGACCCACCACCGTCCGGCCGGACCCGCACGGACCCGGCGTCGTCGTCGACCTGTCCAAAGTCACCAGCACCCACGCGCAGGCCGCGGTGATGGTCTGCGCCGGGGCGTGGCTCGCCGCCGCGATCGACGTCGAGACCGACCGGCGCCGGCTGCTGCTCGTCGATGAGGCCTGGGCGCTGCTCGCCCGCGGCGCCACGACCGGCTGGCTGCAACGCACGTCAAAACTCGCCCGTGCCCGCGGCGTTCAGCTGATCACCGTCGTGCACCGCCTGTCCGATCTCGCTGCGCAGGCCGACGCCGGCAGCGCCACCCGCGCTCAAGCCGAGGGTCTGCTCGCCGACGCCGACACCCGCGTCATCTACGGGCAGGCGTCCGGCGAGAAACACCTCGCCCGCACCCTGCTCGGGCTCACCGATCCGGAAGCCGACGAGGTCTGCACCCTCCGCTCCTACCGGGGTCTGTGGAAGGTCGGGGAGCACACCGCCGTCGTCGACCACGTCCTCACCTGCGCCGAACATCCGCTGGTCGACACCGACACCCGGATGCGGGCATGACCAGCCGGAGCACCGCGATCCTCGCCGGGACGGCCGTCACCGTCGCGGTCCTCGCGCTCGCCGCCCGCCCGCTGCTCCCCCACTCGAACACCACCCGCCCGCCAGGGCCGGTCCCGACGGTGACACCGCCCGTGCCGTCATCAGCGATGGCAGCCGCGAGCAGCGCCGCGACCCGAGCGCTGGCCTGCCCGACCGCGCCCGCCCGTCGGCACACGACCGGCTGCGGAAGCCTTCATCTGCTCCGGCAGCAGGCCAGCTGCCCAACCGACAGCAGCTGTCACGTCGAGCTCGTCGGGATGCTGCGGACCCGGACCGTCACGGTTCCGGTCGCGCTCACCGTCACCCTGCGCCATACGAACGGTCGGTGGCGCCCGGTCGAGGTCGCGTCATGACCGGGCTCGCCGCCAAGGCCGCCGCAGTGCTCGGCGCGGGTGCCGCCGCGACGTTCGGGATCGCCGCAGTCGGGCTGCAAGCCCTCGCCTCCCCGACGATCACCCCCACGAGCATCGCCACCAGCCAGATCCCCGCGGACTACCTGACCTTGTACCAGGCCGCGGCGCAGCGCTGCCCGATGCCCTGGACCATCCTCGCCGCGGTCGGGCAGGGCGAATCCGACCAGGGCCGCGACCCCGGACCGTCACCCACCGGAGCCCTCGGCCCGATGCAGTTCGAACCCGCGACCTGGGCCGAATGGGGCGTCGACGGTGACGGCGACGGCAAAAGGGACCCGCGCGATCCGGCCGACGCGATCTCCGCCGCCGCCGACTACCTGTGCTCGCTTGGCGTCGACAAGAACCCGCACAACGCCCTGGTTGCCTACAACTGCGGCAACTCCGGGCCGGCTTGCCAGACCGCCTCCGCTGGCTACGCCGCCACCGTCCTCGCGATCGCCGCCAGCTACGGCACCACCACCGCCACCTCGCCCGTCGCGCAGCAGGCGGTGCAGGTCGCGCTCGCCCAGCTCGGCACTCCTTATGTCTGGGGCGGGGAGTCGAAGGCGGGGTTCGACTGCTCCGGACTGGTCCAGTTCGCCTACGCAAGAGCCGGGCTCGCGCTGCCCCGCACCGCCCAAGACCAGTACAACGACACCGCGCACCTCCCGGCGGAAGCGGAGCTGCAGCCCGGGGACTTGGTGTTCTTCGGCGCCGGACCGCACGCCGTCGACCATGTCGGGATCGCGCTAGGCGACGGGCGGATGGTCGACGCCCCCCACACCGGCGCCGACGTCCGCTACGACACCATCCCCGCCACCGTCGGCGCCGCCTACGGCGCGCTGACCTACCTCGGCGCGACCCGACCCACCGCCGTCCCATGACCGCAGCCAGCTCGCGGGACCTGATGTTCGCCGACGCCCACCCGGTCGAACTATTGATCGCCGGCGGCCTCGCCGTCGCAGCCGGCCTCGCGGGTGTTGGCTGGCTGGTCGCGCAGACCGCCGCCACCCTCACAGGCCATCACCTCGTCCTGTCGCTGACCGACGCGGTGCACGGGATCGCCCGCTGGCATACATACCCGGCCGACCCGCGACGTGGTTACCCGCACTCGGTGCGTCGCGGGCTGCCGGGGCCGGTCGGGATGTATGTCGCGGTCGGGATCGACACCTCCTTCATCGCGGCGCTCGTCGCCGTCGCGGTCCGGCTGCTCGGCCGGCGCAGCACCGCAACCCGGCACGGCTACGCCAGCCCGGCCGAGATCCGCAACGGCCTGTCCCGCAACGCCGCCACCCGGCGCGGCTCGCACGGACGCTCCCGCCGGGAACGCCGCACCCGGCCAGTGGTCGCATTGGGTACCGACCGTCGTACCGGACGACGGCTGTACGGCTCGGCCGAGGACTCCTACCTCTACCTCGGCCCACCCCGCTCCGGGAAAAGCATGCACCTGGTCATCCCGCAGAGCCTCGCCGCGCCCGGCGCCGCGTTGGTCACCGAGACCCGCCCCGAGATCCTCACCCACACCCACGCGCTGCGCGCCGAGCACGGACCGGTCGCAGTGTTCGACCCGCAGCACCTCGCTGCCGGCCGGTTCCCCCGGCTGCGCTGGGCACCGCAACACGGGTGCGACGACCCGCTCACCGCGATCGTCCGCGCCCGAGCCTTGGCCGCCGGTGCCCGGCTGTCCCCGACCGCCGTCACCGACGCCGACTACTGGCAGGGCATGACCGAGGCGGTGCTGCGCTGCTACCTGCACGCCGCCGCACTGGACGGCCGCACCATGCGCGACGTCGTCAGCTGGAGCACCCGCCCCGCCGACCCCACCCCGACCCGGATCCTGCGCAGCCACCCCGACGCCGCCCCCGGCTGGGTCGAGGAACTCTCCCAGCAGGTCGTCGCCGAACCCCGCCAACGCGACTCGGTCTTCAACGCGGTACGCCGCGCCTTCGACTCTCTCGCCGACCCTCGCGTCCTCGACGCCTGCTCACCCCCATCCGGGGATGCCCTCGACCTCGCCGAGTTCATCCGCGCCCGCGGCACCCTGTACCTGCTCGGCACCACCGGCACCCAACTCACCGTCGCGCCACTAATCACGGCGCTGGTCGAAGCGCTCGTCGACACCGCCCGCACCCTCGGCGCCGCCACCCCGGGTCGACGGCTCGACCCGCCACTAACCGTGCTGCTCGACGAAGCCGCGAACATCGCCCCGATCCCGTCGCTACCGAACCTGCTCGCCGACGGCGGCGGCTCCGGGATCACCACCATCTGTGTCCTGCAGTCCCTTGCCCAGGCCCGCGCTCGCTGGCAACAGGCCGGCGCCGACGCGATGTGGGACGCCGCCACCACCAAGGTCGTGTTCGGTGGCCTCGCGCACGCCGAGGACCTGCACAGGATCAGCCAGCTCGCCGGCGAGATCGACGACCCCGTCACGACCCGCAGCCACGGCGCCGGCGGCGCCTCCACCTCGACCGCGCCTCGACGCCTCCCCGCGCTACCGATCGAAGTGCTGCGCACCCTGCCCGAAGGAAGCGCCGTCGTGCTCGCCCGCCGCACCCCACCCGTGCACGCCCGGCTCACACCCTGGTGGGACGGACCGCAGCGCCGGCAGATCCTCGCCGCCCTGTGTGACGCCGCCCTGAAGGACGCCGCATGCGAACCGAACCGATCACCGACGGGCATCGGGCGGGTGGCGCGGTGACCGACCTGCGACAGGTCATCGACGACCTCGACCAGCTCCGTGAGGAACTCGACTGGGTCATCTCCCTGGTCGAACCCGACCTCGACCCCACCACCGGCGTCCTGTCAGGCCAGCCCGCTCCGGGAACCGGCACCCCGACGGGTCGCGCCGGCCGCGCGAACGCCTGGCACACCCTCACCCCGGGCGAAGCCGGCCACGCCTGGGAGGCTCTCGCCGGATGGGTCGACTGGCTGCTCAACCGCTACTGCCTCGACGACGCCATCCCCGCCTGCTGGTACCGGCACGGCGCCATGACCGACGAACTCGACGCACTGCGCGCCGCCTGGGTTGCCGCCTACCTCGACCCCCACGCGAAGCCCATCGACGGCACTATCTGGCACGACCTACTCGACCGAGCGCTCACCCGGCTGCGAAACTGGGACCGTTACGGCTGCTCCGCCGGTACCCACCACGACGATGCCCCAACTCCCGTCGACCCCGCCGCCCGACAAGCCCGCACCGATCACCTTCACCGTCAGATCGATACCGGCACACGGCAGCTGCGCAGCGTCCCCAACGACGGCTCCGCAGCGGGATGAATCGACAACGAGGGCCGAAGGGGAGCAGTGGTCACCGTGCCGACTCGATCGCCGTGATCAGGTCCCGGATGACCGCGACCGCCTGATCCAGGCTCGGCGCGAGGCCGGCGGCGTCGGCCTCCAGAACGTCGGCGCGGGCCTGGCCGTACAGCGGATCCCAGTGCGGCTCGGGCTGTAGGTCCGGCGGCCAAGGCATGCTGCTGCGGGTGTCGAAGATCTCGACGCACGCCTCGCGGACCCGCGGCCAGTCGTCCACCAGCATGCCCAGCAGTTGCAGGTCGACCAAGTCCCGCGCCCGGTCGTTGCGACCCGCGTCGAAACGTTCGGTGCAGGCATGCAGCTTCTGCGCGATCTGGTAGCGCAGCGACAGACATCGCACCGCCGTGTTGGGTTCGAGTCCGAGCCCTTCGACTCCAAGATGCGCCACCGGCGCGGGCATCACCGAATCTGCCTCCGCACCCGAGCCCGCCTCCGCGACAGACACCTCCACGGGCACGGTGCAGAACGGCCGGTCGACATAGGCCAGCTTCACCTCGAACCGGATCGGCTTGACCGCACCGGGCGCGTTCTCGATCCGCGTCGGCGGCAGCACGCGCGCGCTAAATCCGCTCCACCCAGCGGCGAGCGCCTCGCTGGCAGCGGCATACATGGTGTCGAAGCTGCCGCGGAACGCCGCGTCGAGGTCCTTGCTGGCCCGTGAATGTCCGACACCCAGCCGCATCTCGATGCTGGTCCCGCCTTTGATCAGGAACAGCGACTCACCCGCCTCGTCGGTGACCCGGGCCAGCATCTCAGCGACGGCATAGGAGCCGAGCTGGCGGACCAGGCGTCCCTCGGGCAGGTCAGCGTCTCGGGCCGCGTTGCGTAGCCGGTCGCGCAGCGACCGCAGGTTGACCGGCGCCGGCCTTGCGGGAGGCGTCGGGTCGCTCACACCGCCACGGTAAGCCGGTCACCTCGCCGACGCGACCGATCAGCCAGCCGACGGGCCGCAGCCGGTGAGAGCAGACCATCGCGGCGGGCTTCGGTGATCGCCTGACGGACCAGCACCGGATCCGACCCAGTCTCGATCACGTCCCGCAGCGCCCGTTCCACCGTGGTCACCGGCACCCCCTCGACGGTCGAGCGTTCCGTTTCCGGGATGTCGGCCCGCCACAGCTGTAGCCACCGAGGTGCCGTACGACGCAGCCGGTAGGACGCCGGCACGGTCACGTGAACCCGGGACGGGTTGAAGTCGCCCAGACCATAGGCGGCCAGCGTTGACTCATGCGAGATCACCGCGTCGTGTCCCACCCACAGCACCGCCTCCAGCAGCGGGGTCAAGGCTGTCGTCGGCAGTTCGGGCACCCGGTACACCCCGCGAGCGACATGCTCGATGACCCCGCGATGCGCGAGGATCCGCAGTTGCGCCGGGTCGATCCCGAGCGCGACCGTGTCGGCCGGGGCGAGCAGCCCATGCCGATCAGCCGCACGGGACACCAATTCCCGGTACACCGTTCTCCTCATGGCAGAAGCGTATCAACATGATACTAAATTGGCAACCATCAGCGCTTGAGCAGCGTAGTAGAACCACGCACTGACCGCCACTCCCAATCGGTGGTCCTGGCGTCCCCACGGCCTCATCTCGGCGTCCCCACACCCGCAGCCGGCACTCGTGGGGACGTTCGCGGGGACGCCGATCGGCTGTCCTGCTCGAAAGCCACGGCACTCGGCCGTGACAGAAGGGCGAAACATGAACTTCTTCGACAACGGGCTCGGGATCAGCGCCGACTCGACCGCGTACTACCGCCAGCACCGCCACCAGCTCGGCACCATCATCTCGGCCGAAGTCAGCTTCCCCGGCCTGTCCGACCACTACCCGTACTGCTTCGAACTGCGGGACGACCGGGGCAACCGAATGTTCCTGTCCGGGCTCACCGCCGGCTACCCGGGCGAGGGGCCGCGCGCCGCCATGGAGACCCTCATCGACGCCGGTTTCCCGGCCGTCGACGCGCAGCGAGTCTTCCACGACCGGCAGGTCACCGTTCGACAACCCGTCTGGCCCCCCGACCCGGAACTGCCACCGTTAGCGGCGCGTCGCCTCGACCCGCCCGACCGGCTCACGGTGCGGACCCGATGAGCCCGCGACACGGCGACGACGCGCCAGGCCGGCGGCTGCTGCCCGACTTCGACGTGGTGTGGTCCGCGCGACACCGCGCCTCATGCGGCAGCTGCCAGGTGATGACGCCTCGCAACGCCGCGCACCTGTGGGTCGCCGCCACCCAGCTCGCTGACACCCTGGACGCCGAACGGGACTTCATCTACACACCCGTTCGTGGTGAATGGTGCCGGCTGCCGTGGGTCGTCGCCATCTGCGTCACGGAGGAGTGGTACGGCCGGTTCGTCGACACCGTCCTCGATCTCGCCGACGACGTCGCCGCGGGCCGGTGCCCGGTTCCCCGCTGCACCGGCGAGGAGATGGCGCTGCACCTCATCTTCGAGGACATCGCCGAACCCCGCGACTCCGACCTTTCCGACCTCGTCGCGATCGCGTGCGACGGCCTGCCGATCTCGGAGTGGGACCGAAACTGGGAGGTTCTCGCCGCCTACCTGTTCCCGAACCCGCGCGTCCGGGCGCTGCTCGCGGACAACTTCGGCGGAATCGACGACGACCTCGAACTGGTCGCCGAGACCGGGATCGTGCGACTCGCACCCGAACGCTGGTTCCACGTTTTCGGTGACGTTTCTGCAAGACCGGCACCGGCATGCGGGTGTCCGGTCCCGTCTTGAGCGAGCCAGCGCTAACGGATGCCCAGGACGTCTTGAAGGAGGTTGCGGTGACCAAGTTGCTGCTTACACCCACAGAAGCCGCTCAGGCCCTTGGCATCGGGCGGTCCAAGTTGTACGAACTGATTGCGAAGGGCGTCGTGCCGTCGATCACCATCGACACCTGCCGCCGCATCGTCGCAAGAGACCTCGACGTGTACATCGAGTCCCTGCGGCTGGCACAGGCGGAAACGGTGCCACAGACGGCCGCGGCGGACTGAACAGAAAGGCACCACCCATGACCGCCAAGCAGCCAAAGCGCAGCTCAAACCAGCGAAGCTCAATCTTCTTCAGCGAGAAGGACGGACTGTGGCACGGCTGGGTCAGCATGGGGGTCCGCAACGATGGCCAACCGGACCGGCGCCACCGGCAAGGCCGTACCCGCGCCCAGGTGACCGCCAAGGTTCGGCAGCTGGAAGCGCAGCGAGATGCTGGCCGACCACTTCGGCCCGGCCGCGCGCCGACTCTGAACGAATGGCTGGCGACGTACTTCGACACCGTCTGCGAGAACCTCGTCAACTCCGGCACGATGGCACCGAGGACACTTGAGGATTACCGCAGCAAGGCTCGGCTTTGGATCGCCCCTTCGCTCGGCTCTCATCGACTCGACCGGCTGCTACCTGAACATTTGGATGCCGCCTACTCGGCCATGTATGACCAAGGTCTGTCGTCGTCCACCGTGCTCAAGGTGCACCGCATTTTGTCGAGGGCCCTCACCGTTGCGATGCGACGCGACAAGGTTGCCCGCAACGTCGCTCAACTCATCGACTCCCCGTCGCCAGCCGAGAGTGAGATCCAGCCGTTCGACCAAGATGAAGCGCGGGCGATCATCGAAGCAGCGCGCACGCGCCGTAATGGAGCGCGGTGGCTTGTCGCCCTTTCACTCGGTCTTCGGCAAGGCGAGGCTCTCGGACTGCGTTGGGCCTACGTCGACCTCGACACCGGCGTCATTCAAGCGTGGTTCCAGGTCCAGCGCTCGAGATGGCAGCACGGCTGTAGCGACGCCAATGCTTGCGGGCAGGCATGGCACCGCAAACCCTGCCCGGAGAACTGCCGAACCCATCGTCACGACACAGGGTGCACTACCGCCTGCCGGCGCCGTGACCACCGCTGCCCGAGAGCAACATGCGACCCGCGCACTTGCACTGCCCACGCGAGCCACTGCCCCCAACGACGTGGCGGCGGGGTCGAGTTTCGGCCTCGCAAGGGCAAGCGCAAGCTAACCCTGCAATGCCCGCCAGAGCTGTTGCCCGCGCTACGCGCTCACCGGACTGAGCAGGCGAAAGAGCGGCTCGTCGCCGGCGACCGATGGCACGATCACGATCTCGTCTTCGCTACCCCCAAAGGGCTGCCGATCGACCGGACCGACGACTGGCGAGAATGGCACGACGTCCTAAAGAGCGCCGGCGTGCGCCCCGGGCGACTTCACGACGCCCGACACACCGCCGGCACCTTGCTGGTCGAACAGGGCGTCCACATCCGCGTCGTGCAAGAAATCCTTGGTCACACCCGGGTCACAACCACAGAGCGGTACACCCATGTCGCGTCGCCACAAGTCCGCGATGCGACCGAGCGCATCGGTCGCGCGATTCTCGGCGAGTAAGCCACTCGCACATCGAAGTGGTCAGGCTTCGACCAACGCGCCTCGAACGTGGTTGCGCATCTCGCGCACCCACTCCCAAGCAGAGCTGGGGTTTCGAATGAGGTACTTCCGGCGGTTGTCATCCTTCGGCAGTTCGGAGAGCAAACCTGTTCCCACAAGGCTCCGAAGGGCAACTTGGACGTTGCTCGTTGCAATGTCGAGCTCTCTTGCCAGATCTGTAAGCGTCACCAGACCATCGTCGGAATCTGCGATCGCCAGCATGACCTCCAAGCGATACGTCTGGCCGAAGGCGGCGCGGGAGAGCGCCCGCAGACTGTCGGTCTCGGCTGCCATGCTGTTATGTTACGAGGAACGTATTACGTGAATCACGTAATGTGATGGAGGCTGCTCCCGATGCGGACGAAGACCGGGATTGAGTGGACTGAGGTCACTTGGAATCCAACGACTGGGTGTGACCGGATCAGCGAGGGCTGCGATAACTGTTATGCGCTCGCGATGGCGAAGCGGTTGAAAGCGATGGGTTCCGAGCGGTACCAAGCCGATGGCGATCCGCGTACGTCCGGTCCAGGCTTCGCCCTGACTATCCACGCTGAGGCTTTGGCGCAGCCCTATCGATGGGGTGGAAGCCGCTTGGTGTTCGTGAACTCAATGAGCGATCTCTTCCATGCCAGAGTGCCGCTCTCCTTCGTGCGCGACGTCTTCCGAGTGATTGCGGATACGCCGCAGCACACGTACCAACTGCTGACGAAGCGATCTGCCCGGTTGCCGAAGGTAGTGGACAAGCTCACCTGGCCCAACAACCTGTGGCTGGGCGTCAGCGTCGAGAATGCGGACCACCTTTACCGAGTCGACCATCTACGCGTAGTGCCAGCTGCAGTCAGGTTCATCTCATGTGAGCCGCTACTTGGACCATTGTCAGACCTGGATCTCGGCGGAATTGGATGGGTAATCACCGGGGGCGAGTCAGGACCACGCGCTCGACCGCTAGACCCGAATTGGATCCGTGAGATTCGAGACAACTGCGTGCATTCCGGGGTCCCCTTCTTTCACAAGCAGTGGGGTGGTCGGACACCGAAGGAGCAGGGCCGCCACCTCGATGGCGCGCTCTGGGACGAAATGCCGAAGCTCATCACTGCCTAACGATGACTTGCCTCCAAAGGTTCTTCTGCTTCTTGTCGCGTGCCTCGACGACGCCGGCATCGGCAAGTTGGTCCCACGCCTTACGAATGGTCGGCTCGCCTGCCAGCGACAAGGCCGTACCGAGAATCTCGACGACATCGTGCGCAATCTGGATCCGATCACGCACGACGAGCAGCGATATGAGGTTGGCGGTCACCTCAGCGAGGTTGTCGGCATCCATCTGAGCCTCGGCGTCTTTCGCCCTTGCTTCGCTGTCCTCGCGTATCACCGCATCCATCGTTGGAAGCATGCTCTGACCCTCGTCGCCGGAGAAGAAGTCGTCGAGATCTTGCTGGCGGTAGGCCTCCCGCCACTTCTTTGATGCGCGGGCTGCTGCGTCTGCGAACTTGTAGCCCGCAGCGTCGTGTCGGAAGAAGAGCGTCAACAAGAACAGTGGCGGGCCATTCGACCGGCGTCGGATCGGTACGGAAATCGACAGCGACCCGGTCTCCTTGTGGATCGCTGCCCTGTAGTCGTCGATGACTGATGCAGCGGCGTCTGCGGCGGAATCCGTCTGCTCACGCACCTCAACGAATCGGTCGCGCCACCACTCACCGCCGAAAAACCGGTCGGTCTTCTCGACCCCCTTGCTCTGCCCCACAAGGTGCGGTTTGATCTCAGCTTTCCCGCTCGCACCCAACTGGAGGAAGCCACCGTGGCGCGTCACCGCCTCTAAGTTGATGTTGAGCAAGACCTCCGTCGGCGGGTCTTTCCGAGCTAGCAAGGTGTTCGTCATCATGTCGCGGTCCATCGAGACGCCGAAAGGGTCAAGCAGTGTCAGGACCGGACTCGATCCGACCTCGCCCCAAACTTTGGGCAGCTGCTCCGACACTTCGCCGCCGAGCAACAATGCATGTCGGCCGGCGTCTTGGAACGGCTTCACGTTCTCTTGAAGCTTCTTGAGAAAGTCCGCCTTCTGTTCGATGAAGGCACATCGAACATCACGCGAGGGATTCCACGTCGTCGCCCTCTCAGCGATCTCTAAGGCCACGATGGGCGACCCGGTGACCTTCTCCCCATCGTCATCCGCTTCATACGCTCCCGGACCTGCGTAGCCGTCGATCAACCAGACAGGTCCGCTTGCTCGGGAACCCACCATCGAGCAGAAGACGCTGAAATATTCACCCAAGACTGCGTGCTTCAGCACCGCAGCGGGCTTCTTCTTCTGGAAGAAGGAATCGTTCGACGCCATACATCCCCGGGCCGCATCAAACAGGCCTCAGTCGCGGCCTGCATCTCCATGGTGCCGTGTCTGGTCGACACTCGCCGAGAAGAACTCTGGAGTGTCGTGGCTAGTCGGCGGCTCGGACGCGCGGGTCCGATGCCGCCGTCGCGGCTCCTGCATGGTCGGCGAGCCGTTCAGCGATGGTCGCTGTCGCGAGGTCCGGCGGGAGCACTTCGGAGAACTTGAGACCGGCGAGGGCGCTCGGCGAGACGGCGGGAAGGACTGCAGACCAGTCCACGGATGCAAGCGCCTCGGGGAGCCTCTCGGCGGCCTCGTCGCCGCGGAGGCGAACCCGGAAATTGTCAGGTCGTTGGGAGTCGTCGGCGATGCCGGGTAGACCCGCGATGAGGGTGGCGTTGGCACGAGCTCCTGCCCAGGTCCACCACGAAATGTCGGAGCTGTCGCGGAGCAGGACCAGTCCTCGGGGCGAGACCTCGATGTAGTGATCCTCGCGGACCTCATGCAGCTTCTCGGTCGCCCGCTTGGAGAGTGTGACGACGGGATCTTCGCCCAAGAGCACATCCCGCTCCGCCCGGGCGAGCGCAAAGCTGAGCGGAGCAGCGTCTCCCATCCAGCGCATCTTCGCGTGCGTGTCGGCCGACTCGACGTAGCAGCGATGGCGCTTCCAGTCGATGTGCGTTACTTCCCACGATCGCGCGGCGAGCACGATGATCCTTGGTCCATCGATCTTGCGGGTCAGCACGATCGGGTCAACCTTGCCGAGCTCCTGACGCCCCTGAACAACGGTGAACTCCGGGTTCGTCGTGAACACCGAAACGATGTCCATGAAGTTCCGGTGGCCGTATCGACGCTCCGTTTCTGGACCGACGAAAAGCATTCCGCCGTCGGAGTCGAGGTGCCCTGACTCGACCAGCCAGTCGACGATCTCGCTTGCATGCTCGTCGAAGATCGGGAGTCCGTCCCACCACTCGCTCCAGAGGTTGCTCCCGACGCGTTGCTCCTGGAGACAGAGGGCAAGGACCTGCTGAGCTGCGATGTGGCGTGGGCTCGCGGGTGCTGTGACTGGCTCGATGTAGCCACGCGACCACAGCAACAGGATTCCAGCCGCTTGGAGCAGTCCGTCATCGGTGGTCGTCAGGAACAGCGCGTTGCGCGTCGAGCCGGTCCGCCGTCCCGTGCGACCGAGTCGCTGAAGGAAAGACGCCACAGATCGGGGCGCATTTATCTGGATGACACGATCGAGGTCGCCGACATCGATCCCGAGCTCGAGTGTGGACGTCGAGACAATGACACAATCGCGCGCTTCTGCGAATGCTTGCTCGGCGCGGCGTCGCTCGTCGATCGAGAGAGATGAGTGGGAGACAAAGGTCATCGCGCCGCGCTCTCTCAGTGAGCGGGCCAGTTCTTCGACCTCGCGCCTCGACTCGCAGAACACGAGCCGCTTCTCGCCCGCATGGAGCATCGAGATGACCTGGGCGGCGTTCGTCAGCGATCCGACGTGGTCAAGCGTCACGTCGCCAGGGGGGCGACTGCCTTGCGCAACGAGATCCGGCGCTACAACCGACGACGTGCGTGTTCCCGCGCTCGCACCCTGGAGCCAGTGGAGCAGCTCTTCGGGGTTCCCGACGGTGGCCGACAACCCGATGCGCTGGATCGGGTGGCCGGCCAACTTCTCCAGCCGTTCAAGGACCGCGAGCAGATGCCAGCCCCTGTCGTCTCCGGCGAATGCGTGGACCTCGTCCACCACGATGGCGTAGAGGTTGGCGAAGTGCTGCCGCGGATTGACCTTCGTGGAGACAAGCATCGCTTCGAGCGACTCGGGTGTGGAGAGCAGGACGTCCGGCGGGTCCTTGAGGATCGACTGGCGGCGGCCTTGTGTCGTGTCTCCGTGCCACAACTCGGCTCGTCGCCCCAGCCACCCTGCGTAGGCCTGAAGTCGCGGCTCGAGGTTGTTGAGAAGAGCGCGCAGCGGGCAGACGTAGAGCACGGACATGCCCTGCCAGCCTTCGTTCGCTGCCCGTGTCAGAACCGGGAAGGTTGCGGCTTCGGTCTTTCCGCCCGCGGTCGGCGCAAGTAGGAGTGCGTCCTCGCCGCGCACGATCGGACTGACGGCGGCTTCTTGGAGAGGGCGTAGTCCTGGCCAGCCGAGCGTGTTGACCACATGATGCAGGAGGGCGGGATGGAGCTCGCTGGCACTCACAGCTCGATGTCATCCACATTGTTCGTGCCGGCGGCAGCGTTCCGCTCGATGTCGTTAAGTTCGCCGGAACTCACCGTCAGCTTGTAGTCCCGCCTTGGGTCGAAGTCATCGAACTGGTCGACACGATCGAGCACATCGCCAACTAGCTTCTTCAGGAACACGCGTGGCGCGACGCCTACCTGACCACCGAGCGACCCGGCGACCGAAGCTGCGAGGGTGGCTACGTAATCATCATCGACCAGGTCTCGCACGCGCCCCGGTGAGTCGCTTCCGCCGGCGTAAAGATCGCAGACTGTCGATCCGACTTCCCGCAATAGGGCGGGGCTGAACCCCGACAGCCGGATCTGGACGGCTCGAGGGTTATCAAACTTGGCATCCGTGGTGAAGTCCGTGGCAAGTCGCTGGGCAAGCGGTGGCAGCCGCTGCATGCCTTGAGTGCCGTCGAAGAACGCCGGAGTGCCTGTTATGAGCAGATACAGACCAGGGAACCGCCCGCCGTCCACCTCGTCGACGAGCTGGCGCAGGGCATTGAGGGCCTTCTCGCGTACGTCGGTGCGTACGCGCTGGAGCGTCTCGACCTCATCGAGGATGAGCAGGAGCCCCGGATGGCCGGAGTCCCGCAGCACGGTGAGCAGGCCTTGTAGGAAGCCGAACGCCCCGAAATGATCGAGGTCGCCGCGAACGCCCGCCGCCCGTCGGATCGATGCGGCGACGTGGGGCTGTCCACCGAGCCAGGCGACGAGCCCCTCAGCGGTGGCTTCGTCACCGCCGACCTGTGCGTGTCGGTAGCCACGGAGTGCTGCCGCGAAGGCAGGGGTGGTGCGGGAGACGTCGGCCAGCCGCTTCTCGACGAGCGCATCGACCGAGTCGCCTTCGGATTCCAGCGCGTACAGCCATGCGTCAAGGACCGGACGGAAGGCAGACGGTGGGAACTCGGCCGTTTCGAGTGATTCGCATACACGGCGATACACCGTCTCCAACTTGTGCAGCGGCGTCTCCGTTTCGGAGACCTGCACCTCAGCAACCGCCATGCCGAGGCGCTTCGCTCTCTCCCCGAGCCAGCGGGAGAAGAAGGTCTTCCCCGAGCCATACTCACCACGCACAGCCTTGAAGACTGCGCCGCCCGATTTCACGGTCTCCAGCTCCACGTCGAGTGCGGCCTCAAACCTCCCGAGCCCAACGGCGAGTAGGTCGAGTCCGTTGTGCGGCACCGTCCCTCGGCGCAGCGCATCGAGCACTTCGCGACGGCGGCGCGCGCTGACGATGGCGCTCATGCGCCGACTCCGAACTGTTCCTTGAGCAGATCAAGGTCAAGCACGACGGTGACACCGTCCGCGTCGCGATCGACAACTGGGTACTGCTCGACGTTGAGCAGTCGCTGGACCATCGGAAGAGCGCCGCTGAGTCGCACGAGGGGCACGCCGAGTGCGATGGAAGCGGTCGCCTGGTCGATGCGGTTTCCCGGCGACGCGATGAGGTGCCTCAGCAGCGCCCCGATTTGGTGATCCGAGAGCGTGACTCGCTGGGCACGCTTGCGCTGCTCGGCGAACGTGGCGGAAGCAAGCACCTTGGCAGCAAGATCGTCCTGAGTCGACTGGTCGATCGTGTCAAAGAGGGTCGGCACCTCGGTCTTGGGCAGCCGCATCGCGGGCGTCGACGCCGACTCGGCCCGCTCGACGACCTCAGCGGCGACCGGCGAGTTCCACCAAAGTGGTTGTTGCGGTGTCGCCAAGACCCACCCGGCCGGTGGCTCGCTGGGTGTGAGGACGTGCAACGGTACGACGACTTCGGCTGGCGCTGCCCCTCCGTGGTAGCCAGCCTTGAGCGGGCCGTAGCGGAGCAACTCGTCAACGGCGAGGACGGCATCGCCGTTGTGCATGAGGACTCGGTCACCCGTGATCCTGATCTCTCCGGCCTCCGGAGTCGGCCCAGCCTCAGTGGGGCGGGACCGGTTACTCGATGTCGGTCCGACGGAGATCGACCGGCCCTCGCGTCGTTCGATGACATGACCGTGATCGGAGGTGAGGACGACAGTTCGGCCGGCGCGGCGGGTTCGTTCCAACAGCGGCCGCAGGTGCGAGACAGTGTCGGCAGTCCAGTCAATGCCAGGGTCGGAACGATCGAGTGCGTCGTCGATCGTGTTGAGAACGCACGCCACCACACCGATGCCGTCGATATCGTCGACCGCTGCACCGACGTCCGGAGATAGAGCAAAGCCCGCACCCGAAGTTTCCAAGCTGAGTTTGTGGAACAAGGCGCTCGTGAGTCCGTGCGCTCGCATAAACGACGAGAAGCCGCTGCGCTCGGCATCTTGCTGTCCGGTGGCGAGGGCACCGGACAAGAGACTGCACCGCGAAACTTCGGTGAGCGACGGCAGAGCGGAGACAACGACGCTGCGGCGCGTGCGGCCCTTCGGCAAGCACTCAAGCCACGTGTCGTAGCGCCTTTCGATGTCGTCGACGATTTCGGTTGCGACGGCCGCACTCATGCCGTCCGCCACGATCACGAGCACCGGGAGGGGTTGCTTTGCCAGCGGTACGACGACCTTTGCGAGCACGTCTTCGACCGTGAGAACGTCCTCGGGGAGGGGCGCGTTCAATGCGGTCTGCGTCGCGAGGCCGGCGGCGAACTCGGTGTCGTGCTTGCTGCGCCTGAGACGCACTGCCTCGATGACGGCACGCAACCCCTGCGAGAGCGAGTCCTCGTCCACACCGCGCCAGGCATCTGAGTACGCGCGGTCAACCCAGGCATCGGTGTCTCGATGACGGAGCATTGCCGGGGCGAAGCCTTGAGTCGCTGCAGAATCTGCTGCCAGCCATCGTGCGAGGCGGACGCCTGCGACGGCGCGCTCAACTCGGAACTCGTCTCGGTGCGCTGCGAGTGCGTGATCGTGAACGCGTGCCGCGGCTGACTCGATTGACGCGAGTGCCTCCGGGTCCGCAAGCGGTGCGTCAGGCGACGATGCCAGAGCCTTGGTAACGCTCTTGGCGACGGCTCGGCGCAGTTCTTCGCCCAGTGCAGCCAGTCGAGACGTGAGGCTGGAGCGCAGGTAGATCGACGCGTCGACGCCCGAGCCGGCGCGCAACTCCTCCACCAGGGCGTCAGCGCGAGCCAAGATACGCCCGGTCTGTCGAGCGGACGGATCGTCGGACCGGGACAAGAGTGCGCGGGTGACTTCCTCCGCCGGATTTACCAGTGCCATCAGTTGGTCTGCTGTGATGTCCGGGAGGTTGAACTGTTGCACGCGCAGTAGCACCCACGGCTCAGAACCTGGTTCACACGCAAGGACGGCCCGCCCGGCCAAGCCCAGCGGGACGATGTCCTCCACGCGGTTGGACCGCAGAAGGTACGACGCCAAAGTCGCCGCCTTGCCGCACCGGGAGGCGAGCCACTCGGTGACCGTCTCCGCGAGAGGTTCGCCGCCGACTTCGCGCAGGTCTGTCAGCAGAGCTGCTCGACCAGCGCCAGCGGCCCATTCCAAGACTTCCTCGGGAGCGACGGTCTCCGAGAGGTCAGTGAGACCGAGCTGGCGGTTTGCGACGGCCACGCAGACGTGGTCAAGTGTCAGGAAGCCGGCGCGAGCGGGGGGCCAGGGAGCGTCACCCTTTGCAGCGAGGATACCCGCGGCGAGGTCTCGTGCTTGGTGGTGCACAACGAGTCGACGGTCAATGCGAGTTGCGCCGAACTGGTCGCGCACGGCGTCCCACGGGTCAGGGTTGCGTAGCACGCCACCGTAGAGGTGAGAGGTGATGCCGACGCCGAGGTCGTTCTCGTCGCGCTCCGTGAGGATGACGAGCCAGCCGCCGTCGCGACGCGAGCGCAGAGCGTCCCGCACGGCCAAGGCCGACGTGCAAGGAACGACTCGAACCTTGAAGTCGGCGTACTGGAACTCCTCCGGACCGGGCCACGACGCACGGGCACGCAGCCCAAGCACCCCGAACCCCGCCGTGCCTCCGCGCGACGCCTTGCCCAGCAGCGAGCGAACGACCGGGAGGGTCGCCTGCGGGTGACTGGAGACGTCGACCGTCACGGCTCGATCCGCCACTCCACGACAATCTTTTGTCCCTCGTGGTCGTCGACGAATGCCTCGATGTCGGACTGCACCCAGACGATGTCGGCCCGGGTGTTGACCTCCCGCTTTCCGGCGGCCTTCGGCTGCGGAGCCGGGTCCGCAGGAGGCTCGGGTGTTGGGGTTGGCGTGAGCGTCACGGCCGCCGAGAGCCACTCGAAGACGTCGCTGTCGACTCGATGGAGAGCGCTCGTGATCTGCTGCACGAGCTCGTCGGCGGTGATTGCTGCGCGGAGCCGGTCGAGTGCGGCCTTTGCATCAGTCCCGCGCTGGTCGGCCTGCTTCTCAACGGCGATGAGCGGGTTCAGACGCTCCCAGTTGAATCCTTGGAGTGCTTCTGCAACGCCGGTCGCATTGAGAAGGGACCGCGCCGCTGCTTCGTCCGTGCCTGGCAGTTTGGTGTTGGCGAACGTCTCGATGAACGCGACATTGTCGGTGCGCGCGAGCACGTCGGCGACCAGACCCGCTACGCCCCTGGCTGTGCTCAGCCGACCGGTGGTGCTCAAATCTGCCGAGATGCCGAGCTTGCCGTATGCCTGCTCGACGATCGCCGGAAGCGAACGGGCCGCAGCTGAGTGCGGAGCCAGCCGGTTGCGGATCTCTGAGGTCAGTTCGGCGACAGCGGCTCCAGTCAGGAAGGTCGAGCCCGTGATGCCCAGCAGTGTGGCAGCCCTAGTTACGGCGCTCTGCCAGTCACCGCTAGATGGGAGCGGCTCGGGTCGAAGCTCGATCTCGTCGGATAGCTGTCCAGGCTTGGGTGCAGGGACGAGTGGCGAGCCGTGGCGATACCACGCTCGTCCTTGCTCGACGGCCCATGCCGAAATGACAAGGTCAGCCACCTCGTTGCGCAGCCCGGACCTCGGCTGGTCGTCGCGAATCCAGCCACGAAGCGTGCCGACCGTGACCGGGTCCTTGAGGTCGAGTCCGGCTGACCCCATCGCCACCGCGAACTTGTTGCTCCACGGGAACCGAGCGGCCTCGAACAGATAGTGAGTCTCGCCCATGTGGCCGACGCCAAGCGGGTTGGCAATGCGTGCGACAGTCTCACGCTTGCTCGGCTCAACGAACACGCGACCGTCAGGGTCCTGGTGTGCTTCTTGCACCACCTCGAGCACACGCTGGAGGTCTGCGAGCTTCACCTCGGTGTCCGCAGGATCGAACTTGGGGTGCCCTGAGAACGATGTGGTGAAGACCTGGTCGACGAGATTGCTGAAGGCGGCTGCAAGGTCGTGTCCGACAGGCGCCTGAGGATTGAACTCCGGGTTGAGCGAGCGCAGCACGCGGTCGTGACCCTCGTCGAGGTCGAGGTTCCCAGGCGTCGGTTTGGCGGCGCCATAAGCCTCCTGGATGACGCGACGGAGACGCTCACGAAGTGCGTCTCGCTGGTTCTCCAAGATGCTGCGCGCCTGTGCACGGTCGGCAACGGGCAGGTCGTTGGACATGTTCTGCCAGCGGTCGCCTGGACCGCTCAGAAGCCAGTCAAGAATGGCAAGCCGACCGAGCTCGTTGCGCCGCTCAGTAGAGATGAAGTGCGGGAGCCAGACGACCGTGTTAGTCACGAGGCCGCGCTGAGCTAGCTCGTCAACGCGGCGGTCGTCGTCGCGGACGCTGTGACCCTGGTCGTCGAAGGGAAAGTCCACGACGAAGCGCCAGGTGTCCCTTCCAGCCTTGAAGGTCTCCTCTGCGAGCCAGGTGGCGTCGCGGACGTTGCCGAACACGATCTCGACTTCGCGGCGCGAGCCGCGCCAGATGCGGTTCTGCCGATTGACTCCGGTGATGTCGTCCTCGACCTGGTCGAGTTTGAAGGCTTCCCAGACCAGCGACTTGAGGAGCTGCCGCCGACGTCCCTCGTTGTCTTCTCCCTTGGCCTTCTCGACCACAGACTCGTAGTCGACCTCGGAGATCTTGAGCCGGATCACTGGGTTCAGCGCGTCACTGGTGATGTGGATCTCGGGAATCTCAGCGTGCCACCGCTTGAGCTTGGTGAGAACGACAGAAGCTTCCTGTCCAGGCAAGGGACTCACGATCGACCCGTGGTTGAGTGCGGCGAGGCGACCAGCCGTTAGTTCCTTCAGCGCAGGAACCTCTGGCGCGACCGCGGAGAGGACGAGCGTCTTGACAAGACGATCGTCGGCCCGGAAGGGATGGCCCGGCGGTAGTGCTCGCGCCTCGTCGTCGGTGAGCTTGTGCTCGCGAAGCAGCAGGGGTCGAAGCTTGTTGTCGTAAAGCTCCTTGGCGTTGCGAAAGCGGCCCTGCATGTCAGCGGTGATGGCCTGATTGCCCTGGACCACGAGGTCGAAGGTGTCGCCGACGGGGATCACGTCGGAGACGGTGAGGTGGTCCCGCTGGTCGACGAGGAGCTGTTGCATCACCTTCAATGCAGTGCGGTCACGCTGCATCGCCGAGGCGAGCGTGCGCAAGGTGGAGACCAGCGCCGGCGAGAAGGGGTAGGTACGACGGAACGCCTGCTGGTCGGCGCCTCGCTGGCCGGCTTCCGTTCCGACGCCATCGAGGAGCACGTCCCACACAGCGGGAGTGCGGTCGATGTGCGCGAACGCATCGTCGAGAGTCTTCCTGCCCTCATCCGACAGCGGCTTGAGGAGTCGCTTCTCGGCGACGTAGGGCAGGTTGTCGTCCCCGAGAACGATCGTGCGGAACCGTCCCTCCTGGTGGCTGAACGCTCGGTCGAGAGCCTCTTGCTCGGCACCCACGCCACCACCGGACTCGACGAAGTAGCGCCGCAGGTCGAGCTGTCGCGCGACGATTGTGACGATCGGGATGGAACGGGTGTGCTGCGCTTCGACGAACTTAGTGATCTTCTGCGCCTCGCGCCCGAAGAACTCGGCGTCTCGAACCCGGAAGGCGAGCCACAAGACGAGTTCATCGACGAACATGACGATCGCGTCGTAGCCGAGCGACTTCGCGTGGTCACTGATGGCGGCAAGTCCGCTGTCGAGATCAATGAACTCCGCACCGGACGTGAACGAGGTGTAGTACGTCTTGACGAGCGCCGATGCGAGGGACTGGCGTTCCTTGCTGCCCGGAGCAGCGGCGCGAGCGGCGTCGTAGGACACCGACGTCCAGTTGCCTTCGTTGAGGACGTTGCCCCAGACCGATCCAGCGGCGCTGCCTTCGCCACCAGCCTTATTGAGACCCGCTAGGAACACGTCGTCGCCCATCTGGGCGCGCAGGTTCTCGGCATCCCTGAGCAGCTCATCGCTTTTGTGGACCGCCGGGAGCGGGGCATCCGGGTGGAGCAGCCCGACCTGCTGGACGTAGCCACCGAGTACGCACTGCTCGATGCTTTGGGCGTCGAGGAAGTGGAACGCGAGGCGAAGGATCTTCTTGCCTTGGAGTTGGGGGTCGTGAGACGCGACGACGGACTGCAGCTCAGTCTTTCCACGAGCAGTCGCGTTGTGCCCGAGGAGTGCGTAGAGCACGGCCATGAAGTGCGACTTGCCGGAGCCGAAGGAGCCAGAGAGGAACGACGCGCGGCTAGCCCCATCACCAACGGCAGCGGCGACCAGATCCAGCGCATCGCCGAACGCCTTGGCCAGATCAGTGGTGACGACGTAGTCGTTGATGGTTTCGTCGAGCCGTCCTTTGCCCACCCCCTCGGTGAGCTTGAGGACGTAGTCCTCGGTCCCTGCCCGTTCAGGGATCGCGATGACGTCCTTCAGCAAGACGTTCCCCGTCATGACTTTGCCTTCCTGTCTCGCGAGACTGCTGGCGGCCTCCAAGCGGCGAGTGATTCACGGGTCGCACCGAGCTTCGCCATGTAGCTGTCCAACAGTTCTGAGAAGAACTCTGCCGGAGAACTGCCGCCATAGAGCGGATCGGAGTCGGTGTGCCACTGCTCCACCCACGGGAGCAGCTCCGACAGACCTGCAACGAGCGGCGTCAGTCGCTCCTCCGACCAGCCTTGCTGTTCACCCGACTGGATGAGGGTTGCGAGAGCGAGTGCTTGCTGCGCGTGATCCCAGCCGGCCCAGCCGATGACAGGCGTTGGATCACCCTCCCGGCCGGCACCCAGGTAGAGGATCAATCGTTCCTTCGGGACGTCGAGCTTGCCGCGATGAGACCAGTACTCAGGCTTCTGGAAGTCCGCTGCAACGTAGCCGGGAGGGACTGGTAGGGAACCGTCGCCACGCTCCGTGGTCGCGGAGCGATAGCTTCCTGCATCTTCCATCCGTTGGAGGTCCCAGGTCGCCTCCCAGGCTTTCCGCTTGCGGAGTCCGGATTCCTTGTAGCGGTTGGCGGCCAGGTACGGAACGCCTTGGTTCGCCACAAGGCGTGTCAATGCGTCAACGACCGGCACATCGACCCGCCCATCCCATAGGGCGAGAACCGAGGTCAGATCTTCATCCCGGCTAATTTGATCCGAGAGCACCGCGAGGCTCTGTGGAGTGGGACGTTGCTGGTGGTCGAACCAGAAGGTGCGGCTCTCGATTCGTCCAAGCAGCCACTCGTGCAAAGCCGCCTTCTCCTCTTCCTCCCAGGAGAAGCTGGCCCAACGCCTCTTAAACTCGGGCCGCTCAATCAACTGGATTCGAGCATTTGACTCGATCATCTCGATTCGGTGAGCTACCACCGATCGATAATCCGCGGGCCAGGACGCAGGGAGGTCCGTCAACGGCCTAGCTCCATGCCGACTGAACCATCCTGACTCTTCGCTACCGCTCGCCAGACGACGTCCAAGAGCGATCTCAAATGCACGTTCACCGAATGCAAGCCCGGGGACCTCTCCGGAGCACGCCAAGTCCTCGTCAATGAGGCCGTACGAGCGGTAGGTCACCCAGTCGATTTCCTCCATCTCGGAGATCAGTTCCATGCGCACCCGTTCAGCGTTCTGCCTCCCAACATCCAACGCTGCACGCGTTGGAACGCCCTTGGCCGCGATCACCGCAGGCAGGTTGGCGTTCAGCTCCCGAGCCAGCCGATCCAGCCGGTCTCCGCGATCTGCGACCAGTTCCTTGGGAATGGGAAGGTCGGCAAGCGTTGTCGACGTGAACTCGTATGTACGCGACCACGGATGGTCCGCGGCACCACCCTTGGGTTGGGAATTCTGCTTCAACCAGAAGCAGACAGTCGAGGAGTTGAGGAGCCCGAGAAGCTCGTGGTACCGCGCTACGTCGTGCTCGCTGGGAAGAACGAGCACTGGCGCAGAACGATTGAAAACCTTTCCTTGCCTCTCCAGTACGAAATGATTGTGAGATGCGATGAATGCAGTGGCGATGCAGTACGGACTGGAGAACCTCGCCGGGAAGAACATGGAGTGGTCAAACCACCGCAGGCCACGCTGCGTGCGCGTCTTGCCGAAGTCGAGCGCCGCGCGCATGACCGTGCGGTTCGGCCAGAACCACCGCTCCGCCGCCGGTCCTGGTTCACGCGGCTTTCCCTCTGCGTCGTACGGAAAGACCGTCAGGACGTCGGAGGAAGTCAAGAAGTCGCGCACTCCGTCTCCGAGTACAACGGGAACACATTCGTCGGCGAGCCCAAGCGTGTTCGCAGACGCTGGTGGCAGATAAAAGGCCTCGTCCCCGCCTGTGTGAGTGGTGCGCCCAAGATCGGGGTTGAGTGACGCCAGCCTGCGCCCAGTCTCTAGGGCAGCCTGCAACTCGATCGCTCCGCCACCTGTGAGAGACCAGGGGTGCTTCGCCAATCGAGAACGATCGAGATCAACCACCGAGATCCAGTCGGAGTCGTAGCCCGGAGTCTCAATGTTCTGAACAATCGCCTGCCAGTACGGTCCCGATCCTCCGGCGCTTGTTGGGGTCTCCCGACGCGTCTTGCTAAGCACCGCGCGAACGGAACTAGATACTGGCCGAGCATTGCGGCCGACCAAGATCACGGTTGGCGTGCCGTCCATGTTGTGACCAGGAATCCACGCGCCTTCCGAGTCGATTACGAAACGGAGGTCCTTCGTCGGCAGGAAGGCCTCAATCAGAGGTCCGCCGAACTCTCGCTTCATGAAGGAGTTGCTCGTGATCTGCCCAGTCCAACCGGCGAGTGATCCACTCTTGGCCAACAGGTAGAACCGCTCCATGAACGGCACGCTCAGCGCGTACTGGCGATGGCACGTCATATACCGCTCGCGATAGAGCTTATTGAGAGCGCTGTCCTTGACGGTGATGTACGGAGGGTTGCCGACAACCACGTCGTACTGGCCGCTCTTGAGGATCGAACGCAGATCTCTCAGGTTCTCTGTCGCGTAGGCAAAGTTCGCTGCCACCTTGTCGACTGAGAGCCGGGAACCCAAGTCGAACTCCTCCTGAGCCAACCCGTGAAGGAGGGAGTCACCCGCCGCGAGGTGGTACTCAAATGATGGTGCGTCCTCCAGGCTCGAGAGCCCACACGCCTGCAGGGCAGCAACCGTTATTCGGAACCGCGCAATCGCAATGGCAAACGGATTGATGTCGACGCCGTACACCGAGTCAAGCGCAGCCTGAACGCGCTCGCGCTCGTCGAGTCCCGGTGCGTGCTTGTGCCAGCGGTCGAGTAGCCGCAGGAAGCCCCCGAGGAGGAAGTGACCTGACCCGCAGGTGGGGTCGATCATCTTGAAACCTTCGAGCGGCCGCTCGTTGAGCGCAGGCTCCAGGGTCCGGTCCAGGATGAACTCTTCGACGAACACCGGCGTCTGGAGGAGTGCATACCGCTTCTTCGCGTCCTCCGAGATGTCCTGATAGAGGTCGCCGAGGAAGCGAGTATCGAGGTCGGGGTCGGCGAGGTCCCGGATCAGGACACCGCTCTCGTCTCGCTCTCGCCAGAAGTTGAGGAGCCGAGTCGCCGCGTCGCCGGAAGGGGGCACCAGCCACATCGGCGACGTGTCGTCAACGAGGCCGGCAGTCGCCGGAAGCGACTTCAGGTAGTCGATGGCCTGCAGGAGCCACTCGCGGTCGGTGACATCTGCGTTGATGCGTGCGGTCTCGCGAAGGAACTGCTGTTGTGCGTCGATGGCCTCACGGTGACGCGGACCGCTGATCCAAACCGGTTTGATCAGGTCGTTGTCCTCACAAAAGCGTACGAAGACCGTCGTCAGGACCCACGCGACGGCGGCGAGGGTGACGCGCTCGTCGACCCACGCCTCCCATGCAGCGGCAGTGCGTTCGGCTGCGCGAGCGGCGTCGTACTCGGCTCGCCATGCGTCCTGCACCTCTTGCATCGAGGCCACGCGTGCACGAAGGTCGTCCTCAAGGCGCAGCACCTCGGCCCGCAGCTCGGGGGTCAACGTGTCACGGGCGCTCATCGCCCTTCCCCTTCAATTGCGACTGGCTTGCCGTCCAGACGGACGAACTGGGATGCGTAGGTAAGGGGCACCGGAGCGCCGTCGAGAAGCGGACCTCCGCCACCCTCTTCGGGCACGATCAGCCACACGGCTTGCTCCCGGGGGCTGGTGATGTCGGCGAGTCGGCTCAGGATCGTCATGTAGTGGTAACGCGCCAAGGGTGCGGCTTCGGTGAGGACGACTGGCCGGTCCGTTCCCGGCGCTCCCGCGAGTGCGTCCTTGATCGCGGCGGCGATGTCAGGGATCGCCTGCTCAACCAATGCCGCCAGACCGCGGGCGTCGACCGAATCGGGTGCTGCGGCGTCCGCCGCGAGCACGGCATCCCACGGCACCCCGGCCTTCTCGGCACCCGCCCTAAGGGAGTCGAGCAGGACGTCGGTCACGTTGACCTCCACCGCTCCGTAGCTGTCGACGAGGCTCGCGGCGATGAAATCGGCGTACTTCGGCTGAACTCCGAGCGCGAGGAAGGATCGCGCGCTGACGCTCTCCCGCAACTCCTTCCGAATCGGCTGCGCCTGGCCATCCGCGCTCCTGATCGGGATCGTCGGGAAGGTCGTTTGCGTGACGAAGCTCGTGTCGGAATGAGTAGATGGAATCGAGTAGCCGTCGCCGTCCCATGTCAGGCCGGTACCGGCTTCTGTCAACACGCGATCGAGGCCAGGACGGCCCGGGACAGCGTCAACGCCCGGGAAGCGGATCTGCACGAGTCGCTTCACGTCGTCGGCAGTGAATCGCTGCGACGGCATAGTCGAGCCGAGCGCCAGCCGCACAGCGTCGACGATCGGCATGCGCGTTGAGTAGAGCTCACCGCTCGCTGAGGCGGCCGCATCGTCAGAAAGTCGCGCCGCGAGTCGGATGAGCCTGGTGTCATCGAGGGCGGGCAGGTGGCTCGTCCAGACCTGGCGCAGCGCCGGGACAGAGCGGCCCCGCGGAACGACGAACTCGCCCGCACGTGCGGACTCTGCGACGAGGTGGGTCGCGCGCTGTCCGAGTGCTCCGGCAGCGTCGCCGATCGAGGAGGTTCGCGCGAGCATGAGTCGGTTGTCGCTGCGGCGTCGGCGCCGCGTGATCGGCGACCCCTCGTCGGCTCCCTTGGCCTTGTCTTCGGCCCTGTCCAAGGCCGCGCGAACCATGCCCGCAATCAATCGACGATCGGTCGTCGACGCGCTTGCCGGAGCGAGGGCATCGACGAGCGTGTCTGTCCATGCGGCGCCGTCGAACCCATCGAGGACGCCCAGGACGCGATCGAACACCCCGTCGAGCAGGGCCGTCGCTGCGGGTACGCGCGCCCAGGCATCGCGAATGTTGGCGAGCGCGGCGGATGCCTGCGGCTGGCCGCCCAGTCCGAGAGCAACGGCGATGTCGGCCATTACGGCGAACGGCTCGACTGCGCCCTCGATGCCGAGCAGGACGGCGGCAGCCGTCCGACGAGCTTGGGCGCGAGCGCTTCCCGCGGCGTCGACGAGAAGCTGGGCTGCCAAATCAGGCGAGGTGAACGGATCGGCGTGATTGACATCGTCGCTTGCTTCGACGGTCGTCGGAAGCTCGTCGACAAACTTCTCGCGCCACTGCTTCGCGCGACTGCGAATCTCCCGTTTGGTCGCATCGACAATGCCGGTGAACCGGCTGAGCCGGCTCGTGTCCAGCGCGGCGAGATCGCCGACCGTCTTGAGGCGGAACGGCTCGAGCGCGCTGAGCGCTCGCGGGGTAAGACCGGATTGCGGCAAGGGCGTGTCGGGGGTCGCGCGCTCGGCGACTTCGTCGGCGTCCTCTGGCGTGGTGGCGATCGATGCCGCTAGTGCATTCCTCCAGTCAGCGAGCATGTCCGAGGCTGTGCCATGGCGGCGCTTCGCGTCCTTGGCTAGCGACCTCTCAAAGAACCTCACCAGCCCGTCGGCGACGGTTGGGTCGAAGTCACCCGGCTCGATGGTCGCGCGATCGACGAACTGCGGGGCGGTTTCGCCGTCGCCGTAGACGGGCGCATGGCCCGTTGCCATCTCAAACAAGGTGACGGCCGCGGCGTACCGCTCGGCCGCCGAGTCCCAATGGAGTCGAGTGCCCGTGCCGAGAAACGGGTCGAGGTACGGCGGAGTCCCGGCACTGGTGGTTGCCGCGCTTGCTTTGGCGAGCGAGAAGTCGAAGAGGACGAGGTGCTTCGCCCGGTCGCTCTTCTGTTCGCGCACGCCGAGGTTTGAGGGCTTGATATCGCGGTGGTCGACGCCGGCTTCGTCGAGCGAGACCAGTGCCTCCAGAAGGTCGCTGCCCCACCGATCAAGAAGGTCGAGCGAGAGCCGGCGCCTGTCCCGGAGTACGTCTGCGAGGGTTTCTTCGCCGGCTGACTCCAGTAGGAGTGCCTTACGCTCGCCCACTTGGACTGGCGAAGTCTCGATGATGCGGACGACGCGTGGCTGCTTGCGTCCGTTGAGGACGGTCAGCACTTCCGCCTCGGCGTCGAGTCGTTTGGCGGCGTTGTCGTCGACCGCCACCTTCAGGACGCGAGACTCGCCTTCGGCCTCGCGGTCACGAACCAGCAGCCCGACGGCTGTCGAGCCCGACCCGAGCCGCCGTACCAGTTCGTAGCGACCACCGATCATGCTGCCTGGCGGCGCCTCGAGCGGGTCGATGTCGGCCTCACTCGTGTTCGTGCCGAGGTCGCGCTCGACGTCGCTGAGCTTCTCCAGGAACCCATTGACGTCACGGAGCCGCTCGCTGACGACCGGGTTCGTAGCCGCCAAAACCAGTCTTCGGAGAGGCTCGGAGACTTGAGGGAGATCAGCGGCCAGGTCGAGACCGTGCTCGCGCTCCAACCGCTGCTTGAGCTCGACAGCACTCGTCGCCGGGTCGCGGCCAGTGACCAATAGATAGGTCAGCGCGCCGAGCGCAAACACGTCAAGTCGCGACCGGCTCGCGTCCGGCCGCCACTGACCCTCCGGGGCGACATACGCACCCGCGGCCCGGTTGCCCTCGCCCTGCTTGCGGGCCTCGAGCAGACCGAAGATGCGAGTAGCACCTCCTTGGGTCTCGAGCACACTTGGGCCTGCACCTTCGGCAGCACCTGCGACGCGCCAGCCACCGATCAGGGTGCGGGGAACGCCGTCATTGTGAACGTAGACCGCTGACGGGTTCAGTCCACGGTGCACGACGCCGTTGCTGTGGGCGTACTGCACCGACTCGGCGAGCTGACGAACCACGTCGATCTGGGCGCGGAGGTCAAGCTTGCTGCTGTTGTCGGCCAGCCACAAGTCAAGCCGCTGATCCTTGGGGTCATACGGAAAGACGAGCCCACTCCCGAGTTCGTCTTCGACGATGTCCTGCGGCGCGAGGATGCCCGGATGGTGGAGCCTGCTCGTAAGGGCGAACTCACGTTCGGTGAACTTGTGGGTGCTCGCGATCTGAGCAGACGAGGCACCCTGCGGCGTCGTAAAGAAGCGGATGCGAGCCTGCTTGTGAGTGACACGGTGTTCCGCCGGCCAATCCTGCCAGTCATCATCTTCGTCGAGGGCGGGGCCAATGAGTCGCCAGGAGCCGATCTCGCGCTCACGACGCAGAGCAAAGCCCGCCTTTGCGACCACCTTGAGGAATGCGGCCTCGTCGACCGGACCGCGTCGCGGTGGCTCGAGCAGGAGGTCCGCGATGCTCGGCAGGTTGCTCTGCTGCTCGCGACCGTCGAGACCGTACAGGTCGGTCTTGTCCGCATCAGACAGCAGGCAACGAGTGTTCGCGGCGTGGAGGAAGATGGCCGGCTTAACGAACGGCACCGCGCTCTGATCGAGTCCCGCGCCCACCGCGGCGGACTTCAAGACGCTCGCAAGCTTGCGCGACTTCATCGCAGCCTTCTTCAGCGGCGAGTCTTCGGAGCGGCGGGTCAACTGCCAGCGGTAGGCGTTGCCACTGATGTCACCCTGATAGTGCTTCAGCTCGACCAGGTAGAGAGTGCCCTCGCCCAGCACCAGGAGGTCGACCTCCGACCAGGTGCCGTTGCCGTCGACGAACTCGAAGTTGCTCCACGCGTGGAACGGGGCCCGCTCAGGGAGCAGGTCCCGAACGTGCTCTAGGCCCTCACGCTCATGAGCGTGTTCGGAGTCGGACACAACGTGCCAGCGCGCGCTGTTTGCTTGCATGACGCGCTGTCACCTCCTGGTGTCGACCGCGGACACAGCACGCGCCAATCCTTCCACGGCAAACCGACAAAGAAGAAGCATTCGGATTTCCACCGTCAGTTCCGGTACGCGTCCCGGGAGGAGTCGATCACGTCGCTGGCCCGGGGCGCAGTGCGGTGTCGTCGGCGCCGTCCGGGGATCAACTGCAACTGAAACTGCAACTGGAGATCAACTTCTCGCATCGAATGACATCGATGGAAGAAGCAAAACCCCAGGTCAGTGGCGGAGGCTCCGGGATTTGAACCCGGGATGGGGGGTTACCCCAAACCGCATTAGCAGTGCGGCGCCATAGACCGGACTAGGCGAAGCCTCCTCGCGACGTCACCGCCGCGACCGCCGAGGCTACCGCAGCGACTTGACTGTGGGCACCCACCGCACGAGGTCGCCGACGGCATCGGTGAACACCACACCGCCCGCCGGGTCGAGCGCCAGCGACCGAACATGCGGGCCGCGGTGAACCGCGCTCGGCCGCGGGTGCCGGGACCGAAGCGCGGACCGGGAGAAGTACAGCACGTCCGTCCGCCGGGCCCGCCCGCTGGTGCGCCCGATCGACACGTAGCACCCGCCGTCGGCCGTCATGACGACATGCTCTGGCCGGCCGAGCGTGTCGACGTAGTGGCGCGCCGGACGGCTGGCCGACCCGGCTGCCCGGCTCAGCGTCTCGCGTACCAGCTCGTGGCCGCGGCGGACCCACGCAGCCTGCGGACCTGCCGCCGCAATCACCGCGCGTCCGAGCTGCAGCGCCGCCAGGAACGACGTGTCGGCTCGCGGGAAGATCACCGGGACGAGGTTCGCGCGGTGGTTGGTGATCTCGATCGCGTCCGACAAGGCGACTGCGGTCGACGGACCGCCATGCTCCACGATGGTGTGCGCCCGCAGCCGCCGGCCCGGCGAGATCGCGAGCACCTCGTCTCGCCCGGCGACGACGGCGTACGCCTTCGATCTCGCAAACGTCATTGAGCGCACCGTGCCGCCGGCCGCGCGCAGCACGCTGAGTCGCCCGGACCGCGGGTCGAGCGCCCGGATCGTCGAGCCGCCCGTGACCCAGACCCGACCAGCGCCGTAGAAGAGGTACGACGCGGGACCGGCCACCCGGGTGGACGAGTGGATCTGCTCGGTGCGCGGATCCACCTGTTCCAGCGAGTGCGCGTGCTTGCCGTCGCGGGCGAGCAGCCACAGCCAGCCGGAGCCGCTCACGACCAGCTCACCGCGCAGCCCGCGGCGCGGTGAGAGCACTTCGTGACGCGAAGCAAGAGACGGTGGCGCGGCGGCGGCTGGTGGGCTGCCGGCGCGCACCCCCGCCACCGTCGAGTCGACGAGCAGCAGGATCAGCGCTCCGGCGGCGATCGCCAGATGGCTGTGAACCCGAAGGTCCCGCCACCGCCAGAACAGGTACATCTCGAGAAAGACAACGAACAAATGCCCCATAAGTCGCGGGGCGGCGGCTCACAAAGTCGTGACCGACAGCTCGCCGTCGGCGTACTGCTGGCGCAGCACCTTCTTGTCGAACTTGCCTACGGACGTCTTGGGCACCGCCTCGATGACGGTCCACCGCTCGGGCAGCCACCACTTCACGACCCGGTCGGCGAGGAACGCCTGCAGCTCCTCCGGCGAGGCCTCGGCGCCCGGCTGGAGCACGACGCAGGCCAGCGGCCGCTCCTGCCACTTCTCGTCCGGTACGCCGACCACGCAGGCCTCGAGCACCGCCGGGTGGGCCATGATCTCGCCCTCGAGCTCGACCGAGGAGATCCACTCGCCGCCGGACTTGATGACGTCCTTCGAGCGGTCGCTGATCGTGATGTAGCCCATCGGGTCGATCGTCCCGACGTCGCCGGTGCGGAGCCAGCCGTCGTCGAACTTCTCCGGGTCGTCGTCGCGGTAGTACGCCGCGGTGACCCACGGCCCACGAACCTGGATCTCGCCCACCGCCTTGCCGTCGCGCTCCTGCACCTGGCCGGAGTCGTCCACCAGCCGCAGCTCGACGCCGAACTGCAGCCGGCCGGCCTTCGCCTGGTAGTCCCATGCCGCATCGCCCGTGACCCCGACGGGCGGCTTCGCCACCGCGGCCACCGGCGAGGTCTCCGTCATCCCCCATCCCTGGATGATCGTGACGCCGAACTCGGAGTCGAAGGCCTCGATCAGCGACCGCGGGACCGCGGAGCCGCCGCACAACACCGCGCGAATCGAGGCGAAGACACCCGGCCGCGGGTTGTTGCGCAGGAACTGCAGGATGTCGTTCCAGATCGTCGGTACGGCGGCCGACACCGTCACGCGCTCGGCCTCGATCAGCTCGATCACCGGCTCGGCCTGCAGGAAGCGGTCCGGCATGATCAGGTCGGCGCCCGACATGAACGCGCCGTACGGGATGCCCCACGCGTTGGCGTGGAACATCGGCACGATCGGCAGCGCGCGGTCGTCGGCCGACAGGTTGTTGTTGTTGCCCGTGCAGATCGACATCGAGTGCAGCCAGCACGAGCGGTGCGAGTAGACGACACCCTTCGGGTTGCCGGTGGTGCCGCTCGTGTAACACATCGCTGCGGCGGAACGCTCGTCCACGTCCTCGGACCAGTCGAAGCTCTCCGACGACGACGCGAGCACGTCTTCGTACGACAGGATCTGCTTGCCGGCGCCCTCAAGCGCCGACCGGTCGCCGTCGCCGCTGACCAGCACGGTGTGCACCGTCGTGAGGTCCGGCAGGACCTTCGCGAAGACCGGGATCAACGAGTCGTCGACGATGACGACGCCGTCCTCGGCGTGCTGGGCGATGTAGACCACTTGCTCCGGGAACAGCCGGATGTTGAGCGTGTGCAGCACCGCGCCCATCGACGGCACGGCGAGGTAGGCCTCGAGGTGCTCGGCGTTGTTCCACATGAAGGTCGCCACCCGCTGGTCACCGTCGATACCCAGCTCGCGAAGACCGTTGGCCAGGCGGGCGGCGCGCGCAGCGGACTCCGCGAACGAGCGGCGGCGCCGGGCGCCGCCCTCGGTCAGGGTGACGACCTCACTGTCGCCGAACACCTGCTCGCCGAAGCGGAGGATGGCGCCGATCGAGAGCGGAAAGTCCTGCATGGTGCTTCGCACGTAAGTTCGTCTCCCGCGTCGGTGTTGGTGACCCGGGATCATTGTGCTGCGGCTGAGGCAACCAGGCCACAGACCTTCGGCCGATGGCGCTACCTGACGTCGAGGATGAGCGTGGGTGAGGTCCCGGCTCCCAACCCGTGGCTCGCGCCGATCACGACGCGGTAGGTCAGCGTGGTCTTCCTCCGCATCGGGTGCAGTCGCCACGAGAACGCGCCGTCCTGGCCGATCGCCTTCGACGGACCGTCCTGCCACTTCCCGCCGACGAGCTGCTGACGGGTCACCTCGAGCCCCGCGAGCGCCGGCGAGACGCTGCCCGTCAGCTTGACGTAGCCCCCGTGGCGGACCGAGCCGGCCGACAGCGCGGCGGCTACGACGTAGTGAACGGTCGTCGTGGTGGTCTCGTTGACCGACTTGAAGCCGTCCGCGCCCTGATAGACGAGCTTCACCTGGATCGTGCGGGTCGGATGCAGCTTGAACTCGACGCTGCCGTCGGATCCGGTCGTCGCGGTGCCGCGAGCAACCCAGGTCGTGCTGCCCGGGCCGCGGCGGAAGATCGCGACCTGCTGACCGGCGATACCCGCAGCGGTGTCCTTGCGCCGCAGCACCGCGCTTACGGCAAGCGGACTCCCGTAGTTGATCGACGCCGGCTGCAGGACAGCGAGCTCGGAGCCGACGATCGGCGTGATCGCGCTGGTGGGGGCCGAGGGAAGGCTGGTGCCGGCAGCGCTTTTCGCGGTGACGGTGAAGGTGTAGGTCGTCGCGGGATCCAGACCGGTGACCGTCGCCGAGTTGGTGGATCCGTTGACGGTGGCGGTGATCCCGCCCGGGTCGGAGGTCACCGTGTACGACGTGGTCCGCGCCGACCCGTCGTTGCCCGGCACCCACGAGACCGTGGCGCTCGCCGGTCCTGGGACGACGGCGAGCGAGTGCGGCGCCTTGGGC
>DASZVL010000005.1:0-108829 GCA_035547035.1 Mycobacteriales bacterium | reverse complement strand
GTCGCCCTTGGACAGCCGATGGGGGGGGGTAGGGGAGGCCCGGTCTTTCGACCGGGCCTCCGCCGCATTGGCACTTGCCATTCCTAGCTGATTCCAGCCGCCGAGCAGGCCGACTTGTACTTCGCCGTGCAGATCTGGCTCGCCGGGACGAAGTTGTCCTTCACGACCGTGGCCGCCATGTTCGCGCTGGTCACCCACTCGGGGGTCAGCAGCACCGACGGCATGTTCTTGCCGTTGTCGTTCGGGTTGCTGGTCTGGCCGTTGACGAGCGCCGACGGTGGCGTCTGACCGGCGCGCACGTACATCGCGACGGCCGCCGCGGCTTGCGCCTCGAGGAAGATCGGCTTGTAGGCGGTGCCGCACTGGTAGCCGGAGAGGATGTTCTGCAGCCCCTGCAGGGTCGCGTCCTGACCGGTGATCGGGAACGTCTTCGGCTTGACGCCCTTGTTGCTGCGCAGCCAGTTGATGATCGGTCCCGCGTTCTCGTCGTTCGGAATGATCGCGGAGTTCACGCCGGAGTGCGCCGTGTACGCGCCCTGGAACTCGGTGAGTGCCGTCTTGGGCGTCCAGGTGCCGGCCGGAGTCGCGGCGACCTTCCACGACGGGTTCTGCTGGATGACCGAGTCGTAGCCCTGCTTGAACAGCGTGGCGTTGTTGTCCGTCGGGTCGCCGGCCATCTCGATGAGGTCCGGGTTGTTGACGCCCCAGTCGGAGGCGCACTTGGCGAAGCCGGTGCCGATCAGCTTGCCGACGGCGACATTGTCGAAGCTGATGTAGTACGAGCCCTGGGTGATGCGGTCATAGTCGATGACCGCGACGCCGTGCTGCTTCGCGTAGTCGTCCACGCGCTTGCCGGTGCCCGGGTCTTCGGGGTCGATGAGCAGGACCGTCGCGCCGTTCGTGATCATCGCCTGCGCGTCGGTCACGAAGGTCGTGTCGCTGTGCTGCGCGTTCTTGATGGAGATCTGCGACGAGCTGAGGCCCGCCGTCTCGAACGCCTTGGTCAGCAGCGGGGCGTCGAACTCCTGGTAACGAGACGAGGTGTCGGTGTCGGGCAGAATCACGCCGACCGATCCCTTGCCCTGCGAGGCGAGAGACTTGAGCTGCGACATCGCCGAGAAGTCCTGGGTGAACGACGTGGCCGAGATGCTGGGCGCCGACGTGGATGATGACGACGATCCGCCGCTGCTAACCGTGCTGCCGCCGGACGAGCTGCTGCCGCACGCCGAGATGACGAGCCCGGCTCCGAGCAGCGCCGCGATGTAAGCGGGCTTGTTGGTCAAAGGCACTAACGACTCCTTCGTGGTCCGGCCGCCACGCGGCATGGCGAGGCGCGGCAGCGGTTTTGCGATCTTCTTACCCTTCCTAGACCTTCTCCACCGTCGAGTCGAGCAAAGTCACGACGAGATAACGAATCTGCCCACCGGCTCAGAGGAAGCGGTCGAGCAGTGCTTCGAGCCCGACGTCGAAGGCGGCTCGATAGTCGACGGGCGCGGACAGCGCGGCGATCAGCTCCGGGTCGTCGGTGATCGCCGGCCACGCGGTTGGATCGGTTGCGTCGGTAGTCGGACCGCGCTGCGCGGTTCGCTCGATCACAACCGACGACACCACGTGAAGCTGCAGGCCCCGGATCGCTGCCGCTGCGTCCTTGCCGCGCAGCCCGACTGCATGGAGCTCGCGAGCAAGTGCTGCCTGCATCGGCTGGAACATCGCGAGCGTCTTGTTCCGCTCGTGCGCAAGCGCGATCAGATGTGGGTGGTCCCACAGCCGCTGTCGCCACTGCTTGCACAGCGACGAGATCCGTGCCCGAGGGTCGCGACCGCCCACTGTGACGTCGCGCATGTCCGCCAGCAGCCTGTCGACCATCAGGCCGACGAGGGCATCGCGATTGCCGACGTGCCAGTAGATCGACGTGACGGCGGTGCCGAGCTCCGCCGCGAGCCGGCGCATCGTCAACGCGTCGAGGTCGTTGTCCTCGACGAGCCGAATGGCGGTTGCTACGACGGTCGCTTGCGTCACGGAGTCGCGCGAAGAGCGCGACATCGCGTCTCGGGGGGTGCGCGCCGGTTGGGACAACGGTTACCCGGGGACGGGGGCAAACGGGAAGTCGTGCCCAGTCAGCCAGTGCCGGCCCACCTCGCGGTGCCCGGCCCAGCGTGCGACGCTGGCCGCGTCGTCGGTCTGGTTGAGCGATGCCGGCGTCACGTTGATCCGCTCCGCGTGATGCTTCAGCGACGCCAAGTCGAAGCCGTAGATCTCCGCCGCCGCTTCGCCGATCATTCGCCGCGTCTCCGCGATCGGTACGTCGTGGTAGGTCTTCGCGAGCCACTCGCGCGACCGTGGCCACGTGCCCTCGGGATGCGGGAAGTCGTTGCCCCACGGCATGTTGTCGATGCCGATCTCGTAGCGCATCCCGATCTCGCGCCGTTTCGTGTTGGACGAGCCGATGAAGCAGTTGCGGTCGAACAGCTCGCTCGGCTGGGTCTGGATCCCCATCGACGACAGCTTCTCGGCCCCCTTCTGGCCGAGGAACAGCCGATCCCAGAACCACAACAGGTTCGGCACCCACCAGCAGCCGGCTTCGGTGACACCGAACTTCAACCGTGGGAAGCGGTCGAAGACACCGGACCACAACATGAACCACATCGGGCGAGCCGGCCACCACACGACCTCGGTGACGTAGATGCCGAGGTGGTCGCCGTAGGACTCCTTGTCTGCTGGGCCACTGTGCGTGCAGACCGGCATCTCGAGGTCTTGGCACAGCTCCCACACCGGGTCGTACCGGCGCGAGTGGTAGGGCTCGGAGTTCATCCACATCGCCGGGATCATCACCGCGCGCAGGCCGGACTCGTGGGCGCGCCGGATCTCGGCCAGCACGTCGTCCAGCTCCGCCGTGATCTGGACCAGTGCGACTCCCTTGCGGCGCTCGGGTGAGTCGGAGCACAGCTCCGCGAGCCAGCGGTTGTGTGCCTTCGCACCCGCGAGGCCAAGCTCAGGATCGGTGTCACCGGACAGTCCGAGGCCGACACCGAACGGCGCGCAGGTGCGTGACTCCACGGCATCGGCGTCCGGGAAGATCACCTCGGCCGTGATGCCGTCGTTGTCCATCTCCTTGTTGCGACGCTCGGCGTCCCAGCCCCCTTCGAGGCCTTCCTCGTTCTCCGCGAACCACTTCTCCGCGAACGCCTTGTCGGAGGTGCCCATCGCGCGGATCTCCTCGACCGCCTGGTCGCGACCGGCGAGGAACTCGTCGAACTGTGGCCAGTACCTCTGTTCGAGATAGTCGCGGTAGGCCGGCGTCGGAAGGCCGGCGTGCGCGTCGGAGGAGATGACGGTGTAGACGTCGTCGCTCATCTGAGGTGGCTCCTGCTCTTAACCGGGTACGGCTCGGAGATAGTTGTCGGGCTGGCTGCGATCGAGGATCGACTGGGTGCGCTGGCGCAGCGCCTCGTCGGTTCGCGGGTTCTCCGGGTGGATCCAGAACCTGTCGTTGCGGATCGCATCGAGTGTCGCCTCGGCGACGTCGCTCGGCTCGGTGTAGGCGATCGGCACACCTGCCGCCTTCATCTGCTCTTCGAGCGCCTCGACCGTCGTGTAAGGCGTGACGCGCGGCCGCGTCTTCGCGAATCGCTCCGGTCGCGACCGCCATGACTCGAACAACCCGGTGCGCAGCATGTGCGGGCCAGGAAACAGCACCGATGCTGAGACCGAGGTGTCAGCGAGCTGGCCGTAGAGGCACTCGGTGATGGTGACGACGGCTGCCTTGGTCGCGGCGTACTGGGGTGTCGAGGGAAGCGGCGACAACCCGCCGTTGCCGCTCGAAGTGTTGACCACGTGGCACGCCTCGCCGCTCGCCACCATTCCGGGGACGAACGCGTTGATGCCGTGTACGACGCCCCAGATGTTCACGCCGATCGCCCATTCCCAGTCACGGAGCTCGTGCTCCCACATCGCGCCCTCGGCGCCGGCGCCGATACCCGCGTTGTTGCACAGCACGTGCACGCCACCGAACGCCTGAACGGCGCTGTCGCGCAGCGCAACCACCGAGTCGTAGATCGACACGTCGGTCGGGATGCCGATGACGTCGAGCCCCTGCGCCTGCAGGTCGTCGACCGTCTTCGCCAGCGCCTCCGGCTGGACGTCGGACAGCACGACCTTCATCCCGGCGCCGCCGAACACCTCGCCCATGGCTCGACCGATGCCGCCTGCACCGCCGGTGACGACGGCGACCCGACCTTCGATCTGGTCCATCGTCAGTCGGACCCGACCGGCGACAGGTCGTCGTAGCGCTGATGGACGTAGGGCGCGACCCAGTCGGCGGGCACTGTTGCGACGACCTCACCGGTCTGGATGCTCGAGCGCTCCGCGAGCTCGATCGAGCGGACTTTCAGCACCGGGAAGTCGGCCACCGGGTCGAACCGCGAGTCGCGCAGGATCACCTCGCCGTCGACATCCCACATCGTGCGCGTCTTCTCCTCGCGCCGGCAGTAGACGAGCATCGGGTCACCGTCGAAGCCCTTGCCGGTCGGGGACGGCAGGAACTTCAAGTAGAAGCTTGTGCGGGTGCGATCCGGCGACGGGTCGACCTCGCCGCGGACCTTGCCGGTGACCTCGACGAACGTCGTGCCCATGCGGGTGAAGTGACCACGAATCTCCTCGCCCTCGCGGTCGAGGCTGATCTCGGCCAACTTCTTCGGCTCGCCGAACGTCTCCCGGCCACCGATGACAGCCTGCTCGGTCGTCATCGGCATGACGAGCGCGTAGTCACCCTCGACGTTCTCGTGGCGCGCATGCACGGCGAACGTGCCGGCACCGAAGATCGGGTAGCCGCGGCCGACGTCGACCGTCGCGATCGTGAGTCGCACCAACGGCTCGGTCGGCGGGGAGAGCGGTGGCGGCAGCACCGCGGCAATCGCATCCGGATCGGTCTCGTAGGTCGCGACCAGCGTCGTCGCCCAGGTGTCGACCTTGGTGGCCTCGACCTCGCGGTTGCGCAGCTCGTCGAGCGATCGTGCGCCATACCTCACTCGTGCCATGTGCGGACTCCTATTCAGGCTTGCCGTATCCAACGAGGGCGGGGCATTTCTCTGCGTCGTGCGGAAGGCTCTGCGGCGCGAGGGGCTCGTCGACGGCGTTGACGAGCGGGCCGAACTTGTCTGCCAGCGGGCGCAGCGCATCGATGTCGAAGCCGTAGGTGCGTGCGGTGTTCAGGCCGAGCATCGCCTGCACCTCGTCGTGGTCGATGCCGGCGAAGCTTGCGCGCATCGCCTCGAGGGTGAAGGGGTTGCTGCCTTCTTTGTGGGGGTAGTCGCTGCCCCACATGATCTTGTCGACGCCCACCGCGTGACGGATTCGCGCCTCGTCGGGACGGATGAACGACGAGCCGATGCTGACCTGGCGGGCGAAGTACTCACTCGGCTTCAGGCTCATCCGCTCGACGACCGGAAGTCCCCACTCGGCCTCCTGTGAGCCCGTGGCGTTGCGGAACCGGTCGAAGAAGAAGTCGAGCCGCATCAGCTCTTCCGGGATCCATGCGGTGCCCTGCTCGGTGAGCACGAGTCGAAGACCCGGATGACGCTCGAACGCGCCGGAGACCACGAGATGAGTGAAGGCGCGATGTGCCCACCACGTCACCTCGAGGATCAGGATCACCTGGTCCTCCGGACGCTCGCCCGTCGCCGGCGCCGCGCTTCCGCTGTGGTGGTTCACCGGCATGTCGAGCTCGGCGCACACCGCCCACAACGGTTCGTAGTACTCGGGATCGAACAAGTGGGGGAGACCCGAACCCGGCGGCGCGCCCGGCAGCAGCACGCCTCCGGTCAGGCCGTTCTCCTTTGCCCAGCGGATCTCCGCGACCGCGTCGTCGAGGTTGTGCAACATGATCTGCGCGATGCCGGCACGACGGCCGGGCGCCTCGGCGCAGAAGTCGGCGAGCCAACGGTTGTGTGCCTGCAGCCCGGCCCAGCGGGCCGCGAGGTCGCCGATGTTGGCCGCCGGTGGCTGATCCGCCAAGCTGGCCTTCGGGAAGAACGGTGGGACCGTGTTGGGGAAGATGACCTCTGCGACGATGCCGTCGGCTTCCAGGTCGGCGAGCCGCCGGTCGGAGTCCCAGTTGCGCTCCCCGTCGGGACCCTTCATGTCCTCGTACGGGATCTCGTACGACGCGGCCCAGGCATCGAACTCGTCGTGCCACTTGCTGGCCAGATACGGCCGGTAGTCGGTGATGTTGCCGCCGCCGTGGCAGTCGGCCGAGATGACGAGGTAGCGCTCGTGGTCCATTGGCCGTCTCCGGTGAGGAATGTAACGGCGTTACATTAACCCCTCAGCCCGCGCCGTCAAGACCGCCGGGACAGCGAAACCGGACCCCGCCGAAGGCGAGGTCCGGTTTCGTCTTGCCGGGCTCTGTGCCGCCCGCCCCCGTTGTCGAGCCGGGCGGAGCGTGCGCTGCGAAGCCCTAGACGTATGTGTCGCGTTCCTGGACCACCGTTCCGCCGTTCATCGGGACGCCACCGCTCGTCACGGTGCGCGAGCTGTGGCGCCGCGGCGCGAAGATGATGAGATCCAGAACCAAGCCGACCGCGCCGACGATCATCAGGATGACGCCGACCGTGTTGATGTCGACCCCGCTCACTGTTGCGTTGACGGCCCAGGTGAGCACCGCGCCAACTGCGATCAGGAACAACCCAACACCGATACCCATGGCCGTATCTCCTTAGGTGGCGGCTGCACGGTTGCAACCGTTGCTACACAAGGAGTTATTGGCCGATCTCGCGCTCGAGAAACCCTCCGATTCGGTGGTTTAGAGGCCTAGATCGCGCGGTAGTCGAGCCGCGACATCCGCGGCGCGCGACGCTCTCGTCGCGATCCGGGGGTGAGCTCGAGGAGCCGCACCAGCCGATACCGATGTGGGCGCCAAGGCTCCAGAAATGATGCAACGTCATCCTCGGGAAGTGCCCGCCCGTCGCCGAGAGCCTCGCCCAGCAAGGCAGGAAGGTGGTAGTCGCCGATCGGCGCCGCATCGGCGTCGCCGAGCGCCCGTTGCCCGACCTCGTGCGCGGTCCAGATGCCGATCCCGGGGATGGCCTGCAGCATCCGGTACACCTCGGCATTGTTGCCGGGCTCGCGGGCAGCGGCTTCCAGGCGCGCGGCGTACGACGCGGCGACGGCGATCGTCCGTGCCTTGCGCTGCTCCACCCCGGCCCGATGCCAGTCCCAGCCGGGAATCGACTGCCACACGTCATTCGTGGGGATCACCCGCATTCCCTGCGGAACGGGCCCGGGAGCGACCTCGCCGAACCGGGTGACCAAACGACGCCACATGGCAAAGGCATCAAGCCCGACGATCTTCTGCTCGAGAACCGCCGGCACCAGCGACTCGAGAACCCGCCCGGTCCGGACCATCCGAAGACCATGCAACCGCTCGAAAGCAACGCGAACCCGCTCATCAAGCGGTTCAAAAGAATCCGGATCATCATGCTGCCCAAGCAGCGTGGGAACCGAAGCGATCAGCTCCTCAGCGCCAGGCCCCCACGCAGAGGCCAGAACTTCCCCACTCTGCTGTTGCGCAAGGCAGTAGCTGACGGCCCCAGAGTCCAACCGACTGGTCCGCCAGATCGCGCCGTCCGAAGCAACCCGATGACAAGGGTCGCCAACCCCATGCCGAAGCGTCCGCAACGAAAGGGACATGGCCAGCGGAAACGGCGGCATCCAAACCGTGGACGAATCAGGGGTCGGACGGGACCCCGGAGGAGCGTGTCCCTCGACGAAGGAGACGGGACCCAGCGACGGAGGGGTGTCGTCCGACCCTCGACGACTAGGACTCGTCGGATCGCCCGTAGTCATTGAACGGCTTGTTCTGCTTGTCGAGGGAGTCTGAGAGCTTGCCGTCGACCATGGCTTTCAAGAACTCCTTGGACGACCGCTGATGCAGACCGAGCGCGGTGAGCTCGGACCCGTAGCGGATCGCCGCGCGCATCCCCATGACGTCCATCGCGCGATGCACGGTCCGCTTGTTGATCTGCAGCAGGTCAGCCGGGATCTTCGCCATCCGCAGCGCCATCTCGATGGTCTTCGCCTCGAGCTCGTCGGCGGGGAACGCCCGGGTGGCCCAGCCGTACTGTGCCGCCTCCGCGCCCGTCATCGAGTCGCCGGTCAGCATCTGCTCCATCGCAGTCCGCATCCCCATCAGCCACGGGTGGAACTGCATGTCGGCGGTGCTCATCGTGCGGATGGCCGGGTAGCCGATCGTCGCGTCCTCGGCGACGTACACGACGTCACAGCCGGTTGCGAGCTCGCTGCCGCCTGCGAGGCAGTAGCCGTGGACCTGGGCGATCACAGGCTTTGCGAGATCCCAGATCTCGAACCAGCCTTTGACGACGTTGCGTGGCCAGTACCCGTCGCCTCCCGCGGAGTAGAACGGGAACGGATCGTCACGCTTCGGGGTCAGGTCGTAGCCCGCCGAGAAGCACTGCCCCGCGCCACGAATGATCATCACCCGTACGGCGCGGTCCGCGTCGCCCTCCCACAGCGCCTCGAACAGCTCACGGCGCAGCGAGTTCGACAGCGCGTTGCGCTTTTCCGGGCGGTTCAGCGTGATGCGACGAATGCCTTCGGCCGGCTCGTCGACGAGGACCAGGTCATCTCCCACCAGCCGAAAGGTACTAGGGAAGAACGACGCGGTGTCGAAGTCTGCGTCGTGCCCAGCACCTCGCCTTTCGGACGGCGGGCGTTTCTCGGTGGCTCAGTCGCGGCAGCGGCCTCGCTGGCGCTGCCCTCACTCGCGCGCGCCGCCGTTCCGGCCCCTCGTCGTCATCGTCGCTTCGGGATGCCGCTGAGCCCGTTCGGCGGGGAGCTGCAGTACTTCCGGATGGACCGCGGTGCAGTCGGGCTGCGGCTCGACCGTTGCCGGGAGACGGCGTACTCGCTGATTCAGTCCTACGTCCCGTGGAACGTCCACGAGAACGTCGAGGGCACCTACGACTTCACGGGCAAGACCTCGCCGGTCATCGTCAACGACCACGTCGACCAGTACCAGATCGAGACCCCGGACCAGCAGGTCGAGGACGGCGGTCTCACGTCGTCGGTCATCGCCAACACCGACCTGCTCGGCTTCCTCGACGAGTGCGCGAAGCGGTTGCTCCCCGTCATCCTGCGGCCCGGGCCGTTCATCTCCGACGAGTGGCGGGCCGGCGGGATTCCCGACTGGCTGCTGCTGGCCGGCGAGCCCGACCTGTTCATCTACGGGCCCGACGGCAGCTCACTCACGCCGGGCTTCCCCTTGAGCCCGCCCGTCTCCACGGTCACCGGCGGCGGGCCGCTGTACTACTTCTCGAGTCCGAGCTATGCCTCGCCGCAGTACCTCCACGCCGCCAACCGGTGGCTGCGTCGCTTCGTCGCCGCGATCGGGCCGTACCTCGCGACGGCGGGCGGGCCGGTCGTCGCGCTGCAGGTCGACGACGAGTCCTGCTTCTTCTACCGATTCGGGCCGTTCGAGGCCGACTACAACCCGCACTTCCTCAAGCGCTGGTACGCCGCCGGGCACCACCCGCCGCCGACGGAATGGTCATCGACGACTGACGGCCCGGAGTCGCTGCGGCCGATGCTCGAGTGGCAGCGATACAAGGGTCGCGAGATCGCGCGGTACCTCGGCGGTCTCGGCAAGACGCTGCGCGCAGCCGGCGCGCAGCTGCCGATCACGCACGAGCTCGAGCTGCAGCTCAGCCCGCCCGCGGATCTCGCCGCGACGGCCGCAGAGCTGATCCTCACGCCCGAGACCTACCTCGGCGGCGCTGGTCCCGAGACGATCGGGACCAGCGAGCTGCTGCTGCAGTGCGTGCGCGCGGCGTCGCGGCAACGCGTCCCGCTGTGGGCGACCGAGATGGACAACGGCGACGCGGCGCTCTACCACCTGATGCTCGGCGAAGGCGTCGCCGGCGGCCTGCAGTTCACCTACACGGCTGGCGTCGAGGACGGGACCGAAGGGATTCTTGCCCCGGTCGGGCGGATGCTCCGAGCCGGGGGGCGGCTGCTCGGCCGCGCGCACCGCCACGCCGACGTCGCGATCGTCATGGACCAGTCGCTCGCGCATCAGCCGTACGGCACCGACCGCTGGGGGCTCGATCGCGACGGTCGCCGGGTGATCGAGAACCACGTGCCCGCCTTGGCCGAGCTGCTGGTTCGAGCCGGCTATGCCTTTGACGTCATCGACCCGGCGGCGGCGACGCCGGCGGACTACGAGCGGTACCCGACGATCCTGCTCGCGAGCGCGGACTCCCTCGCTCGCTCCGCACAGCGGGCGCTGGTTCGCTACTTGCATCGCGGCGGTCGGCTGGTGTGCTGGCCGGCGCCGCCCGACCGCGACGAGTGGCTGCAGCCCTGCCGGATCCTCGCCGACGTGATCGACGCCCCAGTCGCCGGCACCGAGAACACCGACGGGCTGCGGGCTGACCTTCTCGGTGTCAGCGATGTGCCGCTCTGGCGCGGCGTCCGCAGCTTCCGGCTGCGTCGCGGCGACGTCGCGATCGCGACAGCCGGCGGGCAGGTGTGCGGGTACCGCCGGCGAGTGGGCGCTGGGACGGCGGTCGTCCTTGGCGGCTGGCTCGCGGCTGACTCGGTCATCGGCCGGGGTGGCGAGGTCTTCGAGTCCGCACCGATCCCCGAGGTCGTGGGGGCGGCCTTCGGTGCGCTCGCGCCAGAAGTCCTCGCGGTTCTCGGTGACCAGACCGTTCCCGACGCCGCGGCAACCGAGGGGATCGTCTACGCCTACACGAACCAGCGCCGCGGCGGCGAGGTCGTCTCGGGTGGCGTGCTCGCCTACTTCGACGGCGAACGCGCCGTCGGAATGGTCGAGGTCAACACGACCACCGAGGCCTTTGGGGTCACGCGATTCCCGTACCACCCGGTCCTTCCGGTGCACTGCCGCGCGATCCGGAGGCTCGTCGGCCGGCCGCCGCGGGCTCGGGTGAGTGACCCGCATGTCCAGGCCCGCGTCCTCGACGGCCCGGCGGGCATCGGCGGCCCGTCGACCGTCGTACTCGTCAACCGCTGGCCCGATCCGGCGTCGGCGCAGGTCCGAGTCGACGCGGCCGGTCGCGAGGTCCGGATGTCGGTGAGGATGCCTGGCTCAACCGGCCTGGCGTGTCCCGTCGAGTGGCCGCTGCCTCATGGCTGGACGTTGCAGCAGGCGACCGCGTCGCTCACCGGGGTGTCCGGCCATCGAGGACTTCGGCTGCGGTTCTTCGCGCCCGCCGGCGGGATGGCGGTCCTGCGCCGAGCCGGCGTACGGCGGCGGGTGCGGCTGCACCCGGGGGAGCACTGGGTGGCGGTGGGCTGACGCCGATGATCAGCCTGACAGCAGCAACGCCACCGGCAGCCGTGACAGCACCTCGGCGACGGGCAGTGACGAGCCCGTGTCGGCCACGGGCCGACCGGTCAGCACGTCGGTGAACGGCGTGCCGGCAAGCCCCAACAGTGGGATGGCCGTGTCATTCCAGGCTGCCTCGCCGGTCGGGAAGGCCGCGGCGTCCATCAAGGTGGTGGAGAGCCTCGGGACCACGGCGATCGCCGTCGCCGACTCGGTGACCCGCGCGAACGCCACCACGTGTCTGGCCGCCGGCCCGGACGCCGACAGCGGCAGGTACCGGCCCTCGTCGAACAGCTCGGGCTGCTCGCGCCGCAGCCGCGACGCCGCTCGGATGACGGCTTGCTTGACCCTGCCGTCGCGCCAGCCCGCCAGCAGGTCGTCGGCCTCGCCGGCGCGTGCCGCTTCGAGCAGCGCCCGGTGCCGGTCGAGCTCGAGCGGTCGCCGGTTGTCCGGGTCGACGAAGGCGAGGAACCAGCTGTCGTCGGACTGGTAGACGTCCGGGATGCCGGGCGCCGTCGCTCGCAGCAGCACCGAAGCGAGCGAGTTGGTGGCCCCGCCGATCTCGATCTCCCTCACGAACGACTCGAGTGCCACGCGTGATGCGTCGTGGCCGAGGACGGCCTCGGCGAGTGACCGAAGTGCGCCCTCGTAGGCCTCGTCCGGGCGCAGCCAGCTGGTGTGTCGCTTTGCCTCCCGGGCGGCCTTGACGACGTGGTCCTGCACGCGGCGCAGGTATCTGTCATCGACCCCACCCTCGATCGGCCACGCGCCCACGAGGCTCTCGTAGGTGTATCGGCGGTCTGCCGCGTCGGGTCCGGTCTCCCGGTGCCGATCGTCGACCGCAGCCACGACGGCCTCCCACCGATCGGGGAGCTCGGAGATCACCGCGAGGCGGCATCGGGCGTCGTGGCTGCGCTTGCTGTCGTGCGTCGACAGCGCGCTCAGGCCGAGCGGGCTGTTCTCGGCACGTCGGCGCATCCGTTCGTGGAACTCCTCCGCCGTCACCGCAGGGCGGTCCGGCTGCGAGCCGACGTCAGCAGCGGCGAGCAGGGCTCCCGGGCAGTACAGCGCCGTGTCCTCGACGCCCTTGGCCGTCACCGCCGGGGTGAGCTGCTGCCAGGACGCCACGGCCTCCCAGCCGATCGCACCCCAGTCGGTCGACCCGCGCAGCACCGACATGACCTGCTCGAGGGCGATGTTCTCCCGCTCGGTGAGCTCCACGCGCGCCGCGGCGGCTGCCTCCTCGAGGCGGCGGCGGTCCGCGACGCCCAGACGCTCGCCGGGCCGTCGATAAGTCCGGTAGACGTCCAGCTGTGCTGACAGCTCCTGAACCGCGACCGAGATGTCGGCCGGGTTCGGCCGGATCGCCGCGCGCGGGACAGCGCGAGTGATCCGCCTCGTGACATAGCCGAGCCGTGCCGGAAACAGCGTGTCGATCATCTGGCGCTTCGCGTCGACCGCTCGCATCCGGAAGGAGCGGGTGTCCCCGGTCGCTGAAGCGGCCGCAGCGGCGACCGCCATCGCGCCGCCCGGATCGATGAACAAGCCTGTGACCACCGTCGCGAACTCGTAGCCGGTCGTGCCGTCCACCGCCCAGGCGGGAAGCGGCTCGTCGTGCTCGAGGATCTTCTCCACGAGCAGAGCCGGCCGGTGGGACAGGCCGTCGGTTGCCCGGTCCAGAGCCTGGCGAAGCCTGACGAGGTAGTTCGCCGGATCGTGCAGGCCGTCGACGTGGTCGACCCGGAAGCCGGCCACTCGCGGGTCGGCCGCCAGCTCCAGCACGAGCTCGTGCGTCAGCGCGAAGACCTCCGGATCCTCCTGACGGACTCCGATGAGGTCGTTGATGTCGAAGAAGCGGCGGTAGTTGACCGCGTGCGGCGCGCTTCGCCAGTCGACGAGCCGGTAGTGCTGGTGGGACAGCAGCAGCTCGAGCTGGCGGCGAGCGACCGGCTCCTTAACGTCGCCGCTGTCGGCAAGGTCGGCCGCGATGTCCTCGTCGTCGGCGGGGTCCAGTGGCAACCGAAGGTCGTCGTACCCCAGCTCGTAGCCCGACCCGGCCCGGCGGCGGAGCAGGCGGATCCGGCCCGTGTCCAGCGCTGTCGAGATCGGCCCGTCGAGAACGGCAAGGACCACCGTGTTGTCGGCGGCCTCCCACGCGATGTCGAACACGGCGGCATAGCGCGATCGCCGCCCGAGCCGGAGCACGTCGGCGAACATTGCGTTCTCGACCGACGCCGCCATGTGGTTGGGCACGATGTCGATCAGAAGCCGCATGTCGTGTGCCGCGAGGGTGTCGAGCAGCTGCTCGTAGCCGGCGCGGCCGCCGAGTGCCGGGTCGATCACGGTGGGGTCGATGACGTCGTAGCCGTGCGCGCTGTTGTGCCGGGCGCGCGTGATGGGCGAGACGTAGAGCGTCTCGATCCCGAGCTCGGCAAGGAACGGCACGACGTCGCAGGCCCCTCCGAACCCGAGCCCGTTGAGCTGGAGGCGGTACGTCGATCCGAGGCTGGTCAAGGTGGTCAGCTCAACGCGGGTTCTCGTTGTGGCAGAGCAGCACTGTCGAGTGCCCGGTCAGGTTGACGGCAGGCGTGCGGATCGACCGCTGACCGGGTCGAGCCGTGTTGAACAGCTCCTCCCACACTCCCGGCCGCTCGAGCTTCGGCAGGGTGTAGGACTTCGGCGAGGATCCTGCGTTGAGCAGCCAGAACAGTGTCTCGCCGACGAGCGCCCGGCCGCGGTCGTCGATCTCGTCGCCGGCACGGCCCGGCATGAGCATTCCGATCGTGCGGTTGTTCTCGTCCCCCCAGTCCTCGTCCGTCATCTGCTGCCCGTCCGGCCGGATCCACACGACATCGGTGGTCTTGCCGTTGGATGCGTTGCCTGCGCCGGCGAAGAACCGGCGCCGACGCAGGACGGGATATCGCTGCAGGATCTCGATCAGCTCGCGGGTGAAGTCGAAGAGTGCCTGCGCCGGCTCGTCGATCTCCCAGTTGAGCCAGCTCGTCTCGTTGTCCTGGCAGTACGCGTTGTTGTTGCCGAACTGCGAGCGCCCGATCTCGTCGCCACCGAGGATCATCCGAACGCCCTGGGAGAACATGACAGTCGCGAGCATGTTCCGCTTCATGCGTTCGCGGAGTCGCTGGATCCGCACCGACTCGGTCTCGCCCTCGACGCCCCAGTTGCAGCTGAAGTTCTCGGACGCGCCGTCCTGGTTGTCCTCGCCGTTGGCTTCGTTGTGGCGATCGTTGTAGGTCACGAGGTCGGTGAGCGTGAAGCCGTCATGGCAGGTGATGAAGTTGACGCTCGCGTACGTCGTACGGCGGCTCGGCGCGAAGATGTCGCTCGAGCCGGACAGCCGCGATGCCACCTCCGGCACCATCCCCGGATCGCCCCGCCAGAACTGCCGGATGCTGTCGCGGTAGCGGCCGTTCCACTCCGACCATCGCTGCGGGAAGCGGCCGAGCTGGTACCCGTCGGGACCGACGTCCCACGGCTCTGCGATCAGCTTGACCGTGGACAGCACCGGGTCCTGCTGCACGATCTCGAAGAAGGCGCTCGGTGGGCCTCCTTGGTCTTCGTAACCGCGCACGAGCACGGGGGCGAGATCGAACCGGAAGCCGTCGACGTGCATGTCCGTGACCCAGTAGCGGAGGCTGTCCATGATCAGGCCGATGGTCCGCGGATGCATGATGTTGAGGCTGTTGCCGGTCCCCGTGAAGTCGTACATGTAGCGCTTGTCGTCGGGGTTCAGCCGGTAGTACGCCATGTTGTCGATGCCGCGCAGCGACAGCGTCGGGCCGAGCTCGCTGCCTTCCGCCGTGTGGTTGTAGACCACGTCGAGGATCACTTCGAGACCTGCGCGGTGGAGCGTCTTGACCATCGACTTGAACTCGGGAACCTGCTCGCCCAGCCCGCCGCCGGTCGCGTACCCGACGTGCGGGGCGAGGAATGCGATCGAGTTGTAGCCCCAGAAGTTCGTGAGCTTGCGGTCGATGAGGTCGCGCTCGGGCAGGAACTGGTGCACCGGCATCAGCTCGACGGCGGTTGCGCCGAGCGTCGTGAGGTGGTCGATGATCGGGTCCGACGCGAGACCCAGATAGGTGCCGCGCAGCTCCTCAGGGACCTGCGGGTGCCGCATCGTCATCCCGCGGACGTGGCATTCGTAGATCACGGTCCGGTTCAACGGCGTGTGCGGAGACTCGTCCGCCCCCCATGTGAAGGACTGGTCGACCACGACGCACTTCGGCATGGCGCCAGCCGAGTCCCGGTCGTCGCGTGACAGGTCACGGTCGGGGTTCCCGATCGTGTAGCCGAACAGGTCGTCGCTCCACTCGATGTTCTCGGTGACGGCCTTGGCATAGGGATCGATGAGCAGCTTTGCCGGGTTGAAGCGGTGTCCCTCGCCCGGTTCGTATGGCCCGTGCGCGCGGTAGCCGTAGAGCGTCCCCGGTCGGGCATCCGGGAGGTACACGTGCCAGACGTCGTCGATGACCTCGGGCATGACGATCGTGTCGGTCGCCGCGCCGGAATCGGGCCGGTCGAACAGGCACAGCTCGACGCGCGTCGCGTGCTCCGAGAACAGCGCGAAGTTCACGCCCTCGCCGTCCCATGTCGCGCCAAGCGGGTACGGCGAGCCCGGCCAGGTTCGCATCATCTGCTGTCCGGCGGCGACGGCTCGCCCCAGCACACGGCGAAGCCCCAGGGTGCCAGCGGCACTCGGCCGCCGGCCATCACCAGGCCCGGAGACGGCTCTCCGTGGTCGGGCGGGAGCTCGGTCGAGTCGAGCAGGCGCCGCCAGGTCGCGGTTCCGGCAAGCACCACGTCGCGACCCCCGCCGCTGAAGTTCAACATCGCCGCGCTCTCGACCGTGCCGTGCCGCCGGTAGACGACGATGACCGGTCCGTCCAGGTACGCGATGGACTCGTCGGCCGCAGGATCGTGCAGGAGTGGGTGGCCGCGACGCAGGGCGAGCAGCCGGCGGACCAGCTCGAACATCGCCGCGCCGTCCGGGGTGTCGCGGCGCCGGCGGTCGAGCTTGGCGCGCTGGAACGTCGACGGGTCGCCGGGGTCGAACTGGTCGCCGCCCCGGCCGAACTCCGCGGCACGACCCTCGCGAACGGCGTGGAGCAGGCTGCGATCGCCGTGATCGACGAAGTACGGGAACGGTGCGGTCTCGCCGTACTCCTCGCCCATGAACAGCAGCGGCACGTTCGGGGACAGCAGCGTCGCAGCTGTCGCCAGCCGCGCCTTTCGCTCGCCGACGAGGCTCGGCAGTCGCTCGGCTCCCGCCCGGTTGCCGACCTGGTCGTGGTTCTGTGAGAAGACGACCAGCCGGTCCGCCGCAACGCTTGGTGCGTAGGCGCCGTGCCGCCGCCCGCGAAACCGGGAGTGCTCACCGCGGTAGGCGAACCCGTGCGTGTAAGCGGTGGCGAGCTGCTCCAGCGAGCCGAAGTCCTGGTAGTACCCGTCGCGCTCGCCGGTGAGGACGGCGTGCAGCGAATGGTGGAAGTCGTCGTTCCACTGCGCGTCGAAACCGAGACCGCCGGAGTCCCGGTCGTGCACCACCAACGGGTTGTTGTCTGCGCTCTCCGCGATGAGGGCGATCCGTCGCCCGCACTGCTCGGCGAAGGCGGATACGGCGCTCGTCAGCTCCCGCAGGAACGGTGATGCCGTCGGGTCGATGATGCCGTGGATCGCGTCGAGCCGCAGCGCATCGACATGGAAGTCGCGCAGCCACATCAGCGCGTTGTCGGTGAAGTAGCGGCGAACCTCGTCCGAGCCGGCTTCGGAGAAGTTCATCGCCGGGCCCCATGGTGTGGCGTAGGTGTCGGTGAAGTACGGCGCAAAGCGCTGGTGCACCGCGCCTTCCGGGCCGAGGTGGTTGTAGACGACGTCGAGGACGACGGCGAGGTCGCACTCATGGCATGCGTCGACGAACCGCTGGAATGCCGCCGGGCCGCCGTACCCCTCGTGCACCGCAAACGGGAAGACTCCGTCGTAGCCCCAGTTGCGGCCGCCCGGGAAGGCTGCGATCGGCATCGGCTCGATCGCGTTGATGCCGAGCTCGGCGAGGTCTTCGAGATGCTTCACCGCCGCGTCGAAGCTGCCCTCCTCGGTGAACGTGCCGACGTGCAGCTCGTAGATGACGAGCTCGTTCGCGGGCGGCGGGACGAAGGACGAGTCCTGCCACCGGTACTCGTGAGCATCGAAGCCCCGGGACGGTCCGTGCACTCCTTCCGGTTGGCGCCGCGACGCCGGGTCGGCGTACGCGTTGCCGTCAGGAAGGACGAAGCGATACGTCGGCGGTCGTTCCAGGCGGGTGATCGTGCCGTAGTGATAGCCATCGCTGCTGCGCTGCAGGGCGAGCTCTCCGCGCAGCGGGTCGTCCACGAGGCGCACCTGGATCTGCTCTGCGTCGGGAGCCCAGACCGCGAACGCCCAGTCGCCGTTCTCCAGCCGGTTCGCGCCGAGAGGCCAAGACCGCTTGGGCTCGGTGCCGGTCACCCTTCTGCCTTGAAGGCGACGAGACCGAGCGGCGGCAGCGTGACGTCGATCCGGTGCGGGAAGCCGCCCCACTCGCCGTCGGTTGCGAGCACACCGCCGAGGTTGCCCACGCCGCTTCCGCCGTACGTCTCGGAGTCGCTGTTGAGCACCTCGGCCCAGCGGCCGGCGGCCGGTACGCCGAGGGTGTGGTCGTAACGAGGGATCGGCGTCAGGTTGAGCGCGACCAGGACCGTCTCGCCCGTGGCGGAACGGCGCAGGTAGCTGATCGTGCTCGCCTCGGCGTCGTCGTACTGCACCCAGCGGAATCCGCTCGGGTCGCAGTCGAGCTGATGCAGCGCGGACTCGACGCGATAGAGCCGGTTGAGGTCGCCGACCCAACGCAGGATGCCGGCGTGGGCGGGCTGCGCGAGCAGGTCCCAGTCCAGCGACTGCTCGTGGGCCCACTCGCGCTCCTGCGCGAACTCGCCGCCCATGAACAGCAGCTTCTTGCCCGGCTGCGTGTACTGGTAGCCGAGCAGCAGGCGCAAGTTCGCGAAGCGCTGCCAGTCGTCACCGGGCATCTTGGCGAGCAGCGATCCCTTGCCGTGCGTGACCTCGTCGTGCGACAGCGGGAGCACGTAGTTCTCGGTGAACGCATAGACCGCGCGGAAGGTGATCTCGTCGTGATGGTGACGTCGGTGGATGGGATCGCGCTCGAGGTAGGACAACGTGTCGTGCATCCACCCCATGTCCCACTTGAAGCCGAACCCGAGGCCGCCTGCGTCGACCGGGCGTGACACCCCCGGCCATGCCGTCGACTCCTCGGCGATCATCTGCACGTCCGGATGGTCGGCGTACACACCGGCGTTGAGCGCCTTGAGGAAGTCGACCGCCTCGAGGTTCTCCCGGCCGCCGAACTTGTTCGGCAGCCACTCTCCGGGTTGACGCGAGTAGTCGCGGTAGAGCATCGAGGCGACGGCGTCCACTCGCAATCCGTCGGCGTGGTAGGTCCGCAGCCAGAAGTCGGCGGACGATGCGAGAAACGACCGCACCTCGTGACGGTCGTAGTTGAAGATGAGGCTGCCCCAGTCGGGATGGAAGCCGAGTCGCGGATCCTGGTGCTCGTAGAGGTTCGTTCCGTCGAACCCCGCCAGTGCGAACGCGTCGCCGGGGAAGTGCGACGGCACCCAGTCGATGATCACCCCGATGCCGGCTTGATGGAGCTGGTCGATCAGGAACATCAGGTCCTGGGGTGCTCCCTGCCGCGCGCTCGGCGCGAAGTACGACGTGACCTGGTAGCCCCACGAGCCGTAGAACGGGTGCTCCATCACGGGCAGGAACTCGACGTGCGTGAAGCCGCACGAGGTGACGTAGTCGATCAACGGCTGCGCGATCTCGCGATACCCGAGCGGCTCGCTCGGGCGCTGTGGATCGCGGCGCCACGACCCGAGATGCACTTCGTAGACCGACATCGGGGCGTCATGGGAGTTGTGCCGCGCGCGTGTCGCCATCCAGTCGGCGTCCTCCCAGCCGTACTCGAGGTCCCACAGGACCGAGCCGGTCTGCGGCGGTATCTCGGTGCGGAAGGCGAACGGATCGGCCTTCTCCAGGACGAGGCCGTTGCGGGTGGTGATCTCGTACTTGTAGATGTGCCCCTTCTTGGCGTTGGCCACGACGCCTTCCCAGATCCCCGAGCTGCCCCTCGGCTGCAGCGGGGACTCGTTGCCGTTCCACGCGTTGAAGTCGCCGATCACCTTGACGGCCGTCGCGTTCGGCGCCCACACCGCGAAGGAGTAGCCGCCTCGCTTGCCCTTCACGTGTGCGCCGAGCTGGTCCGCCAGGCGGCGATGGGTGCCCTCGTTGAACAGATAGAGGTCCTCGTCGCCGATCCGGCTGTACGGGCGACGCGTCGTCGACACGCTGGTCATCTGGTCACTCCCTTCGAGGCGCGGAGCTCCGCGAGCGTGGTCATCAGGTCGCGAACGGACTCGTCGTCTTCCACCTTCGTGAGAGATCGCGGCAGGCGATGGCGCCAGTTGCCGGCCTCCGGTCCGGTGCCCGGCCGGTTGTCGGGCACGGTTTCCCCTTCCAGATCCGCAACGTCGACGAAGACGTACGCCGCCGGACCGCCGGCCAGCGACTGCAGGCACAGTCGAAGCGCCTCGCCGGGCTCGCGAACGCCGAGGGCGTCGACGAGCTCGCGCTGTCCCGGCTCGCGCCAGAAGGTCGCAAAGCGCGGCAGGTCGTGGCTGCCCAGCGATGCCGCCGAAGGCCGGCGCGGCTGGGGAAGCGGATCGTCACGTGACGCCTCGAACCGGGTCACGAAGGTGTGCAGCACTCCGTGGTCGTCCATCGCTCGGCGGATCTCGGGGGAGACGGTGCCGAGGTCCTCACCGATGACGGTGGCGCCGGCGCGATGTGCCTCGGTCGTGATGATCGCGAGCAGCTCGTCGTGGCGATACCGGACGTATGCGCCGCACGTGGCGTCGAGCCCGTTCGGAATCCAGTACAGCCGCTGCAGTCCGAGGACATGGTCGATGCGGACAGCGCGGGCATAGCGGAACGCGACCCGCAGGGCATCGATGAGATAGCGGTACCCGCTGGCGCGCAGCCGCTGCGGGTGAAGCGGCGGGAAGCCCCACGCCTGACCCTCCGCCGCCATGGCGTCGGGTGGGGCGCCGACCTGTGCGTCAGCGAATAGCTCCGGGTTCGCCCAGGTGTCGAAGCCGTCGCGATGCACGCCGACCGGCAGGTCCAGGTAGAGGCCCGTCCCGACGCGATCGCCCTCGGCGACCACCTGGTCGAGCTGGTGGGCGGCGGCGTACTGGACGAACCGGTGATATCGGGCGGCCTTGGCGTCGCCGGCGGCGCGGAAGTCGGCGTAGGCCGCGAGCTCCGGATGGCCCGCGATGAAGCGCTCGAAGTCCTCACGCCGGCGTCCCTCGGCGACCTCCATCGACGTCGCGCAGGCATCGAGTGCGTTGCGCTTAGCGGCTGCGACCGCCTCGTAGTCGACCTCGCTCGCGTCGCGGACCGCCCTGCTCGGGCGCATCGCCTCGATCAGCTCGCAACCTGACAGCTCGGCGGCATCGCTGATGTCGACGTACAGCTCGTTCCAGAACAGCCGGCTGATGGGCAGGTAGGGGCTTGGATCGATCGGCGTCTCGGTCGACATCGCGAACAATGGCAACGTGCCGATCAGGTCGGCTCCCCATGACGCGGCGAGCCCCGCGAACGCCGCAAGGTCGCGGAAGGACCCGACGCCCCAGTCGTCGCGGCCGCGAATGGCGTACAGCGGAGCGGTGACGCCGAGGCCCGGCGGACGCCGCGCCGGCTGGGTGGCTTTCGCCGCCACGGCCGGGCCGACCGTCGCGTGGCGTTGATCCGCTTCGGCAAGGCGCAGCTGGTCGTGGATCGCGCCGGCGTTCGGCACCGGGTGACCGAGGGCGCCCAGCACCGCAGCGAGCGTGTCGTCCGAGGCGCGCACCACCTTGCCGTCGTGGGCGGTGTAGCTGAGCTGGATCCCGCGCAGCCGAGCGAGTCGCCGCAGCTGGCGTCGCGTCTCCGCGGCGGTCACGACGCGCCGCCGAGCAGGTCGAGCACGCCGCGCGCCGGCACGTCCACCCACGCCGGCCGGTTGTCGGCCTCGTAGCCGACCTCGTAGATGGCCTTCTCGAGCAGCAGGAAGTCGAGCAGCGCGGACAGCTCGTCGCGCTCCGTCGGCAGGAACTTCCCGTCGTTGGCGCACGCCAGGTAGGAGCGCAGGAACGCGCCCGTGATCGACCGGTACCAGAGCGTCGTGAGCGGGTCGAGTCGAGCCTGTTCGTCGCCGAGCGTGAGGTCGCGCGAGATCCGTCCGCCCGCGACGCGAGACGCGTAGTGGAACGAGCGGATCATCCCGGCCACATCGACCAGCGGTGGCCGCTTGAGCCGCCGGCTGGACAGCGGCCGCGCCGGCTCACCTTCGAAATCGATGATCATGAAGTCCTTACCGGTCCACAGCACTTGGCCGAGGTGATAGTCGCCGTGACAGCGGATCTTGCGCGCGGAGATCGGCGTCCGCATCGCCGTCTCGAGCCGCGCCAGGATCTCGGGTTCGCGTGCGAGCAGCTCCTGCACGCACTCGCTGGGTTCGCGCATCGCACGCACCGCGCGAAGCGATCGTCGCAGCAGGCTCTTCGCGCCGTGGTGCAGCGAACGGCGGTCGACCGCCGTGAACGGCTCGGGTGCGAACGCATCGTCGAGGTCGTTGCTGGCGAGCGAGAGGTGCAGCTCGGCGGTACGTCGCCCGAGCACTTCGGCCCAGTGCAGGTGCGGGCCGACCAGCGGATGCTCTCTCGGCGGAACGAGGTCGGCCCAGCTGAGCGGATCGGCCGAGGTGGTCGTGATCCGGAGCTCTTCAGGTGCAGGGTGGGTGATGACCTCTTCGAGCACCCGGCTCAGCGCATCGAGGACATAGCTCCAGCCGTCGCCTTCGTTCGCGACGAACTCCTGAGCGACGGCGAGCGTCGCGGGCTCGTCACCGTCGAGGCGGTACTCGATCGACCCGCCGAGCTTCGGCGCGTGCGGGAAGCGCACCGTGTCGGTCAGGAAGCCGCTCACCTCGACGTCTGGGTTGATGCCTTCCTCGAGCCGGCGGATGACCTTCACGACGAGCCGGTTCCCGATCGCGACCGAGGTGTTGCTCTGCTCGACGGAGATCGGCACCGCCGGCGTCTCGGCGTCGATGCCGTCGCGCAACCGCCGCAGCTCGCGGGTAGGAACTGCCTCGAGTCGTCCGCGGGCTCCGCCGAGGTGGCGGCGACGTGCCATTGCTGCGAGCAGCGCCTTGCCGAACGGCGCCATCGTCAGCGCGTCGTACAGAACCCCTTCGCCGTCGGCGGAACGGATGTCGCACATGACGCTGTCCGGTCGCCACTTGCAGATCTCCTCAGCGGCGTCCGTCGTGGCATGGCCGATGGCGAGCGCGTAGCGCTCGGGCAGACCCTGGTCGAGCTGGACGTCGACGACGACGACGTAGCCGGGCGCCGAGGCGCCGGTTCCGGGCGCCGGTGGGATCTCGATGATGTCGACGACCGAGGTCGAGCGGATCCGCCGCGACTTGTCGCGGAACCATCGCCGCGAGGCGAGGTACGACGGCAGCACCCGGTTGATCGGTGCGCGTCCATCACCGCGAAGGCACTCGGTCCACTTCCCGGTGACGACGACAGGCTCGCTGCGCGGCTCGGTAGCAGTGCGCTGCTCCAACGCGAACCAGTAGAAGCCGTGGCCGCCCAGAGTCACGAAGTACGGCAGGTCGCCGACCTCCGGGAACTCCGTGCTGCCGAACAGCTCCACCGGTATCGCACCGCGGTGCGCCGCGAGATCGAGCTCGACAGCCTGGGTGAACCGCGACAGGTTCACCACGACGAGGATCGTCTCCTCGCCGTAGCGACGCAGGAAGGCAAGCACCTTGCGGTTCTCCGGGAACAGCATCTCGAGGCTGCCTCGCGCGAACGCCTGGTAACGGTTGCGCAACGCGATCAGCCGACGCATCCACCAAAGGAGCGAGCTCGGGTTCTGCTCCTGGGCTTCGACGTTCACGGCCTGTGCGTGGTACTCGGGATCGATGATCACGGGCAGGTAGAGCCGCTGCGGGTTCGCCGAGGAGAAGCCGGCGTTGCGATCGGCATCCCACTGCATCGGTGTCCGAACCCCGTTGCGGTCCCCGAGATAGATGTTGTCGCCCATCCCGATCTCGTCGCCGTAGTAGACGATCGGTGCGCCGGGCAGCGAGAACAGCAGGCCGTTCATCATCTCGATCAGCCGGCGGTCGTTTCCGAGCAATGGCGCGAGCCGGCGCCGGATGCCGACGTTGACCCGTGCCTGCGGATCCTCGGCGTACACCTTGTACATGTAGTCGCGTTCCTCGTCCGTCACCATCTCGAGCGTCAGCTCGTCGTGGTTGCGGAGGAACAGGCCCCACTGGCAGTTCTGCGGGATCGGCGGTGTCTCGTTGAGGATGTCGACGATGGGGAAGCGGTCCTCCTGGCGCGCGGCCATGAAGATGCGCGGCATCAGCGGGAAGTGGAACGCCATCTGGCACGCGTCGCCGTCGGCCAGGTATTTCACCGCGTCCTCCGGCCACTGGTTCGCCTCGGCGAGCAGCATCCGGTCCCGGAAGCGCGAGTCGATGTGGCGGCGCAGGTCCTGCAGGAACGCGTAGGTCTCCGGGAGGTTCTCGCAGGTGGTTCCCTCGCGCGAGTAGAGGTACGGCACCGCGTCGAGCCGAAGCCCGTCCACTCCCATCTCGAGCCAGTAGTCGACGACGTCGAACATCGCCTTGCGAACGTGCTCGCTGTCGTAGTTGAGCGCCGGCTGGTGGGCGTAGAAGCGGTGCCAGTAGTAGGCCTTCGCGACGGGGTCGAATGCCCAGTTCGATGTCTCGAAGTCCTGAAAGATGATCCGCGCGTCCGCGTAGCGGTCCGGGGTGTCACTCCAGGTGTAGAAGTCGCGGTAGATGCTGCCGGGCGGGGCCATCCGCGCCCGCTTGAACCATGGGTGCTCGTCGGAGGTGTGCGCCAGGACGAGCTCGGTGATCACCCTGATGCCTCGGTCGTGCGCACCGCGCAGGACCGAGCGGAAGTCGCGCAGCGTCCCGTAGGACTCGTGCACCTTGCGGTAGTCGGAGATGTCGTAGCCGTCGTCGCGCAACGGCGACGGATAGAACGGCAGCAGCCACAGCGCCGTGATGCCCAGCTCTCGCAGGTAGTCGAGCTTGCCGAGCAGACCGCGGAAGTCGCCGATTCCGTCGCCGTCGCTGTCGGCGAACGCGCGCACGTGCGCCTCGTAGATGACCGCGTCCTGGTACCAGGTAGCGGACTCGGGGTCGGCCGAGATCACAGTCGCCGTACTCATACGTCCTCCGCCCCGCCCGCCGCCCAACAGCGGTGCCGGCTGCGCCGACTCATCTCACGGCCCCGGTCGGGGACTCGATGCGGAAGACGTGCGCAGGCGTGACGTCGGGGTCGAGGATCACGAAGTTGCGCGGGCCCCGCCAGGTGTAGCGCGCGCCGGTGAGCAGGTCGTGGACGTCGTACGCGGCGCCGTCGGCGACCCCGATCGCGCTGAGGTCGAGATCGATCCAGGCGGACTGGCGGTACTTGTCGTCGAGGTTGACCACGACGAGGACGGGCGCGCCCGCCGGACCGTCGACTGGCTGCTGACGGGCCGGAACGGTCTTCGAGTACGCCATGACCACATCGCTGTCGGTGTGGTGGAACCGGAGTGTCCGGTCGTACTGCAGGGCGATCTGCTGGCGACGGATCTCGTTGAGCGAGCTCAGGAACGGCGCGAGGCTCGTCGCCGAGTCGAGGTCGTACTGGCGCAGTTCGTACTTCTCGCCGTCGAGGTACTCCTCGGAGCCTTCGTGCCGCGGTGCTCGCTCGGCCAGCTCGAAGACCGGCCCGTAGATGCCGTAACTGGCGGCCAGCGTGCCGGCGAGCACAGCCCGCATCGCGAAGGTACGCCGGTCACCGTGTTGCAGCTGTTCGGTGAGGATGTCCGGCGTGTTGGGCCAGAAGTTGGGCCGGAAGTAGTCGGCGACCTCGGTCTGCGTCAGCTCGGTGAGGTACTCCTCGATCTCCCACTTCTGCGTCCGCCACGCGAAGTAGGTGTAGGACTGTGTGAAGCCGAGCTTGGCCAGGCGCCGCATCACCTTCGGCCGGGTGAACGCCTCGGCGAGGAACAGCACCTCGGGGTGCTTCTCATGGACCGCGGGGATCAGCCACTCCCAGAACGGGAACGCCTTCGTGTGCGGGTTGTCGACGCGGAAGATCCCGATGCCCTGGTCGATCCAGAACTCGACGACGTCGTGCAACGCCTCCCAGAGCTCGCCCCACGCCGCGGTGTCGAAGTCGAGCGGGTAGATGTCCTCGTACTTCTTCGGCGGGTTCTCCGCATAGCGGATCGTGCCGTCCGGGCGGTGCTTGAACCACTCCGGGTGCTCGGTCACCCACGGGTGGTCGGGGGAGCACTGGAACGCGATGTCGAGCGCGACCTCGATCCCGGCGTCATGCGCCGCGTTGACGAGCTTCGCGAACTCGTCGAGCGTGCCCAGCTCCGGATGGATCGCGGTATGACCGCCGTCAGCGGCACCGATGGCCCACGGGCTGCCGACGTCGCCGAGCTCGGCGAGAACGGCGCCGTTGCGGCCCTTGCGCTTCATGGTCCCGATCGGGTGGATCGGCGGAAGGTAGAGGACGTCGGCGCCGAGCCGCCGCACGTAGTCGATGCGGTCGACAACGTCGAGGAAGCTGCCGTGGCGGCCCTCGTGCTGGGAGGTCGAGCGCGGGAACAGCTCGTACCAGGTGCTGAACCTGGCCCGGACCCGGTCGGCCCACACGCCGTACGTCGGCGAGGTGGCCGCGGCAGTGGGTGCGTAGCGCACGACAAGTGCGCCGAGCTCGTCGAACTCGGCGTCACCCGGACCGGGGACGTCGCCGATGCGAACCCGCGCTGCCAGGGCGACGAGCTGCTGCTTGTGCTCAGCGCTCGCCCGGGTGGCTGCCGCGTCAGCGAGGCGTGCCCCGACCTCCAGCTCGCCGCCGAGGTCCTGTCCCGCTGCCGCGCGCGCCCGGAGGTCGCGAAGCCAGGTGGCGAAGGCGTCGACCCGGGCCCGCACCTGGAACTCGTGGCGTCCCACCCGGTCCGGGACGAACGAGCCGCGCCACCGGTCGTTCACCAGTGGCTCCATCGCCGACTGCTGCCACGCGCGCTCGCCCACCGGTCGATGCAGCACGTCCACCCGCAGCAGGTCGTGACCGTCGACGAACGCGTCCGCGAACACCTCGACGAGGTCGCCGACGCACGCCTTCGCGTCGTAGCGGCCGTCATCGACCCGGGGTCGCACGTCCTCTACGACCGGGCGCGGCGGAGCCTGCTTGGCCGTGGTCGTCCTCACTGGATGCGGACCTACCCCGTTGTTGCCGGAACACGCGGTGTTGTTGCCGCCAACCCCGCTGTTTAGGGTTCCGCTATGACCACGCCGGCAGCCCCGACCGGCGCGTCATTACAGCTTCGTGCCGTACCCACTAACAGCGAGCTCGATGCCAAACGCGGCCTGATCCGGATCGCAGCTTCAGTGCTGGACGCTCTTGGTGCCAAGCCCTACTCGGTGGCGAAGCTGACCGGGGCGAAGACCACGGCCGCGCTGGTCGCGCAGAGCAGTGACCATCAGGACCCGGGCAGCGTCCTGGTCGACGAGCTGATCCTCGGCAACCTGGGCGTGGCAGCAGGAGCCGCTGTGACGGTCGAGATCGTGCCATCCCTCGCGGCCGACCGTGTCGTTCTCTCGGGTCCGCCTCAGGTCACGTCGCTGCTCACGCCGCCGACGGCGCGGCTCGCCCTCCTCGGCAAGGTCGTGTCGACCGGCGACGCCGTCTCCCTCCTGCAGCAGGACGCCGCGCTGCCTGAGGGCGCCAGCCCGGACCTCCTCACGCAGGGTCGTGCGCAGATGCAGGCGCTGTTCGGTACGGCGTGGCAGGGGGTCGTGCTCACCGTCGAGGCATCGCCGTCAGTGCCTTCGGTCGTCACGATGACGACCGAGCTCGCTTGGGCGCAGCCCACCCCGCCGGCCCCGTCGCCGACCTCTGGCGCCGCGGTCGCCGTCAGCACCGTCTTCCCGGCGGCCGCCACCTCCACCGCGGCGGCCCCGCCGGCCACGGGTGGCGTCGACCTGCCCGGCGCCGAGTCCCAGGCCAAGTCGCTGCGCGAGCTGCTCGATATCGGGCTCAACAACCCGGCTCTGCTCCAGAAGCTCGGGTCGGCGCCGTCGCTCGGCGTGATGCTGTCCGGCCCATCCGGGGTCGGCAAGGCCACCCTCGTCCGCGCCGTCGCGACGGCGCTGAACCTGACGGTTCGGATCGTCTGGTGCCCGCAGCTCGCCTCGCTCACGCCGGACGACGCCGCCGCACAGATCGAGGCGATCCGCAAGGCGGCTCTCGACGGGTCGGGCGCGCGCGAGGTCGTGGTCTTCGACGAGGTCGAGGACATCGCGCCGATGGACGGCAACGCCCCGCTCGCCGCTGATCTCATTGCCGCGGTGAAGGACGTGGTCGCGGCGGGCCGCGCGGTGATCGCGATGTCCGCGGTCCCGACCGTGTCAGCTCGGACCTCGTGGCGCCCGGCGTGTTGTCGCATCGGCTCGCGTTGGGGCTGCCGGACCAGGCGACGCGCCGGGCGATGATCGCGCGACTGTCACGATCGTTGGCACTCGCGCCGGACGTGGCGATCGACGATGTTGCGGGGCGTACGCCAGGGTTCGTCGCGGCTGACCTGGCCGCGCTGGTCAACGCGGCGGCCCAGCAGGCCGCCGCCCGTGAGCAGGCGGCCCCGACCGGCGATCCGAAGATCACGGCCGCCGACTTCACCGCCGCGCTCGCAACGGTGCATCCGTCGAGCATGGACGGGCAGCTCCTCGACCCGGGGAAGGTCAGCCTCGACGACGTTGGTGGCCTTGCCGACGTCAAGCAGGTCCTGACCGAGTCGGTGATCTGGCCGATCGTCTACCCCGACACGTTCACCCGGCTCGGAGTCACCCCGACCCGCGGGGTCCTGCTCTACGGCCCGCCCGGCTGCGGCAAGACCTACATCGTCAAGGCGCTGGCGCACGACGGCCGCGCCAACGTGCTCTCCGTCAAGGGTGCCGAGCTGATGAGCAAGTGGGTCGGTGAGAGCGAGGCAGGGGTCCGGCAGCTGTTCGCGCGCGCCAAGGGCGCTGCGCCGAGCCTGGTGTTCCTCGACGAGATCGACGCGCTCGCTCCGACTCGTGGTGGCGGGGAGGACCAGGTGGGCGATCGGGTCGTTGCGGCGTTGCTCACCGAGCTGGACGGCATCGACGTCCTGAAGGGCGTCGTGGTGGTCGGCGCCACGAACCGGCCCGACATGGTCGACCCTGCGCTGCTTCGCCCCGGCCGGCTCGAGCGGTTGTTGTTCGTGCCGCCGCCGGATGAGGCGGCGCGCGCGGCGATCTTCAAGGCAGCCGCCGTGCATACGCCGCTCGACCAGGGCGTCGATCTTGCTGCCCTCGCCGCGCGGACCGAGGGCTACTCGGGTGCGGACTGCGCAGCAGTCGTCCGCCAGGCAGCCCTCGCCGCGATGCGGCGCTCGATGGACGCGCCCTGCGTCACCTCCGCCGACATCGACGAGGCGCTCGCCGTGGTGAGACCGTCTCTCGACCCGGAGCAGCTACAGCAGCTGGAGCAGTTCGCGAAGGAGCGCGAGACAGGCGCCGGTTGACTGTCCGGATTATCGTGAATAGGTGACAAGGCTCTGGGGTTGCCTGGTTGTCGGCGGGGTTGCACCATTTCTGGCGCTCGGGGCGCAGCCGGCGAGCGCCCTCGGGCAGCCGCTTCACCACCAGACCGTCCGGGTCACGGTCCCGGGCGTGGTCACCGGACTCTCGGTGCGTGGCGAGGTCGGCAACATCACCGTAGTGCCAGGTTCGGTCACCCGGGTCGTCGCAACGGAGCAGTGGAACCTCGCCGCTCCCACGCTCGTGCACTCAGTGCACGACGGCCTGCTCAGCGTCGCCGCGCCGTGCCCGAAGCCGACCGGGATCGTCGACCTCGGCTTCAACGACTGCTCCGTCGACCTGGCGATCACCGTGCCGAGCGCCGTGACGGTGCGTGCGGTCGACAGCGTCGGCGACATCCGGGTTCGCGACCTGCGCGGCGCTGAGTCGCTGCACAGCGACGTCGGCGACATCGTTGCGGACAACCTGGTGGCGCCGACGCTCAGCGCAGACTCCGACAGTGGGACCGTGCGGCTGAGCGCGGTCCGCTCCCGCTCGCTGAGCCTCCGCAGTGACAGCGGTGGCATTCATGCCGATCTTGCGGCGATGCCGCGGACGCTGGTTGCGCGCAGCTCAGACGGGGACGTGGATCTCACCCTGCCCGCCGGCACGTATGCGGTCGACACACACACCGATGTCGGAACCACCCATGTGCGTGGAATCACCACGAATGCGGACGCACCGCGAAAGGTGACGGCCCACACTGACGACGGAGACATCCGCATCGTCGGGAGGTAGTGGCTCGTTTAGACCGGTGTCGCACCTTTGGTCGTCACCCGCTTAGCGGAGCAAACCCCGCTACTCCGTTTGCCGACCTTTTTAAGGCCGACCCAGACCGGAGGATCGATGAGCCTGACCATGCGCCGCCGCGCCTCGGCGGTTGCGGCAGCTTTGTCGCTCCTCTTCGTGGCCGGAGCCGGTGAAGCTGCTGCCGCGACTCACCATGGGCGCGCGAAGCATCATCGGCATCATCACCTCGCGATCAAGCGGAACGAGAACATCCGCCACGCGAAGCCCTCGACGAAGTCGAAGGTGGCCTCGGCCGCGCTGGGCAGCCATGTCGCGTTCGGCGCGTTCGCGCAGGGCTTCTCGGGCAGCGGGCTGCAGATCACGCAGCTCGAGAAGCAGCTCGGCGGCCACCTTGCGATCGCCTCTAGCTTCCAGGGGTTCGGTGACGTGTTCCCGGACACGACGGAGCGGGCGCAGGCTGCCTCGGGTCATGTGCTGCTGGTCTCGTGGGGAATGGGCGAGGACGCAGCCAGCCGGTTCACGACCTTCACCGATGGCTCGCACGACGCGTACCTCGCCCAGGTTGCCGCGGCGGTCGCCGCGTTCGGCAAGCCGATCTACATCCGGCCATGGGCCGAGATGAACGCTGACTGGAGCACCTTCCAGCCGACGGCGGACGGCAGTCAGCCGGCCGGCGGGACACCTGAGGAGTTCATCGCCGCCTGGCGCTATGTCGTCACGTTCTTCCGGGATCACGGTGCGACCAATGCGAGATGGGTGTTCAACCCGACAACGGACACCTACGCGCAGACGACCGATGTGGCCACGATCTTCCCCGGCACGGCGTACGTCGACGTGCTGGGTCTCGACGGGTACAACTGGGGCAACGGCGGGCTGCTGCACTGGCAGTCGTTCAGCTCGATCTACGGCACGCAGTATCAGCGGCTCGTCGCTCTGGATCCGGCTGCGCCGGTGTGGGTGTGCGAGTTCGCGAGCAAGGAGCCCGCGGAGAGCGACGGTGCGCCGCAGGATCCGGACCACTCCAAGGCGGACTGGTATCGCGAGCTGCTGGCGAGCACCGACTTTCCGGCGATCAAGGCGCTGGTGTTCTTCGACGTGGACAAGGAGCGGGACTGGCGGGTTGGCTCCGACGCGCAGTCGCTTGCGGTCGTGTCGGCCGCCGTCCGTGCCGCTTGAGCTCAGCCCTCTCGCTTGGGCACGATCCGGAGGATCGCCGTACCGACCGACAGCAGGGCGAAGGCCGCCAGCACGAGCCATATGACGGGAAGGCCGGTGAAGGCCAAGGAGGCTCCCGTCGTCGCACCGACGCCGAGGACGCCGGCATGGTTGTACATCGGCTACCAGTTCCTTTCCGAACGGCGGATCGTGTGCCAGAAGGCGCGCGCTTGCGCGGCCTGCAGGAAGACGTCGAACGACATCTCCACGACGATCACGCTCGCCAGCGCCATCTGAAGCAGACCGCGATCGCGAACGGTGACGATCCGCTCGAGCATGAACACGCCGGTCACGGCGACCCAGATCGGGTGCCAGTGAAGTCCACCCGCGAAGGCGACGCTGTAGAGGATCGTCATGAGGTAGACGGCTGTCACGAGGACGCCGAAGTGGGTCAGCAGCTGCCTTCCCCAGTACCGCCACGTGATCGGCGTCAAGCCGTAGTCCATCAGGTTCTCGAGGGCGCCGCGCTTCCACCGGACCCGCTGGTTCCACAGATCCCGCCAGGTGGTCATGATCTCGGTCTCGAGCAGGCACTCGCGTGGGCTCAGCACCGCGTAACCGAGGTGCAGCAACGCAAGGGTCAGCTCGTTGTCCTCGGTCAGCACGTTCGTGTCGTAGACCTGACCGAGATCGCCGGGCACCACCCCGAACGCGCGAGCCTGCACGACTCGCCGAAGCGCCGCGACGGAGAACAGCGCGGCGGTGCCGGTCAGGACCAGGACCTTGCCCTTGAGGCGGCGTACGTCGCGGGCGTAGCGCGCGTACTCGTTGCGCTGGAGCATCCCGACGAAGCCGCCGCCGCGCCCACCACGGAAGGTGCCGCCGACCCCGCCGATTGTCTTGCCGGAGCCGTTCGAAGCGAGCGTGCCGAGCTTGTCGAGCGCGGCTTCGACGAAGCCTTCGTCGAGGGCGGAGTCCGCGTCGACGACCATGACGCCGTCGGTCGGCCGCAGGCTGGGCAGCAGCCGCTCGAGCACCAGGTTGAGCGCACCGGCCTTCTTGTGCGTGTTCCCGGCCGTCGACACCACGATCGCGCCGCCGCGCTGGCGGACGATCTGCTCCGTGTCGTCTGTGCAGTTGTCGGCGATGACGACGACCAGGTCGGGCCTGCGCGTCTGCTGGTCCATGGAGTCGAGGGCGAAGGCGATCCCGTCCCGCTCGTTGTGAGCGGGAATCAGCGTGACGACACGACCGTCGACGTCGGCCGGCAGGAGCGAGACGGCCGCATCCAGCTCGTGCGCGTTGCGCAGCTGCGGGTGGGTGCCATCGGCCATGCATCGATGCTGGTTTCGGCGGCGGCTGCTTGCTACGGACGAAGGTCCTGAACGGGACTACCCAGCGGGATGAGATTTGCAGCGGGCCGCAGCGCCCGATCGGCTAAACCGGGACGGACCAGGTCACGCGAGTTCCGACGCCGCGGGATCCCTGGCTGATCGTGACGGCGCCACCGAGGTCTCGCGCGCGGGTGTCGAGGTTGCCGAGGCCACTACGCCGGGTCACCTTCGGATCCATCCCGCGACCGTCGTCCTCGACCACAACGGTGAGGGTGCCGTCCTCGAGCGCGACGATCACGTCGATCGTCGCCGCGCCGGCGTGCCGCACGGCGTTGGACAGCGCCTCCCCGATCACGGCCAGCACGTGCGGCCGGATCCGGTCCGGCACGAGGGTGCCGATCGCGCCGCCGTACCGGACTCGCAGCTTCAGCTCGTTGCCGGTCGCCGCGCGGTCGACGACCTGTTGAACCTGTTGCCGGAAGTCGTCGGCGATCGCAGGGGTCTGCAGCTGGTAGATGGCCTGACGGAGCTCGCGAATCGTCCCGTCCAGGTCGTCGGCGACGGCGGACAGCCGCGATTTGACCTGTTCGTCCGCAATGTGGCCCTCGGTGCTCTGCAGCGTCATCCCGGCTGCGAACAGGCGCTGGATCACCAGGTCGTGCAGGTCGCGCGCGATCCGCTCGCGGTCCTCGAGGACAGCAATCCGCTCGCGGTCGTGCTGTCCTGCGGCGAGCTGAAGCGCGACGCCGGCCTGGCCCGCGAAGCCGACGACATAGTCGAGGTCGAGCTCGGCGACGCCGTCGCGGGGATATACGACGATCAGCGCACCGAGGCCCTGGCCCGACTCTCCGACCCCGAGCGGCGCGATCAGGCACTGCCCGGAGCGGGCACGCACCTCCGCGGGAACCGTGACGGCCGGGTGGCCCCGGTCGATGTCATCCAGGATCACGGCCTCGCGCTCCACGGTCACCCGCTCCGCGAACGACGTGCCCGCCGCGAGCTCGCTGCCGGGTAGTGACGGCTCGGTTGCCGCCCCGATCACCATGCCGCCGCCGTCGCGGGGCAGGCCGAGCGCGGTGAAGACGGCGCGCGCCGCTTGCTGGGCCTCGGCGACGATCAGGGAGCCCAGCCGGTCCTGCGGAAGCCCGCTGAGGACCGCGTTGCGCACCTCGCTGGAGGCCACCAGCCACTGGCCGCGGCGAGCCTGCGCCTCGAAGAGCTGCGCGTTCTGGATCGCGACGCCCGCTGCCGAGGCGAGGGCGACGAGCAGCAGCTCGTCGTCGGGTGAGAACGAGCCCGCGCCGCGCTTGTCGGCGACGTAGAGGTTTCCGAACACCTGGTTGCGGGTCCGGACCGGGACCGCGAGCCCGCCACTGGGCGTCGACCCGATGCGGATCGCCGCGAGCCGGTCGTCGTCCAGTCCGGCACTGACGAGGTCGGCGATGCCGGCGCCGTCGTAGGTGAGCACCGCAATCGCGCTGGCGTCGGCCTCGACGAGCTCGCGGGCAGCGCCGACCAGCCGTTCGAGCATCGCCGACAGGCTGAGGTCCTCCGAGATGGACAGGACCGTGTCGAGGAGGGTTCGTAGGCGGGTCTGGGTGGTGTGGCTCGCGTCGCTGCGCTTGACGAGCGCGTCGGTCGCCTGGCGCAGCAGGTAGCCGACTCGTCCCGTGGCCGGCGCGTCGCTCGCGCCGTGCGGCACCGCCTCCTCGGCCACAGCGCGACCTTAGAGCACCCGGCGCTCTTGACCCGCGATGTCGGATTACGGACTTTGGTCCCAGGTGGTTGGGTCCTCCGGTCCTGGTTGATTCCGGGCCGCGGCCGCAGGCTCTCAAGCGATGAAACTCCTCCAGGGCTCGGCGTGGGATGTGCTCCCGCACAACGAGTGCGTCCTCGGTCTGCGATCGCTGCAGATCGGTCGGATCGCGCTCAGCGCTGATGCGCTTCCGGTGATCCTCCCGGTGTACTTCGTGTACGACGGATCCGCGATCGTGTTCCGTACCCGCGCGGGGAGCGTGATCGACCGCAACTGCCGCAACACGGTGGTCGCCTTCGAGGTGGACAGCCACGACGCGGGTCGCCGGACCGGATGGAGTGTCATGGCTGTCGGGGTCGCGAACGTCCTTGCTGCGGACGACAGGGCGCGCGAACAGTCCGTCCGGCTGGACCGGATCGGCGCACCGGACGGCGACGTTCTCATCGGCATCGAGCTCGGGACCGTCTCGGGCAGGGCGCTCGCCCACGAGCCCTCGCTGGTCGTGTCCGAGGACTGATCGCGCTCTCGCCACCCGGCGCGCCCACCCCTGACGGCGCCGGAGCCAGGCGGTTCGCCATACGGTGTCACCATGACGGAGCCGATCCGGGTGTTCCTTTGCGACGACCACGAGGTCGTTCGCCGCGGGGTCAAGGAGATGCTCGAGTCCGAAGGGGACATCGAGGTCATCGGCGAAGCCTCGTCGGTATCCGAGGCGATCGCCCGCGTACCGGCGTTGCGACCGCAGGTGGCTGTCCTCGACGTCCGGCTTCCGGATGGCAGCGGGATCACCGCCTGCCGTGAGCTGCGCTCGACGCTGCCGGACCTCGCCTGTCTCATGCTCACCTCGTTCGCCGATGACGAGGCGATGCTCGACGCGATCATGGCGGGCGCGCAGGGTTTCGTCCTCAAGCAGATCCGGGGCTCGGACCTGGTCGGCGCGGTCCGGACGGTGGCCAACGGCGGCTCGTTGCTCGATCCCACCGCGACCGCCCGGGTGATGGACCGGCTGCGCACGCACGGTCAGACCCAGGATCGCCTTGCCGCCTTGTCCGAGCAGGAGCGCAAGGTGCTCGAGCTGATCGGCGAGGGTCTGACCAACCGCCAGATCGGCGAGCGGCTGTTCCTTGCCGAGAAGACGGTCAAGAACTACGTGTCCAACGTGCTCGCGAAGCTGGGTCTCGAGCGGCGCACGCAAGCCGCGATCCTGGCCAACGAGGTGACGCGGCAGACGATCGAGTAGTGCCGCGCTGCTACTCGCGCACCACCACGGTGCCGGTGGTTCCGGTGCTCAGCTCGTGAGCGCGGTCCAGCGCGCCGATGGCCGCGAACCGCCCGCCGGCTTCCACGAACTCGCACGCGGCTTCGACCTTCGGCGCCATCGATCCCGCGGCGAACGTCATCCCGCGTAGCTCGCCCGCCGTGACGCGTGCGAGCGGACGTTCTTGCGGGGTGCCGAAGCCGACCGCTACGGCAGGAACGTCGGTGAGCAGCAGGAGGACGTCGGCACCGAGGTTGCGCGCAAGCAGCGCGGCAGCGCGATCCTTGTCCACGACGGCTTCGACGCCCTCGAGCGCTTGCCCGTTGCGGATCACCGGTACGCCGCCGCCGCCGGCGCAGATCACCACCGTCCCGCTGTCGACGAGCGTCTTGATCGAGCCGAGCTCGATGAACTCGACAGGTGCGGGTGACGGTACGACGCGTCGCCAGAAGGCGCCGTCCCGTCGTACCGTCCAGCCGAGCTCGGCCGCCGTACGTCTCGCCGTCGGCTCGTCATAGACCTGTCCGATGAACTTCGCCGGATTGCTGAATGCCGGATCGTGGCGATCGACGACCGTCTGCGTGAGGACGGTGACGATCTCTCGACCCGGGAGCGCGTTCGTGAGCTCTCGCTGCAGCCAGTAGCCGACCATCCCTTCGGTCTCCGCACCCAGGACGTCGAGCGGGAAGGGCACGGTCAAGGAGCCGTCGTGCTCGCTCTCCAGCGCCAGCAAGCCCACCTGCGGGCCGTTCCCGTGGGTCAGCACCACGTCGTGGTGCCTGGCCAGCTCGGCGATGGATGTGACGGCGCGGCGGACGTTGTCCTCCTGGGTGCGGGCGTCAGGGCTTTCGCCGCGCTTGAGCAGCGCGTTGCCCCCGAGTGCGACGACAACCCTCACGTTCGCAGCATCGGCTGGGTAACGGTGTCGATCAAGACGAACCGGGTGGGTGCGACGAATGGCGGGACAAGTCGGGACTTTCGGCCCTGATCGGATGTCGGGCGGCGGCGGGAGGCTCGCCTCGTGGTGATCGACATGGCAACGGCCAGTGTCCGGCGGGCCCAGTCGCCGGCCAATGCGCCCGTTCGCCGCTCCGCGGTCGTCGCCGTGTACGTCGAGCAGGGGGCCGGTGGGGCCGCTCTTCGCATCGCCTCCGAGGGGGCGGCGTTGCGTGGAGCGTCTCTCCGGGTCCTCGACCCACTCGGGCATGACGACGTGGCGGAGGAGCTCGTCCGGGAGTCCCGCAGTGTGGATCTTCTGGTCCTCGGGTCGGGAAGTGCGGGCGCCGCAGGCACCTTGCGCTTCGACGCGATCGCGCGATCGCTGTCGCACCGCACCGAGTGTCCGGTGATCTTCGTTCCCGCAGGTGCGGACCGCCTCGTTGTCAGCGGCCTGGTGTGCGGCGTCGATCGCTCGCCGGGCTCGGCTGCCGCGCTGCGGTGGGCGGCTCGCGAAGCGGCGATGCGCGGCGCGACGGTGCTGGCGCAGCAGGTGCAGCCGTGGGCCGAGACCTACGGCGAGCAACCGGCGCAGTCGCTGTCCGGCTGGATCTTCGCCCAGGAGATCACCGAGCCGACGACGATCGTGTGCCGCCTGGTCTCCGGCTCTTCTCCGGCCGGAGAACTCGTGCACACCTCGATGGAACGCCGGTCGATGCTCGTGGTCGGTTCGCACCACAGCGACGGCGGGTATCTACACCGGTGCGTGACCGGCCGACTGGCGGGCCACACGTCCGTCCCTCTGGTTGTGGTGCCGCCGGAGATCCCTGCGCCTAGAAAACCTCCCGGCACCTGACGGCCGGCGGCGGCGCGGCGGTCCAAGTCCCTGACCGCGCCGCCGTCAGCTCACTCCCACAACGACAAGTCCTCCGCGGCGTTACACATTTGTGGTCGCGGCTGCATCTTTAGAGTGTGACGTTCGCCGAGTTCGCTGCCGCGAGGCTGGGCGGCCTGCTCCGGTATGCCGTCGTACTCACCGGCGACAGCGACCTCGCCCAGGACATCGTGCAAGAGGTCCTGGCGCGTGCCCAGGTGCGCTGGAAGCGCATCGAGAAGGCGGGCTCGCCCGACGCCTACGTGCGTCAGATGGTGCTCAACGAGTACCTGTCGTGGCGTCGCCGGTGGGCGGTCAGGAACATCCAGGTCGTCGGGGAGCGCCTCGTCGAGCTGGGCGACCGGCACTCCGTCACGGCTGACCATGCGCACCATCTCGTGGAGAGCGACGAGCTGTGGAACCGCGTGGCGACCTTGCCGCGCAAGCAGCGCGCGGTCCTCGTCCTTCGCTACTACGTGCAGCTTTCCGACGCCGAGATCGCGTCCTTGCTCGGTTGCGCCGAGGTCACGGTGCGCAGCAACGCATCCAAGGCTCTGGCAACCCTGCGCCTCTCCGACGAGCGGCGCCCCATCCCTGTGGCAGGAGACATCCGATGACCCCGCGTGACATCGACGACCTGACCGAGACGTTCTCGGTGCATGAGATGCAGGCTCCTGACGCCGATGAGGTGCTGGCGAAGTCGAGCCAGATCGCCCAGCACATGCGACGCCGCCAGTGGGCAGTTCGCACCACCGGCACGGTGGCGGTGACGGCTGCGGTCGTCGCGGGCGCTGTGGCGCTGCCCGGGTTGCTGCGCGGCAACCCGCCGCACAACACCGCGGTCATCCAACCTGCGTCTGGCAGTGGCCCTGCCGCTCAGCACACCCAGGACCAGGAGTTCACGGCGTTCTTCAATGCCGGCTACGTCTATGGCGATGCGCAGAAGCTCGCCCGGCTGTGGCACGAGAACGGTGACATCGGCTCGGTCAAGGCCGAGGCGGGCGGCAGGCTGCTCGATGGCGAGACGCTCCCCGTCGCCCCCAGCGGGACGCCGGCCACGGCGGACGACCTGGCCTATCAGGCCTTCTTCAACGCGGGCTACACCTACGACGACGCGGTGAAGCTCGGCCAGGCCTGGCACGAGACAGACATCTCGCAGATCAAGATCGAGGCCGGCAAGAAGCTGGAGAACGGCGAGACGCTCCCGGTCGCGCCGAGCGGCAAGGAGGCTCCCACGTCACCGCAGGCGCAGGCGGACGCGAGCGCGGCGCAGGCATTCTTCGACGCCGGCTACACCTACGACGATGCCGTGCGCCTCGCACAGATGTGGAACACGACCGACACCTACCACGCGAAGGTCGAAGGCGGGCAGAAGCTCGAGAACGGCGAATCGCTGCCGGTTCCGCCCAGTGGCACCCCTGCCTCAGACGACCAGCAGGCGATCGACGCCTACTTCGCGGCGGGCTACAACTACGACGACGCGGTACAGCTCGGAAAGATGTGGCACGAGACCGACATCTCACAGGTGAAGGTCGAGGCCGGCAAGAAGCTGGAGAACGGCGAATCGCTGCCGATCGCCCCGTAGCGTCTTCAGCATCATGAGTTCGGCATCATGAGTGAGGTGCTTCGCCGGCGAATCGGCTTCGAGCTCGAGCTCCTCGCGCCAAAGGGCTCCAGCCGGCGGACCCTTGCGGACGCGCTCGCAGCGCGCTGCCGGGGCTCGGTCCGCTCGGTGTGGCATCTCGACAGCGAGCCCACTCCCGTCCAGTCGCTCGGCGGCCGCTTCCTTCACCTCACGCAGGGCTTCGAGGTACGGCGGGCTTCGCGCGACGTGCTTTGCACCCTCGTCGACGACGTCACGATCAGCGCTGACCTCGACCTGGCCGTGCCACCGGCATCCGGATGGCACCGCCTGCTCACCGACGATCTGCGGCTGGCGTGGCTGTTGGAACGGCGTTGCGACCCGGCGGCGTCTCTCGATGTGGTCCTCGATCCGGTTGCACAGCTTTGGGGCGAGACCGTAGAGGTGCTCGGCGACGTGCGGCGGCTCGACGCTCGCGGCGCGACCGTCGCGCTTGCGGCGCCTTCCGGCGGCGAGCGAGAACGCCCGTGCGAGATCGTGACGCCGCCGATCGACCACGATCATGCGGAGGCGCTGGAGGAGCTGCTCGGCCCCGCTCGCGAGCTCGGCTTCACCGTGCCGCGTGAGGCGGCGGTGCACCTTCACCTCGATGGCAAGCCGTTCCGCGACGCGGCGACGCTCGCCAATGTCGTGCGGCTGTTCGCGCACTGGCGCGAGCCGCTGCGTCAGCGGCTCGGCACCAACCCCGAGTGCCGCCGACTCAAGCCGCTTCCCGACGAGCTCGTGGCGGCCGCCGACGGTGAGCCGTCGTACGACGAGCTCCGTGACGCGGCGAAGCGCTCCGGCCTGACCAAGTTCTACGACATCAACCTGACTCAGCTGTTCCGCGACGATCCGATTCGCGACACTCTCGAGATCCGCATCCTGCCCGGCGCGATCACTGCTGGCGAAGTGATCGCGAAAGCGTCGATGATCGAGGCGCTGCTCGACCGCTGCGAGCAGGGGCCTCGCCTTGATCGACTGCCGAGGGATGGCGAGATGATGAGGCGGTGATCGAACAGGTAGTGGCGAAGTGGCATGCGTTTCTCGAGGGCAACGGCTCGCTGGACGACCTGCTCGCCGACGATGTCGTGTTCTACTCGCCGATCGTCTTCACGCCGCAACGCGGCAAGGACGTGACGACCATGTACTTGCACGCCGCAGCGCAGGTGCTGCCGGGCAACGACGCCGACGGGCGCTTTCATTACACGAAGCAGGTCCTCTGCGGCAGTGAGGCAGTTCTCGAGTTCGAGACGACCCTGTCCGGCAAGTACGTCAACGGCGTCGACATCATCACCTGCGACGACTCGGGCCGCATCGTCGAGTTCCGCGTGATGATCCGCCCGCTGCAGGCAGTCAACGCCGTCCACGAGCAGATGAAGGCAATGCTCGACTCGATGGCGGGCTGAGCAGCCGGCTAGCTGACCTGCAGGCCCGCGCCGACTGCGGCGAGCACGGCTTCGCGAAACGCCGTCGCGACCGCCGTCTTCGGCGCGACCGCGTCGAACCCGTGGAACGCCCCTGGAACGACCTCGAGGGCGCAGGGGACACCGGCCGCACGCAGCCGCTCGGCGTAGGCGGTGTCCTCGTCATGAAACAGGTCCTGGGTGCCGACGCCGATCCACGCCGGCGGCAGTCCGGACAGATCGTCGCTGCGAGCCGGTACGGCGTAGATCTCGACGGATCCGTCACCCGGGTGGCGTCCGGTGTAGCTGCGCCAGCCGAAGGCATTGGCGCGGTTGTTCCACAGCCGGAAGCCGCCCTGGTCGATGTCGGATCGAAGCGCGGTGCGGTCGTCAAGCATCGGGTAGATGAGGAGCTGGAAGGCAGGCTTCACGCCGTCACGGTCGCGCGCCAGCAGCGCCAGGCCGGCGGCAAGCCCACCACCGGCGCTCGCCCCGCCGATCGCGACGCGCGTCCGGTCGACGCCGGGTTGCTTCGCCAGCCAGGTCAGCGCGGAGTAGCAGTCCTCGAGCGGCGCCGGATAGGGGTGCTTCGGGGCCAGGCGGTAGTCGACCGCAGCCACCGTGACGCCGAGCTGAGACGCCAGCCGGGCGCACAGGGGATCGTCCTGGGCGGCGCTGCCGAGGACATAGCCGCCGCCGTGGATCCACAGCAGCGCCGCGCCGTTCGGGTGTGGCTCGGTTGGCGTGTGAAGGCGCACCGAAACGGGTCCGAGGTGCTGGACCCGCACGCCGGGTGGGACCCGCCGGGTGAACCATGGCGAGACGGTGCGGGCGATCGCGATGCCTCTCGGACCGGCGCCGCGTGGCAGGAACCGCGCGATCTTCTGCAGGTCGGGATGGATGTCGGCGGCACTCACTTCGTGAGGTCCTGCGATGCCGTGATGACAGCAGCGCAGACGCCGCCGTCGACGAGGAGGTCGGTGCCGGTGACGAAGCTCGCCGCGTCCGACAGCAGGAACGTCACGACTGATGCGAGCTCCTCGGGTCGTCCTTCTCGGCGCAGTGAGCTCATCTCGGTCAGCGTCTTCATGACGTCTTGCGCGTCCGCTTCCTGGCGGCCTTGCGGGGTGTCGATGATGCCGGGCGACACCGAGCAGATCCGCGCGCCTCGCGGACCGAGCCGCATCGCCTCTCGCTGCACGAGCCGTTGCACCCCGCGCTTGGCGAGCATGTACGCCGTACCCGGGTCCTGGATGCTGTCGCCGGCTGCCGCCTGGAGCCGGTCGAGGAAGTCGGCGGCAAGCGGATCGTCGAGCGCGGCGTCGAGCTTCGGCGTCGCCATCGACGCGCCGAGCTGTGCGGCCATCGAGGCAAAGCAGACGATCGCCGTGCCCGGCCCGGCGAGCGGCCGCAAGGTCTCGGCGAGCAAGGCGGTGCTGACCAGGTCGACGCCGAAGATCCGCCGCCAGTCCGCCATCGTGGGTGAGATGCCGGCGGCATGAGCCACCGGCCCGAGCCGGCCGCGCTCGGCAACCCGCGCCGCGAGGGCGGTGAGCCCGTCGCGGTCGGTCACGTCGAGCACGAACGGCTCGACCCCGGCCTTCCCTTCGAGCGTCGACGATGCCTGCGTGACGGTCGCCTCGTCGATGTCGACGAGGAGGAGATGGTCGACCCGGTCGGCGAGCTGCGCCGCGCACGCGAGGCCCATGCCACGACCGGCGCCGGTGGCCAGGCCGACGACCGGCGCCGTGCTCGTCACTTGGCGACGACGAGGCGCGACGCCTGCGCCGGCAGGTCGGCGTACGTGACGATCCCGGGTCGGGCGTCGACGACGTCCGGGATCGCGTTCACGATCGGCATTGCCGTGATGACCGATCCGATCGCGAGCATCTCCTCGAGCGACATCGACTCGAAGTCCTGCGGAAGGACCTCGGCGCGGACGTTGACCTGGGGATGGCCGCGGACCTCGATCTGGTAAGCCATCGCGATCTCCCAGGCGGGGTCGAGGAACGGCGTGATGGTCCACCGAACGTTGACCTCGATGACATCGGTCCCACTGATCGAGCCGATCCACCTCGCATCGATGCCGGCGACCGTGCCGGCCCTTACCTCTCGGTTCGGCACGGTGAGGTCGGTCGTCGCATGTGCGAAGTCGACCTCGCAACGGATGTCGTCGACCTCGGCCTGGAGGAGCTCGGCGAGTGCTTCGACGGCGTCACCGAACGGCGCCGTCGCCTTCTCGATGTCCGTGTCGTGCCCCGGATCGCCGGCCGGGCGGCCCCACCCGAGGTCGTCCTGGTTGGCGTCACCTGCCCAGGTGCCGATGTCGAACGACTCGAGGATGCGCACCGAGTTGACCTCGCGGCACACCCCTGAGGCGACAGCGGCGAGGTAGTCGGCGAAGCCCGGGTTGATGCCGCCGCCGAACAGGCTCGCGCCGCCGGACTCGGCAGCCTCCCTGAGCGCCGCTCGCGCCTCCTCGCCATATGCGCGACCGGTCAAGAACGACGCCGTCGACAGCACGTTGATGCCTGCGCGCAGCAGTGTCGTGAGGTCCTCGACGTTCGGGTGCAGCGGCATGTAGAGGACGGCGTCGGGCTTCAGCGCGAGGATCGCGTCGATGTCGTCGGTGGCGGCGACCCCGGTCGGGCTAGGGAGATCGGCCAGCTCCGCGGCGTCCTTGCCGACCTTGTCCGGGCTGAAGGCATACAGGCCGACCAGCTCGAGATCGTCGCGTTCGACGACGGACCTCAGCGCCTGCCGCGCCACATTGCCCGTGGTCCACTGCACCACGCGGTACTTGCGCCGGCCGTCGGACATCGCCCCTCCAGCTCCACCGTTCTTGGAACGATCGTTACACGACCTGCACCCGGCGGCGGGAGTGGGTGCGGATCTCCGCCTCGCCAACCTCCGATGCGGTGGCGGCGATACCGTCGTCGTGTGGGGTCGCTGCTGTCCCGGCTGTGCGGCTGGCGGCGGCTGGGCGCCGTCGTCGGCGTGTTGCTCGTCGGGGCGCTCCTTCCGGCCGCGCGCGCGGCCGGCTCTTCCGCCGTCCCGCCGGCGCACCGAGTCCGGGCGACTGCCGTCGATGGACCGGGCGTGCGGGTCACCTGGCGGTGGCCCGCGTCGCGATCGGTCACCCGCGTGACGATCCGGTACGCCTACGGCTCGCGGGCACCGCGCACCTCGTCGTCCGGTGATGCGGCCGGCGTCGTACGACGGGGGAGCAGCTCGCTCACGGTGTACGACCTCGTGCCGAGCTCGAGGTATGCGTTCTCGGTCTTCGCCCGGCGCCACGGCGCCGTCAGCACCGCGTCGACCGCGACTGTGACCACCGATGACGCTCCGATGATCACGTCCACCTCATTGCCGATGGCAGTGGTGGGCGAGGCGTACACGGCGAGTCTCACCGCGTCGGACAGCGCTTCCGGACAGTGGGCGGTCGGGTCCGGTGACCTGCCGCCCGGGCTGGTGCTGACCGGCTCGCGCATCACGGGCACACCGACTGCGGTGGGCACCACCGGATTCGTGTTGCGCTACGTCGACGAGCACGGGGCGACCGCCTACGCGGGGTTGTCGATGACCGTGAAGGCACCGGCGCCATCGGCTACGCCCACGCCCACGCCGTCGACAGGTCCGACTTCGACGCCGGCCTCTACGCCGAGCCCATCGATGTCACCGACGCCGACCGCGACGCCCTAGGACGGCGAGATCGGCAGCGTCAGGGTGGTGCCGCCGCGCCCCACGCGCACCGTGTTGGTTGCCGGCAGCAGCGGCTCGAACCTGATGCTGTTCGGGTTCGACGCGTCGAGGCGAACTGTCGCGGGCAGTGCGTTCGGAAGGTTGTACGAGGTCAGTCGAACCTGCAGCCGGTGGCCGGCGGCAAACCGGTAGGCCGTCGGCGCGATCGCGATCTCGTAGCGAATGAGCTTGCCGGGCGTGATGGGCTTCGACTTGCGCAGTGACTGCACCGGCTCGATCGACGTGCTGTAGGTCGCGAGCCGGCGCATCGACGCGCGCAGCTGACCCTCGGTGACGATGCTCTCCGTGCCGTCCGGCGCGACGTCGGACACCTTGACGAACCAGTCGGTGTCGGGCGCACTGGACGCCGCGACGAGATGCATCGCGAGCGGGCCGTCGAGCGTGAGCGCATGGGACAGCGTCGCCGTACGCCAGGTCAGGCCCTGGTTGTCCTCGAGCCGCTGGTCGAGCGGCAGGTATGGCGACGCCGCCACCGTTCCTTGCTCGTCCAGCGACATCGACAACCCAGCGGTTGGGTTGGACACGTAGCTGCGGCTGGCGGGTCGGCCCGAGGTCGCCGTGAGCGACGTCGCACCGAGCGATCGGGTCGCGAAGCGCGTCGAGCGAAGCGGCCACGCTCTGCCGTCGACGTAGGAGTCCTGCTGCTGCACGTAGACCCGGACGCGCGGAGGCTTCGGCACAGGCAGGCCCATCAGGTAGCGCTGGAAGAAGCGGATCTCGAGCTGCGTCGTACTGTCCGGGTTCGGCGGGTTCTGCAGCGGGTCGAACTCGCCGCCGCAGCCCTTGTGCGTGCACGGGTCGATGTGGACGAACGTCGGGGCCTTCCGGTGCTGCAACGCCTCGAACATTCGCAGGTTGCCGGCCTCGAACGCGTCGCGCCAGCCGTCGAAGACATAGACCGGCACGTGGATGCGCGACACGTGCGTGATTGGCGAACGCGCCCGGTAGAAGGCGTCGTCAGTCGTGTTGGCGAGGTAGTCCAGCGCGATGCTGCGTCCGGTCGCCTGGCTGACCTTCGCGCCCAGCGTTCCCGGCAGCATCTGCGGCGAGGAGTTCGGCGTGACGAGACCCGGCCCGCCCTGGACTGCGAGGTACTGGGTGTCGAAGAACAGCGACATGATGCCGCCGGGATAGGCCGCGTCGTTGTAGAGGTCCGACAGCGCCTCGTCCGGTGCGATCGCGGCGAGGTGTGACGGCTGCCGTTCGGCGACGAGGTACTGCATGATCCCGAGGTAGGAGCCGCCCGACATCCCGACCTTGCCGGTCGACCACTTGCGCGTCCCGAGGTACTGCACGACCTCGTACCCGTCGCGGGCCGAGCGTGGCGAGAAGTAGTTCGCGTTGAGGTTGCCGCCGCTGCCGCCGGTGCCACGCACGTCGACGACAGCCAGCACGAACCCGTACGACGTGAGCGCCGCTGCTGAGTCGCAGCCGCATACGCCTTCTCGCCCGTATGGCGTCATGTCGAGCACTACTGGGAACTTGCCCGGCGCCGGGGAGGTGCCGGTGCGCGACGGGAACGTGATGGTGGCACCAAGCTCGACGCCGTCGTTCATCGTGATGAACTGCTGGACGGCGTATGACTTCGAGTAGCGCGGCCCGTAAGCGCTCGCGGCGTGCGACGGTGCCGGGCGCGCGACCAGCAGGCTCGCGGTAGCCGCAAGGACGGCGAGGAGGGCGGTCCGGCGCATCATGTCCCTTCGACTGTCGGCAGCAGCAGTCGCGACGGGGCCGCGCCGCCGACGTGAACCGTGTTGAGGCCGGGCGGTGAGGCGAGCTGGTCGACCGGCGTCCCCAGAACATAGAGGCGTATCCGGTCACCGGCTGCGAACTGGTTGCCGATCGGCAGCAGCTCGACCTGGTAGCGGCGCACCGTGCCGGGCGCGGCGTGATTCGGCGCCCCGAACCGGTTGTAGGGGTCGACGACGCGACCGTGCTCGTCGATCACCGACTTCGACCGGTCGACGAGCGGGTACGACGTGCGCAACGCGCCGGTCGCGACGGGGAACGCCGTGCCGTCCGGCCGGACGTCGGCGACGACGACGTAGATGTCCGTCGCGGTTGCAGTCGAGGACAGCGAGAGGTCGACCGCGCCCGGGCCAACAGCAGTGAGGGCGTGCTTCAACGGACCCGTCGTGTAGGTCAGCGAGGTCGGCGCGGAGAGCTGCAGATCGGTGAGCGCGGGCAGGAGCCGGGCCGCTTGGTCGATGCCGTCTCCGGCAACGACGCCGATGGTGTGCGGGTCGGTCTCCATCGCATCCGATGGCACGAACGGATAGGACTGCGTGCTCGGACGGGATGGCGCGTGAGCGCTCAGCGTGCCGTCGTTGACCGAGGTCACCGTGCCGCTTTTCGCCGTACTGAGATACAGCGGCTTCCACTGGGTGCCGCGAAGCGGCCAGGTCGTGCCGGTCAGGTGGACGACGTGGTCGGCGAGAAACTCCTCACGGCTGCCCTTCGAGGCGTACAGGCTGACCTCAGGCCGGTTGGCGGGACTCAGCGGCTTGCCCAGCAGGTAATGGTCGAACCAGTTCCGGTACTGCGGGAACGGCCCCGGCGTCCCGGCGGGGTGGCCGTCGTGCGCGCCGTACACGAGCAGGTGCGTGCCGTACTTCTTGGTGGCGTTGAACGCGAGGAACGGCCCGCGCGGCTCGACGTCGTAGAAGCTCGTGTCGGCGAGGATCGGGATGCGGTCGCGGTCGCCGCGGAACGTGCGGTTGCGCCAGAAGGAGTCCTCGTTCGGATTGCCGAGGACGTCGACGGCGGCCTGCGGGTAGCCCAGCAGCGTCGTCGGTCCGGACATGGGGTCGTTCTCCAGGCGCTGCCCGCTGGCCGCGAGGGTCGGCGCACCGATCGCGGTCTCGACGAAGGCGCCGGCCGCAAGGTTGGGGATGCCGCCGATGTCGAGCAGGTCGCGGTAGAGGTCGACGCTGCCGGCCATGAGGCTCGCCGCCTTCACACACGGCATCGGCAGATGCATCGTGTTGTAGGCGACGATCGCGCTGGCCGAGAAGCCGTAGTAGCCCAGCCTCCCGTTGCTCCACGGCTGCCGGCAGGCCCAGCCGAGGAACGACGAGAGGTCGTGCTGGTCCGCCGGGCCGGTCGTCGACAGCGCGCCGTCGGACAGGCCGGTGCCGCGCCACTGGAGCTCGACGTAGTTGTACGACGTACCCAGCCAGGTGAGCGAGCTCACGTCAGGCGAGTAGGGGCTGTCCTCGACGATCACCGGCCGGGGTCGAAGCGATCCGAAGCCGCCGACGCTTGCGTGCAGCATCGTGCCATCGGAGGACCGGAACGACAGGCTCTTCGAGACGAACCGGGGAGCCGCCGCACCGGACGGCGACGCCGCGAGCAGGACGCCACCGACGAGCGCAGCGCCCAGCATCGCAGCAACGCGACGGCGACCGGGCATCATCTGGCGTTCGCCGTGACGTGCGCTCATCCCTCCTGAGGAAGGATGAGCGCATGGCAGAGATGCGGGTCGTCGCCCTGGGTGTCCATGTGCTCGACGTGCTGGTCCGACCGGTGGTGTCGATCCCGGACGGCCAGGGCGGCGCGATCGTCGAGGAGATCCGCATGACTGCGGCGGGGACGGCGGGCGGCACCGCGCTCACGCTCGCGAAGCTCGGTGCCGAGGTGCACAGCGCGGGCGCGATCGGCACCGACCCGATCGGTGACCTGCTGTTGGCGCTGCTCGGCAAGGCCGGCATCGACACGAGCTCGCTGATCCGACGCGACGACATCCAGACCTCGGCAAGCGTGCTCCCCATCCGGCCGGACGGCTCCCGGCCGGCTTTCCACGTGATCGGCGCGAACGGCACCTACACCGCGGACGACGCGCCGTGGGACCTGATTGCAGGGGCGACCCATCTCCACATGGGCGGGCCGGAGTTCATGGGTGGCGAGGACGCCGCGAGGGTCCTGGCCTTCGCGCGTGAGCATGGCGTCACGACCTCCGCGGATCTGCTCGCGCCGGGGGAGCAGCTGGCTGACCTGGTCGATTGGGTGGCGCCCATCTTCGGTCAGCTCGACTTCTTCCTGCCCAACGACGAGCAGGCGCTGGGCCTGACCGGTGCCGAGTCCGTGGCGGCTGGTTGCCGGGCGCTCGTCGAGCGCGGCGTGGGTTGTGTGGCGGCGACGGTCGGTGCCGATGGCGCGCTGGTGGCGACGGTCGACGGCGTCGAGGAGGTGCCTGCCTTCAAGGTCGACGTGGTCGACACGACGGGATGCGGCGACGCCTTCTCGGCCGGGTTCCTGCGTGGTCTGTCGCTGGGCCGGTCGCCGGCCGCGGCGGCGTCCCTCGGCTGCGCCGTAGCGGGCCTGGTGGCGCAGGGCCTCGGGAGCGACCACGGCGACTTCGACCTGGCCGCGGCGGAGGCGTTCGCGGCCGGCTGACTTGTCAGGCTCTCGGCCCGCCCTGGGGGCGTCTCGCACTGACAGGTTCGGGTAGCATCCTACAAGCGGAGTGATCGCTCCGCTTTTCGGAGGGACTCACGTCTTGCCCAGCGACGCGTCGCGCGCGCACTACCGCGTGACCTTTGTCGTACTGTCCATCGGCTGCACGGGTTACGCACTGCTGCAGTCGCTTGCGATGCCCGTGCTGCCGACGTTGCAGCACGGGCTGCACACCTCTCAGAACGCAGTGACCTGGGTCCTGACGGCGTACCTGCTGTCCGCCTCGGTCTTCACACCGATCGTCGGCCGACTCGGCGACATGTGGGGCAAGGAACGCCTGCTCGTCGTCGCGCTCGGCGCCCTTGTCGTCGGATGCGCGGTGTCGGCTGTCGCGACCTCGCTGCCGTTGATGATCGTCGGACGCGTGATTCAGGGCGTCGGCGGCGGAGTCCTGCCGCTCTCGTTCGGCATCATCCGCGACGAGTTCCCGGCCGAGAAGGTCGGCGGCGCCGTCGGCGTGATCACGGCGATCATCGCTGCAGGCTCCGGCGTCGGACTCGTCATCGCAGGACCGATCGTGAACGCGCTCGACTTCCACTGGCTGTTCTGGTTGGCCGCGATCATGCTGCTGGGCGCGACCGTCGCGTCGAAGATCGCGGTCCCCGCGTCGCCGGTGCGACTGCCCGGACGGGTGAACTACGGCGCAGCGGTGCTGCTGTCCGCGTGGCTTGTCGCAGTGCTGGTCGCGGTCAGCGAGGCGCCCAGCTGGGGATGGGGATCCGTCCGGGTGATCGGGCTGTTCGCTCTCGGCGCGGTCCTTGCCGCCGCTTGGATCGTCGTCGAGCTGCGCGCCCGGTCCCCGCTGATCGACATGCGGATGATGCGCATGCCGGTGGTGTGGACGCTGAACCTGGTTGCGTTTCTCTTCGGGTTCGGGATGTACGCCGTGATGGGGTTCCTGCCGGAGTTCCTGCAGACGAACGCTTCAGCCGGCTACGGCTTCGGGCTCAGCGTCACGGGTTCGGGTCTGCTGATGCTGCCGCAGTGCGCAGTGATGTTCGTGGTCGGCGTCTGGTCCGGCCCGTTGGCGATCCGCTACGGCGGCCGTTTCGTGCTGATGGTCGGCTCGGTGATCAGCGTCGCACCCTTCTTGCTGTTCGTCTTCGCCAACAGCCACGAGTGGGAGATCGTCATCGCGTCGGGCCTGCTCGGCGCCGGCTTCGGCCTGGCCTACACGGCGATGTCGGCGCTGATCGTCGCCGGCGTACCGGCCGAGCAGACCGGTGTCGCGAGCGGGATGAACGCCAACATCCGCACCATCGGCGGCTCGATCGGTGCAGCCGTGATGAGCAGCATCGTCACCGCGACGGCGCACCATGGCTCGCTCCCCACTGCTGCCGGCTACGACCACGGGTTCGCGTTCCTGTCGGTGATGGGAGTCGCGGCCGCCGCTGCCGTGCTGCTCGTGCCGGCGTCGTCCCGTCGACTGTCACTCGGCGAGTTCGAGGAGGCGCTCCCGCATGCGGAGCTCGGCCTGGTCGCGGCCGGCACCTTGTTGGGAGACGACCCGGAGTGACCCAAGCGTCGGACGTCGTGAGCCGGCCCAGGCAGCTGCGCCGTGATGCGGCCGAGAACCGCGAGCTTCTCCTGGCAGCCGCGGCGCAGGTGTTCGCGGAGGTCGGGCTCGGCGCCGGCGTCGAGGAGATCGCGCGCGTGGCGGGTGTGGGTGTCGGCACGTTGTATCGCCGTTTCCCGACCAAGGAAGCGCTGATCGCCGAGCTGGTCCAGGACGTTCTCGAGAAGATGTCAGTGTTGGCCGAACAGGCCGTGGCGGCACCTGACGGTCGCGGCCTCGAGCAGTTCCTCGAGTCCTCGAGCGCCTACCAGGCCGAGCATCGAGGGTGCCTGCCGAAGCTCTGGCACACCTCGCCCGACAACGAGGCAGTCGTGCGGGTACGCCGGACGATCGCCGCGCTGCTGGCTGAGGCGAAACGTCATGGCCAGGTGCGCGAGGACATCACCGCGACGGACCTCACCATGCTGATGTGGTCGATCCGCGGCGTGATCGAGACGACGCGTGACGTCGCGCCCGAAGCGTGGCGGCGTCATCTCGCGCTGCTCGTGGCCGGGCTCCGGCCGGCGGGTACGCCGCTGGGTCACCGGCCGCTGACCCGCGCGCAGGTCGACCAGGTGCTCGCCGACCCCACCTAGGCAAGCACTCGAACGAAGTAGCACATGAAGTGGTCGCCGAACCGGGCAATCGAGCATGAACGCGGGCGCCCGCAGCGACTCGGTGTGCTACTTCGTCGAGATGCCTGTGCTCGGGGCCAGTCAGCGGCGGCGGAGTGACGCGTCCGTGAGCCAGGGCGGGTCGTATCCGCGGTCCTGCTCGAGCAGCGTCACGCCCGGCGGGACGATCTCGTCGATCGCGTCGAGGATCTCCTCCGACAGCTCGAGGTCGGCGGCACCCAGCTGGCCCTCGAGCTGGTCCATCGTTCGCGGCCCGATGATGGCCGACGTCACGGCCGGGTGGCGGATGACGAATGCGATCGCCATGTGCACCAGCGAAATCCCGTGCTTCTCGGCGAGCGCGCCGAGGGCGTCGGCGGCGTCGAGCTTGCGCTGGTTGCCCGGGATCGAAAGGTCGTAACGATCCGGCAGCAGGACCGCGCGACGGCTCTCGTTCGTGTCGTTCGACTTGCGCCACTTGCCGGACAGCCAACCGCCGGAAAGCGGGCTCCACGGAATGACGCCCATCCCGTACTGCTGCGCGACCGGAAGCACGTCGCGCTCGATGCCTCGGACCAGCAACGAGTACGGCGGCTGCTCGCAGACGAAGCGCTCCCGCCCACGGTCGCGCGCGACGTACTGCGCCTCGACGATGCTGTGCGCGGCGAAGGTGGAGGTACCGATGTAGCGGACCTTTCCGGCCCGGACGAGGTCGGTGAGCGCGCCGAGCGTCTCGTCGATGTCCGTGTCGACGCGCGGACGGTGCACTTGGTAGAGGTCGATGTAGTCCGTCTGCAGGCGCCGCAGCGAGTTCTCGACCTCCTTCACGATCCAGCGTCGCGAGGTGCCCTGCTCGTTCGGCTCGAAGCTCATCGCGCCGTGGAACTTCGTCGCGAGCACCACGTTGTCGCGTTTGCCCTTCAGTGCCTTGCCGACGATCTCCTCGGACTCGCCGGCCGAGTACATGTCTGCGGTGTCGATGAAGTTGATGCCGGCGTCGAGGGCCCGGTCGATGATCCGGATCGACTCGTCATGGTCCGGCTCGCCCCATTGCCCGAGCATCATCGCGCCGAGGCACAACGGGCTGACCTTCACACCGGTACGACCAAGGATCCGCATCTGCATGATCGACACCCTGTCATCTGCGCCGGTGGTCGGCTAGTGGTCTATCGACAACCGGCCACTAGGCCCCCGCCCGAAGCTCCGCGTGCGTGGGCGCCGCGAACCACTGATACACCGCGCCACTTGCCGCCACGTAGAACGGCCTGACGATCTGCGAGTCGTCGGGCGGCGTCTCGATTCGCTCGAGGGACGCGACGTCGCCCTCGGGGTCGAGCTCGAGCAGCAGCTCGCCGCCGATCGCGCTGCCTCGTGCTCCGGCAACGCCCATCCAGAGGTAGGCACGACGCCGGGCGACCTGCGCGGCGAAGACCCCGAGTACGACGTCGTGCCCGCCCGGGAACGTGTAACGACGATCCCAGCGAGGTGTCATCCGGACGTCGAGCGTGTCCAGGTCGACCGACCAGCCGAACCTGTCGTCGTACTCGCTGACGCCTGGTCCGGTGCCCACGTCTGTGTCCGTGGGGACGAGACGCGCGAGGCCGCGTGACCGGGACGAGACGACGCGGGGCCTGCTTGCCCGTCGGCTGCTCGTCGTGAAGGTGCGAACCGTGCGGCGCGTCTCGTTGTCGATCACGAGGAAGTGCCCGTCCGGGTACGCCGCGAGGTCCCGTGCCGTTGCCGAGACGCCGCGCACCTCGCCGAGGTAGTGGCCGGCGAGCGTGAAGTGTGCGACGCGATGCTTGTTCTGGTCGAGCACCCAGAGGCTGTTGTCGATGACCGCGATCGCGGCCGGCGGGAACGCGAGAGCGCCGCCGGCTGCGCTGCCGTCGCGGCCGGCCACTCGCCCAGCAGGCGGGCCGAGCTGGTTCGCGCGCTTGCCATAGGTGAAGGAGGCGACCGTTCGCCAGCGCTGAGGTGGGTTCGCCACGTTGATGCTCAGCACTTGGGCGGCGGCCGGCGCAGGTGCGCTGCCCGATGGCGTCGGCTTCGGCGCAGCGGTCGTGCCGGAGCACGCGACCGCAAACGCAGCTGCGGCCGCGGTGATCGCTGCGCGCTGCCCGCCAGCCCTCAGCCGCATGGTCACATGATGAAGTAGGCGCCGTGGGCGACGCGTTGCGTGACGAGCTGATCGAGAAGATCGGCAAGCCGATGGGCCTGTCCGGCCCGTCCGTCGCGCCGGACGCGGTGAACGTCCCGATGATCCGGCACTGGGTGGACGCGCTCGACGACCGCAACCCGGCGTACGACGAGCGCGCGGCCGCGTCGACCCGCTACGGCGAGATCGTCGCGCCGCCGGCGATGTTGCAGACCTGGACGATGGGTCGCCCGACGATCGAGGGCATCCGCGAGCGCGGCGGGTCGGCGGGTGAGGTCGGCGCGGACAGTCCGCTCGCGGTGTTGTCGGCTGCGGGCTACACGGGCACGCTCGCGACCAACTCCGTGCTGACCTTCGACCGGTACCTGCGGATCGGCGACACGCTGACCTCCGACACCGCCCTGGAGTCGGTGTCGGAGCAGAAGCACACCGGTCTCGGCAAGGGCTACTTCATCGCCTGGTCGAACCGCTTCTACGACGCGAGTGGCGCGCCGGTCGGCAACCAGCTGTTCACCGTGTTCAAGTTCGCGCCCGGGCCGCCGCCTGACGGCCCACGTGAACCGCGCGCGAAGGCAGCCCATCCGCCGGCCGGTGAGGAGCTGCCGCCGTTCGACCTCGAGATGACCGCGACCGTGGTCGTGGCCGGGGCGATCGCCTCGCGTGACTTCATGCCGGTGCACCACGACCGTGACTTCGCGGTCGCGCAGGGCGCCCCGGACATCTTCATGAACATCCTGACGAGCAACGGCTACGTCTCGCGCTACGTCACCGACTGGTCCGGCGGCGACACGCAGGTCCGCCGCATTTCCACCCGGCTCGGCGGACCGGCGATCCCGGGGATGCCGCTGCGGTTCCGCGGCCAGGTGGTCAAGGAGTCGACCGACGGCGGCGAGCGGTCGATCGAGGTCGCGGTGCGCGCGGACAACGACCTCGGCAACCACCTGACGGCCACCGTCGAGGTCGCCGTCCTCGCCTGAGGTGCATACCCCCTGGCCGGGTGGGAAGGCAGGCACAGTCCCACGCCTACGGCTGGAAGGACATCAGTGATGTTGACACTGACCCCGGACGCGAAGCTTGCCATCGTCGGACTCGTCGAGCCCATCGCTGTCGACGGGCACGGCGGCGTACGGATCGCGATGGCGCCCGCGCCGAACGGCGAGGGCCCACAGCTCGGTCTCGCGCTGGCCGACGGCCCTGCCCCCGGTGACAGCGTGATCGACGAAGAGGGGGCGCGGGTGTTCCTCGACGAGCCCTCAGCGGCTCTGCTCGACGAGAGCACGCTCGACGTACGGATCGACCAGGCCGCGCAGCAGGTGGACTTCTATCTGATCTAGACCGCCGCCGCGTGCGGCGAGGGGTATTGACGGGCAAGAGCCTGGTTTGCTTGGGTAGAACAGCGTTCTACCTGTCGCGCTTCGCGCGCGGACAAACGAGGAGCACGGTTGCCCCGGTTCGCCCACTTCCGGCTGTGGTTGCGGGAAGGCCCGACGGCTGAGCGCTGGGGGGCGGCCTCCGTCACGCTGGTCGTGCTCGCCTTGCTGTCGTTGGCCCTCGTCCCGGTCAGCGACGGCTCGGGTACGGCGACGCTCAACGGTCCGAAGCCGGGCACCGGCTTTCCGGCGGCTTCCCGCCACCCGTCACACGGGCACAAGCGCCGCGCGGTGCCGACGCCGTCGACGCATGGCGGCAACGGCAAAGCTCGCCGTCACGGCGGCAAGGGCACCAGCGGCCCGAGCACACCGCCCGTCGCCACGAAGCCGACCAAGCACGGTCACGCCTCGAAGCCGGGAACACCCCACCGTTCGGCGGCTGACCCGTGCGCGACGACGCTGACGAGCGCGCAAGGCGTTACCCCCACCGAGGTCAAGGTCGACGTCGCGATCGTTCAGCTCGCCGGTGCGGTGGGCAACGCCGCCTTCAACATCCCGAACAACCAGATCGGGATCGTCAACGCGGTCACGAACTACGTGAACCACCACGGCGGGCTCGCCTGCGGCCGCAAGCTCGTCACGAAGATCTACAAGGTCAACCCGATCGACTCCAACAACCAGCAGTCCCAGTGTCTGCAGATGGTGCAGGACAAGCCGATCGCGGTGATCAATACCGGCGCCTATGTCACGCCCGTGTCACAGGAGTGCTTCATCCGCAACCACCTGCCGCTCGAGACGGGGACATCGCCGGGCGCCGCGCAGGCACGCCAGTCCTATCCCTATCTCTTCAGCCCGATCGACTCCTCAGAGCAGCAGGTGCGCAACGGGATCCTGGGCGCCGCCGCACGGGGCTACTTCAAGCGGGCGAGCTTCCACAAGATCGCGCTGTACCAGGACAACTGCCTGCCGTCCGCCAACACCGAGATCGCGCGGGATCTTGCGAAGTCGGGTGTCTCGCGCAGCCAGATCACCAGCTACACGCTGACGTGCGAGCTGGTCGGCTCGCCGACCCAGATCTCCCAGGCGGTGGCCAAGGCGAAGTCAGCCCACGCGGACACGGTGTTCCTCGGGTCCTCGATCTTCAACAACGAGAGCTTCGTCTCCGACGCAGGTCAGCAGAACTACCACCCGCGGTTCCTCACGTCCGACTACGGCACGTCGACGCTCGGGTCCGGATCGTCGAAATGGGCGAAGAACTTCGACGGCGCGATCGCCATCACCAGCACGCACTCCGGCGAGCTCAACTCCGGCATCCACTCGCCGGGGCTGAATCTCTGCAACAAGATGATGGCCAACAACGGGCAACCCGAGATAAGGAACGAGAACGCCGACGACGCCGCGAGCGGCGAGTGCGACCAGGTGCGCTTCATGGCCCAGGCGATCGACAACGCCGGCCCGAATCCGTCGCCGTTGCGTCTCGTCGAGCAGCTCGGTCAGATGAGCCGCTTCCACTCGGCGTACGTCGGCGACTCGCTGTGGTCCTCGCCCGGACAGGTGACAGGCAACACCTTCCAGCGAGCGATCCAGTGGCATGGCTACTGCCGCTGCTGGAAGGTCCTCGACCGTTCGTTCGGCCCGAGCTACTAGACGCCCGGTCACTGATGGGCGGCGGGCTGGTTCTCGGCTTCATCAGTGGCCTGACGTATGCCCTGCTCGCGGTCGGCATCGTCCTCGTCTACAAGACCAACCGGTTCCTCAACCTCGCGCACGCGCAGTTCGGCGCGCTGTCCGCGTTGTTGCTGTCGAAGTTCGTCCTCGACGACGGCTGGAGCTGGTGGGTCGCCTTTCCCGTCGTGATCGCGATCGGCGCCGCGGTCGGAATGCTGGTCGAGCGTCTCATCATTCGCCGGCTGGTCACGCAGCAGCGCAGTCCGTCGACGATGCTGCTGGTCAGCGTCGGCGTCTCCGAGCTGCTGCTGGCCCTCAACTACGTCCCCGCGGTGCAGCCCAACGTCACGCGTCTGCAGTTCAAGGGCTACCCGCTGCCGTTCCACTCCTCGTTCAGCGTCGCCGGGATCGTGCTCGGCGGTCAGCACATCCTGATCCTGATCCTCGTCCCATTGCTCGTCATTGCGCTGACGCTGTTCCTCTGGCGCAGCGTCTGGGGCAAGGCGATCCGCGCCTGCGCGACCAACCCCGACTCGGCGCGGCTGTGCGGGATCCCGTTGCGGCGGGTGAATCTGACGGCGTGGGCGCTCGCCGGCGGGCTCAGCGCGATCACGGCTGTCCTGCAGGCACCGAGCCAGGGCACCTACAACGCCGCCGGCTTCGGGCCGGACCTGCTGCTGCGTGCGCTGGGTGCGGCGGCGCTCGGCGGCTTCACGAGCATTCCCATGGCCCTTGCCGGCGGGCTGCTGATCGGTGAGGCCGAGCAGGTCTCGCTCGCATTGAGCAACAGCACCGGGCCTTCGGAGCTCGTCGTCTTCGTCCTGGTGGCGCTGATCGTCATCGTGCGCGCTCGGGCGATCGGTGGCCAGCGCTCGGGCGAGCTCACGGCATCGGAGGAGATCCGTCCGGCAACGGTGCCGGAGTCGGTGCGCAACCGGTTCGTCGTACGGCGCCAGGGCGTGCTGCTCGGCGTGCTGTCGCTCTTCGTCGCCGTCGTCTTTCCGGTCCTGCCCTACTTCAACTCGTTGAGCAGCCGGTTCGACCTGACCGTCATCGTCATCATGGCGATCGCGAGCGTCGGTCTCACCATGCTCGTCGGGTGGTCCGGGCAGGTCAGTCTCGGACACTTCGCGCTGCTCGGTCTGGGTGCCTACCTGTGCGCGAAGCTCGGCGCGCACAGCTTCTCGCTCCCGCTCATCCTCGTCATCGCGGCCGCGGCGGGCGCGGTGCTGATGACGCTGATCGGCCTGCCCGCGGTGCGCAGCGGGGGACTGGCGGTCGCGGTGACCACGCTCGGTCTCGCCGTCGTCGCACCGACCTGGCTGTTCAACCAGTCCTGGCTGGGAGCGCCGGGCAACGCGGCGGTGATCGTCGACGACGTCGGCCTGTCTCCGTTCGGCATTCTCCACTCGCGGCTCGGTCTTTACTACGTGGCTGTCGCACTGCTCGTCATCTCTGTGGTTGCGACCCGCTCGCTGCGTCGCTCGCTTCCGGGACAGCTCATGGTGGCCTCGCGCGACAACCCGCGTGCCGTGTCGAGCTTCGGTGTCGCGCCCGCCTCGGTGCGCCTGTCCGCGCTCGCCGTATCGGGGGCGATAGTTGCGGCGGCCGGCGCGTTGTGGGGTCTCGCCTGGCAGTCGATGTCGGTCGACCTCGTGCCGGCGCAGCTGTCTCTCGTGTTGCTCGCGCCTGCCGTGATCGGCGGCCTCGGGTCCGTGCCGGGCTCGGTTGCCGGCGCGCTGGCGATCTACTTCCCGGCGTTCTTCATCAGCCCCCACCTGTCCTCGATCTTCGGTTCGTTCGGCCAGCAGATCGGCTTCCAGCTCGTCCTCGGCGGGATCGGCCTGGTCGTCATCCCGCTGATCCGGCCCGGCGGCCTTGCGAGCATCGGGCAGAGCTGGTGGGAGGGCTTCCTGGGTTCGGTCGCGCGGGACGTCGAGGGGCGCGACGCGCCGGACATCATGCGGTCACGCGTCCCCGCGCCGCGCGAGCCGGTGCGGGCGGCTTCGACCCCTGCTGTGGATCCGGCGGCGCCCGACGGTGCCGTCCCGCTGCGCATCACGGGCTTGTCGACCCGCATCGGCGGTCGCGCGATCCTCCACGACGTAGACCTCGAGATCGGGCCGGGCGAGATCGTCGGGCTGATCGGGCCGAACGGCGCCGGCAAGACGACCTTGATGAACGTCGTGTCCGGGCATCTGCCGGCCACCGGTGGGACGGTCAGCCTGTTCGGTCAGCCGGTTACGAGTCTGGCGCCCGACAAGCGCTCCCGCCTCGGCCTCGGCCGCAACTTCCAGGAGGCGAGGCTGTTCCCCGGCCTGCAGGTCTGGGAGGCGCTGCGCGTCGCGCTCGCCAGACGGCAAGGCTCGGGACTGCTCTCGGCCGCGGTGTCCGCGCCCTGGACGCGGATGACGGAGCGCCGGGCGCGCGCGCAGGCGGAAGAGATCATCGAGTCTCTAGGGCTTCAGACCTGGACCGAGACCCTCACCGGCGAGCTCTCGACCGGCACGCGGCGGGTGTGCGAGCTCGCCACTCAGCTCGCGGCGGCGCCCAGGATGCTCCTCCTCGACGAGCCGACCGCGGGGCTCGCGCAGCGTGAGGCCGAGGCGTTCGGACCGCTGCTCAAGCAGGTACGTGAGTCGTTGCAGTGCAGCGTCCTGGTCATCGAGCACGACATGCCGCTGCTGATGAGCCTGTGCGACCGCGTGTACGCCGTTGCCGGGGGTCAGGTCATCGCCAGCGGAACGCCGGACGAGGTCCGTGCCAACGAGCTGGTGGTCGCGACGTACCTCGGGACCAGCGACGTCGCGATCGAGCGGTCGGGTCCGATCGTGCCGCCGCGGACGAAGAGCCGTCCTCGCGCGACGACGGCAGCCAGATGAGTACGACGGGCTCTCCGGTGCTCGCCGTCCATGATGTCGATTTCAGCTACGGCCGGCTCCAGGTCCTCTTCGGGGTGTCGCTGGAGGTCGGACGGGGCGAGGCGGTCGCGTTGCTCGGCACGAACGGCGCCGGCAAGTCCACGCTGCTGCGTGTCGTGTCCGGGTTGGAGCAGCCGTCTCGCGGGTCCGTCGTGCTCGACGGTCGCGACGTGTCGGCGCGATCGGCCGAAGACCGGGTGCGTGACGGCCTCGTCCTGGTGCCCGGCGGGAAGGCGGTGTTCGCCGACCTGACCGTCGCGGAGAACCTCGAGATGAAGGCGTTCACGCTGCGCCGAAGCTCACGCGCGGTTCGTGAGGCCGTGCAGCGGGCGTACGGGCTGTTTCCGCGGCTCGCCGAACGGCGTGACCAGCGCGCGGGCACGATGTCCGGTGGAGAGCAGCAGCAGCTCGCGCTCGCGAAGGCCGTGATCCTCGAGCCCAAGGTCCTCTGCATCGACGAGCTGTCGCTGGGCCTTGCTCCCACGGTCGTCGAGGCGTTGCTCGACTCGGTGCGGGCGATCCGCGCGACCGGGGTGTCGTTGGTCGTCGTGGAGCAGAGCCTCAACGTCGCCGCTGCGATCTGCGAGCGGGCCGTCTTCATGGAGAAGGGCGAGATCCGGTTCGAAGGCAGGACCGCGCAGCTGCTCGAACGTGACGACCTCGCCCGTGCCGTCTTCCTAGGAGCGCCGCCCGCGGCCAAGACGACGCCCCGGCCGCGGCCGCGCAAGCAGGCTGCTGCGCCGCCACGCAAGCCGCCGGCCAAGAGGACGCCCGCCAAGAAGGCTGCGGCCAAGAAGACGCCGGCTAAGAGGACGCCGGCTAAGAGGACGCCGGCCAAGACGACGCCGGCCAAGAAGGCTGCGGCTGCGAAGAAGCGCGGATGAAGCACGCCGTGGCGAGTGGGCTCGTGGCGACGGGTGTCGCTCTCGGCTGGCTGGTTCCCGCGGCGAGCAGCGCCAACGCGCCGGGGCCGCGGTTGCGCGGCGGCCACGGACTGCACGTCGTGGCGCAGCGCCGTGTCGACGAGCGCGAGGTCAACGCCACGATGGTGACCTCCGCGCTGGGCAAGACGCCGGTCGATGTCCGGGTCGCGCTACCCGTTGGTTACGCCGCCTATCCGGCGAAGCGCTACCCGACGCTGTACCTCTATGCCGGGACCGGCGAGCACGCCGGCGACTGGACGACGTACGGCGACATCGAGAAGCTCACCGCCCACAGGCAGATGATCGTCGTCATGCCGGACGTCGGCTTCGGCGCGGGCGACGGCTGGTTCTCCAACTGGCTCAACCGAGACTCCTCGCTTGGTCCGAACCAGTGGGAGACCTTCCAGATCGACCAGCTGATCCCGTGGGTGGACGAGAACTTCCGGACGATCGCCGATCGCTCGGGTCGTGCCGTCGCAGGTCTGTCGCAAGGTGGTTTCGGGGCGATGATTGCGGCGACGCGGCATCCCGATCTGTTCGCCGCGGTGGCGTCGTTCTCGGGTGCCGTCGACGTGGCCTACGGCAACCCGGTGCAGCAGGTGGTCTGGCACTCCTTCGTCGTCGGAACGTCGATTGCGGACGTCGTACCGCCGTTCTCGGTGTTCGGGGATCCGGTCGATCACGAGGTCAACTGGCAGGGTCACGACCCGACGACGCTCGTCACCAATCTGCGCGGCATGGACGTGCATCTCTACACCGGCAACGGGGTCCCGGGTCCTTATGACAAGCCGCAGTCGATCCCGCTTGCGAGCATCGAGGTGCTCGCGCACTGGCAGACCCACACGATGTTCGACCACGCGGCTGCGCTTCACGTGCCGATGAAGCTCACCGACTACGGCCCAGGTACGCACAGCTGGCCGTACTGGATCCACGACCTGCGCCACTGGCTCCCCGAGCTGACCCGGGTATGGGCGAGTCGCCCGCGCGTGCCCGCGCACGTCACCTACGAGTCCACCGCGCCTCGTTGGAGTCAGTGGGGCTGGACGGTTGACGACCGTCGTACGGTCCCGGAGCAGTTCACCGAGCTGTACAAAGCGGGGCGAGCCGAGTTCGTCCTGCAGGGCGAGGGAACTGCGCGGGTGACCACGCCGCCGTTCTACCGCGGCTACTCCCGCGTCGCCGCCGACAGTATGTCCCACGGTCACACGAGACACCTCGCGTTCACACCTGACCGGAACGGCCGGATCACGCTGACGGTCAAGCTGCCCGCGACGGTCAGGCTCTACCCCGGTGATCTTGACGAAATGCGCCCATCACGGCGTGCTGAAGGGCTCACTACGTCAAGATCACGGAGAAGCCGGATTACTTGGCGCGCCGCCTTGTCGTGACGTGCGCGGTCTCGGTCTCGGTGGTCTCGGTCTCGGTGGTCTCGGTCTCGGTCTCGGTGGTCTCGGTCTCGGATTGGCCGCCGAGTGCGGCGTAGCAGAACGACCACAGCCGCTCGCCGATGACGCCCGCCGACTCGGTGTGCGGCGCGTACTCGTAGTGGTGGAACACGACGATGATCAGCTGCGTGATCAGCCAGGAGTCATAGTCCGGGTTCGACGGCCGCAGCAGTCCGGCCTCGGTCGCGGCCTGGACCTCGGGCAGCAGCAGCCGCGTGAAGCCTCCCGTCGCTTGCGCGAGCTCAGCGGGGTAGAGCTGGTGCAGCCGCCAGTGCTCACTGGTGATGAAGCGCGGCCGGCCGTCGGTGGGTCCGGCGCTGATCGTGCTGACGATCGAGGTGATGTAGAACTTCAGCCGTGCGATCGGATCGGGCAGCTTCCGGCCGGCGATCTCCAGGTTGGCGCAGGCCTCCGAGATCAGCTCCTCGAGCACGGCGAGCAGGACGTGGTCCTTGCCCTCGAAGTGCTTGTAGAACGTCTTGACCGCGATGCCGGCCTCCTTGACCAGCTCGTGAGTCGTGAAGTCCGAACCCCGCGTTTCGGCGAGGCGGCGGGCAGCCTCGACGATCTGTTGCGCGCGCTGCACGCTGCGGGTGCGTGACCGTTGCACCGACGGCGAGCGCTCGGCGGCGCGCTCGATCCACGACGCGGTGGCGTCCACGTCCGTGGTCATGAGGGCTCCGCGCTGTAGACGACGACGCCGCCGAGGTTCGGTGAGGCGTGGCAGGCAAGTCCGACGCTAGCGCGCTCTCGTTGGCGGTCTCCGGCGCGGCGCGACAGCTGCAGGTAGCACTCCAACATCTGCGGTACGCCGTGCATGCGCCCGTTGCCGAGAGCGCCGCCGCTGGACAGGATCGGCAGCCCGTCAGGCGAGTCGCTGTCGATCCCACCGGCTGTGACGAACTCGTGCGCGGTCCCTCGCTCGCAGAAGCCGAGCGTCTCGAGCCAGAAGTAGATGAACGGCGAGAAGCCGTCGTACAGCTGCGGGAGGTCGACGTCGCGGGGGCCGAGCCCGGCGCTCGACCACAGTCGGTCGGCGAGTCCGCTACCGAGGTCGATCATGTCGTCGAGCGGCCAGTGAGTCTGGAGCCGGCGGGTCGGAGGCGACTGCCCGGCGAAGCCGGCGACGAACACCGGCGGATGGGGGAGGTCGCGCGCGCGTTCCGCGGTGGTCAGGACGAACGCCGCAACGCCGCTGACCGGGATGTCGCAGTCGAGCCGGCAGATCGGGTCGCTGACGAGTGGAGCGTCGAGGTACTCGTCGACCGTGAGTGGCTTGTCGTACCAGTACGACCACGGCAGCCGCGCGCCGTTCTTGCGGGCCTCGACGACGACGTGCGCCATCGACTCGCGCTTCGCGCCGTACCGCTGGAGGTACTCGTTGTACGTCAGGCCGATCGTCGACACCGGCCCGAAGAAACCCAGCGGTGCAGTCCACTGCATCGGCCCACCGACCGACGTCATCGGGTTGGCGTTGTAGCTGCCCTTCGGGTTGTGCAGCGCGCGATGCAGCAGGACGTACTCGGCAGCACCCGACGCGATCGCGTTGACCGCCATCGCCACCGATCCGGGGAGCTGGCCGTAGCCCTGGAACCCCGCCGAGTACCGGGGGCTCACGCCGAGGTTCTGTGCCATCCAGTCGGTCGTGACGATCGAGCGACCGTCCTCGATCGCGTGGCCGCCCGCGTTCGGGAACATGCTGCTCGCGACGAACCCGTCGACCTGCTCGACGGACAGGCCCGCGTCACCGATCGCCGAGCGCGCGGTCTCGATCGCGATCGCACCGAGCGGCTTGTCGGCGTGACGCACGATCTGGCTCTGCGCGTACCCGACGATCGCGACCTTGTTCCGCGCGGTGAACGTCACGGACTCACCAGTCGAAACGCAGGTACGACGATGCCGTCGGCGAGTTCCTCGAACGCGACCTCGACGCGGGCGCCGACGTGAAGGTCGGCGTCGAATCCCTCGCGTGCATCGACATCGAGCAGGCGCGCGACGATGCGCAGGTCCTTCTGCTCCTCGAGCTCGACATCGACGAGGACGTACGGCGTCGCGAAGCCGGGCAGGAATGGCTGCCGCGCGACCGTCCACGTGAGCACCCGACCCCGACCGGTGACGGGGGAGAAGGTGAAGCCGGGCTCGGTCGATCCGCAGTAGCCGCACACGATGCCCGGCGGATGCGCGTAGCTCCCGCAGGCGGAGCACTTGGCGATCGTCAGCACATGGTCGGCGGCGGCCGCCCAGTGCGGTGCGGACACGTCGTCCGGGACCGGGACGGGTCTCGTCACGGGATCGCTCCGGCATCCTTCATCGCGGTGATCGCGTCCCAGTTGTAGCCGAGCTCGGTGAGGATCGTCTCGGTGTGTTCGCTGTGCTCCGGCGCGCGCTCTAACGGTGCCGGTGCACCGTCGAACTGCACCGGCACGTTCGGCAGCCGGTACGTCGGGCCTCCCGCAGTGCTGACCTCGCCGACATAGCGGTTCGCGATCACCTGCGGATCATTCACCAGCTCGGGCACGGACTGCACCGGCGCCCACGGCGCATCGATGCCGGCGAGCAGCAGCTTCCACTCTGCGAAGCTGCGCATCGCGAAGATCGTGTCGAGCTCCTCGACGCATGCCGCGCTGTTCTGCCGACGCGCCGCGAGGTCGACGAAGCGCGGATCGCTGACAAGGTCGTCGCGACCGACGAGCTCGCAGAACGGCTTCCAGTAGCGGTCACCCTCGAGGAACACCAGCTGGATGTGGCGGTCGTCGCTGGTGCGGTAGACGCCGACCAGCGGGTTGGGCGTCGCGCCGCGGCCCGGCATCCGCACCGGCTCGTCGCCGCCGAGCGCGGCGAGCACGTCGGAGGACAGCGTCCACATTGCGGTCGCCAGCAGCGACACGTCGACGAGCGAGCCTTCGCCGGTGCGCTCGCGCTTGAGCAACGCGGACGCGATGCCGAACGCGAGCGCCATCGCACCGTTGCGGTCACCCATCGCCCCGCGCTGGCTGATCGGATAGTCGCGCTCCGGCGGCGTCAGGATGTGCGCGAGGCCGCCGCGCGCCCAGAACGCCGACGCGTCGTACCCGGCCTGGTTGGCATCCGGGCCGTCCGCGCCGTAGCCGTGTCCGCGGGCGTAGACGATCCGCGGGTAGCGCTCGCGAACCGCATCGGCGCCGAGCCCCAGCCGTTCGAGGGCGCGGGGGCGCAGGCTCGTGAGCAGGACGTCGGCGGTCCCGAGCAGCCGCCCGAGCACCTCCTTGCCGGTGTCGCTTCGTACGTCGATCGCGAGCGATCGCTTGCTGCGGTTAGCCAATGCCATCGACAGGTTCACGCCGTCGCGACCGGCACCGATGCCTTGCGTCATCAGGCCGCGATACGGATCGCCGGACAGCGGCTCGATGTGGATGACGTCGGCGCCCCAGTCGGCGAGCAGCGCGCCCGCTGCGGGGACGAACACCCATTGCGCGAGCTCGACGACGCGGATCCCGTCGAACGCCTTGCTGTCGACGCCCTCAGCCACCGCGCGCCTCGATCAGCCGAGCGCGGTTGACCTTCGTCGCCTCGCTGCGCGGCATCGACTCGACGATCTCGATGCTCTTCGGCACCTTGTACGGCGCCAGCCGAGACTTCGCGTAGCCGACCATCTCCTCCAGCGTCGGCGGATCGGCCGAGTCGATCGGCTCGATGATCGCGTGCACGCGGCGCCCCCACTCCTCGTCGCGAAGTCCCACCACGACGACGTCGGCGACCCTCGGGTGGTCGATCAGCGCGTTCTCGACCTCGGCGGGGAAGACGTTGGCGCCGCCGCTGATGATGAGGTCGACGCGACGGTCGGCGATGTAGAGGTATCCGTCGTCGTCGACGTACCCCATGTCGCCGGCGGTGCGATAGCCGTCGGCCGTCTCGTTCAGCTGCGGTACGTCGCCGACGTACGTCGATCCGCCATAGTTCGGCGCACGCAGGTAGATCTCGCCGATCTCCCCGGCGGGCAGATCGGCGCCGTCGTCGCCCAGAATCCTGATCTCTGTGCCGCGCAGGCCCAAGCCCACGCTGCCCTCGTGTTTCATCCACTCGTCGCCGCGCAACGCGGTGATGCCGAGCGCCTCGGTCATGCCGTATGCCATGACGATCTTCTCCGGTCCGACCAGACCCGCCCAGCGATGCACCAGTGACGGCGGCATCGGTGCCGCGCCCTGCTGGATCCACACGAGGCTTGACAGGTCGCGATCGTCGATGCCGGGTACGTCGGCCATGCGCTGCAGCATCGTCGGGGTTGCGGTGAACGTCGTGATCCGGTGCGTCTCGATCAGCTCGACCGCGCGCGCCGCGTCGAACTTCTCGAGGACGACGAGGTCGTCGCCGGCCAGCAGGTTGTGCAGAGTGGTGAACGCGTTGACGTGGTACATCGGCGCCATCACGAGGATCCGCTGAGGCCGGGCGACCGGCATCCAGTTCTCCGCCATCGGCGTGCTGTACATCGGGTTGAACACACCCGGCATCGCGCTGAGGATGATCTTCGGCGTCCCGGTCGAGCCGCTGCTGCAGATGCCTTGTAGATGCGGCGACACGGCGTCCGGCAGGTCCGGCACCTCGCGGTCGGCGGTGGCGTCGATCCACGCGATGTCGTCGGTGGTGAAGAACACGCGCGCGTCGATGACTTCGCGCAGCCGCGTCAGCTCCCACTCCGGCAGGTCCCAGCGGACCGGGACCGGCACAGCGCCGAGCTTCCACGCCGCGAACGCCGCGAGAACGAGCTGCGGAGAGTTGCGCAGGCCGAGGCCCACGCGATCGCCGTGACCGACGCCGCGCTCGATCAACGCGGCGGCGAGCTGGCTCGACCGCTCGTGCAGCCACGAGTTGCTGACCGCCTCTTCGCTGCCGTCCATGCGCACCAGCCGATAGCCCTCTGCATCGGGACGGCTGGTCGCGACCGCGCCGATTCGGGATGCCTGTGACGGCGGCGCCTCGGTTGCGGCCTCAGTCATGGTGGGCCGGGGTCAGGATGACGACGGGGATCACTCGCTCGGTGCGCTTCTGGTAGGCGTTGTAGTTGGGCCAGGCCGCCGCCACGACGTCCCACAACCGTGAGCGTTCGTCGCCTTCGGCGACGTGGGCGTGCACGTGGAGATGGTCGGCACGGACCTGCACCGATGCGTGCGGGTTCGCCTCGAGGTTCAGGTACCACTGCGGGTGCATCGGCGCACCGCCCATCGACGCGACGACGACGAAGTCCTCACCATCGGGCGCATAGATCAGCGGCGTCGTGTGCTGCTTGCCGCTGTGGCGTCCGGTGTGGGTGAGCAGCAGCGTCGGCACACCGTTCCAGATGTAGCCGACTTCGCCGTCGCTCTCCTGATAAGCGCGCACGTGGTCGTCGCCCAGCAGGCTGTAGTCAGGCTGTACGTACCCGTCGTCGCTCATGCCTGCTTCCTAGTCGAAGATGACGGGGATCGCGGTTGCGCCGCGTTCGTAGAAGCCGATGTACGACGGCGGCTCGGCGTCCGGGTTCAGTCGCAGGTTCGGCAGCCGGTCGAGCAGCGCGTTGATGCCGGTCGTCATCTCGGCGCGGGCGACGTGCATCCCCAAGCAGATGTGCGGACCGCCGCCGAACGCGAGCGAGGCGCGAGGTGGGCGATGGATGTCGAACTCGTCAGGTCGCTCGAATCGCTCCGGGTCGCGGTTCGAGGCACCGAGGCAGAGATGCAGCACCGACCCCTTCGGGATCTGCGCGCCGAAGTGCTCGACGTCCTCGGTGACCCAGCGGGAGAACATCGGGTCGGTCGCCTGCCAGCGCAGTGACTCCTCGATCGCCGGCTTGAGCAGCGATCGGTCGGCGCGGATCTCCTCGAGAGCGTCGGGGCGCTGCAGCAGCGCGGTGAGCGTGATGCCCATCTGCTTCCACGTCGTACCCGATCCGGCGGCGAGCAGCAGCAGTGCGAAGGAGTAGATCTCCGGGTCCGACAGCCGGTGCTTGCTGCCGTCCTCGTCGGTGATCTCGGCGTCGACGAGGATGCTGATCAGGTCGTCCTGCGGCTGCTCACGCCGCGCGGCGACAATCGGCTTGATGATGTCGAGCACCTTGTCGGGAGTGCTCGTTGCGGCACGTACGTCGAGCGCCAGCTCGACCGGGATCCCGAAGCTGCCGGTGATGGTCAGGACCGGGATCGCGGCGGCGAAGTCGACGTTGAGCTCGGCGCGACCGTTGCCGGCGAAGTGGTCGATGAGGGCGTGGACGGTCTTCTCGATCCAGTTCTGGATCCACCACTGCGCCTTCGCCGGGACGAACGACGGCTGGACCAGAGCGCGGTAGCGGCGGTGCTGCGTGCCGCCCATCGACAGCATGCTGTTGAGCACGTTCGCCTCACCATCGAAGTCGACGGCATCGGCGGCGGATGCGAAGACCTGGGGGTTGCGATACGCGGCGTCACACGCGGCGTAGGAGAACGCCGTGAAGTGCGGGCGGTCCGGATAGGGCAGGCCGTGGAAGAACAGCTCGTCCTCGACGCCCGACAGCTGATGGAGCGTGCCTTCGTGCACCGGCGCCTTCTCGCGCAGCCTCGCCCAGATCGGATAGGGGTCGTCGGTGTAGTTGCCACCGATCAACGGCATGAAGCTGCTGCGCAGGTCGAACAGCTCCCGCACGCGATCGACGTCGAGCAAGTTGGCGGTCATCGCGCGACGTAGCCGCCGTCGACCGGAAGCAGCACGCCGGTGATGTTCGAGGCGCCGTCGGAACAGAGGTAGACGGCCGCTTCGGCGCAGTCCTCGGCGAGGATCGGCTTGCCCAGCGGGTGCGTCGAGCCGACGCCTTGCGCGATCTTCTCGAGGTCCTCTGCGGACGGCTTGTGCCCACCCGCCGCCATGAAGCCGGTGTAGGGCATGCCGGCCGGGCAGATCGCATTGACCCGGATCCCGAACGGCGCGGTCTCGACCGCGACCGCCTTGGTGAGCTGGTGCACCGCGCCCTTGGTCGCGCCGTACACGGTGCCGCCCCAGCCGACGAGGCCGGCGACGGAACCGGTGTTGAGGATGACGCCGCCGTCGCCCTGTGCCTTGAACTGGATCACCGCTGCTTTGGTGCCGAAGAAGACGCCGCGGAAGTTGATCGCGGTGAGCCGCTCGAAGTCCTCGGCAGTGTGGTCCTCGAGCCTCGACCCGAGTCGGGGAGTGGGTACGCCGACGTTGTTGAACAGGATGTCCAGCCGGCCGTACGCCGACACGGCGGCCGCGATCATCGCGTCGACGTCTGCCTCGTCGGACACGTCGCAGCGCTGCGCGATCGCCGTCCCGCCCTGCTCTCCGATCAGCTTCGCGGTCTGGTTCGCCGCCTCTGCGTCGATGTCGGCGCACACGACCTTCGCGCCTTCCTGCGCGAAGCGCAGCGCAGAGGCTCGGCCTACGCCGGAGCCGGCTCCGGTGATGATCGCGGACTTGCCTTCGAGCAGCACGCTCACTCCTTCACCAGGGTCAAAGCACTCATCGGGCAGGCTTGTACGACCTCTTGGATGAGGTCGAGCGGATCGCCCGGTGGATCGAGGAAGACGGCTTTGGCTTCGTCGTCCTGGGTGAAGCTCTTCCCGGCGTACGACACGCAGGTGCCGCTGCCGATGCAGGCGTCGCGGTCGACGACCACGGTGAAGCCGTCAGGCATTCGCAAGCACCTTCGGGGGCTCGGCGGGCGTGAAGCGGTAGAGCCGCTCGGCGTTGCCACGCAGCAGCTTGTACTGCACCTCGGGCTCGAGGTGCTCGACGAGTGACTTCGCGACCGTGATGCAGTTCGGCCAGGTCGAGTCGGAGTGCGGGTAGTCGGTCTCGCACATCACGTTGTCGGTGCCGATCTCGCCGAGGCTCGCGATGCCGTGGTGGTCCTCGATGAAGCAGCCGTAGACGTGCTCGCGGAACAGCGCGCGGATGTCGAGGGTGTCCATGTCGACGTCGGTCGTGGCGTGGTTCATGAACTTGTGGCCCTTGGCGACCCAGAACCGCTGCTTGTCGACGACCTGCTCGGCGCGTTCGAGGAAGTACGGCATCCAGCCGATCTCGCCCTCGGACAGCGCGATCTTCAGGCCCGGGAAGCGGGTGAACATCCCGCTGAACAGCCACGACAGCATCGCGCCCGACGTGCGGATCGCGCCCCAGGCGAGGTTGGCCATGAAGGGCGAGTCCGGCGCGATCTGGGGCACCTGCGAGGACGAGCCGACGTGCATCGAGGCCACCATGCCGATGTCGGACGCGGCCTGCATCATCGGGTCCCAGTAGCGACTGGCGTCGTGGATGGTCGGCAGCCCGAGTGGCGCAGGGTTCTCGGAGAATGCGAACGCGGTCGCGCCCTTCGCGGCGCAGCGTTCCATCTCCTTCACAGCGAGCGGCGGGTCCCACATCGGGATGAGGATCAGCGGGATGTAGCGACCGGGTGCGGCAGCGCACCACTCGTCGAGGACGAAGTCGTTGTAGGCCTGCAGGCACGTGAAGCCGAACTCGCGGTCGCTTGCCTCCATGAACAGCTGGCCGCAGAAGCGGGGGAGCGTCGGGAAACACAGCGAAGCGAGGATTCCCGCCTTGTCCATGTCCTCGATGCGGGCCTTCGGGTCGTAGCAGCCCGGCCGCATCTCGGCGTACGTCACCGGTTCGGGACTGAACTCCTCCTTGGTCTTGCCGGCGACTGCCGACAGTCCTGAGCTGTGCATCTTCTTGCCGTCGTACGTCCAGTACTCCTGGTCGCCGTCCTTTACCAGCTGCGGGGCGCGGTCGCGGTCCTTCGCAGCGACGCGCTCGACCCACAGGTGAGCCGGCTCGAGGATGTGGTCGTCGACCGAGATCAGCCAGTCGAGGTTCAGCTCTTCCGTCATCGTGACTCCGTTCCGCTCAGCGCGCGATCTCGCCGATGGTCATGTGCTTGAGCTCCTGGAAGGCGCGCACGCCGTCGGTGCCGCGCTCGCGACCGAGGCCGCTCTCCTTGTACCCGCCGCCCGGTGCATAGGCGCTGAACATCCCGGCATTCACGTTGACCGCGCCGGTACGAAGCCGCCGCGCGACGGCGGTCGCCGCGGCGACGTCGGCGCTGTAGACCTGCGCCGACAGGCCGAACGGGCTGTCGTTGGCCATCTCGACGGCGTGGTCGATGTCGCGGTAGCCGATGACCGAAAGCACCGGGCCGAAGATCTCGTCCTGCGCGGCCGGGTTGGAGTTGTCGGGCAGGTCGAGCACGGTGGGCTCGAAGTAGTAGCCGCGGTCGAGGACGGCCGGGCGTCCGCCGCCGGTGACGACCTTGCCGCCGTGCTCTTGGGCGAGCTCGACGTAGGTCTCGCAGCGGGCGCGCTGCGCGGCGGAGATGACCGGACCGATCATCGTCGCCGGATCAGTGGGAGCACCGACTGGCAGCGCGCCGTACATGCCGGAGACCGCGGCAAGAACGTCGGCCTTGCTCTCTTCGGGAACCAGCATGCGGGTGGCGGCGACGCACGCCTGCCCCGACGTCATGGCGACCACCGCAGCCGCGCCGACGGCGGCCTTCTCGATGGCGTCGGCGAAGTAGATCTGCGCGGACTTGCCGCCGAGCTCGAGCGCCACGTGCTTCACCGTCGTGGCGCTCTGCGCGAGGATCCGCTTGCCGACCGCGGTGGAGCCGGTGAACGACACCATGTCGACGGCGGGATGCGTCGTGAGCATTGTGGCGGCGTCGGAGCCTTCCTCGATCACCACGTTGAGCACACCTGCGGGGATGCCTGCCGCCTCGGCCGCGGCGCCGAAGACGAGCGAGGAGATCGGGGTCAGCGGGCTCGGCCGGAGCACGACGGAGTTGCCCGCGAGCAGGGCCGGGATCACCTTCTGGAACGCCATGATCAGTGCGGCGTTGTACGGCGTGATCGCGGCGACGACGCCGATCGGCTCGTAGCGGCGGACGCTCAGCAGGACCTTGCCCGCGGTGACCTCATCGAGCGGGATCTGGTTGATCTGCTCGTCGGACATCGACGAGTAGATGTCGATCAGGCCGCGGGCGAGGCCGAGCCCGCCGGTGAACTGGCTGCCGTCGGCGAACCGGGCGGGCTGGCCGGCCTCGGCGATCATCGTCGCGACCAACTCGTCGTGCCTGGACTCGATGTGGTCGCACACCGCGCTCACGATCCGGGCGCGCTCGGCGCGGGGGAGGCCGGCCCAGGCGCCGGTGTCGAAGGACTCCCGGGCCGCGAGGATCGCGCGCTCGCCGTCAGTGGAAGCGGCGCCGAGGACCTCGCAGACGGACGTCTCGTCGGCCGGGTTCTCGACCTCGAAGGCCTTGCCGTCGCTGGCCCACTGCCCCGCGACGTACGACGCGCGCTCGGCGATGAGGCCTGACATCTGGGCGCCCTCCGAAAAGGTAGAACCTTGTTCTACCCAATCAGCACACGCCGATGGTGTCAACGCCCAACCCCCAGGTTCGAAGTAGCGTCGACCGGCCGCCGCGCGCCCGGCTTTCGCCGACGGTGTCCGGTTTCACGGAGCGGTTGGCGGCCGGTTGTGCGCTACTTCGGGGAGTGGGACCCTCCGCCTCGTGCGGGTGTCTGTGGTGGTGGTGGCCGCGGCATCGGCCTGCGTGCTGACGTCATCTGCGCCGGTTATCGGAGCGCCGTCGGCGGTGATCGGAGCGGCGTCGCCGATCGTCGGCCTGCATCCGGGCGCGGAGTCGTTCTTCGCGCCGCCGCCTGAGGGCGCGTTCTCCGAGCCCGCGCCGATCGAGCGGCCGACCTGCAAGGCAAGTCAGATCGAGGCCGCGGCCTTCACCGAGTCCTCGCCCGACGGCGTGCTCGGAGTGGTCGAGCTCGAGGGGACGAAGCACTACGACGTGAAGCACTTCGGCGAGCTCCGATGCTCGCTCCCGATCGTTCACGGCCCGCGAGGCTTTCTCGACGCGAATGGCAAGCCGCTCGGCGTCCAGCGTGGACGCGTGGACAAGATCAATCGCGCCAACGACGCGTTCGGCAACATCCCGCTCAACAACGGCAAGGCCGCGTGGGGGTTCGGCTGGTTCGGGTTCTACTGCGGTGTGGCACCGCGCTACGTCGTGATGCACCTGACCGGCGGACGCGGCGACATCGATGTGCCGTACGACGGGCCGACGCCCACCTGTCCGAGCGGCGGAGTCGGCTCTACCGCGTCGATGCTGACGGACGGCTCCGCCGGCGGCCCGGGATCGGCAGTCCAACCGGCGCCGCCGTCATTCGTGAGTCTCACGACGAGCGCGCGCTTCGTCGGTACGACGACCACCCATTCGCCGGCATCGCTCGAGGTCACGATCTCCGACCGCTCCACCCAGGCGGTCGAGCTGAAGCCTTGTCCGATATATGAGCTGGATTCGACTGACCGAATCGGCAAGCGGGTCCAGTTCGGGTCGACCTCGATCGACGACCGGACGCCCGGCTGCAAGCACGCCGACGTCGTCGTACGGCCGGGTGAGCCGGTGACGTTTCGCATCAGCGGCAAGGAGCTCACCGCGGGTTCGTCGTTCAGCGCGAAGAAGGGCTCGACCTTCGAAGCGTCCGTCGATCTAGCCGGAATGCCGAAGGCCAAGGCGTCGACGACTGTGGAGTAGCGGGGTGGCGATGAGCCTGTCCCGACCGACGGCGGCGGCACCTGGACGTAGCTCAGTGCAACGTCCCGCAAGCAGCGAGTCATCTCGCCCATCCGCCGCCGATGATCCGCGCCGCGATCGGTCGTCTTTACTGACAGACACGACACGAAAGGGTTGGCATGAGAGTCGTCGCGAGTGAGTTCAGCGCGTTGGACGGCGTGGTGCAGGCGCCGGGTGGTCCCGACGAGGACACGAGCGGCGGCTTCGCCCACGGCGGCTGGTCGCATCCCTACTTCGACCCGCAGGTCATGGGTGGCGTCATGGGCGGAATCCCGGAGCGCTGCGAGGCGCTGCTGCAGGGCCGCCGTACCTACCAGGTCTCGAAGAACGCGTGGCCGGAGCGGAACGGCGACCCGTTCGCGGACTGGATCAACGCAACCCAGAAGTACGTCGTCTCCGACACGCTGACTCACGCCGATGCGACGTGGGAGCCCACCACGATCGTCCCGGTGGCGGATCTCATCAGCACGGTCACCAAGCTGCGGGAGCAGCCAGGCGGTGACATCTATGTCTATGGCAGCTTGACGCTGGTCCGCGCACTGCTGTCGGCGAACCTGCTCGACGAGCTGATCCTCTTCATCGAGCCGGTCACCCTCGGCGGCGGCAAGACGCTGTTCCCGACTGACGGCGAGGCGCGGAAGTTCGAGCTCGTCTCCTCGCAGGCCGCCTCGACCGGCGTGCTCGCCTGCACCTACAAGCCGCTCGCCTAGCGTGTGAGTCGTGGACCGTGTCCTCGTACTGATCCGGCACGCGAAGGCCGTTGCCGCAGCCGCTACGGACGAGCAACGGCAGCTGGCCGACCGTGGCCGGCGCGACGCAACGGTTGCCGGCCGATGGCTGTCTGACGTCCGGATCGAGCCTGACCTCGTGGTCGTCTCACCCGCGATCCGGGCGCGCGAGACGTGGGACTGCATCGCCGAGACCGTGACCGGTGACGAGCGCCGAGTCGACGACCGGATCTACGAGAACACCGTCGCCGATCTGCTCGACGTCATCTCGGACGTGCCTGAGGAGATAGCGACGCTCGTCCTCGTCGGGCACAACCCCTCGATGCACGGATTGGCCGTCACTCTCGACGACGGCAACGGCGACCGGGACTCGCAGGCGGCGATCCGCAGCGACTACCCGACGTGCGGGATCTCGGTCTTCGACGTACGACGGGATTGGGCTGAGCTCGCGACTGGCGGGGCGACGCTTCGCGCCTTCGAGGCACCGCGCGGCTAGCAGCCCGAGAGCCTGCGCCATGCTTCGCGCATGAGCGAGTACTCCGACATCCGGTACGACGTCGCCGACGGCATCGCGACCATCACGCTGCATCGACCCGACCAGCTCAATGCGTTCACGCCGACGATGTGCCGCGAGCTGCTCGACGTGTTCGACCGCACCGACGCCGACGACGACGTACGGGCGGTGATCGTCACCGGCGCGGGCCGCGCGTACTGCGCCGGCGCAGATCTCTCGGGCGGCGGCGACACCTTCAACCCGGCGGCTCGCGGAAACCAGAGCAACGAGGCGCCACGCGATGGTGGCGGTCTTGTCAGCTTGCGGATCTACCACAGCCTTAAGCCGGTGATCGCCGCGATCAACGGCCCTGCGGTCGGCGTCGGCATCACGACCGCGTTGCCGATGGACATCCGGATCGCGAGTGACAACGCGAAGTTCGGCTTCGTCTTCTCTCGCCGCGGCATCGTGCCGGAAGCCGCGTCTAGCTGGTTCCTGCCGCGGATCGTCGGTCCGAGCCAGGCGATGGAGTGGGCGATGACCGGCCGCGTCTTCGGTCCGGAGGAGGCGCTCGCCGGGCGGTTGGTGCGAAGCATCCACCCAGGTGACGAGCTGCTCGCCGCCGCCGCCGACCTCGCGCGCGAGATCGCGGACAACACGTCGGCCGTCAGCGTCGCGCTGTCGCGGCAGCTGATCTGGCGGGGCCTGTCCTTCGACGGGCCGCACTTGTCGCACATCGCGGACTCCCGCGCACTCAACGTCGTCGGGCGCGGCGGCGACGTCGTCGAAGGCATCACGTCCTTCCTCGAGAAGCGGCGGCCGAACTTCCCTGACAAGGTCAGCGCCGATCTGCCCGACATCTTCAGCGATCCGCAACCATCGTGGGCAGCTGACCTGCCATGACCCGCTGACGGAGTGCCGGGCAAATCGTGCGACAAAGAGGCCGGCCGCCGATAGAACAACGGTGTGGGCATCGTCCCTGACGCCAAGGACTGGACCTGGGTCCTCGCTCGGCCCTGCGAGGAGTGCGGCTTCGACACGTCGTCGTTCCCGCGGGAGTCGACCGGCGCGATGGTCCGTGACAACGCGGCACAGTGGCAGCAGATCCTGGAGCGCGACGACGTGCGCGAGCGACCGGATGATCAGACCTGGTCGCCGCTGGAGTACGGCTGTCACGTCCGCGACGTACACCGCCTCTTCGACCACCGACTGCAGCTGATGCTCGATGAGAACGATCCGCTGTTCGCCAACTGGGACCAGGACGTCACAGCGGTCGAGGACGGGTACGACGCGCAGGACCCGCGCGAGGTGGCCGCGCAGCTCGCGTCGGCGGCTGAGTCCATCGCGGGCCACTTCGACGCTCTGGCCGCGGAGGAGTGGACGCGGACCGGCCGCCGGTCCGACGGTGCGACCTTCACGGTCGAGTCGTTCGCGCGCTACTACGCCCACGACTGGATCCATCACGTGTGGGACGTGACGCCCCGCCGATAGCGGCCCCGTATGTTGTCCCGGTGACCAAGCTGACGCTCAACGACCTGTTCTCCGTCGCCGGCAAGACGGTCCTCGTGACCGGGGGATCGCGCGGCATCGGCGAGATGATCGCCGCCGGCTTCCTCGCCAACGGCGCGACGGTCTACATCAGCTCCCGCAAGGCCGATGCGTGCGATGCGACCGCGAAGCGGCTCTCCGACGAGTACGGCGGCACCTGCGTCTCGCTGCCGGCCGACCTGTCGAACCTCGAAGGCATCGACTCTCTCGTTGAGCGTCTCACTACGCAGGCGTCGAACCTCGACATCCTGATCAACAACGCCGGCGCCTCCTGGGGTGCGTCGATCGAGGAGTTCCCCGAGGTCGGCTGGGACAAGGTCATGGACACCAACGTGAAGGGCGTCTTCTTCCTCACCCAGCGGCTGCTCCCGCTGCTCGAGGCGAAGGCGACCTCGGATGACCCGTCGCGGATCGTCAACATCGGGTCGATCGACGGCATCAAGACCCCGGTGTTCGACACCTGGTCCTACGGGCCGTCGAAGGCCGCGCTGCATGCGCTCACCAGGCAGATGGGCAACCGGCTCGTGAAGCGCAACATCATCGTCAACGGCATCGCGCCCGGCCCGTACCCGACGTGGATGCTCTCGACCGGTGTCGGCACCGGCGGCGATGTCGAAGGCACCGACTGGGGAGCGGTCGGCGCCGGCATACCGCGTGGCCGGGTCGGCACGCCCGAGGACATCGCTGGGCTTGCGATCTTCCTCTGCTCGCGCGCGGGCTCGTTCACGGTCGGTGACGTCATCACCTCAGACGGCGGGGTCGTTGTCTCCTGAGCGGCGCTGCAATCTTCGCTCGCCGGCTGGATGCCACCGAGTTCGCATGTCACATGCGTGTCGTGAAATGCGACCTCTGTGTGACATGCGGGTCGCAAATCGCGACATCTATGTGACATGCGATCACCCAGCCCCGACGCGCCTACAACCTGCCGGGGCTGCTGGCCGGCTAGATCCGCTCGAGCTCCGCGCCGTCGAACAGCGGCATGATGTCGAACGTCTCGTGGTCGGCGGCCAGCTCGCCCAGGTTCGCGCTTCGCGGGCTCTCGGCCGCCGCGAGCACCAGCGGGATCTGGTCGAGTGCCGACGTCGAGTCGATGAAGACCTGCGGGTTGTCCAGCACGAAGTGCAGGGCCCGCGAGATCGCCGCCGGATCGGTCAGCGGCTCGTACCAGCTCTGCCGTTTCTCACCCGGCTCGCGCGTCGCGGTCCAGCGCCGGCGGGCGATCGCCTTGATGGTCTGTACGGCGACCTTGCGGTGACCGCATAGCTGCAGCAGCCGCTCCACCTCTCCGCGGTAGGCGGCGTTCTGCATCAGCGTGTAGTTGTACGGCAGCAGGACGGAGTCGAAGTCGAACCGCTCCAGGCTGCGCAGGTGCATGCCGGCGATGCGCAGGCCGTGCCCGGTCACTCCGATGAAACGTGTCAGCCCCTCCTCGCGCGCCTGCTGCAGCGCCTCGACCGCACCGCCGCGCGCGTGTGCCGCCTCCCACTCGTCGTTCTCGACCAGGTTGTGGAGCTGGATCAGGTCGACGCGGTCGACGCCCATCCGTTCGAGTGACTTCTCGAGGCTCGCGCGCGCGCCCGCGCCATCGCGCGCATGCGTCTTTGTCGCTACGAAGAACTCGCCCGGGTGCGCCTTGAGCCACGGCGCGACGCGCAGCTCGGAGTCGCCGTACATCGCTGCCGTGTCGATGTGGTTGATGCCGTGAGCGAGCAGGAGCGGCAGCAGGGCGTCAGCGGTCTCCTGGTCGACGCGAGCAAGTGCGGCGGCACCGAAGATCACGCGCGAGCTCTCGTGTCCGGTCCGGCCGAAGGCCGCGCGCTCGATCACTCGCGCATCGTCGCACGCCGGGTGCGGTCAGCTCTCGATGATCGGCAGGTGCAGCGTCGACGGATTAGCGCTGCTGTGCACCACGCGGTTGGTGGCGACCCGGAGCTCGACGCCGTCCGCGATGGACGCACCGGTGTTGAGGTTGCGGTCCCACACCGGGAAGTCGCTGCTCGTCACCGTCAGGCGCAGGCGGTGGCCGGCCAGGACGACGTGGCCGAGCGCCCCGGTGCGGATGACGTACTCGTAGACGCGGTCCGGCTCCAGCAGCTCGGGCGTCGAGAGGCTGTCGCGGTAGCGGGCCCGCATCCGGCCGTCGCACAGCACCATCGACGTACCGTTCTGCGCGACGTCGTGGAGCGCGACGAACCAGTCGGTGTCCGGACCGTCGGTTGCGGCCTGCAGGCGGATCTCGGCATGGCCGACAACGACCAGCTCTGCCGAGACAGGCTCGCTCGTGTAGACCAGTACGTCGTCGCGGCGGTGCTTGAAGCGATGGTCGAGTGGGGTCTCCACGACATTGGGGGAGTAGAAGTTCTCGTCGATCACTGCCGGCACCGGGTCGGCGGGGTCGTAGCGGAACATGTCCTCGGTCGCACCGGATGGCGGGACTGGTGCGAGGATCCCGTCACCCATGACTGAGTTGGCGCGGCCGCCGCTGTCGAGATACCAGACCAGCTCCCTCGCTCCACGTGGCGGGAAGGCGTCGGCCTCGATCCACTCCCGTCGCCCGGTGAGGAACAGCCGGGCCGGTGCGGTGGGCTTGGGTTCGTCCTTCAGCCACCGGTCGAACCACTCGACGTGCATGCCGAGCGGGTCGCGCACGGCGTCCGGCCCCATGTCGGCGCCGCCGAGCACCTGCCGCGGAAGTCGCGTCCCGGCGTGGTCCCACGGACCGATGACGACCGCCTGGTTCTCGGCACCCGGCGAACCGGACATGCCGCGGTAGGCATGCAGCGCGCCCGGCTGGTCGTCGTCCCACCAGCCGGTGATGTGAAGCGTCGGCACGTCGATGTGCGCGAAGTCGTCGTCGAGCCGCAGCCGCTGCCAGTATTCGTCGAGCGACGGGTGGTCGAGCCACTCCTGCCAGAGCGGCATCTCGCGGCCGAGAACCTCGGGCATCTCGCGCAGCGGCAGGTGGCGAAACACCTCCGGCCAGTTGGACACCAGGTCGGGATTCTGCACGACGCGGCCGCTGACGAAGCTCTGCCAGCCGAGCAGCACGAGCATCACGCAGCCGTTGTTGGTCGGTAGCTCCTCGAGCCACGCGCCGCACGTCGCTGAGCTCACCATCGCGGCCAGGTGCGGTGGCTTCTCGCGAGCGAGCGCCCACTGGACCCAACCGCCGTACGATCCGCCCATCGTGCCGATCCGCCCTGTCGACCACGGTTGCGCGGCGCACCACTCGACGGTGTCGTACCCGTCCGCGCCCTCGTTGACGAACGGCTGCCACTCGCCGGCCGAGTCGTGGCGGCCGCGCACGTCCTGCAGCACGCAGACGTAGCCGCGGTCCGCGAGGTAACGCGCGCCCTCGACGTACACCGGGTTCTGCTTGCTGTACGGCGTGCGGGCAAGCACGGTCGGGTACGCGCCGCCGTCGGGCCCTCCGGCTGGGAAGTAGATGTCGGCGCGAAGCGTCGTCCCGTCGCGCATCGGGGTCTCGACGTGCCAGCGGTGCGGTGTCATCTGCGGTGATCCTCGCTCAGTCGTTCAGGTACTTCAGACCGGTGTCGCACAGGACGGTCACGACGGTGAGGTCGTCGCGTCCTTGCTGCCCGAGCCACTCGATCGAAGCGGCGACGTTCGCGGCGGCGGTGAACCCGACGTGCAGACCGCAGCTTCTGCCGAGCCATTCGCGGGTTGTCGATCCGGTGTCGTCGTCGACCCCGAGAAAGTCGTCGACGACGGAGGCATCCCACAGTGGCGGCACGATCCCGTAGCCGCTTCCCTGCAGCGTGTGGCGTGGGTCGCGCACGGATCCCTCGGCGAGGATGCGAGCGGACGCGGGCTCGACCGCGACGACCTGAAGGTGGGCCTTCCGGCTCTTCAGTCCGCGGCCGCAGCCGATGAGCGTGCCCCCGGACCCGACACACGCGATGAACGCATCGACTCCGCCGCTGGTCTGCTGCCAGATCTCCGCAGCGGTGCCGAGCTCGTGCGCGCGCAGCGACCCCGGGTTGTTGAACTGGTCGACGTAGTACGCGCCGAGCTGCCGCGCGCCTGCCCTCGCCTGCTCCTCGGCGGCGGCGATGTCTGCGCCGGTCACCTGGCCCGGTACGCCGTCGACCTGCTCGACAAGCACCACGGTCGCGCCGAGCGCACGCATCATGTCCGCCCGTCGTGGCGAGTTGCCGGCGGACATGTACGCCGTGAACGGGTGACCGAGCACGCCGCAGACGACCGCGAGGCCGGCACCCATGTTGCCGCTCGTCATCTCGACCACAGGCTGTTTCGCCTCGAGGGCATCGGTGGCGAGCGCATGCTCGATGCAGGCGAGTGCAGCGCGGTCCTTGATGCTGCCGCCGGGCTGCAGCATCTCGGCCTTGGCCATGAGCGCGCCGGGCGTTCCATCCGGCAGCGCGATCTGCAGCAGCGGCGTGCGCCCGATGCCGCCGATCCCGCCGCTGCCGCCGCCCCTCATCAGTCCGCCAGACGCGTCGCGCCGACGTACTTGAAACACGCGCAGCCGTAGTTGAAGTACATGTCGCGATAGCCGTGCGCCTCGTCGTGCCGGTCGGGCGTGAAGCGCATCGCGAAGGTGCTCGCTGACTGGTAGCTGGAACCGAGCGAGTCCAGGGCGGCCGCGAGACTGCTTGCCGAGTCGAGCGCCTGCGGATCGTGCTTGGCGACCTGCAGGATCGGCAGCCAGTCGTCACATGCGGCGCGCACCAGTCCGTTGCCGAGCCCGGTCTCGCTGACGTGCAGCTTGCGACCGAATGCGAGACACGACCGCCCAGCCTTCGTCTGTGCCGTCGGGTCCTGCGCCGACGCGACGTCGAGACCCGGTTCGTAGCCGATCCCGATGGTGTTCTGCAGCTGGCCTTTCGATGCGACCTTCTCCAGCACGTACGGCGAGTCGGCGCTCCAGATGCCGTACTTGGGCTTGTAGTGCTGCGTGCTCGCCGCCGTCATGAAGTAGGTCTCAGCGGCGCCGCCCGGCGTCATGAAGATGACCAGGTTGATGCCCTCGGTCGCGAAATGCAGCTCGGCGCTGCTCGCCGAGCTGGCGATGGCGCCGTTGTCCGTCGTCGAGCCGGTGGTCGCGCGCGCGTCGATCTTCAGCCCGACCCCGGCGAGCGCCGGCGCGAGGCCGTCGTTGACCGCGTTGGTGTAGATGGCGCCGGGGTACTGCACGACGCCGACCTTGTGCACGTTCGCGAGGTAGCCGCGCCGCTTCATGTCCTCGACGAGGACGCGCAGCCCGGTCGTGAAGTTCATCTGGTCCGGCTCGTAGTCGTAGTCGCGGTACTGCTCGAAGTACCGCGCGTCTCCGCCGCCGCCGGAGCCGATCAGTGGCACGCCGTGCTGCGCGAGGCAGGGCAGCAGCAAGCCGGCGCCCGAGTTGATCCCACCGAACACCAGACTGACGTGGTGGTCCTGGGTGAATGTCGAGCAAGCCGCGGCGTCCTGCGTCTGAGGGTTCCCGCCCTCGTTGTACTGGTAGTAGACCGGCTTGATCTGGCGGCCGCCGACGCCGCCATGGTTGTTGATGTAGTGCATGAACGCGTCGAAGACCGGCTTGTTGTCGGGGATGATCAGCCCACCGAAGCCGAGGCCGGACAGTGCGGCGTTGCCGCCGTTGAGGTAGTAGGTGCCGACCTCGAGCGGAGCCTTCGACGGCGCAGGCGCGCTCGACGTCGTGCCGGTGCCGGTCGAGCCCGACGGGGGAGCGACGGTGGCCGGGCTCGTGCTTGCCGGTGTGGGTCCCCCGTGGCTCGGCTCGACCGGAAGCGTGGTCGTCGTCGCCGTCGTGGGTGCGCTGCTCGTGGTCGGCACGGTGAGGCCGAGCCCTTCCTCGCCCCCCGAGGCGGGCGCCGCCGGCCCGTCCAGCTGGACGGTCGAGCCGCAGCCTGCGAGAGCAGCGAGCGCGACCGCCGCGACGGCGTAGCGGGTGCGCCTGCGCCGTACGACGACCATTGACATATCGGGCAGTATCCAGATACTGACGAGTATGTCAACGGGGGATGACCGGCCGCCGACGCGCAAGGAGCGTCAGCAGCAGACCCGCCGCGCGCTGCTCGACGCGGCGCGAAAGGTCGTCGCCGAGCGTGGCATGTTGGGCGCGACCCACGCGGAGATCGCGAGCGCGGCAGGCGTCACCGTCGGGGCGATCTACTCCAACTTCGCGAGCAAGGCCGACCTGATGGTCAACATGCTCGAGGATGCCGAGCGCGAGGGGACGGTCTTCGACGCGAACGCCGCTACGGTGCGGGAGTGCGTCGCGGACCTCGGCCGTCGCCTCGTCGAGCAGTCGGACACCGAGCCCGAGGTGACCGTGCTGTCGCTGGAGTTCGTGCTTGCCGCGATCCGCGACCCGGAGACGCGACGCCGCCGGTTGCCAGAACGGCAGCGACAGCACCGCGAGCACGCGAAGGTGCTCGAGTCGATCGCCGCGAGATCCGGTGAGACGCTGCCGATGCCGGCGCTCGATCTTGTCGAGGTGATCACTGACCTGTCGTGGGCGTTGCTGTGCACGCGCGCGATGCTCGGCCCCGAGGTCATCACGGAGGCGCTCGTGGTCGCCGCGCTCGACCGTTGCGTGGCCACGGCATGAGCCGCGGCCGTCACCCGATCCCGCCGCCCGGTCGCATGCTGCAGGTCGGTGACGAGACCGTGCACGTCGTCGTGGCGGGCAGTGGTCCTGTGGTCCTCATCGACTCCGGGCTCGGCGGCTCGTCGCTCGAATGGGCGAGGGTGGCGGCGGATCTCGCCTCCGACTTCACGGTCGTGCGCTACGACCGGCCCGGCTTCGCGTGGTCGCCGCCGGGACGGCCGCACACACCTGTGGGTGCGGCGGAGCGGATCGTCGGACTGCTGCACGCCCTCGAGCTTCGGCCGCCATGGATCCTCGTCGGCCATTCGATGGGCGGGCTCCATGTCCGCCTGGTCGCGTCGCTCCATCCGGGCGACGTCGCCGGGCTCGTGATGGTCGACCCTTCTCACGAGGCGATGCTCGATGACGCCGACGCGATTCGGTCGTCGAGGCGGTTCTCGAAGGCCGTGCGGCTGATGGTGGCGACCACGAGGTTCGGTACGGCGCGGTTGATCGGTCGCGCGTACGCAAGGGTCGTCGCCGCCCAGGCAAGGCAGCCGCTGGATGACGAGACGCGCACGATGATGGAGACCGCGACGCAGCTGACGTTGTGCACCACCCACGGCTTGCGTGCAGTGGCAGCGGAGCTGGTCGGGCTACCCGCCGCACTCCGGCAGGTCGCCGACGTGACGGCGCAACATCCACTGCCCGACATCCCGCTGACCGTCATCACTGCCTCGGCGCCGGCCCGCTCGGGCTCCGAGCGAAAGGCGCGCGAGACCATCGATGCGCTGCACGCCCGGCAGGCCGCAGCGGTGGCTCGCGGCCGCCAGGTCTACGCCGAGCGAAGCGGTCATCTCGTGCCGCTCGACGAACCGGAGCTGATCGCGCAGTGCGTTCGCGAGACCGCGAAGGCGGCGACGTGAGCGAGCTCCACGACCTCACCGCAACCGAGCAGGTCGCCGCGCTGGAAGCGCGCGACGTGTCGTCTGTTGAGCTGACGCGCCACTACCTGGACCGAATCGATCGTCACGACGAGCGGCTGCGCTGCTTCATCACCGTCGTCGGCGACGAGGCGCTCGACGCTGCCAGGCTCAGCGACGAGGCGCGGGCGCGCGGCGAAGCGTCGGGTGTCCTGCACGGCCTGCCCATCGCGCTCAAGGATCTGTATCCCGCAGCCGGGATGCGCACGACGTTCGGGTCTGCGGCACTTGCAGATCTCGTGACGCCTGCGGACGGCCCGGTGGTCGCCGCGTTGCGTCGTACCGGTGCGGTCTTCGTCGGCAAGACGAACACCCCCGAGTTCGGCCCGACGTGTTACACGGACAACGCGGTCAGAGGCGAGACGCAGACGCCGTACGGCGAAGGGCTTTCGGCCAGCGGGTCGAGTGGCGGTGCAGCCGCTGCCGTCGCGGCAGGGCTGATCGGGATCGCGCACGGCAGCGACGGTCTCGGGTCGCTGCGCACGCCCGCGGCGAACTGCGGGCTGATCGGCTTCAAGGTGACGCGCGGTCGCTCTGCCGGCGCCGGCACGGGCTGGCTCGCGCTCGCCGCCGAAGGCGCGCTCTCGAGGACGGTCGCGGACAACGCGCTGTTCCTCGACGCGATGGGCGCGGCAACTGACAGCGACCTGTGGCGGACCGGTCCCGCGTCAGCCGACGCATTCCGTCAGGCAGCTGCGCGCGAACCCGGGAGGCTGCGGGTCGGAGTGCTCGAGGCGCCGTCCGCTGACATCGACGTTGCCACGGACTGCATCGCCGCCGTGCATCGAACTGCCGACGCGCTTCGCGATGCCGGGCATGCGATCGAGGCCATCGAGCTCAGCGACCTGCCCGACTGGGCCGAGGTCCGCGGCGCCGTCAAGGTCGTCCTCGCGACCAACTTCGGGGTGCTGCTCGGCACGGCGATCACACCCGAGCAGCACCACCTGCTCATGCCGTACACGCGCTGGCTCGCCGAGAGCGCGACGCACTCGGCGATCGAGCATGCCACGGCCGAGTCGACGCTCTATGCCGCGGCGGTGCGCTATCGCGCGCTGCTCGCGCAGTACGACGTGGTGCTCTCGCCGACGACGACCGCCCCACCCCAGCCGACCTCGGCACTGCGATGCGACGACGCGCAAGCCTCGCTCGACGCGATGGGACGGTGGAGCGCGTTCACCCCGATGGCCAACATCTCCGGCACACCTGCGGTCAGCCTGCCGGTGCACGCGACCGACGACGGTCTGCCGATCGGCGTACAGCTCTCGGCATCCGCGGGCAGCGACGAGCTGCTCATGTCGCTGTCGGCACAGCTCGAGCAAGCCTTCGGCTGGCAGGACCGACATCCGGAGATCTGGCGGGCATAGGCATTCGGCGCGGCTCAGCGGGAATCGTCAGTCGATGACGACCACGATGACGCGTCCCCGCAACGAGGTCGCGCCACCCCCCATTCGCAAGATCGGCGTCCGCGGCTGGACGCAGGTGCTGGGCCGGGTTCGCTATCAGCTGTCGAACACCAACATCGCGATGCTGGCGGCGGGTGCGGCGTTCTGGACGTTTCTCGCGCTGTTTCCGGCGGTGATCGCGATCGTGACGGTGTGGGGCATGTTCGCCAGCCCGACGTCAGTGTCGACCGCGGTAGCCAACCTCGGTTCGTCGGTGTCGCCGAGCATGAAGCAGTCGCTCGCCAGCTGGATGAACCAGATCGTCACCGCGCACTCCGGAACGCTCGGGCTCGCCCTGCTGATCTCTTTGCTCGCGCTGCTGTGGTCGGTGAGCGGCGCCATCCAGAACCTCATGACCGGTGTCACTGCTGCCTACGAGCAGGAGGAGACGCGCGGGTTCATCAAGCGCCGAGGCACCGCGTTGCTGCTGACGGTCGGTGCGATCGCTGTGGCGATCCTCATGGTCGGTGCGGTCTCCGCGCTTTCCGCGATGACGAACCTCGTCGGAACGACCTGGTTGCGGGTGCTCGCCGACGTCGGCGTCTACGTGGTGATGGCCGGCATCCTCTTCGCCGCGATCACCACGCTGTACCGGGTCGGGGCGTCGAACGGCCCCGCCGACTGGCGGTGGGCGGCGTCCGGCGCGAAGTTCTCGACCCTCGCCGTTCTGGCGACCGTGATCGGGTTCTCGTTCTACGTGCGGTACTTCAACTCCTACAACAAGACCTACGGCGCGCTCGCGGGTGTCGTCGTCTTCATGCTGCTCGTCTACTACGCGATCTACGTCGTGTTCATCGGCGCGTTGCTCAGCGCGGAGCGGCAACGACAGATCACCGGCGCGACCAACGCCGAGGACTACCCAGAAGCCTCGCCGGACAACGTGCGTGCCGGGTCGTCTGTCGGCCGCTGAGCGACACGCCTCACCGCCGCGAACATCTCGGGCGGGTTTGGCCATATTGCGGGTCTCCCTTGTTACAGTGATGGTGCGCGGCAAGTCCTGTTGCCCGACTTTTCTGTGAAGTCGGCCAGGTGCGCATCTGGATTCACCGCCTGACCGGCGACCGGCTCGGTTTCCGGTCAACCGAGGAGAGTGTTTGCCCCCACGGTCTCGCCGCCGCACCCGCGGCGGTGTCCCGGTACCGCCCGAGGAGGGCGGCGCTTCGACGCAGCGCGCGCAGCCACGTCCTGCGCCGCAGCGCAGCGAGCCGCGCCGTCGCAACCAGCCCCAACGGCAGCCGCAAGGCAGGCTGCAGGAGCAGGGACCGCTCGCGGTCCTCGCTGTCGTCCTCGCCAACCTCGGTCGTGCCCGGGTGACGCCGTCGATGCGCGCCGAGTTCCAGGCTGCCGCACTGCTGCTGCGCGAGCAGCGGGTCGAAGCCAAGACCGCTCCGATGAGCCCGGCGGCGCGCGCCGCGATGCAGAAGCGCGTCGAGGGTCTCGCCGCCAGCCTCGCCCGGGTCGCGGCTCGTGACGGGTCGCTGTTCGAGCTGCTGGCGGAGGGTGCGCCGCTGCTGCCCGGCGCGAGCGAGGCGATGCGCGCGCTTCGTTCCAAGGCCGGCCTCGCCGTCGCGCCGGAGGCCGACGAGTCGACCGCCCCACCGGAGCCGACCCCCGAACGCGAGCGCCAGGTGATCCCGCAGTCCGCGGTCGCGCGCAGCCTCGCCAACCCATTCCTGGCACCGGACTTCTCCGCGGTGCAGGCGCCCCCCCGTCCGAAGCCTCGGCTGCTGATCGACTGGGAGCTGATCAAGCCGCTTCTGCGCGCCTTCGAGCAGTCGACCGTTGACGCGCGCTCCTGCATGGCGCTCCCGGCTCCGAGCCAGCTGCACGTCTCGCCGGGCCTCGAGCTGATGCCGCACCAGGCGCAGGTCATCGCCAAGGCGCGAGAGGGCCACCGGACCTACCTGCTCGCCGACGAGCCGGGCCTCGGCAAGACCGCACAGGCGTTGCTCGCCGCAAAGGCGGCCGACGCGTTCCCGCTGCTGGTCGTCGTACCGAATGTCGTCAAGACCAGCTGGGCGCGGGAAGCCGCGATGTGGACGCCGGACCACAAGGCCACCGTCATCCACGGTGACGGTGAGACGGTCGACGCGTTCAGCGACATCGTGGTCGTGAACTACGACATCCTCAGCCGCCACGTCGGCTGGCTGGGCCGGTTCGGCTTCCGCGGGATGATCGTCGACGAGGCGCACTTCATCAAGAACAAGAGCTCTCAGCGCTCGAAGAACGTGCTCGATCTGTCGCGCAAGATCCGCGAGCGCACGCCGCGCCCGCTGCTCATGGCGCTGACCGGCACACCTCTGATCAACGACATCGAGGACTTCCTCGCGATCTGGGAGTTCCTCGGTTGGATCTCCGGCGGCGAGGTCGGGCCGGACCTGCTGCACTCGCTCGAGGCGAACGGTACGACGCCGGTCGACCCGGGCTTCTACCCGTTGGCTCGTGACTCGGTGATCGAGATGGGCGTCGTACGGCGCCGCAAGGTCGACGTCGCGAAGGACATCCCGGCGCGGCGGATCGCCGACGTGCCGGTCGAGCTCGAAGGCGCCGCCGGCAACTCGGTGCGCGCGGCCGAGAAGAAGCTGACGCAGAAGCTGATCAAGCGCTACGACAGCGCGATCGCTGCGCGCAAGGACGGCGACGCCGTCGTCGGGATCGACGCCGCCGTCGTACGCCAGGTGTGTGCGCGCGAGCTGCGCAACTCCGACGAGGACAGCACGACCGGCGAGAACGTGTTCGCGATGATGCGGCGGATCGGACAGGCAAAGGCTGAGCTTGCCGCCGACTACACCGCGCAGCTGTCGCACACGGCCGGCAAGGTCGTGTTCTTCGCGAAGCACATCGACGTGATGGATGCCGCCGAGGCGCTGTTCGAGAAGCGGGGGATCGGCTACTCCTCGATCCGTGGCAACCAGTCCACGAAGCAGCGAACGGCCAACATTGACGCGTTCGTCAACGACCCCGACGTGCAGATCATCGTCTGCTCGCTCACCGCTGCCGGGGTCGGCATCAACCTGCAGGTGGCGTCCAACGTCGTGCTGGCCGAGCTGTCCTGGACCGCGGCGGAGCAGACGCAGGCGATCGACCGCGTGCACCGCATCGGCCAGGACCAGCCGGTCACGGCTTGGCGGATCATCGCGGCGCAGACCGTGGACGCGCGGGTTGCCGACCTCATCGGGACCAAGGCGAGCCTCGCGGCGCGCGCCCTCGACGCAGAGGACGTCGAGGTGACAGATGTCGACGTACGCCTCGAGACCCTGGTCAGCCTCCTGACCGACGCCCTAGCGACTCGCGACTAGTCGCTGTCTCGCCGAGCCCAACGATATGGATGCCTCAAGGCGGCTGAGACGTCCGAAAGGTAGGGCTCGGCGGGCATGGCGCCGCCGTACGAAGTAGGAGGAGCTGCGAGTGCCGAAGCACATCAAGGGACTTGCGGGCCGCAAGCCCCCGGAGCCGTTGGCCGACCGCTCCGCCATCGACGAGTGGATCCCGGGGATCGTGCCAGGGATGCAGCCCATCGTGCGCCGCCTCGACGAGCTGATCCGTGAGACAGTGCCGGGCCTCCGCTACGCGTTCAAGCGCGGACGGCCGTACTACGGATTGCCCGAACAAGGCTGGATCATCGAGATCGCCGCCTACTTCGTTTCCGTGAACGTCCTCTTCTATGGCGGCGCGGACTTCGACGATCCGCCACCCCTGGGTACGACGGACCGGACCCGCTACGTGAAGGTGGCGAGCCTTGACGAGATCGACCAGCCGCAGTTGAAGAAGTGGATCAAGGAGGCGGCTCGGACACCAGGTTGGAAGTGATCGCGGCTCGGGTCCTAGCGCCTAGTCGCCGAGCAGTGCGTCGAGCTCGTCGACGGCACGGTTCGCACCGCCCGCCTCACGGAGCCGGTCGGCGACGTGCTCGGCGTGCTTCCTGAGTCGCTCGTCGGCAAGCAGCTCCTCGAGCGAGGTGCGGATCCGCAGCGTGCCGGCGTGGCGCCACGGCAACGAGCGCGCCACGCCGAGCCGTTCCATGCGTCGTGCGGTCTGCGGTTGGTCGAAGCCGCGGGGGACGATCAGCTGCGGCACGCCGGCGGCAAGCAGCAGCGAAGTCGTGCCGACCCCACCGTGGTGGATCCCCGCGGTGCATCGGTGCGCGATCTCAGCCAGCGGTGCGAACGGCACGCAGCACACCTCCGGGTCCGGCGGCAGATCGACCGGCTCGGGAGTCGGACCGGTCAGCACGAGGACGCGGTGCCCGAGCCCCCGGACCGCCGCGACCGCCGCGGGGTAGAAACCCTGCGGGTCGACCGACGAGCTCGCGCCGAGCGTGACCAGCACCGGCGGCTGTCCGGCGTCGAGGAACTGCGCGACCTCGGGTGGAGTCGGTGTCGCGGTCGGCTGGTCCCAGTCGACCGGGCCGGTCATCCGGATCGACGCCGGCCAGTCCGGTGCACGACTGATGACCGCAGGGTCGGCGAGCAGCAGGTAGCGCTCCGCGGACCGGACCGGCAGGAACAGCGAGTCGCGCACGGCCGGCAGGCCGACGGTGGCGCGCGCCGCGTTGACCGGCGGGTCGAAGTGGCGGCGGATGTTCAGCCGGGTCGCCGTCCAGACCATCTGGCACGCGGCTTGGGTAACACGGCCGCCTGGCGGCGCGAGTCGTGTCGGCATCGGCCAGACGTGCCGCGACGGGATGAGGCCGGGGAACACGCTGAACGCGGCCCACGGCACACCACTCGCCTCCGCCGCGATCGGAGCGGGCAGCAGCGTGGGGTGAGTGACCAGCAGGTCGGCCCCCGCCAGCGCCTGTCGAAGCTCGCCGACCCACGTGTCGAGGTTCGGGAACACCTGCGTCTGGAACAGGTGAAGGAAGCCGGCGAACCCGCCCTGTCGCCCGTCGAGGATCGCCGGGTCCGCCGCGAACTCCGCCGGGCCGAACCGGGGTCCGGTCGCAACGGCGGTGACGCCTTCCGCCTCGATCAGCGGGCGGTAGCTCTCGGTCGCCGCGATCACGACGTCGTGACCACGTGCCCGCGCGGCGGCCGCGAGGCCGATCGCCGGGAACAGGTCTCCCCAGCTGCCCATCGTCGCGAACACGATCCGCGCCACGCTGTATGTCTACCGGCCCCCGGCGACCGAGACGCGCCCGGATATGTTGCGGTCGTCGTCGACGTACCAAGCAAGGAGTGCCCGTGAGCAAGTCGATCCTCGTCGTCAAGACCGCGCCCGACTCGCCGGACAACGCGGCGGCCTACAACGACTGGTACGACAACACCCATCTCGGCGAGCTGCTGGCGATCGAGGGCTGCCTCAGCGCGAAGCGCTTCGGTCCCGACGGCACCGGTGCCTACCTGGCGCTCTACGACTTCGACTGCGACTCCGACACGGCGAAGGCGCGCTTCGGTGCGGCGTTCCCGGGCATGGTGCCGCCGGTGCACGTCCGGATGGACCCGCCGCCGTCGATGGAGTTCTTCGACACGTACGGCGGGTAGCCCCGGCGGGCTCAGTAGCCCGGGAACACCTTCCGGAGCTCGTCGAGGCTGACGTCTCCGGTGACCGCGACCCCGTCCGGCGTGTGGTCGGGCTTGAGCCGCCCGGAGATGAGACGGATGAAGGCCTCGAGCGGGCCGTCGAACGTCGCACTCGCGGCTTCGGTTGATGCGATGAGGCCGACCCGCTCGGCGATCACGAGCCGGTAGTCGCCGAGCGCGACGACCGCCTGCCTTCCAAGTGCGTCCGGCTTCGCGGTGAAGCCGAGCATGAAGCTGAGCCCGCCGGCGTGCTGCTCGGCCAGGATGGCGGCGGCCTCCTCGTCGAGGCCGGCGGTGGGCTCGAGTGCGACGCGCACGTCCCAGCTGTGCAGCCCCACCTCGTTGAGCCGCATGCCGACAAGCGTCGCGATGTCGATCGGTGCAGGCAGGTACGCAAGCTGGACCTGAACGTTCTCGCGCTGCTCGCGCGTCAGCTCCTCGTATGCGTCAAGCAGCCGTTCGCTGTGCTCGAGAAATCCAGCCGCCTGATCCCGCGGGCTCATCGCGTTCCAGCGGTCCCAGACCTTCTGGTTGAACTCGCCGTCCGGCGTCGGTTCGCCGGCGAGGAGTGCCCGGAAAGTCACGAGCCCGAGCTCGGCGCCGCTGCCGAGATGTGACAGGACCTGCGCGACGGTCCACTCGGAGGCTCCGGACGGCCCGCTCAGCTCATCGTCGGTCAGGTTCGGGACCAGATCGGCGAGTGCGTCGTGGTGGTCGCCCACGGCCGTGATCGTGCGGTCTGCGAGAGAGGTCACGTGGGCGCAACCTCGCGTCGCGTGGCCGCTATTCCCCTAGTGGTCTATCGCCGACAGACCGCTAGGTTTCGGCTATGCCGCTACCGGTGATTCCCGACCCGTTGGTGCAAGTCCGGCTCTCGACCGGTGTGACGGTCGGGATGACGGACTCGGGCGGCGGCGGTCCGGTCGTCGTGTTCAGTCACGGCTTCCTGATGAACCACACGATGTTCGCGCCACAGGTCGAGGCGCTGCGCGACGCCTATCGAGTGGTGACGTACGACGAGCGGGCGCATGGCGAGGCCGAGCCCGAGGGCAGCTGGTCGTACTGGGACATGGCGAGCGACGTGCTCGCGGTCCTCGACCACCTCGCGGTCGAGCGAGCCGTGCTCGCCGGGATGAGCCAGGGCGGGTTCCTGTCGCTGCGCGCCGCGTTGCTCGCGCCGGAGCGGGTGCGCGCGCTGATCCTCATCGACACCCAGGCCGGGGTCGAGGACCCGGAGGTGCTCCCGCTGTTCGAGGCGATGGCTGCGGACTGGGAGGCCAACGGCCCGTCGCAGGGAACGCTCGACTACGCAGCGACGGCGATCCTCGGACCGGGTGCGGACGAGGAGTCGTGGAAGGAGCTGTGGGCGTCGCGGCCCAACAACTACGCCGGACCGGCGATGCATCCGCTCGCCACCCGCGAGGACATCACCGGCCGGCTCGGCGAGATCTCGTGCCCGACGCTGGTCATCCACGGCGAGGCTGATGCGTCGATCCCGGTCGAGCGCGCACAGGCACTTGTCGACGGAATCCCGAACGCACGGCCGCTCGTCCTGATCCCCGGCGCGGGCCACGCGGCGAACCTCACGCACCCCGAGGTCGCGAACCCCGCGATGCGCGAGTTCCTCGACTCGCTCCAGCTCTGACGAGGGCGACCTCTCCCGCGTGATCTTGACGAAGAAGGCGCTTTGAGGCCCTGAGAGCGCCTTCTTCGTCAAGATCACCGCGGTCTGCGGCCGTCAGGTTGCGAGGAGCTGGTTCGCGACGCTGACCCAGCGGTCGATGTCCGGACGCGCTGACGCGTCAGGGTGCAGCACTCGCGCGGCGGCAGCACCGCGCATCGCCTGGATCAGCACGCGCATCGTCGTGTCGAAGTTCGGGTGTGATGCGAGGTCGGGACCGAACGCGCGACCGAGCGTCGTACGGATCTGGCGGTTCAAGTCCGCGTCGTGGCGCAGCAACGCGATCCGTAGCTCCGCATCGGTGCGTGCTGCGGTCCACAGCTCCTGCGCGGCGATGCCGAGGTCGGAGGTGAAGCTCGACCACAGCAGCCGTACGCCGCGCTCGACCGGATCGCCATGTCGCAGAGCCGTTGCGTCGAACGACACCAGGATCTGCCGGGCGAGATGGTCGACCGCGGCCGCCATCAGCTCGGCGCGTGACGGGAAGTGATGCAACAACGCGCCGCGCGAGACGCCGGCGCGTTCGTGGACCACCAGGGTGCTGGTCCGCGCATAGCCGAGCTCGACCAGGCACGCGATGGTCGCGTCGAGCACGAGTGTCGAGGTGATCTCGCTGCGCTCCGCCTGGCTGCGACGAGCGACCGCCGACCTCGTCACCGGATGCTCACTGCGCCGCGAACGGCTTGCTGGTGTAGGCGAAGCATTTGCAGCTCGCCTCGTACTTGCCGTCGCGAACCGTCATTGCGCCGTCGGGCGGCGGGCCGACGTTGAAGGTGTGGTCGGGCGTGTAGGAGCCGGCGATCGCGCGCGCACCCGCGACGATTCCGGCGGCGGTTGCCGAGCCACCCGCCTTGATCGATGCGACCAGGTAGTCGATCGCCTCACAGATGCCGAGCGCGCCGTCGTGTTCGTTGCCGGTCTCGGTCGGGAAGCCCTGCTTGGTCATGAACCGCATGCACGCCTGCGACCGCGCCGGCATCTTGGTCACCGAGCTGACGTCCTGGCCGGGGTTCCACCCGACGAACACCGATCCGGTCAGCCCGCGCGCGGAGATGTTGGCGAGGATGTTGGTGAGCGGCTGGTCACTGTTGAACGCATAGCGCGGGTAGTAGCTCTGCGAGTCGGCGTAGACGCCGAAGAACCCGCAGAGGTACGCGTTGGTCTCCACGCACATCACGTGCGTGATGCCCTGCGTGCGGAACCGGAGCTCCGCGGCCTGGACCGCGGCCTCGAGGCTGCCCAGCTCGGCGAGGGAGTTCCAGTTTGTGAAGGACTGCGCGGCGGTGACCTTCACGCCGTACTTCGCCCACGCCGCCTTGAGCGCCTCGAAGCCCGCGGTGAAGGTCGGGTCGTCGTAGTAGAGGACGCCGAGCTTCTGCAGGCCGGTCGGCTTGTAGCCCATCTCCACGAACTGCTGGACCTCGAGCGTTGCCAGGCGGTTGAGGTTGATCGAGTCGGGCTCGATGACGAGTGGGTACTTGCGATAGTCACTCGTCGTGAGGCCGTCGATGCCGGTGTAGATGGTCGGTACGCCGGCTCTCGCCATGCACGGGAAGACGACGTTGCCGTAGTTGCCGTCGAGGCTGACGTTGACGTGGTCGTCCTGGGTTTCCTTCGCGCACAGCGCCTGCCCGATGTTCTGCAGCGAGTTCGACGAGCTGGCGCGGTACAGGACCAGCTTCAGCTCGCGGCCGAGCACGCCACCCGTCGCGTTGACGTGCTTGACGTAGGCCTCGATCTCCGCCTTGAGGTCCGCCGCGGCCAGACCCTTGCCGATCCCCGACAGGACCGCATTGGTCTCACCCGCGTCGACGTAGGCGTAACCGACCTCGATCGGGCCCTTGCCGCCGCCCGACGTGCTCGCGCTGACCGACGGGATTGCGGTGGGCAGCTTCGTGGTCGCCGGTCCGCCTGCGGTCGCCGCGAGTGAGTGCGTCGGCTCGGCCGTGCCGTGCTGCGTCGGGGTGCCAGTGGCGTCGGGAGCGCCGTACGCCGGGGCGGTGCTCGGGGAGAGACCCAGGCCGTTGTCGGTACCGACTGGGCTGCTCTCGGCCGCGACTTGCTGCGCGGGAGAGAGCGTGGTGCCGCAGGCGGTCATCATGACGGCGGCCAGCGCGAGGCCGGCGGATGCAACGGCCCCGCGCATGCGGCGCTGGTGATGACGTCGTGCCACGTGGCCCCTGTCGTTCAGTACTGCCCGATGTCATCTACAAATGCGGTCGTCTACAACACGATGACACTTACAAGCAGTCCTGACGGTAAATGCGAGCGGATGGCTCGTCAACGATGGTTGGCTACGGTCATCGCAAGTCCAACCGGAGGGGTGGCGTGTGATCGATCCCGCTGAGCTGATGGCCGCCGCCCGCGCGGAGACCGGGCTGGAGGACTTCGGTGAGGACTCCTTCCGTGACGGTCTCGAGCGGCTGTGCCACGCGCTCAACACCGGGGCGACGCTCAACGCGGTCGGTGAGATGGCACTGCCGCAGCTGCTCGGCAAGCTCCTCACCAACCGGCTGAAGATCGAGGACTGGTACGCGCGTCACCCGGAGATCGACGACGAGCAGATCACCGCGCCGCTCATTGGGCTCGGTCTGCCGCGTACCGGGTCGACCGCGCTCGCCGCGTTGCTCGCCGAGGACCCGAACGCGCGGTCGTTGCTGGTCTGGATGGCGGGCGAGCCTGCGCCCCCACCGGCAACCGTCGAGGGCCCGGATCCGCGGATCGCGGCGGTCGAGTTCTCGATGGCGATGCAGCACGAGCTCGCGCCGCGGCTCGCGCAGCTCGTGCCGATGTCGCCGAGCGGTCCTGAGGAGTGCCAGGACCTGATGGCGCTGACCTTCAAGTCGCACTACTTCCTGGCGTTCGCACACATCCCGTCGTACGCCGACTGGTTCCTCGAGACCGACCTGACGTCGACGTACGCCTACGAGCGGCGGGCGCTGAAGCTGCTGCAGTGGAAGGCGCCGCGCAAGCCGTGGCGGCTGAAGTGCCCGACCCACCTGCTGTTCCTGCCGGCGCTCGACCGCGTGTTCCCGGACGCGCGGTTCGTGATGACGCACCGCGACCCGACCGACGTGATGGTGTCGGTGGCAGACGTGTTCGCCGAGGTGCAGGGGATGTTCGCCGACGAGATCGACCGGCCCTACCTCGGCGCGCTCAACGTGCAGCACTGGTCGCTCGGGATGCAGCGCGCGCTGGAGTTCCGCGCCGCGGGCAACGACGACCGGTTCTTCGATCTCGATTTCCACGCGGTGCAGAAGGACCCGATCAACGAGGTACGCCGGCTCTACGACTGGCTCGGCGAGCCGGTGACGGTTGAGTTCGAGGCGGGGATGGCGCGGTGGTGGAAGGAGCACGCGGAGAACCGCGAGCACAACGTGCATCCGCCGGCCGAGGAGTTCGGGCTCGACCTCGAGGCGATCCGGCCGTTGTTCGCCGACTACGTCGCCAATGCAGAGAAGTGGTGCGCACAGCCCGCAGGGCGGCAGGCGCGGTGAGCGTCGACCTGACCGGCGGGAAGCCGCTCGAGTGGGAAGAGGTGTTTGCGAGCCAGCCCGACAACCCGGAGATGCGCGAGTCGATCAACGCATGGATCTGGGATGACAGCGGGGAGCTCGCGATCCCGCGGCTCGGCGTCGAGGCGCCGGGCGACCACTGGGACACCCACGACATCCAGGTGAACCTCGCGTTCGCGGACGGCAACGTCTACTCGATGTACGGCGCACACCCGATTCACGACCCGATCGGCGCCGACGGCCGGCCGCGGATCCTCGGCGCCGGCCCGCTGCGGATGGAGATCGTCGCGCCGTACGAGCACCTGCGGATCACCGTCGACGGCGTGGCGCAGGCGATGACGGTGCAGGACCAGATAAAGGGCTTCTTCCCCGGGCAGACCGGCGGCGAGGAGGTCCGCGTCATCGCCGAGATCGACGTGCGACCCGTCGTACCGCCTTGGGAGAACGGCTCGATGAGCGCCGAAGCGCACCGCGTCCTCACCGAGCAGGACGAGGGCGGGCTGGTCGGGATCCCGTGGCGGTTCGAGCAGGTGTGCCGGGCGACCGGGACCGTGACGGTGGGGGAGCGGACCTACTCGCTCGCCGGCGGCGCCGACCGGATCCGGCGGCAAGGCGTACGACGGCTGGCCACCTTCCGCGGTCACGCCTGGCAGGCCGCGCTGTTCCCGAGCGGCCGCGGCTTCGGCTACCAGACGTTCCCGGAGCGCACCGACGGGCTGCCGACGTACAACGAGGGCTACGTCTTCACCGGCGACGGCGAGCTGATCCCCGCGACCGTGGTGCAGGCGCCGTGGCTGACGGAGCTGCACGCGAGCGGCGAGGACGTGACCGTCGTCCTTGAGGCGGCGGGGCAGACCCACGAGATCCGCGGCGAGACGACCTGCTCGACGTTCATGGTGATGCCGCCGGAGGTGTCAGGCGGCGGGATGCAGCTGCAGCAGGCGGTCACCCGCTACACCTGGGACGGCGAGAGCGGCATGGGCATGACCGAGCGAAGCTGCACGACCGAAGCCCTCGGGGCGGCCGATTGACCGGGAGCACACGGCTGTAGCAAAATGCTACAGAGAGTTGGAGGTGGCTCCCGTGGCTGGATCCAGCCCGCCGACCCGGGTGAGCCCCGGGTTGTACGAGGACGCCAAGCTGGCTGCCGAGGTGTTGAGCCGCAGCACCGCCCAGCAGATCGACCACTGGGCTCGGATCGGGCGCGAGATCGAGGCGTCGGCGGACATCTCGACGAGCGCGGTCGGCGAGGTGCTGCGCGGCGAGCGCAGCTACGACGCCCTCGGCCTTCCCGAAGAGCAGGCGATCGTTCGGGCGACCTGGCTGGATCGCATCGAGAAGCTGCACCGCAACCTCGATATGCGGAAGGTCCTCGCCGGCCGCTCGTACGCAGAGCTCGACGAGTCGGGGAACGTGGTCGTCCGTAGCGGATGAGTACGCCGGTCCTTCACCTGTTGGCCGGACCGAACGGGTCGGGAAAGACCACCTTCTACGAGCAGGTCGTCGCCCCCGCCACGCACCTTCCGTTCGTCAACGCCGATCACCTCGCGGCTGAGCGTTGGCCGGGCGAGGAGCTGGCGCTCGGTCACGAGGCGTCCCGGCTCGCAGCGGAGGTACGCCAGCGGTTCATCGCCGAAGGCCGCTCCTTCGTCACGGAGACCGTCTTCTCGCATCCGTCGAAAGTCGATCTGCTGCGTGATGCCCGCCGCGCGGGCTACCAGGTCGCACTGCACGTGATCTTGGTCCCGGTGGAGCTCGCGGTTGTCCGCGTCGCGCTTCGGGTCGAGGCGGGCGGACACGGCGTACCGGAGACGAAGATCCGGTCGCGGTTCGAACGGCTCTGGGATCTGGTCGCCCAAGCCGTCGGCGTCGCGGACACCGCGCGGTTCTACGACAACGGGAACGCTGAGCATCCCTATCGGCTGGTCGCGAGGTACGAGCACGGCCGGCCCGCGGGAGCGACCGAATGGCCGCCGTGGACCCCGCCGGCGTTAGGAGCTCCTCCCGGGACGGACACGCGACTTCTACAAACCCTCATTTGACAAAGAACCACTTGTACAAGTAATGTCGTGTGAGTCGGCAACATCATCGTTGGAGAGGGCACGACATGAACGAGCAGGACTACGAAGCGACAGTTCGGGTGAGTGCGTCGCTCGATTCGGTGTACGACGCGCTGACCACCCTGGACGGTCTGAGCGCCTGGTGGAGCCGGGCAACCGGTGATGCCGGGCCTGGCGGAGAGATCACGTTCCACTTCGGACCCGACTCCAAGGCGGTCATGAAGGTCGAGGCCGCCGACCGAGGGACCGGAGTCCGGTGGCTGACCACCGAGTGCATGGTGGAGGACTGGGTCGGCACCAGCCAGCAGTGGGAGCTGCGCGCCCTCGCGGAGGGCGGAACCGAGATTCACTTCCGCCACCTCGGACTGACGCCGCAGCTGCCGTGCTACGGCGACTGCAAGAGCGGCTGGGACCACTTCGTCCCGAGCCTCGCCGCCTACGTCGAGACCGGCACCGGCACGCCCAATGGCTCGACGGCCGATCTCGAGCGCCGCGAGGCTCGCACCCGCGCCGCCGCTGCAGGCGCGGCCTGAGATCGTTGACGTCATGAGTGCGGCCAGGACGGCATCGGCGGAGCAGCCAGATGAGCCCGCGGATGCCGTCCTCCGCGCGCTGGCCGATCCGCACCGACGACAGATCCTGCGGCTGGTTCGGGGCGGCGAGCTCGCCGCCGGCGAGATCGCGTCCCACTTCGACGCGTCGCAACAGGCGATCAGCCACCACCTACAAGTCTTGGCGAGGTCGGGTCTGCTCAGCGAACGCCGAGAGGGAGTACGCCGGCTGTATGCGCTCGACCCGCACGGTCTCGACCCGGTCCGCGAGGTGCTGACCGAGCTGTGGCCGTCTGCGCTGCAACGCCTCAAGCAGGTGGTCGAAACCGAACAGAAGCGTCCGAGGAGATGACCGTCGACGACGTACTGACCGCCTCCATCCGGATCGCGGCTTCACCGGCGACCGTGTTCCCGTATCTCATCGAGCCCGACCTCATGGTCCAGTGGATCGGGGAGTGGGCGGACCTGACGCCGGAGCCGGGCGGAACCTTCGCGCTCGACATCAACAAGACGCCGGTGCGCGGGGAGTACGTCGAGGTCGATCCGCCGCGGCGGGTGGTCTTCACCTGGGGCGTCCCTGGTCGCGACTTGATGCCGCCGGGTTCGACGAGCGTCGAGATCATGCTGACCGAGGTCGGCGGCGAGACCCTGGTCGAGCTGTTCCATCGCGACCTTCCCGCGGAGGAGCGTCCCGGCCACCTCGAGGGCTGGACCGGGATGCTCGCGCGCCTCGCCGCCTTGTGGTGAGCGGGCAACCTCCCGCGCCAGCTGTGTCAGGATCTGAGCGGTCGCACAGCGATACGGGAGGATCTCAGTGGGCGAGCTCGACGGCAAGGTTGCGGTCATCACCGGCGCGGGTTCGGGGATGGGAAGGGCGTCGGCCCAGGTCTTCGTGGCCCACGGTGCGAAGGTCGTGTGCGCCGACATCAGCGGCGCTGAGGAGCAGACCGCGAAGGAGCTCGGTGACGCGGCGATCGCGGTGCACTGCGACGTCGCCGACGAGGCGAGCGTCGTCGCGATGTTCGACGCAGCGGTCAGCGCCTTTGGCCGCGTCGATGCCGCGTGCAACGTCGCGGGTGTCGCTGCGGGTGGCGCGCTCGCCGAGGCAACCTTGGAGGAGTACCACCGCATCACCTCGATCAACATGCTCGGCGTACTCCTCGGCACCAAGCACGCCATCAACGCGATGCTGAAGACCGGCGGCGGCTCGATCGTGAACTGGTCCTCGATCGGCGGGCTCGGCGCCTCGCCGAGGGGCACCAGCATCTACTCGGCCTCGAAAGCCGGCGTGCAGGCGATCACGAAGGCGGCGGCGGTCGAGTACGGCTTGCAGAACATCCGCGCCAACGCGATCTGCCCGGGCTTCATCGAGACCGCGATGACCGGCGGGCCCGGTACGGCAGAGAGGTTCCCGGAGCTCGTGCACGGCGCGGCGCTCAAGCGTGCCGGCCGGGCGGAGGAGGTCGCCGAGGTCGCGGCGTTCCTGGCGTCGGACCGCGCGGCGTACCTGACGGGCCAGATCATCGCGGTCGACGGAGGTACGACGGCCGCCCTGCCATAAGCGCCGAGCCCAACGACATTGGCGTCTCGCGTGCCGTTGAGGCGGCCGAAGCGTTGGGCTCGACGCGACGGGCGGCGATAATGAGCCCGCGATGAGCAACACCACGGGGCGGCACGACATCGCTCGGACGCTGACGGCGTCCGTGCTTTTCGTCGACGTCGTCGGTTCGACGGCGCTGCGCGCGGACCTCGGCGAGGAGCGCGCCGACGCGTTCATCCGCGACCTCGAGGCGCGGATCACCGACGTGGTCGGGCGCAACCAGGGCCGGGTCATCAAGGGGCTCGGCGACGGCGCGATGGCGGTGTTCGAGGCGGCGGTCGACGCGGTAAGTGCCGCCGTCGCGTTGCACCAGCAGGTCGAGCTTGCCGGACGGGAGGACCCGACCCTCGCCGTCCAGCTGCGGATCGGCATCTCCGCCGGCGACGTGTCGATCGACGGCGCCGACGTGCTCGGCACGCCGGTCGTCGAGGCCTCGCGGCTGTGCGCGACGGCGCAATCGGGGCAGGTGCTCGTTGCCGACCTCGTGCGCTCCCTGTCGCGCGGTCGGGGCAGCTTCGTCTTCGAGTCGGTCGGCGAGCTGACGCTGCGCGGCCTGCCCGAGCCGGTGCCCGCGTGCCGGGTGCTGTGGGACCCGATCGAGGAGCGGGCCGAGCAGGACGGTGGCCGGATCCCGTTCCCCGGCCTGCTAGGGCAGGGCGCGGCGTCGTCGTACGTCGGGCGACCGGTGCTCACCGGCGCGCTCGCCTCGATGCTGGACCGGGTGCTCGGCGGCGAGGCGCCGATGGCGGCGGCGCTGCTGTCGGGTGAGCCAGGCATCGGCAAGACCCGCACCGCTGCCGAGCTCGCGCGCCGTGCGCATGCCGAGGGCGCGATCGTGCTGTACGGCTGCTGCGACGAGGAGCTCGGCGTCCCGTTCCAGCCATTCGTCGAGGCGCTCGAGTTCTACAGCGCCCATCACGCCGCACCGAAGCTCGGACGGCTCGCCGGCGAGCTGGTGCGGCTCTGCCCGGAGATCTCGATGCGGGTGCCTGGCCTGCCGCAGCCGGTGGCGTCGGACCCGCGGACCGAGGAGTACCGCCTGTTCGAGGCCGTGTCGGCGTGGCTGGTCGAGGCGTCGGCGGAGACCGGCATCGTGCTCGTCGTCGATGACCTGCACTGGGCGACGCGCGCCACACTGCTTCTCCTCGTGCACCTGCTGAAGGCGGCCGCCGCCTCTGGCTCGGCGCGGCTGGTGGTCGTCGGCACGTACCGCGACACCGAGCTCGATCGCACGCACCCTCTGACCTCAGTGCTCGCGGACCTGCGTCGGGTCGCCGGCGTGGAACGGCTGGACCTGCAAGGGCTCAGCCTCGACGAGACGATCGAGCTGGTCGAGACCGTGGCTGGGCACCAGCTCGACCCGGCGGGGCGGCGGCTCGCGGAGGCGACCTTCGCGGAGACCGAAGGCAACCCGCTGTTCATGGGCGAGGTGCTGCGCCACTTCGTCGAGACCGCCACTGTCCAGCTCGTCGACGGCAGGTGGCAGGTCAACGACCCCGGAGAGATCGAGGTGCCGGAAGGGGTCCGCGACGTACTCGGCCGGCGCCTCGGCCGCCTGTCGGACACGGCTAACCGGGTGCTGTCGGTGGCGGCGGTGATCGGGCGCGACTTCGACCTGGAGCTGCTCGCGCAGGTGAGCGACATCGACGACAACGCGATGCTCGACGCGCTCGACGAGGCGGCACGGGCGCGCATCGTCGAAGAGACCGGGCGCGACCGGTTCCGGTTCTTCCACGCGATGGTGAAGGAGACGCTGTACGGCGAGCTGACATCCGCGCGCCGCCGCCGGCTTCATCAGTCGGTGTTGGAGGTCCTCGAGAAGCTCCGCCCGTACGACGCCGTCGCGCTTGCCTACCACGCGGTCGAAGCCGGCCCGAGCGGCGGCGACCTGAGCTCTGCGGTCACGCACCTGCTGGGCGCCGCTGCGCAGTCGGCCGCAGCGAGTGATCTGGCGGGCGCGGAGGGCTACTACCGGCAGGCGATCGAGCTCATCGATGCCGGTCATCCCGACCCGGAGCGTCGGATCGAAGCCTCGATCGGGCTCGGGGAGACGCAGCGCGACCAGAGCAACCCGCAGTTCCGGGAGACGTTGCTCGAGGCGACGCGCGCGGCGCTCGCGTTGGAACGGGCCGACCTCGCGGCGCGCGCCGCGATCGCCAACTTCCGCGGTGTCACGAGTGTCATCAACGACGTCGACCGCGAACGGGTCGAGGCGCTCGAGCAAACCGCGGCCGCGCACGCCGGCCGGCGCACTGCGGAGGTCGCGCTGCTGAGCGCGACGCTCGCCGCGGAGGTCAACTACGACCGCGAGCGTCCGCTCGCGCACCGGCTGGAGCTGACCGACTTCGCCATCGAGATGGCGCGCGAGGTCGGCGACCCGCGCGTGCTGGCCGAGGTGATCATCCGCTCGGGCCGGGCCAGTTTGGTGCCGCAGCGCGCCGAGGCCGCAGTCGCGCTGTTCGGTGAGGCGGTCGCGCTCGCCGACAGCGTGGGCGACCCGGCGCTTTCGACCCTGAGCCGAATCTTCCAGCAGGTCACCTACGCCGTGGTGGGCGACCATGCCCGCGCCCGCCAGACGATGGCGGCGGCACTCGAGATCGCGCGGACCGACTGCCCGCCGCTGCTTCTCGCGCTGTGCGAGTCCAACTGGGTGCAGTACATCGCGTATGACGGCCGGCTCGAGGAAGCCGCCAGGCTCAACGACGAGGCGTTCGCTTTCGCCCAGCAGATCGGCGTTGCTGACGCCGACCAGTGGTGGGCCGCGGTCACGATGTCGCTCGCGTTCTTGCAGGGCTCGTTCGGTGACCTGGCCGACGCCGCGGGGGAGTTCGCCGATCGATACCCGTCGGGACTCGCGTGGCGGGGCACCCACGCCTGGGCGCTCGCGGAGGCCGGCAGGTTCGATGAGGCACGCGAGGTCGTTGCCCGGTACGACCTCGTCCGCGTCGACCGCTATCCGGTGGATGACTTCGCGATCGCCGGCTGGTCGTACCCGGCGGTGCTTGCGCTTCTGCTCGACGACGCCGCCCTCGGCGCGGCAGCGGAGGCCGCGCTCCGCCCGTACGAACACCTCTGGATGAACCTGCAGGTCTACAACGTCGGACCGGTCACCCAGCCGATCGCCAGCGCGATCGGCGCCCAAGGCCGCTACGACGAGGCCGAAGCGCTGTTCGCGCGCAGCGACGATCTGCTCGCTGAACGCGGCATCGACCTGCAGCGGAACCTGTTCCGGTACTACCGGGCGTTGTCGCTGTCACGAAGCCCGTCCGCCGCCCATCAACAGCGCGCACGTGAGCTGGTCGGGCAGGGGATCGAGGCGGCCGAGGCCGCGGGCCTCGACCGGCTGCGCGACAGGTTCCAGGCGTTGCCCCGGTAGATCCCGCCGAGCCTCATGTCGTCGACCCCAATGTCGTCGAGCCCAACGACATGGACGTCTCGCGGGGCCTCGAGACGCACGAAGCGTTGGGCTCGGCGAGACGAGGTTGCCGTCAGGGACGGGGGCCGGCACCCGGATGGGGGTAGTCGCCCTTGCGCATCGCCGCCCGCGCCTCGGCGAGGATGCGGTCGCCGTCTTCCTGCGTGCGCCGCATCATGAGGAACTCGTACGGCGTGCGGGGGAAGATCCGTTGCCGCGCGCTGGCCGGCGCCGTACCCCGCTCCGTCGTCGACGGGCTGCCGCAGACCTGGCACGGCCACTCGATCGGTGCTTCGACGTCCATGGCGAACGCGGGGGAGGACTTGTGGTCCGACGCGCACCAGTAGTCGACGACGCGGCGGGGCGCCGGGGCAGCGCCGCGATCCACCTGGTTGCTGGCGGAGGTCAGCCGGTTGCCGCGCATCCCGGAGCGGCGTCTCACGCGGCGGCGCCGACAGGCATGGTGGGCAAGGTTGGGGGAGTGCCGGCCGGCGCACCGGGAAGCAGGCCTTCACGGCGCGCCACCCGGACTGCCAGTGCGATCGTCAGCGCCGCGCCCAGCACTGCTGAGCCCGGCCCGTACGCGGTCTTGGCGGTGACGAAGCCGTGCAACGACAACGTGTGCAGCAGCCACAGCGTCACGCCGGCGCGGGTCCCGCAGATGACGGCCCACAACACGGTGAGGCGGACGAACAGCCTCTGCACTCGCGGACGACTCGCGACCTCGCTGGTCATCGGGTAGAACTCCGCGGCGATCCGCGCGACGGCCGGTCGGGCCGTGAAGAGGGAGAGCAGGAACGCGGTCGCGACGACGGAGTCGGCGAGTGCGGGCTGCAGGAAGTAGATGAGGGTGCTTCCCGTGGCGAACGCAAGGATCGTCTTGCCGGTCAGGCCGGCGACGGTCAGCCACAGCAGCGTCGACGACTGCTGCTTGGTGTGCAGGCGCCACGCGGCGGCGGCGTAACACCACGCGAGCGCGACGGCCAGCGCCACCCAGAGGTTCAGGGTGACGAGCCCGACGTAGAACAACGCGGTCGGGATGAGCGTCGCGACCGACAAGGTCTTCGCGATCCGTCGTACGACGGCGCGAAGCTGCGGGCCCGGTGTCGCCACCGGATGTGCGCGCGTCGGCGCCGGGTATGTCGTGTCCAGCGCCGACGCGGCGGTCATCAGATCGGGCGGACGTTCTCGGCCTGCGGGCCCTTCTGGCCCTGGCTCACCTCGAACTCGACCCGCTGCGCCTCATCGAGGCTCTTGTAGCCGTCGGCGGCGATGGCCGAGAAGTGAACGAAGACGTCGGCGCCGCCGCCGTCCTGCTCGATGAATCCGAAGCCCTTCTCGGAGTTGAACCACTTGACTGTGCCTTGTGCCATCTTCTTCTAGATCCTTCCGGAAAGCCGGGCGCGCACTGTGCGTGACCCGAGTTACGCGGAGGCCTCGAGGTCAGCGAAGAATGTCCATCGCGACAAGCAAAAAGCGCCCGCTGTCGACATCCCGCGGGCGCTGAAAGAAAAACGTACGAGAAATGCAAACTGCAACTACGAAGGACGGTAACACCGTTTGCCCGCCCGGGCCATGGCTCGCGGTGACTACTTTGGTGACGGCGCGGCTAGCGTCGGCGGGCGCCTACTTCTGGTCGGGCAGCTCGCGGAGCCGGTCTGCGGGGATCGTCTCCATGTAGGCACGTGCACCGGTGGAGTAGCGAACCGTCGCCACCCAGCCCTTGACCGGGTCCTCGCGCCACAGGCCCATGGTCCCGGTGAACCACTTGCCATCACGCTCGACCTCAACCTGCTTCACTTCGACACCATTCGTTGAGGTTACGGTCCTGAGGCGATCTTCGCTGCTGCTCGCTCATTTCAGGCGCCGCTCCCAGTCCTCGGGCACCTTCCCTGCCGGCCCCGGCGTGGGCTGGTCGAGCGGGTGGTGAGCAGGGGGTGCGAGCGGCGGGCCGTAGGCGTACTTCTCCGTCTGGTAGTCCCAGAACCAGTCCTCGCCGGGTTCGAAGCTGCGGATGATCGGATGGCCGGACGCGGCGGCGTGGCGCGAGGCGTGTTGTGACGGCGAGCTGTCGCAGCACCCGACGTGGCCGCACTGGGCGCAGCGCCGCAGGTGCATCCACCAGCCCGCGCCCTCACCGGACTCGCACTCGGCACAGCCGGTGCCACTGGGCGCCACTGACGGGTCGATGCCTGGCTGCTCGCTCATCGCCGCTCCTTCAATACGTCGCTACTCGTAGCCGTGGATGTCGCGGGCCACTCGCACCACGACGATGACGAGGAACGTGGCACCGAGCAGGCGCCGGAACCAGTTCGAGCCCTGCGCGACCTCCTCGTACGCCCAGATCCCCAGCGCGACGTAGGCGATGGCACGCAGGTAGCGAGCCGTCGTACCGGCGATGAAGTGGTGCGCGACGCCTGCGCCGACCGCGACGATCAGCGGCAGGTTCGGGAACTGCGCGATCGGGAACCGTCGTGGCCAGCCGAGCTGGGTGAGGCCCTGGAACCGTCGCCATGCGCGGGTCGCGGTGCCATCGCCGTTGGTCGCCATCGAGGACACCGTAGGCGTTCGCGTTCGCACGGAGTGCGGCGCGCTGCGAGCGGTGACGTGTTCGCGCCGCGGCAACGGGCAGAGCACCAATAGTCCGCTGCTGCTGATGCGCAGGATCACAGGAGGACACGTGGCCAGTCAGCGACAAGTCGCCGCAGCCCGGCGCAACGTGAAGAAGGCGCAAGCGGGAGCCCGGAGCAAGCGCTCGATCGCGAACCTTCCGGCCAAGACGCGCACCGCGCTCGGCAAGCAAGGTGCCGCAGTAGCGGCCCGCAAGCGCATTGGCGGCAAGGGCCCGGCGACGAGAGCGGAGCTCTACGAGCAGGCCAAGCGGCGCAACATCCGGGGCCGGTCGAAGATGGGCCGCGACGACCTCGCCCGCGTGCTGGGACGCAGCTAGCAAGCGGAGCCGCGCCGCAGCGAGTGGGCGTATCCCCGGCGGCCACGGGAACGCTCACGACATGACTGCAGGAGTCATCATCGGGTTCGTCCTGATCGGCTTGACGGCCATCGTGATGCTGTACGGCGTGTTCACCGAAGGTCGCCGTTAGCGAGCGGCGAGGCCGAGCCCAACGATACGGGCCTCTCGCGGGGCTGGAGACGCCCGAAGCGTAGGGCTCGACGGCTGGCTAGTCCGGGTTGCGGCCGGTGAAACAGAACTGCGTGACGGAGGCGTAGAACTCGCCTCGCTCGCCGAGCTCGCCCTGCTCCGCCACCCATGCCTCGACCTCTGCGGCATCGACGCCGTCGCGTCCGCGGGCGAAGTCGGCGATGACGCCAAGGAGTGAGACGAGGTACACCTCGGCGTCGAACTCGATGCCGGCGAACGGGTGCGGTGTGCAAGTGACGTCGACGAACCCGGCCTCGCGCATCCGGCTTGCGAGCGTCTGCGGCAGGGATGGGTGGGTGAGGTGCTCGTCCCAGACCTGGAGCATCCGCTGCATGCGGGCCGGGTCCGCCGAGTGCCACGACAGGGTCGCCCAGTCGACATCCCACAGCACGACGCGTCCGCCGGGGCGAAGGGTACGGCGGATCTCCGCGATCGCCGCGGTGGCGTCCTCGACGTACTCGAGGACCTGCACGCACAGCGCCGCGTCGAAGTCGCCGTCGTCGACGGGGATCTGCAGGGCGCTGCCTTCTCGCAGCTCGACGTTCGGGTGCTGCGCCGTCTTCGCGGCGGCGATCTCCAGCATCGCCGGGCTCATGTCGACGCCCACGAGCGAGCCTTTTGCGCCGACGGTGGGGACCAGCTCCGCGAGGTAGAAGCCGGGACCGCAGCCGACGTCGAGCACCCGCTCGCCCGGCGCCACCGCGAGCGCCTCGCGCACGAGACCCCGGCGTCGTACGGCGTCGCGGCTGGCATACATCTTCTCGAGCTGGCGGGCGACGTTGTCGTCGAACTGCAGCTGGCTCATGGATCCTCCGTCGTTCTGCCGAGCCCAACGCAAGTAGCGATACCCGCGCCGAGTTGCGCAACCTGCGTAGGGCTCGCGCGCTAAAGCAGGAAGGTGAACAGCGGCGAGCCCGGCGGGACCGGCTCGATGCGCAGCGGGCTGGCGTCCATCCGCGCGAGCAGGTCGGGCAGCGTTGAGGCGGAGTCGAGCTCGAGGCCGACCAGCGCCGGCCCGGTCTCGCGGTTGTTCTTCTTGATGTACTCGAAGACGACGATGTCCTCGCCCTCGGTGAGGATGTCCTCGAGGAAGTGCCGCAGCGCGCCGGGCTCCTGCGGGAAGGTCACGAGGAAGTAGTGGCGCAGCCCTTCATGGATGAGCGAGCGCTCGAGGATCTCGGCGTAGCGGCTGACGTCGTTGTTGCCGCCGGACACGACGCACACCGTGGTCCCGGGGCCGACCGCGATCTGACGTAGCGCCGCGCTCGCCAGCGCACCCGCGGGCTCGGCGATGATGCCGTCGGCCTGGTAGAGGTCGAGCATCTCGCTGCAGATCGCGCCTTCGGCGACGGTGACGACCTCGTCGACCAGGTCGCGGATCAGCGGGAAGGTGAGCGCGCCGACCTGCGCGACCGCGGCGCCGTCGACGAACGTGTCGACCTCGTCGAGCGCGACCGGCTGGCCGGCGCGCAGTGCCGCCGTCATGCTGGCGGCGCCTTCGGGTTCGGCGCCGATGATCCGTACGTCGGGGCGGTGCTCGCGCAGGTACACCGCGACGCCGGCGGCGAGACCGCCGCCGCCGATCGGGACGACGACGGTGCTGATCGGCTCGGGGTTCTGGTGGCAGATCTCGACGGCCACGGTGCCCTGCCCGGCGATGGTGCGCGGGTCGTCGAACGGGTGCACGTAGGTGGCGCCGGAGCCAGCGGCTTCGGAGATCGCGATCGCGCTGGTCTCGTCGTACGTGCTGCCGCGTACCAGGATCTCGACCGCGTCGCCGCCGATGGCGCGGATCCGCTCGCGCTTCTGTCTTGGTGTCGTGGCGGGCAGGAAGACGCGGCCGGGGATGCCGAGTGCGGCGCAGCTGTACGCGACGCCTTGGGCGTGGTTGCCGGCGCTTGCGCACACCACTCCTTTGGCGCGCGCGTCCTCGGGCAGGCTGGCGATCAGGTTGTAGGCGCCGCGCACCTTGTAGGAGCGGACGACCTGGGTGTCCTCCCGCTTGAGCAGTACCGGGCTGCCTGTCGCGATGCTCAGTCGCTCGCATCGCTCGAGCGGGGTGGACCGTACGACGGGCGCGAGCAGCAACGCCGCACGGTTGATCGCGGCGGCGTCAACGACGCCGGCCGCGGCTGATGGCGCGCGAACTTCCACTCGTGGAGTCTGTCAGGCGGGCCGATCGAGGGTCTTTAGGTTCGGGCGACGCGGATCTTGTTGGTGGCGGCTTCTTTCCAGATCTTCCATCTGCGGTGGTGGACGAGCCAGTGGTGGAATCGGCAGAGGTGCACGCCGTTTGTTTTGCTGGTTACGCCGTCGTGGAACCAGTGGGTGAGGTGGTGGATGCGGCAGGCCCATAGCGGCATCTGGCAGTCGGGCCAGCCGCATCCGCCGTCTTCGATCTGCAGGGCCTTGCGGATGGCTTTGGGCCAGGTTCGGCTGGTGCGGCCGATGTCGAGGACCTCGGAGGTGCTGTTCATCACGATTGGCAGGATGTCGGCGTCGCAGGCGAGGCGGCGTACGGTCTCGGCTGTCACTCGTATGCCGTTGACGGTGGGGGCGCCGTCCGGGTCGTAGGACGCGTGGGGGTCGAGGTCGTCGAGCAGCGTTTCGTAGTTGGTGATGACGTTGATGTGCGGGCGGTCGCCGTTGAAGTCCGGGAGCAGGTCGTCGAAGCCGGCCGCGGCGCCGGCGAGGGTGGCGAGCGCGTCGGCGCGGCGCTGCGGGACGGTGCGGTCGTCTTCGGGTCCGAGTTTGTGGGCGAGCGGTTCGATCGCGGCGATCACCGCCGCACCGGCTTCGGGGTCGAGCATCCCGTCGAGG
>DASZVL010000004.1:0-20673 GCA_035547035.1 Mycobacteriales bacterium | reverse complement strand
CAGCCGGCCGAGATTTGTCGACGCTCCGGTCCGTCGCGTCATTCTTCGTCTCCCGGGTCGACACCGAGGTCGACGCGCGGCTCGCCAAGATCGACTCGCCGCAGGCCGCCGCGCTCGCCGGCACCGCTGCGATCGCGAACGCCCGGATCGCCTACCGGCGCTACGAGGCGGTGTGCCGGGGCGAGCGGTGGACGGCTCTGGCCGCAACCGGCGCACACCCACAGCGGCCACTATGGGCCTCCACCAGCACGAAGAACCCGGCGTACGACGACACCAGGTATGTCACCCAACTCGTCGGATCGGGCGTGGTCAACACCATGCCCGAACCCACGTTGAACGCGGTGCTCGATCATGGCGAGATCCGTCCCGACAGTGTTCGTCACGGCGACCCCGACCCCCAGGCAGTGCTCGACGCGCTGCAGGACGTCGGCGTCAACTATGACGATGTCGTCCAGACCCTCGAGGACGAAGGCCTCGCCAAGTTCATCGACTCTTGGACGGCCCTCGAAGGCCGAGTCCAGACGCGACTGAAGCTTGGCCACGGCGCCTGACCAACTCGTGCTCTCGGGAGCGCCCCGCAGGCGGGGATCTCCGCCAGTGAAGTTGGGCCCCAGCCCCCGTCGATGCGGGGCGCGGCCAGTTGCAGTTTCAGTTGCAGTTCGATCGCTATCCGGGTCGTCCGTTCGAGTCCACCGATATCCGTCGCCGGCCGGTCTGACGCGCTGACCTGCATGAATGCGTCTCTTCCGGACGTCGGCGGTCACGTCCAGCCACCTACGGACGGGCTTGCTAATGCGGTTTGGGTTATCGCCCATCCCGGGTTCAAATCCCGGAGCCTCCGCCATGCTTGGGCCCCTGACCTGGGCTTTTACGTGTTTTAATGGTGTGAGGCGCTCTAGAAATCGACCGAACCACATTTTCCAGTTGCAGTCGTCCTCCGTCGATCAATGAATGAGGGTGAACGCACTACAACCTCGTCGAGCCGATTACCACCGCCTAGAGCACCGGCTCCCACCATGCCTGGGAAAAACTCCTACTCAGCGCTAGGTGGCGTCGATGATTCCGTGAATCGGATCAGCTGCTTCGCAGCCTCGTCAACGAGGTCGACGCCGTTTGAAAGAACTGAAGGTGGCGTTCCCAGGCTTCTAGGTCCGCACGTATTCATACGAGAGCCCGCCAGGTCACTGCCGGTCGTGAGTTGCGTGAAAAGGCCGCCGGCGTTCGCGCGTGCCGTGCAGGACGAACATCAACGCGCGATCGTCGTTGCTCAACAGCTTGCCGGCGTCTGGCCGATCAGAACTGGCACTACCGAGCGCGGAGCTCCCGCGCACAGGGCTGGAACGGCATTCACTTCTGATCGTTCTCTCGCGCCACGGAGGAACAACTATCCGGCGAGCAACGCTCCGAATGTGTCGAGCACAGCCAGCGCTCGCTGGTCTCCGTCGATCGGCCCGGCCTCTCGGCCTGTTGCGCGATCGACGACGTCGACCAATCGCCCCTCTAACACCGCGGCTCTACTGGGCACCGAGGGGGCCACGCGCACCTGGCCATTCGCAACGTCAACCCCGACGCGGATCTCGGGATCGCAGAGGCGCACATCGAGTGGTGTTTCGGATGCTGTTGTGACCGAGGCGAGACCAAGGAGGTAGCGCACCACCACGGATGCCTCGCGGACGTCGACGTACGGCCGCTCGCCGCGTGGCACCATCAGGTCGTACTCGTGCACCCAGGAATCGAAGAGGAAGTGGTTCACGGACAGGTGCGCGGGTAACTGGCCCGGCGGCGCTTCAGCCATCGTCGACCAGCCGGCGCGGGCCATTGTCTCCAGCTCTCGGTCGACCGCCGCATCCATTGCGGCCATGGCCTCGCGAGCTGCCGCGGGTGTCATCTCCCCGAGCATGGCCGCGGCCGCTTGAACTGTGGCGTGCGGGTCGAAGCCTTGCAACAGGGTGGTGGCGGTGCCAGCGGCGCCCCTGTGAAGGGTGTAGCCGAGGAACTGGGAGCCGGAGGCGAGGTGTCGCACTAGTGACGTGACGTCCCACAGCCCACAGCGTGTCGCTCCGGCCCAGTCGGGGTCGGGCAGCGACTCGAGCCAGGATCGGACGCGCGCGCGCTGCGAACGCCACGCGGTGGCCGGTTCTTCCGGGGGTCCGTCGATGCGCAGCGGAACGCCTTCGGAGTCGTAGAACTGCCTGATGGGGCTCACCCCGCTGTACCCCTCACAGATTCGCCGTTCGCGTGCATCGACGGACACCCATAGGAGGATTCTGTCGCCTGAACTCCCGATCGGCCACCAACAAACGAGGCACTTCTGTTCGTCAACCTCGTCGGCGAGAACTGGCATTACCGCTCGACTCTCGCCATGTTGCTCTCCTCGTGTCGTTCGCCGGCGGCCGGGGTCAGGTTGTTGAGTCGGTCGAGCTGACCGATGGTGAGTTCGATGCTGTCGGCCGCGGTGTTCTCCTCGACGCGGGCAACTCGTCGGGTTCCGGGGATCGGCGCGATGTCGTCACCTTGCGAGAGCAGCCAGGCGAGCGCGATCTGCGCCGGAGTCGCGTCGGCTTCGGCGGCGACAGAACTGACTTCTTCGACGATGCGCAGGTTGCGCTGGAAATTCTCGCCGATGAAGCGAGGGTTGGTCTTACGCCAGTCGTCGGCCGGGATGTCGTCCGGTGTACGGATCTGGCCGGTTAGGAACCCGTGCCCTAGCGGGGAGTAGGGCACGAAGCCGATGCCGAGCTGGCGCAGAAGCGGGATCAGCTCGGCTTCGGGGTCACGGGTCCACAGCGAGTACTCGGTCTGGAGCGCGGCGACGGGATGGACAGCGTGCGCGCGCCGGATAGTGTCCGGGCCGGCCTCGGACAGTCCGATGTTCAACACCTTGCCTTCGGCGACCAGCTCGCCGAGCGTGCCGATGGTCTCCTCGATTGGTGTGGTCCGGTCGACTCGGTGTTGGTAGTAGAGGTCGATGTGGTCGGTGCCGAGCCGCTTCAGGGAGCCTTCGATCGCGACTCGGATGCTGGCCGGGCTGCTGTCGGTGACGCCCTCCTCGCGGCCGGAGTGGGACAGGATGCCGAACTTCGTCGCGATCACTACCTGGTCGCGACGACCCTGCAGGGCCTGGCCCACTAGCTCCTCACTGTGGAACGGGCCATAAACCTCTGCGGTGTCGATGTGCGTGACGCCGAGGTCGAGCGCTCGATGAATTGTGCGGATGGACTCGGCATCGTCCAATGCACCGCCCGTCGTATACAGGCCGGCCATCGTCATGGCACCCAGACCGATACGGGAGACGTCCAGGCCTCCCAGCGATACATGCTTCATGAGCTTCTTCCTTCACGTGTCGTTGCTTGGAGAAGCCCAGTGAAGGCCCCGCCGAGGCTTTGAGGCAGAGCCTGCTGAAAGGGGTTCCCGCAGGGACCCCCTGAATCGCTTGGCCGGTCCTACCGTTGGGATATGGACACCCGGAATGCGCTTCGCGAGTTCCTCATCACCCGGCGAGGACGCATCACCCCGCAGCAAGCCGGGCTGGCACAGTACGGGGGCAGGCGGCGAGTTCCGGGCCTACGCCGCGACGAGCTGGCCAACCTCGCCGGCGTCAGCGTCGAGTACTACACGAAGCTCGAGCGCGGGAACGCCCACGGAGTCTCCGACGAGGTGCTCGAAGCGCTATCGCGCGCGCTCAAGCTCGACGACGCGGAGCGCGCGCACCTCTTCGACCTCGCCCGCGCATCGAGGCCCGCCAGCCGAGCCGCGAAACGCCCCGCTCGGGATCAGGTGCGCCCGAGCGTTCAACGCCTCCTCGATTCGATGACCGAGGTCCCCGCGATCGTGCAAAACGGTCGGCTCGATCTGCTCGCATCCAACCGCCTCGGCCGCGCACTGTTCTCCGACCTGATCGACACCTCGTCGGCGAAGCTGCCGAACTTCGCGCGATACACCTTCCTCGACGCCCGAGCCGTCGAGCGCTATCCGGACTGGCGACAGGTGTCCGGCGAGATCGTCGCGCTCCTACAAGCCGAAGCGGGCCGCAGCCCCGACGACCAACAACTCAACCAGCTCGTCGGCGAACTCACCACTCGCAGCCCCGAGTTCGGCGCGTTGTGGGCGAGCCGCAACGTGCGCTGGCACACCACAGGCACGAAACGCATGCACCACGAGGTCGCCGGCGAGCTAACCCTGGCCTACGAAGGACTGGCCCTCACCGCAGATCCGGGCCAGACCTTGATGGCGTTCACCGCCGAGCCCGGCTCAGCCTCGCAGCAAGGCCTCTCCTTCCTTACCAGTTGGGCCGCGGCGGCGACGCAGGTCGACGAGGTGTTGAAGCAGAGCGACCACGCCACACCCGAAAGTGGATAGCCATAAACCTGTCAAAAACACGACCAGCGAACACGACACGATCACCCCCTACTGCGCGGATCACCCGCCGACACCCGAACAGAACCGTCATTGCCGGTCGCCGCAGAGCCTGCGCCCGGGCTTCGGGCGGACCCGCGGAACGGCTGCGGGGGATCGACCCAAACCAGTTGTCGCCCACGCTGCCAGTTGCAGTTTCAGTTGCAGTTCGATCGCTACTTCGAGTCGTCCGCACAAGTCCGGTCAAGCCCGTCGACGTCCGGCGCGCCGCACTGACCTGCGCGAACACAGACCATGCGGACGGCTGCGGTCGACAATGGATACCTACGGACAGGCTCACGGAGCACTGCTAATGCGGTTGGGGTCACGCCTTAGTCAACTGAACAAATCACGCGAGTCCGGTCAGCAAGCCGTCCCTCGTTGGGCCTCGTTCGACGAGCCATGGGCCGCAAGCGCTCATGTCCAAGGCGTAAGTCACGTCTTGCACTCCGTCCGGGAGCGCGTCGGCGAGTGAGTCGGCGATGAGCCGGGGGAACGTGTCGTCCACTCGGTACAGGTGCTGGCTCACGACGCGGATGCGGTCGCTGTAGCGCCCGGCATCGGACGGTGACCATCCGTACGCGCCGAGCCGGGAGTCCATGTCCTCGGGCACGTTCCCGCCGAGGCGTTCAGCTTCTTTGCGGGCGCGGTCCACCAGTCCGTCGAGGCTGTAGTGCCCGAGTGGGTCATCCACCATCCGCAAGGAGAGCAGGTACAGCTCTCCCTCTCCGGGTTCATCGAGCTGGGCGAGGGAGCCGATGCGGTGGGTGATCGGCCCGGTTGCGGTGCCGTTGGTCTTGACCTCGACGGAGATTTTCGATGTCACGAAGTCGTGGCGTCCGCCAAGCGGGCCACGCCACGCGGCGACCGCAGCATTCGTGATCTCGGGGAGCCATTCGAGGAGGAGCCACAGCTCGCCGAAGAGGCCGAGAACATCTTCGTGGCTCATGCCGTCTCGGGCTACACCCCAGAAGCGGCGCCATCGCTCGATTACATCGGTGATGATCGACGGGTCAGCGTTGGCGGCGCTGGTCAGGGATTCGATGACCTCGACGCAGAGTGAGCTGAAAGCACGGGATCCTCGATTGTCATTGAGCTCCAGGTCGATCCAGGTGCCTTCTGTTCCGCCTATCCGCATCCGTCGTCCGGTGATGCCGAGCCCTCGGAGGGACCGGACTCTCGGCGCTGCCGAGTCGGCTGGAATCTCAATTAGGAGGTGGCGGCGCTGCTCGGTGTCGAGTGCGACGAGCACCTGCCCGCCGCTCCACTCAGTGAGACGTTCAGCTTCCAGCACTGCTCCGGCTGGAGCGGGAAGACTGGTCCACCTGGATTCGAGATCCTCGGCGTCCGTGCTCACGTGTTCACGGCTCCGGCGCTCCCGACGTAGTAGCGCACGGTGGCGTGGCTGGTGCTGTAGGGCAGGACAGCTGCGAGTCCGATCACAGTCACACCATCACGCTCAGGGTCATCAAAGAGGTTCTGACCTTCGCCTCGCAGCGGGGTGCTGTTCTTGCTGATCGGATAGACAAGGAGCGCACCTTCCTCAGGGTGCCGCCGCTGGCGCAAGGCGAGTGCGTAACTGACGCTTCGCTCTTGTGACCAGTTGCGTGCCCACTCAACGTCTTTGTCTGTGAGGCCGATCTCCTCGTCGCCGCCGCGGCTGCCACGGCTCACCGGGTTCACGAGGGTGCCGATGCTGATCTCGGATTGTGGCTCGCGGGATCGGTTGATGCAGTTCACCTCGTCCCATCCCGGGATGTGGAGGTCCTCGGTTCCGAGCGCTTCGGTCTTCTGCTGGCGACCTCGGACGCCCACGTGCCAACGGGTGAGTTCCTTGTGTTTGCTGGCCTGCGCGTGGATGTACTCCAAGAGCTGCCCGCTCGAGAAGCGGGTGCTCTCGTTGTGTGTGCGGTATCGGGTCAAGAGGTTCGTGACGTGCCGCCAGTCCACGTCACTCCAAGTCGGGAGTCCGTCGCTCGCCTCGACGTTGGGTGCGCCGAGTTGAGTGAGGAACTCCCGCACGCAGTCCAGATTCTCTTGGAGCCAGTCCTTGCGTCGCAGGTAGAACAGAGTGGTCTGGATGAGCGAGCCGTTGTAGTCGGTGGTGATCTCTCGCCCGCTGCCCATGCGGTTCTTGGCGGTGATCTGCATAGTGGCGTGGGCCATGATGCGCGGAGCGAAGTCACGCGGGGTCTTGTTGAGTGCCTCGTATAGGTAGATCTCGCGCCGTAGTGCTTCCTCGGCGGTAGCTAGATCCCGGAAGCGGACGCGGAGCTCCTCGGTGGTGTAGAGCCTGGTGAGGTCTACGTAGTCCTCTCGATAGCCAAACCAGCGGCCCATCTGCAAAAGCGTGTCGAAGAAGTTCGCGGGTCTGACGTAGTAGCTGACCAAGAGTCCCTCGATGGTCAGCCCCCGGGAGAGCTTGTTTCCGCCGACGACGACTGCTCGGAGGTTCGGGTGCCGCTCGTAGTCGAGTTCGTCTTGGGTCTTGGTGTTCAGGCAAAGGACGGGGACCTCGCTCCGGAAGATCCTCTGGATAGCGGGTTCGATCTCCTCGAAGGTCTGGATCCGCTCGGGACCCATTGCCTCGCTGACAGGAAGGAACTCGGTTTCCCACCGTTCTTGGAAGCGGGGTCGGGCTTGTTCGTTGTCGTAGCGCCACTGCTGCCGGAGACCCGCGAGGGTCTTCTCTACCTGGGCTGCGATGGCAAGCTGCTGAAGTGTGTACGGGCTTCCGTGGACGAGCATCGAGGAGGCTGGCATCCCGCCGGTCCGGGTGTCCCTCGCCGCCATGGCGAGGATGAAGTCCAGTAGCGCCGTCTCCATAGATGCTGGGAGGGTGTCGATGAGACCGCCTTGGCGTCCGGGGTTCATCAGGTCGGCATCGACATCCCGTACCTCTCGGATGACGTCGAGTGGTTCGACGCCGGCGTCTTCCCCTGCGAGCTCGGCACGCCCGAAGAGGCGTTCGGTGCCCACGTAGCCCGGTGGTCTGGGAAGGCTGACGATGAAGTCTGCGGGATAGAGGTCGGCCCCGACCTCACGGTCAAGCGCGTCCTTATCGATGAGGACGTTTGCGAATGGTGTGGCGGTGTAGCCGACGTAAGCGACTCGCCGCATCCGGTCGAGGAGTCGCCGGATGAGGCCATTGATGACCGACGGGTCGGTCTCTTCTTCTTGTGCTTTCTGGCTAGTAGTGCCCTCGTCCACGTCCTCGTCGCTGAGGTCGAGGAGCTCGGAGAGCGGCTCAGGCCGGTTCCCTCCGGTGTTGATGCTGGCCTGGTCTGCTTCGTCATCGATGACGAGAACAGGCGGGGTGATGGGTTGGCGTTCCTCGAGCCAGCGCACCAATCGGCGGAGGACGCTGGCGTTCTTCTTGACCACGAGAATGAGCCGCACGTTGCCTTGGAGTAGCGCGGCGTCCACAGTGCCGGGGTGGAAGTCCTGCCAGGTCTCCGGCCCGGTCATGGCGACGATGGTCTGGCCTTCTTCGGGAAAGCCGACGCCGGGTCTTTCCGGGCTCGAAGCGACAAGCCCGAGTTCGTCTTCGAGTCGGAGTTGGGTCTGTCGCCGCAGTGAGTTGTGAAGCCCTGAGAGCACGATCACGATGCGGAACCCGGCGTCGTACGCCTTGGCGATGAGGGCACTGAAGTTCGCAGTCTTGCCGGACTGGACGTAGCCAACGACGAGGCCCTGGACTTTGGAGCTCTGTGGTCCTTCGGGCCTCGGGTCCTCAAGCATCGAGAGGATCTTGTCGGTGGTCTGGTCGAGGGACTCGATGACGCTCTCCGAGCGTCCTTTCTCGATCAGTAGGAAGTCCCGGAGACGACCCCAGTGGTAGCCAGTTGCGGGATCCCAGTCGTCAAACCAAGGTCGTGGTCCGCCTTCAGAGAGGACTCCGACCGGCTCGATCTTGATGTGGTCAGCGATCCATTTGGCGCTGACTGCCTCCCGGAACTCCTCGGGAACGAGCCCGAGGGCCTCCTCGAAGGACATGGTGCCGCTCATTCCGGCACGGATGATCTTCAGGTAGGTCTCGATCTGGGCTGCGTCACCATCCGAGGTCATAGGCCACCTGCGCATCGTTCTTGGCGAGTTCCTTGCGGATCTGTTTCAGGGCTTCCTCGGCTCCCACCGCCCGTGCGGCGCGGGAGATGGCATCGCCAGCCTCGGGGATCCGAGGGAACGTGGGCGGTTGAGGTGTCGGCTTGCCGGAGCCGGTCGGCGGGGCGGGTGTTGGTCCACCAGGTGCGGGTCGGGGCGGGAATGCCGTTCCTCCCCCACCGCCACTGCCGGTTCGTGGTGGTGGCATGGGTGGTGCGGGTGGCCGGTCCTTGCGACCGCTGATGCGGTAGCGCTCGTCGGCTCGCTTGGTGAGGAAAGAGACGAGGGGTTTCAGCTGCTCACGCAGATCGTCTGGGAGCTTCACCCGCATCTTGGAGATGTTGATCTCGAAGGCGTCATCCAGGCTGGGATAGAAGAAGAGCCCGGCTCGTGCGAGCTTTACGTGCTCATCGACGCCGCGCAGCCACGACCATCCACCGCTCTGGATCATCCGATCAGCGCGGTAGATGTAGAGGCCCTGCTGGTTGTTCCACTGCCGTGGTCCGCTGGCCCGGCGCCAAGCCTCGTCGTCCGAGAAGTCCCGCTGAGGCGGTAGGACGAACGGTCGCCACTTCACGATGCTTCCGCCGACAGGGAGTTCCCGCTCAGGGAGGTGCTCGGTGCGCTCGTTGGTGCAGAACGGGTCCCAGGGCTCGACCTTCGTGCCGTTGATGGTGATCGTGAGCTTCTTGCGTCTTTGGGCTTGGCCGGTGATGAAGCGCTCGAAGACCATGCCGAGGTGGACATCAAGCCGCTCGGCAAGGTTCAGGAGGTGACGTTGCGCCCATCCACCGAACGGGTCCTTGCGGCTGAGGACCCGGTCGAGGTTGGTCCATACGACCACCGTTCCGGTCGTGTCCTGAAGCGGGCTTACTGCCTCTGAGGGTCGGTCTATCGCCGCCGGGTGGATGATCTCCCACTTGTCTCGGGCCACAACATCATCGAGGTCGAGAATGCGGCAGTCGAGGGTGCGGCGCTTGGGGTCGGTGCGGCTTGCGACCGTGATGCGCCGGGCCTGGGAGAGGCTTGCGGTCTTGAGGCCGAGACCGAACTTGCCGAGGTCGGTGTCTCCGTAGTCACGGGTGCCGCTGCCCAGGCGCATGGCCTCGCTGATCATGCCGGTGGACATTCCCTCGCCGTCATCAGCGATGCGGACCCAGGAGTCTTCGCCGTCGAACTTGATCGTGACATCGACGCGTCCGGCGTTGGCCGCAATCGAGTTGTCGATGAGGTCGGCCACGGCGTTCACGAAGTCGTAGCCGAGGTCACGGAGAGAGGAGAGCAGCCGTGCTGCGCTCGGAATCAGCTCCTCGCGCTGGACCCGGTTCGCCATGCCTCAACCCTCACGTGTGCAGACTGGATGCGTGTCAGATCGCCCTCCGGCCAGCAGTGAGCTGGTCCGCAGGCAGATGAGCGCGCAAGCGCGCGAGAACACCAAACCAGAACTCGCTGTCCGGCGCGCCCTTTTTGCCCGAGGGCTGCGCTTTCGGCTGCATCCGAGGATCGGTCGCTGCCGCCCTGATGTGGTGCTGTCCAGAGCGAAGATCGCCGTGTTCGTGATGGGAGACTTCTGGCACGGCTGCCCTGTACACGGGACGGCGCCGAAGTCGAACGGCAAGTGGTGGGCGGAGAAGCTAGCAACCAATAGGGCTCGGGATGAACGCCAGCGAGCCGAGCTCGAAGATCTCGGCTGGCACGTCGAGTGGGTCTGGGAGTGCGAGGATCCGGTGGAGGCGGCTGACCGGATCCACCAGCTTTGGATCGAGCGGGCAGGCGGCCGCGGCTGACCAGGCCCCGTCTTCTCCCAGTTCATGCGCTACGGGCAGTGAGATCTTCGTCCGCCTGACGACACATCCCCACGAAGGGGCACGAGGCGCAGAGTGGATCCTGCAACGTGCATACCGCCCGCCCTATGGCCACTACTGCGGCCATGCGGGCTCCGGCTTTGGGACCACCGCCGACAATAGCGGCGAGGGCGAGCCGCCCGTCTGTGAGGCGGTCCACTCGGTCTACGGGCTTGCCGGAGACACGTGCGACCACCCGCATGGGAGGTTGTGTCGTGAGGAGTGCGTCGTCACCGAAGGCAAGGACGGCGAAGCGTGCCTCTTCGGCAGGTTGGAGTTTCACTGCCTCCCACCAGCGTGCGTCCTCGTCGGTCTGCTTGCGGCGCTGTGCTGCCCGCCATGCCTTAGCCACCGGCAGAAGACGTTCCAGCGAGCTGCGCGCACCCTTGGGTACAGCCATCTCGATGAGTCGCTGAGAGGTCAGTTCATCAGGGGTCGGGAGCTGCCAGAGGATGTAGTTGATCGTGCCGTCGTCCACCTTGTTGTTCCCGAGGACGCTACTGATCAGCGCACTCCACGGGTCGCAAGGGTGACGCCACGGGCAGGCCACGGAATCCTTCTCCGCCCAGTCATCTAGCGCCGCTCGGGCAGCAGTCAGCACTGTCCGAGGGAAGTGCGCTGGTGGATGGTGGCCGGAGACGGTGATGCCTGGCTCCTCGGTGACCTTGTGTCCGAGGGCGATGAGGATGCGTTTTCCGATCCGTTCAGCGAGGAGCGGCGGGACGGCGTTGCCGATCTGCTTGTACGCGTGTGTGCGGTTGCCAGCGAAGCGGTACCAGTCCGGGAAGGTCTGGAGCCGAGCGGCCTCACGGACCGTGAAGGTCCGCTCCTCGGTCGGGTGGATGTACCAATACCCGTCCTTCGCGATGTGCGCGGTGATGCTGCGCGCGAGCTCGTCTTTGCCGTGCCTCTTGTACTTGTCATCGAAGGTGTCAGCGCGGTAGCGACGCAGGTGCTCGGGCAGGTCGCTGTAGCGCGTGGTCGGCGTCATGAGCTTGAACGCCTCACGGTCGTCGTCCCGCACCGCCCGAGCCACGTGGTCGTACACGATCTTGGCGTCCTCGTCGGGAACTCCGAGACGGGCACGCTTCTGGAACGGTGTCGTTGCCTTCTTATACGGGAGCTCGTCGTCCCCGGTGCCCTCGCCAAGCGGCGGCAGGTCACCGATGGCCTGCCAGATGTTCACGCGCGGTCGTGGACTCGGCCACTCGAATGCTGTGTCCGACTTCAGCGCAACGAGGATGAAGCGCTGCCGGTGCTGTGGGATCCCGAGGTCGGGAGCTTCAACTACGTCGATGTGCGTCTCGTACCCGGCGTCTTCAAGCTTGCCGATGATGCGCCGGACCACTCGAAGGTCATCGCCAAGAGCAAGATCAGGGACGTTCTCCAGCATGACGGCCTTGGGCTGCACAGCGAGAACAATCCGGAGCCAGACCTGCCAGAGATCCTTGCGTTCGTCGATGGGGTCGCGCTTACCCTCCTTCACGAGATGTCGGATCGCACTGCGTCCCGCCCGGCTGAACGGCTGACAAGGCGGGCCTCCAGCGATCAGCGTGATGTCGGCCTTCTTGAGGAGCCGGACGAGCTTCTTCTCCTCGGCCTCGTCACTGAGGTCCATCTCGACAGCAAGACCTTGCATGTTGGCGGCATGGGTCTCAATCGACCACGGGTCATGGTCGGCGGCGACAGCGACCCGGAAGCCCGCATCCTCAAGGCCAAGGCTGAGACCGCCACCCCCGCAGAACAGGTCCACGGCGAGCGGCTTGGTCTGCTGCTTGGCCCACTCGGGCCACGTTTTCCATGAAGGTGCGCGTGGGTCAGCATCCAAGCGCAGGGCAGGGCTGCGCTTGACCTTCACCATCGGCTTCCCCACGGGAAGTCATCATTCCATCTCCCACCCACGATTTGCGGCAGGAGGGCCCGGCTATTGAAGTGGAAGTGCTCGCGCGGCGAGCGATTGACCAGCTATCGGCGAGCGACGTGTTGACGTCCACCGGGCGAGCGAGGCAGCGACACAGACACGCTGGTCAGGCGGCCGCCAGAACGTACGAGATAAGCGACAGCAAACCGTCGATGTCGCTCCGATCGGTTTGTCTGAAAGCCAGTGCCTCTCCGTCATACTCATTCTCGGGTGGGTACATACCGACGGCCCATCCGCGGTGGTCGATCCGATCCCACGAGAGAGTGTCATCGGCATCGGTGATCAGCAATGAGGCGCCTGTCTCGAGGCGTACTTCGAGCGCTGCACACATCCCGCCGGTCTGCGTGAATGAAGTGCGATATCCGGCTTGCCACAACGCCTGGATTACGTCGGCGTACTCAGCCGCCCCGAATCGGATCGCCTCTTGGTAGTTCATTGCCGGAACCCTATGCATGTCCCACGAGCCATGCGTCGCTCAACTGGAAGTTGTGGATATCTCTCGCAGTTCTCACCGACGAGTCCGTCATGCTCCATCACCGCCGTTGGTCATGCGGCAACCCGAGCGCGTGAACGAGGTGAGCGACACGGTCGAGGTCGGGGAACGGCCAATACGCGTGATTCCGGGGATCGACCACACAGTGGAGCGCCCCGCAGGCCGCCAGTTGCTCGAGCAACCCGCCGGGCGATGTGATGAGAGTGCCAGTCGGTCGAAGAAACGGTGCGGCTCGGAGAACACGCCTGTCGCGGGTGAGGAAAACGTGAGCACCGACGGCGATCGCCGCGCGCACAAGGTCGCGATCCGCGCCCGCTGGTACCCGTAGCAAAATCTCGTCGATTGCCTTCGGCGGCAGTACCAGCGGCGTGCGCTCACGCACGTCGTCGTCCTCGGACGCCGCCAGGCTTAGAGCACTTGCGAACTCCACCAGCGCCCGGTATCTCTCCTGTTGCCGTTCGCCGGACAGGCTGCGCTTCGCATCCGTGCGCGTCCGACTCAGAAGCCGAAAACGCACATCGCGGATCACCCACACGGCGATGACGACCTGGAGTGCCTCCAACTCCTCCCCGTACTCGCCTTGCACTGCGTTGGGAAGCGACTCGCCTTCCCACAGCACCTTTCCGAACTCGAGGTAGTCGATGAGGAGTCCGGTGTCCCAGGCGATTACCAGCGGACCTGAGCCTGTCCGACCCAGGAAGAGGTCCGCACCGTCGTAGACGAAGTGCGGCCCCTCTGGGGTGGGATGGCCGCTGAGGTCCCAGCCCCCGTAGCCGAGCCTCGAAACAGTGGACTGCACGAGCCTGGTACCCCAGGACATGCCAGTTTCGTAGTCGCCCACTCCAGCGAGTATCCAGCGATCCCGATCTCTGGCATATCCCCGTCTGAAAGAGAGCACGGTTCTCCCATCAACCTGGATCGGCCATCGGAGCACCTACGCGTGACACGGCTCGGGCCTTTCACGCCTCGCGGGACCACTTGACCCCGGTGCACAGGCGTTCGCCGCTGTCCAAAGTGGTGCACCCGCAACTTTGGCTACAAGGTAGGCAGTATTCAGGCTGTACCTGACGCTGTCCCGGGGTGGGCCAACTCGCTGACCTGCGAAAACGTTGCGCGCTCGGAGGGACTCGAACCCCCAACCTTCTGATCCGTAGTCAGATGCTCTATCCGTTGAGCTACGAGCGCTGAAGCATCGGACAGTGTAGCCAGGCGCCTCGCGGGCCGATCGAAGCAGCCGTACCAGGAGCAACTTCCTTTTACAGGGCAACCTTCCAGCCCCTAGCGTCGTCTAAGCATCGTCCCCTTCCCCCGTGCGACAGGCTCACCGCAACCCATGCCGTCTTCCTTCCCGCGTCCGGCGCGCCCCCGATTCCGGCTGCGCAGGTCGAGCCGATACCCGTCGACGACGTACCGCGGTCCGCTGGCCGGACGTGCGTCGTACGACGCGAACGGCTCGGCCTTCACCCGCCGCGGCGTGCTCGCGACCGCCGGGCTCGTGGTTGCCGCCGGTGCAGCCGAGGCGATCCGCAGCCTGGTTGGCGGCGGCGGCACCAAGTCCCTCGGAGCCCGCGGGCTGGACGGCTCGGTCGCCCAGCTGATCGAGGGCCACCCGGGCAACGAGACTGCGGTGCCGGCGCCTACCAGCCGAGCCTCGGCTACGCCCAGCAGCAGCCACAGCCCGGTCTCGCACTCGCACAGTCACGCGCCCGCAGCCAGCGACAGCCACACCCACTCGCCCGGCAGCCGCCGCGCGAAGTCCAGCCACGGCGCGAAGCGCGGCACCGCGCGTGACGAGCACGTCGTGCTTCCGCCCGCCCAGGTCAGCGTCCGCAAGTCTCCGGCGTACGCGGTCGATCAGCTGATCCCCGATGCGCCGAAGCACGCGATCGCGCTCACCATCGACGACGGCCCGGACCCGCTCTACACCCCCACGGTGCTCCGGCTGCTCGACAAGTACCAGACGCAGGCGTCGTTCTGCGTCGTCGGCGTTCACGCCGACGCCTACCCGAAGCTGGTCCGCGACATCGTCCGGGCCGGCCACATCGTGGTGAACCACACCTACACGCACACGCAGCCGTTCAGCACCCTGCCCGAGAAGCGCATCGTCACCGAGATCACGAAGACCCAGTCGGCGATCGAGAAGGCCGCCGGCGTCACGCCGCAGCTGTTCCGCTCCCCGGGCGGCGACTGGTCACGGTTCGTGTTCGAGGCGATCGCGGCCTACGGGCTGCTGCCGCTGGACTGGGACGTCGACCCGCGCGACTGGGCGATGCCGGGCACCAAGCACATTGTGAAGGCGATGCTCAAGGCGCGGCCCGGCGAGATCGTGCTCTGCCACGACGGCGGAGGCAATCGCAGCGAGACGGTCAAGGCGCTGCGCAAGGTCCTGCCAGCCTGGCGGCGACGCGGGCTCACGACCATCCCGCTCCAGATCAGCACGAGCTCGCTCACCAGCGCCACCGCGAGCACCCCGACCACCCCGAGCACTGCGCCGACGAGCAGCCCGAGCCCGACCAGTTCGTAGGCTTTTCGCCTATGGCGACCGATCGCGAAGGCTTCGAGTCGCTGCACGACGACGTACGCCGGCTCGGCGCGATGCTGGGCGAGGTCGTCGCCGAGTCCGGCGGGTCGGACCTGTACGACGACGTCGAGCGGTTGCGTCGCGCGTGCCGTGACGCGCGACGAGGCAGGGACGGCGAAGACCCCGCGGCGCTGGTCGCCGCGCTTCCCCTCGACCAGGCCGAACGAGTCGCCCGTGCCTTCGCAGTGCTCTTCCACCTCGTCAACCTGGCCGAGGAGCGGCACCGGGTGAGGGTGCTTCGCCGCCGCGACGTGACCGGTGACGTCCCAGCCACGGACTCTCTGGCGGGCGCGGTGTACTCACTCGGCGCCGACGCAGTGACCGCCGCGCTGGCCGACGTCGAGATCCACCCGGTCTTCACGGCTCATCCGACCGAGGCGCGCCGCCGCGCCGTGGTGACGGCGTTGCACCGCATCGCCGACGAGCTCACGCGCTCTGAGGACCCGGCCGTCGGCGACAGCGAGCGCGCGGAGGCGACGCGCCGGCTTCGCGAGGAGATCGCGACGTTGTGGCGTACGGCGCTGCTGCGCGAGCAGAAGCTCGACCCGCTCGACGAGGTCCGCGCGACGATGGCGGTCTTCGACGAGACGCTGTTCCGGCTGGTGCCCAGCCTCTACCGGGCGACCGAAGCGGCGCTCGGCGGCGACGGCACCGAGCCGCCGCGGACTCCGGCATACCTGCGCCTCGGGTCGTGGGTGGGCGGCGACCGCGACGGCAACCCCTTCGTCACCGCCGAGATCACCCGTGAGGCACTGGACATCCAGGCCGACCACCTGCTGCGCGCGCTCGAGGCGGCGGCGAACCGGATCGGTCGCAGCCTGTCGCATCACGAGAAGCTCGCCCCGCCGAGCCGGGAGCTGCGCGCGGCGCTCGATGCGGACCGCGGCACCTACCCGAAGGCCCTCGCCACGATCGTCCGCGCGGCTGAGGGCCAGCCGCACCGGCAGAAGGTGCTGCTGGCCGCCGAGCGGATCCGCGCCACCCGGCTCCGCGACGCCGACCTCGGCTACCGCGCGCCTTCAGAGCTGCTCGCCGACATCCGTCTGGTGCAGGCCTCGCTCGCCGCCGGGGGGGCGCAACGCAGCGCGTACGGCGAGCTGCAGCACCTCGCCTGGCAGGTCGAGACCTTCGGCTTCCACCTCGCCGAGCTCGAGATCCGCCAGCACAGCGGAGTGCACGCGTCCGCGCTCGCGGACCTCGATCAGCACGACGGCGCCCCGACCGAGGACATGACGCGCGAGGTGCTGGCGACCTTCCGCGTGGTCGCCGCGCTGCAGGGCCGGTGGGGCCCGCTCGCGTGCCACCGGTACGTCGTCTCGATGTGCCACTCCGCCGACGACCTGACAGCAGTCGGGCGGTTGGCCCGCTACGCGCTCGGCGACCGCGCGGATGAGATCGAGCTGTCCGTCGTACCGCTGTTCGAGACCGGCGACGACCTGCGCCGCTGCACCGAGGTGCTCGACGAGTGGGTGTCGGCGATCGGCGGGGCGCCCCAGCGGGTCGAGGTGATGCTCGGCTACTCCGACTCCGCCAAGGACATCGGTCCGCTGTCCGCGACGCTGCTGCTCTATGACGCGCAGGCTGCGCTCGTCGACTGGGCGGCCAAGCACGGCGTGGCGCTGACCTTGTTCCATGGCCGCGGCGGGTCGCTCGGTCGCGGGGGCGGGCCGGTGAACCGCGCGATCCTCGCGCAGCCACCGGGAAGCGTCGCGGGACGGTTCAAGGTCACCGAGCAGGGCGAGGTGATCTTCGCGCGATACGGCAACCCGCAGATCGCCCAGCGCCATCTCGAGCAGGTGACCTCTGCCGTGCTGTTCGCGGGCACCGAGGCCATCGCCGAACGAAACACCCGGGCCGCCGCTGCGTTCGCCGACCTCGGCGCCGCGATGGAGGCGGCCGGGCGCACGGCGTACCGCGCGCTGGTCGAGACCGACGGCTTCGCCGACTTCTTCGCGCGAGTCAGCCCGCTCGAGGAGCTCTCCGACCTTGCTCTCGGGTCGCGGCCCTCCCGCCGGCCGGGCGGCAGCGGGCTGACCCTGGCCGACCTGCGCGCGATCCCATGGGTGTTCGCCTGGTCGCAGACCCGCTGCAACCTGACCGGCTGGTTCGGCCTCGGGTCGGCGCTCGCTGCCGCGGCATCGGTCGACGAGCTGCGCGCGGCGTACCGGGAGTGGCCGTTGTTCACCGCACTGATCGACAACGCGGAGATGTCACTGGCAAAGACCGACCGCACCGTCGCGGAGCGCTACCTCGCACTCGGTGACCGGCCCGACCTCACCGCACGGATCCTCGAGGAGCTCGACCGCACCACCGAGCTGGTGCTCGCCGTCCTCGACCTCCCGGCGCTGCTCGCGGGCCGGCGGATCCTGTCGGCCGCGGTCGACCTGCGTAACCCCTACGTCGACGCGCTGTCGCACCTCCAGCTACGTGCCCTCACAGCGCTGCGCCGAGGCGAGTACCTCGATGACGCAGAGGAGCACCGGCTGCGGGAGCTGCTGCTGCTCACCGTCAACGGCGTGGCAGCCGGCCTGCAGAACACCGGCTGAGCGAATGGCACATAGGTACAGCTCCCGCGGTACCTATGGCACATACGCATAGCCAGAGCAGTACGTATGTGCCATCCGCTCTAGGTGCCGACGAGGTGGGTCACCTGGCGGTTGGGATCGGCCGCGATCGCGGAGGCGCAGAAGCGGTCGTGGATCCACCGCTTGTGCGAGAACATCTTCGTCTGGTCGTCGTAGTGCGGGTTCGTGGGATCCGACGACTCCGAGTACGTCAGGATCGTGCGGGCCACCGGACAGGGGTCGCCGGTGCGCCAGGTCACCACCTGCACGAACGAGGAGCCCTCGTCGATGTTGCCCTCACCCTTGCCCTTGATCCACGGCGCGTAGATCGCGTTGAACTCCCCGTTGGGATCGCCCTCACCGCCCTGGATCGGGATGAACCGACCGTTGCGGTGCACCCCTTGCACCTTGTCCACCGCGACACCCAGCGGCAGGTGGGCCGCACGAAGATCCGCAATCGCGTCCCCGAGCGCCAACGCGACCTGCGGGTCGGCGATGTTGAGTCCGTACGGCGTATGGACCGGGTCCTTCTTGCTGAACGGGTGCTGCCAGTACGGCGCGATGTTCGCGTCGGCGGTCACCGTCGCGGTGATGCCACTGCCCATCAGGTCGTCGACGAAGCGGCGGAACAGGATCGCGCCCTTGCTGTTGGCGTTCTCGTGCAGGTCCCAGTTGGCGAGGACGCGGCATGCGTCGCCCACCGGCGTCACGCCGCCCTCGGTCGTGGTGATCACCCCGGCCGCCTGGAACGTCTTGCACAGCGTCACCAGCTGGTTGCGCCACAGGTCGCCGGCGTACTGACGGTTTGAGAAGACCATGTCCTGCATCGCCCGGAGGGTGAAGCCCTTCTTCTCGCCGATGCCGGACACCCGGTCCTGGGTCATGATCAGGCCGATCCGGGTGCGCAGCGAGCGAGGCGTCCCCTCGCTGCCGATGATCCGCGCATAGCCAGTCAGCGGGTGGTGCGGGTTGGACAGCCAATAGGAGTCGTTGGAGTTGGTGACGTAGTCGCTTCGCTCCAGGTAGGGCAGGTGGCTGGCGCCGAAGATGCCCGGCACCGCCGCGTCCTTGTCATTACCCCAGTTGCAGGCCGACCGCGATCCGTCGAGGACGGGCAGGCCGAGCAGCTTCGAGGTGATGACGCCGAGCGCGGTGTTGCACTTGCTCACCAAGGCGTTGGAGACGTTCGGGATCGTGCCGATGTCGGCATAGAGCGCGTGGCCGGTCTTGTCCGCGACGATCGTGTTGACCCAGGGGATCCCCTCGTACTTCTTGAGGATGTGCAGCTCCTGCTTCACCGAGTGCGCCTCGTCGGTGGCGAGGAAGTGGTTGAAGATCCGGAAGTTCGTGGCGTTGGCGTCACGGAAGGTGAACCCGGTCGCGTCGGTCCACGGCAGCGGGATGCCCTCGATCGAGTTGATCATTGGTCCGTAGCGGGTCCACCACAGCGTTCGGTGGACCGCCTCGAGCTTGCCGTCGGGGCCCTTCGACATGACGGTCACCAACCGCGGCTGCATCTTGGTGGGCTTGCCGTCGTAGAGGTATTCCGTCGGGTTTCCCGGCACGATCGACAGCTCGTACGGCGTGAAGCGGAATGCGGTCGAGACGGTGTGGCTCCACGCGATCCACTTGTTGTGACCGATCAGCACCAGCGGTACGCCGAACAGCGAAGCCCCGGTCACGTCGACCTTCCCGGGCACGGTGATCTGCGCCTGGTAGAAGCGCTCGGGCCCGATCCACGGGAAGTGCGGGTTGCCCAGCAGCAGGCCGTGCTTGTGGTCGCGGGTGCCGGCCTTCCCGATCGCGACGGCGTTGCTGCCGAGGTCGCCCATCGCGCGATGCCATCCCTCGGCGATCAGCCGGCCGGTGCGCTGCACGTTCATCGCTGCGGACACCGGGCTGCTCAGCGTCGGCGCGCTCGCCTCGGCGATGCCGGGGATCAGCACGTCTGAGCTCGCGAGAAGCACCAGCTGGTAGAAGCGGAGGTAGGCGTCAGCAACGGTGATCGGCCGCACCCATGGCTGGCCGTGACAGGCCGGATCCTTCACGCCGGCCGCACCGCCGATGCTTCGCAGGTAGCGGTTGTAGCCGGCGACGTACCCGCGCACTCCCGCCTTGAGATCCGGCGTCGGGCCGAGCGGAGGCGCCTGCGAGTCCAGCCGGGCGACGATGCCGGAGTTGCGTACCTCGGTCCAGAAGAAGTCCGAGTCGATGTTGCTGACGGTGACGCCGTTGCCGCGCTGCTCGTAGCTGCCGTCCGGCCCGAAGTACCGCGACCGCTGACCCTCGACGGTCACGTAGTCGTTGGCCATCGTGCAGAGGTTGTCCTGCGCGAACGCGTAGCCGTATCCGTAGCCCACGTCCCCGAAGTTCGCGCCAGTGATGTGCGGGATCCCACCCTCGGTGCGCGTGATCGTCACGTCGTACCGGTGGCCCGTCGACTTGTCCGTGTGTGCGGTCACCATATGCGCCGCAGACCCGGACAACTTGGGGAGTGAGACGACGAGAAGCGCCGGCAGGATCAGTACGGCGGCGAAGCCGCGGGTTGCACGCACAGGGATCGTTTCTACATACAACCGCTGCGCACCTGTTACGGCAGCGTTCAACTGCCACTCATCGAGATGCTCCCGGCTGGTACCGCCCGCTGGGGACCGTTGAGGCATGCGAGTGGTCGTAGTGACCGAATCGTTTCTTCCCCAGATCAACGGCGTCACCAACTCCGTGCTGCGGGTCTGCGAGCAGCTGGCGCAGCGCAACCACGAGGCGATGGT
>DASZVL010000003.1:0-53648 GCA_035547035.1 Mycobacteriales bacterium | reverse complement strand
GGGCCTCACGCTGCTCGACCTGATCCAGGAAGGCAACATCGGTCTGGTTCGTGCGGTCGAGAAGTTCGACTACACCAAGGGCTACAAGTTCTCGACGTACGCGACCTGGTGGATCCGCCAGGCGCTGCAGCGCGCGATCGCCGACCAGGGCCGCACCATCCGCGTGCCGGTGCACATGGTCGAGCAGATCAACAAGGCGCTGCGCGTGAAGCGTGACCTCGCCACCGAGTACGGCCGCGAGCCGACCTTCGGTGAGATCGGCGTCGTCCTGGAGATGACGGCCGAGCGGGTTGAGGAGATCCTCGGCTACGGCCGCGAGACGCTCTCGCTCGAGACGCCGGTTGGTGACGACGGTACGGCGACCTTCGGCGAGTTCATCGAGGACATGGACGCCCCGATCGCCGCGGACGTCGTTGACTTCGGCCTGCTGCAGGACCGGCTTCGCATGGTGCTGTCGAGCCTTCCGGAGCGTTCCGCAGTCGTCATGCGGATGCGCTTCGGTCTCGACGACGGTCGCTCGCGAACGCTGGACGAGGTCGGCAAGGAGCTTGGCCTCACCCGCGAGCGGATCCGCCAGATCGAGCGGGACACGCTGCGCGAGCTTCGCCGCAGCGACACAGCCGCGACGCTGAAGGCGTGGCTCTAAGCAAGTCCGTCGAACAGCCCCCGAAATCAGCCGATTTCGGGGGCTGTTTCGTTAGTCTCCCCCTCACCTGAGCCGGGGAGGCAACTGTGGGTGACATCAACCAGTACAACGTCGCGGTGTTTCTGCACGTCTCCGTTGTCATCGCGTCGTTCGCGATCGCAGGCGTCCTGCACGCGTCGTTGCACGTCTTGCCCCGGGCGAAGTCGGTGGAGCAGATGCGCCCCTTCGCGCACCTGGTTCACCGGCTCGAGCCGCTCCTGCCGATCCTCGCGATCTTCATCCTCGGCTTCGGGTTCTGGATCGTCGGGGTGAGCCACAAGGTCTGGAAGATCGGCGACGGCTGGATCCTCACGGCGCTGATCACGCTGATCGTGGTCGAGGGGCTGGCGGGCGCGCTCCTCGCTCCGCACAGCAAGAAGCTCGTCGCGGCCATCGAGGCGGCGCCGGACGGACCGCCGTCCGCCGAGCTTCGCAAGCAGGCGCGAGACCCCTTCATCTGGTACCTCGCGCACATCGCAACGTTCGGCTTCCTCGGCGTCGTGTTCGTGATGTTCACAAAGCCGTCAGGCGGCGGCGCCATCCTGATCGTGGTCATCGGCGCTGTGCTCGGGATCGGCCTGACAAAGCTCCAGCTCGACGCCGCGGCGAAGGTCGACGCGTAGCGTCCGTTCCGATGTAAGGGGTCCACACGCTGTGAACCGCCACCAGTTCCTGTCGGGCCTGCACGAACGACTCGAGCCACGCTCCTACCTCGAGATCGGCATCAACGACGGGCGCGGTCTCGCGCAGTCGCGCACACGGACGATCGGCGTGGACCCCGCCTTCAAGGTCAACGTCGAGCTCGCCTGCGACCTGCAGCTGGTCAAGGCGACGAGCGACGACTTCTTCGCCGCGCCGGACCCGCTTGCCTGGTTCGCGCACGGCGCCCCCGATCTGGCGTTCATCGACGGCATGCACCTGTTCGAGTTCGCACTGCGGGACTTCATCAACACCGAACGGCACAGCGAGCCGGCAGGTGTGATCGTCCTTGACGACATGCTGCCGCGATCAGTCGACGAGGCGGCGCGCGACCGTCATACCGCGGCTTGGACCGGCGACGTCTACAAGGTCGCGATGGTGCTGGAGCAGCATCGGCCCGACCTCACCGTCGTACCGCTCGAGACGGCCCCGACCGGCCTCGTCCTGGTGGTCGGGCTGGACCCGGCCAACCGCACGTTGACGGAGAAGTACGACGAGATCCTCGCCGAGCATGTCTACGACGACCCGCAACGGGTCCCGGACAGCGTGATGCACCGGACCGACGCCGCGGACCCGGAGGCGGTTCTCGCGAACGGCGCGTGGGCCGAGGTTGTGCTGGCCCGGTCCGAGCGCCGCCCTGCGGACCCGGGTGCGCTCGCCGACCTCGCGGCACTGCGGGGCAGCGCGAGCTACCACCTCGACCCGCCACACTCAAAGCCGTGGCCGCCGAAGAAGGTCGCCAAGAAGGCGGCGAAGAAAGCAGCTAAGAAGACAGCCTCCCCGCCGGCACGACGACGCCTGCTTCGCAGGTAACGGTTACGGCGTACGGCCCATGAAGCCGGCGAATCGGTCGATCGCCGGCGCGTCCTCGGGCACGGCGACGATCGTCCCGAACGGCTTGTCGGGTCCGCGGTACTCGTCGTTGGCCATCGGCCCCTGCTTCGCCCGACTCAGCACCTCGAGGACTGCGTCGTCCGCATACGGCATCGGTTGTCCCGTCGCGGTGGCGAGGTCCCAGCCGTGGGCGAGGTACTCCATCAGCGTCATGTCGAAAACCATCGGCCCCGGCATCTGGGACGCGCCGATCAGCGAGACCTCGCGGTCCTTGCCGTGGTCCTTCCAGCCGCCGACGATGCTCGTCACCGCGACGCGGAACTCGGCAGCAGACTTTTCGGTCACTTCATAGGCAGCCGGATCGCCCTGCGGCGTGTGGCCGTTTGCCGCCGCGTCGAACGCCGCCGACCAGCCGACCATGTGAGCGACTAGGTCCTTGACGTCGTACTCAGGGCATGGGGTGGGCTTGTCCCAGTCCCCCGCCTTCACGCCCTCGACGAGGTCGGCGGTACCACCCAGCACGCTGTCCAACAGCTCAAGATCGTCCATGCGCCGACCGTACCCACAGCGGACGACAACGCACTCGGTCTCGTAGGTCTGTCGTGCGACGATGAGCGCGTGACGGCGGTCGTGTGGGCGCTCTTCGGGCTGATGGCGACCAGCCTCGGCATCCTGGCGAGCGCCCTACATGCCTCACTCTCTCGAATCGACGCCGCACGAGACCACACCGATGCCCAGATCGCGAGCCTGCGCGAACACACTGATTCTCAGTTCGCGACCCTGCGGGCCGAGGTCAGCGGTCAGATCGGTGAGCTGCGCGCCGACATGAACAGCCAGATCGGTGACCTTCGCGCGGACATGAACTCGCGGTTCGAGGTCGTCCACGCCGACATCCGCGAACTGCGAACCGCCCTCCGCGCTTCCTGACCTGCCCACAGGACGCCGCAAACGCGGCCGGTCCATCCGATCGGGCGTGTCATCATCGAAAGATGACGGCAGCCGTGTGGTCGACGATCGCCCTGATGGCGGCCGCCCTCGGCGTCATGTCCACTGCGATCTTCACCATGTTCGGCCGCATGGACAGCTTGCGCTCGGACCTGCGCAGCGAGATCGGCGAGCTTCGTGCGGAATTTCGGGCGGAGCTCGGCGGACAGATCGGTGAGTTGCGCACGGACATCAACAGCCAGATCGGTGACCTTCGGGCGGACATGAACTCGCGGTTCGAGGTCGTCCACGCCGACATCCGCGAGCTGCGTACCGCCCTCCGCGCCTCTTAGGCCGCACCCTCCCGCCTGAAGCGGGCGTCCCCGTGCCGCAGTGAGCGGCGCCCAGAGGACCCTGCGAGGCGGGGCGAGCAGGGAGCCGGCCTGTTTCCTGGCCGCAGCGCAGCGCAGGGCACGGACACCAGCCGGCGAGCGCTCACCGCGCCGATTCACCCCACGGCCTCACCCAAACCACCCACCCCCACGACTACCGGCTCGGCCCGTAGCTGCGACTAAGCACGCTTCCTTACACTTTCGGACATGGCTGCCTATGAGTACCGGTGCCGAGTCTGCGATGCCGGTTTCACCGTGCAGCGGGCGATGAGCGACGTCGCAACCCTGGTGCGTTGCCCAGCCGGACACGAGGACGTCGCGCGCGTCTGGTCGGCGGTCGCAGTCACCGGAAGTGCGAGTGCGCCGTCTCCGGCGCCGCGCCAAGGCGGCGGGTGCTGCGGAGGCGGCTGCTGCGGCTGAGGGCCAGACCGCGTGAGTTGCCGCAGCCGACATGCAGCGGACAGGCCGCAGGCAGGGCAGCGCCGCAGACAGGGCAAAGACAGGCCACGGACCCGCTACGTACAGACGCTCCCGGCGAGCGGCTCGCCCATGACCATGTCGCCGTCGGCGCCGATGTCGTAGAGCTGCAGACCCTCGCTGACATTCGGTACGTCGGCACCGAACGCAACCGCGACCTTGTTGGCCGAGTTGCGCATCACATCCAGGACCAGCTCCACCAGCTGCGCGTCGGTGAACAGCTCGCGGGCCTGGCTGACGACAGCGTCATCGAGTAAGCCGGACCGGATGATGATCGCCTCGGTCAGGCGGAGCGCGGTCTTCTGCCTGTCATCGAGGTCGCTGTCGGCGAAGTGGTCGACCTGGTCGTAGACGACCTCGTCGCCGCCCGCTTGGATCGCGGCGCGCGTCCGTAGCGACTTGCACAGCCGGCAGTTGTGGTGGCGGGCAACGCGAAGCCGGACCAGCTCGGTGGTGAGGGGATCCACTGCGCCGAGCAGCGCGACCGTCCGAAGGAACGGGTCGAAGCTGAGCGACTCGGAGGAACCGTCGTACGGCAGCCGGTTCGGGATGGCCACGTCGAACAGCCGACCCAGCACGAGGTCGGTGCGCAACCCGAGATCGATCACCCACATCGACTTCACGAACGGCACGAGCGCATCGCCCAGAGGTGCCAGCGACGGTACGTCGACGCCGGTGACGTCGACGACGAACTGCTCGGCAAAGTCGGCCGCGGCATCAGGCTCTGACATCGGCTCCCACGGCAGCGTGCCGAGCGTCATCGCCACCCGCCGGCGCGCGAGCGACGCGAGCTCAGCGGGAAGCGCCCCGTCCACGTCGGCGTCGAGGCGCCGCAGCAGGTCGTAGGCCTCCGGCGCGTGAGTCGCGCGCGGGTCCGTCGCTGTCACAAGGTCACTGTGACACGTCGTCGCTCTAGGTTGGGCCGATGGGATCAGCCAAACAGTTCCAGGTGACCTTCGACTGCGCAGACCCGGAGGGGGTCGCTCGCTTCTGGTGTGAGGTGCTGGGGTACGTCGTCACGCACGAATCCGCCACGGACTGTGCCTGCGCTGATCCCGCGAGTGTTGGCCCGCGCCTGTTCTTCCAGCAGGTCCCCGAGAGCAAGGTGGTCAAGAACCGCGTGCATCTCGACGTCAGAGTGGGGACCGGGCTGGTCGGCGAGCAGCGCCTGGCAGCACTCGAAGCGGAATGCGCCCGCCTGATCCCGCTCGGCGCGACCCGCGTCCAGCTGCTGCGCGCCGACGGCGTCAACGAGTCCTGCCTCGTCATGCAGGACATCGAGGGCAACGAGTTCTGCCTCGACTGACTGACGCCGCTGAGTGACTCAGCGTCGCCCGAATCAGCTGTTGATCAACCCCGCGCGGGCATTGCAGTATTCCGATGCAAGCACACCGATAGGGGGATGCGTGGGCCTGTTCCGCAAGAGTCCGGAGAAGATCCAGCAAGAGGCCGCCGCACAGGCAGAACTCGACCGGCTGACGGCGCTGACGCCTCCAGCACTCGCGGCCGAGATCCTGCCCGCGATCGGCTCGGACGATCTCAAGCAGCACATCACCGGCGTGCGCGTTCAGGACATCTGCAAGGCGCTGATGGGCGGAATCAAGGTGCCGTTGATGGTCAACACCGGGCTCCTGCTGCTGCCTGTCAAGGAGGGCCTGCAGCGGCTCGAGCATGCCAACCTCGTCATGCAGATGGCGCCTGGCGTCGACCAGTCGACGAAGTGGCGGATCACGAGCACCGGCGAACAAGCGCTCGCCGACAACAACGTGGCGCAGCTGCTCGCCTGAGCTACTGGGCTCCCGCGGCGCCCACAGGGCAACTGACTCCGGTGCCGCCGATCCCGCAATAGCCGTTCGGGTTCTTCGCCAGGTACTGCTGGTGGTAGTCCTCGGCGTAGTAGAACTCCCCCGCCGTTGCGATCTCTGCCGTGATGTCGCCGTACCCGGCAGCCTTGAACGACGGCTGGATCAGCTCGCGCGACTGGGCGGCTTGTGCCGCCTGCTCCTGCGAGGTCGTGAAGATGGCGGAGCGGTACTGCGTGCCGACGTCATTGCCCTGACGCATCCCCTGTGTCGGGTCATGCGACTCCCAGAACACCTTGAGCAGGTCGGCGTAGGAGATCTTGGCTGGGTCGTAGACGACCTTCACGACTTCGGCGTGACCCGTGCGCGCCGAGCAGACCTCCTCGTATGTCGGGTTCGGCGAGTAGCCGCCCTGGTAGCCCACCGCCGTCGATACCACGCCATCGAGCTGCCAGAACAGGCGTTCCGCGCCCCAGAAGCAACCCATGCCGAAGTAGGCGACCTCGACGGTGCCGGGGTACGGCGGCTCGAGCGGCGTGCCCAGGACGAAGTGCCGATTCGTGATCGCGAACGGTCGCGAGTCGCGGCCCGCGAGCGCCTCGTCGGGCCTGACCATCGTCGTCTTCTGGCGGGTGAACAGCACGAGTTCAGCGTAGGCGAGAGAATGAGCGGATGGCGGCGCACTTCCAGGACGGCGACGGCTGGACGACCTGTAGCGCCGGCCACCAGCACTGGGGCCGTCACGGCGCCGCCGGCCTGCTGCTGCGAACGGTCGGCGAGGGCGGTGCCGATCACGTCCTCTTGCAGCGCCGCGCCTGGTGGACCCACCACGGCGGGACGTGGGGCGTGCCGGGGGGCGCCAAGGCTTCATGGGAGACGCCGGAGCAGGCAGCCCTCCGCGAGCTCGCCGAAGAGGTCGAGATGGCCGTCGACGGCGTCACCGTCGATCGGATCCACGACGACGACCATGGCGGCTGGTCCTACTGGACCGTGATCGCGACGATTGCGACCCCGCTGCGCGCGAAGCCCCGCAGCCGGGAGACCGCCGAGATGCGCTGGGTGGCCAGCGAGGCCGTCGCGGCGCTCGACCTGCACCCCGGCTTCGCCGCCACCTGGCCGCAGCTCGCGGGTTCGTGAAGGGTTATCAGTAGCGGGCTACCCGCAACCCTTCACGAACCGATGTCGACGACGCGAGTGGACCACAACCTCGGTAGCAGCGCATGACCGACCCGGCTCGCGGCGGCACCTTTTGGCGGTGATCAACCCGCTTCGCGACCCACGCCTAGCCGCCCTCGGTGCTGACAGCGCAGGCGCGATCGGCATCTACGCGTGCCGCCAAGCCGGCCTGTCCGATCAGCGCGCGCACTGGCTCGTGGAGGCGGGACGCTGGCAGAGTCCGTTTCCGCGAGTGTTCGTGACCTTCAGCGGGCCGCTCCCGGTCGTCACGATGCAGTTCGCCGCATTGCTCTGTGCGGGAGACGGCTCGACGCTGAGCCATCAGACGGCCGGCGCGCTGTGGCGACTCGTGCCGGCAGCGGAGGCCATCCACCTGACCGTCCCTGGTCTTGCCATCCACCGTTCCCGGACGCTCAGCGATGGTGAGGTTCATCCGGCGCTGGTGCCCCGGCGTACCCGAATCGAGCGAACCGCCGTCGATCTGCTCGCCAATCAGCGGTCCGCCGACGAAGCGCTCGGCCTTGTCGCGAGCGCGATACGCGGCCGGCAAACCGACGCCGAGCGGCTGCGCCGGCTGATCACGGCTCTGCCGAAGACACGCTGGCGCAAGGTCATACTCGAAGCGCTCCCGGACGTGGCGATCGGTGCCCACGCACCGCTTGAGATTCGTGACATCCTCAGACGCAAGGATGGCAGGGACGCTTCAAGCGGTGCCGGGCCTGCGCACCTTCGGCCTGAGCGGCTACGGGAGTGAGCACACTCCGTTGAAGTTGCCGTCGAAGTACGGCGGGCCCACCGGCTTGTGACCGTTCGTGAACTGCTGCTTCGGCTCAGTCACATAGCCGTGGTGCACATGGAAGAACGCACCCTTCTGATCCTGCGCCGCACAGGCCCGACGCGGACCTTCGTGCGGGTCGTGGTTCGTCGCGGTGTCCGGCTGCGGGATGTCTGACGGCGGCGGTGGATCCGTCGAGAACGGCAGCGCCGCGTTGTCGTGCCCACCGTCGAACAGCGCGATCGCCGACCCGTCGTACGGGTAGTGCTTGATCGGCTTGATGTTCCAGAAGACCGACGACGCCTTCCAGCAGTAGTTGCCGTCGACCGGATCGTCCGTCACGTTGTGCTTCGGCTCGTGGCTGCACAGCCGGCTCGCGAGCAGCGCGTCGCCACTGCCGAGCCGGTTCGACGTCGCGGGCAGGCCGACCGCGCGGGCGCCGATGGTCCGCGCTTCGTCGAACGCCGTGATGTTGGCGACCTGGTGGTCGCCCCACGCGGCCTGCAGCAGCACGTGGTGGTCAGGCGTGGCCACCGGGCACGTCGTGTCGACCTTCGCGACTGGTACGACGCCCTGCCCGGTGCAGTCGCGCAGCAGCCCTCCGACTGCCGACGACGTCATGTGGCTGGCGTAGCCGTCAGGGTCGTCGCGATCCCACAGCGAGGACAGGATGTCGAGCAGCAGCTGACGCTGTGACTGGTCGGGATAGAAGGTGTCGAGGATGTTCGAGTACCCGATCGACCCGTACAGGTTCCCCGGGTCGATGCCCGCCGGGTCGGAGACGATCTGGATGCCGTCGCTGGTGACGACCTCGGTGAGCGGCTTGTCCGCGACGTAGTCGACCGACCGCGGCAGCAGCAGCGGGTAGTCCATGCCGAGCACGCCGAGCGCGCAGCGGCGTACGTCGATCGAGACTGCGCAGACCGTGCCGCCGTAGATCCCGCCCTGGCTGTTGCCGTCGTAGTAGACGCCGTCGTGCAGGTTGATGAAGGTCTTGCCGTGGCGTTGGAACGCCGGACTCTTCGCGAAGCCATGGGGGGAGATCATGAGTCGCGCGAGATAGAGGAAGTTGAGCTCACCCTGCTCGGTGCGGTCGGCGAGGATCGGGAACACCGACAGGTTCGACAGCGCGAGGATCGCATTCGGGACGTCGGCGTTCGCGAAGCCGAACCAGTTGACCGCGCAGTAGAGCATGCCCTCGCGGTCGGCCATCTCGGTCTGCGGCGAGGAGTTCACCTCGCTACGGCCACCGAACAGCCCATGGCCGTACTCGGCCGGCCGGTACATCCGGCCCGAGTGGAAGCCGTGCCGGCCCACGTTGCAGGTGAACGCGGCCTGGTACGTCTGGTTGCCGGGCGCCTGGGTCGGCTCGGAGTCGGGATCGGTCGGGTCCTTGTAGGCGAACACCCCCGGCGTCGGGCAGTCGTCGAACGGGCTGTCCGGGAGGTTCTCGCACTTCACCGGAACCGAACACGACGGCACGATGTAGCACGGCACCGTGAAGCTGCCGTTGATCTGCCGCGCGATGTTCGCGTTCTCCTTCGCCGTGTAGTTGTGAACGTTCGAGATCGTGAACGACGGCGCCCGGCCGGCGACCTTGCCGGCGTCGATCTGCGCCTTGGTCTCGCCGAGCTGCTCGAACGCGTCGTCGCGGATCGCGAGCAGGCGGCCGGCGACGTTCTGCGACGAGGCCGTCGTGAAGTCCCACGCGAGATAGAGGTCCTTCGGGTTGGACGAGACGTTCCAGCCGGCTTCCTTCAGGTCGTCGAAGACGCCGTCCATGTGCGTGGCGCGCGCGTCGCCGCCGGTGGTGTGGGTGCGGTAGTCGTTCACGTACGTCGCGAACGCCGACGACTGCTTCGCGGTCTGCCCGTTGTCGGTCACCAGATGGCGCAACCCGACGACGTACCGGTGCCCGTCGATCAGGTTCATCGCCGGGTGGATCATCAGGTCCTGCTGGATCGGGCTCGTCGTGCCGGCCGGCAGCACACCCGCCTCGGTCGTGTAGTGGTCGATCTCTGCCCACACCGGCCACTTCCGGCCGGTCGTCGCGTCGAACAGCACGACGCCGAGATTCGGCTTGTCGTTGACCGCGAGGTTCACGTCGGTCGGCAGCCGTGACGCCGCGAGATCGGCGTTGTGCGTCATGCCCGGTACGAGGGTGAGGATCTCCGAGCCGGCGCTGAAACCGTCGCTGGTGTTCCAGGCACTCGGCGCGATCGGCAGTCCGGCGATGTTGCGCGGCATAGCAAGCGGATTGAGGTCCAGCCGGCGGCCGGTAGCGCTGGTCGGGTCGCTGCTCGTGAACCAGTCGTTCGGATACGGCAGCATGCACTGCGCCGGGTCGATCGGGTCGCAGCCCTGCGGGTTGGACAGCGCGCTCGACGACGAGCCGGCCCACGCGTCGTTGTCGTGGTTGACCCAGCCGCTTGTCGCATGCCCCTGCGGGGCGGCGACTGCGCCGTAAGACGGAATCGCGACGGCGACGAGGGTCAGAACGGCTAGTGCGCGGCGCATGGTCATGGACTTCGTCGCGCCTTCACGCGACTCCTGCCCTACAAGTACAGGCCCGGCGCAGCCTCGGTGTCCTCGAGGCGCTCCGCAGCGACGGCGTGGATGTCCCGCTCGCGCAGCAGCACGTAGCCGGTCCCGTGCAGCTCGACCTCGGCCCGGTCTTCCGGGTCGAACAGCACACGGTCACCGACCTCCATCGTGCGAACCGTGCGCCCGATGGCGACGACCTCCGCCCAGGCGAGTCGGTGACCCATCTTGGCAGTCGCCGGGATCACGATCCCGCCGGTCGAGCGGCGCTCAGCCGACTCGCTGTCGATGCTGACGAGGACCCGGTCATGCAGCATCTTGATCGGCAGCTTGTCGGACGGCACCGTACGACGCTACCGGGCGCCAGCGGATCGCGAGCAGGCCCAGCAGCGCGGAAGCACCGGCAATGGCGAACGTCGCGCGGGGCCCTGGCCCATCCACGCTCACGCCGCCGGCCGCAGCGCCCAACGACGAGCCGATCTGGAAGCCGACCGACAGCCACCCGAAGGCCTCGGTGGTCGCGCCGCGCGGCGCGACACTGCCCATCCGCGTGTAAAGCCGCGCGAGTGCCGGCGCGGTCGCCGTGGAGCCGGCGAACAGGATCGCCGCCAGCCCCACCCTCCCGGGAGCGATTGCGTTCAGCGCCAGGCCGATGCCGACGAGCGAGACCCCGACCGACAGCGCCCGGTCCGTCACCCGCGACGTACCGGCGCCAAGGGCGAGGCCTCCCATCAGCGAGCCGGCGCTCCAGATCGCGAGCACCACACCGGAGGCAGCCGTCGCATGCCGCCCGCTGACGAACGCGACGGTCGCGATCTCGGTCATCGAGAACCCTGTCGTCAGGGCCGCGCCGACGAAGGCGTAGCTCAGCACGCGGGTGCGGAGCACCGGAACCCGCGGCGTGCTGCGGTCACGCCGCGGCACGGCCGCAGCAAACGCGGGCGCGCTGACGAAACCGAGCACTCCGACCAGGCCCAGGCTGCCGCTGAGGATCAACGCTGCGCGCGCGCTGACAGTGCCTGCCACCAGTGCGACCAGCGCCGGACCGGCGATGAAGACGAGCTCCTGCGCTGTCGCCTCCAGCCCGTAGAGAACCTGCGCGGCCTCGTCGCCCAGCAGCCTCGGCCAGGTCGCGCGGGAGACCGAGGACACCGGCGCCGCCGCGACCCCGAGCGCCGCACAGATCAGCAGATCGGTCGGGTAGCTCCGCCGGCCGACCAGCGCCAACACGATGGCGAGGACGCAGTACGACGTCGCGGCGGGTGCGAGGACGACCCGCGCTCCGAGCCGGTCGACCGCACGCGCGATCAGGACGTTCGACGCCCCGGACGTGGCAACGGCGAGCCCCGCGACGGCTCCCGACTTGCCATAGCCGAACTTCGGTGTCAGCAGCAGGAGGATGGCGAGGGTCGACATGCCTTGCGGCATCCGCCCGATCAACGCGGTCGCGAGCAACCGCGCGACATGAGGTTCCCGGAGCACCTCGCGGTACCGGGCGAGCATGCGACCGCCTCAGCCCGTGGTGAGTGCGGCGAGTCGCTCCTCGTCGGCGCGCTGCTTCGTCTCGGCCTTCGCGATCAGCTCCTCGACCCGGCCCGCGGGCCAGACCACCACGCCGTCGGCATCTGCGACGACCACGTCGCCGTCGTTGATCGTGACGCCTGCGATCTCGACCGATCCACCCACGTGCCCCGGGCCCTTCTTGGCCGACGCGACGGGCGTCGTACCTTTGGCCCACACCGCGAGACCGAGCTCCGCGACTGCCCGCGAGTCACGGATCGGTCCGTCAGTCACGACGGCGACGACGCCTGCGGCGAGCAGCTCCCTTGCCACGAGGTCGCCCAGCACCGCGGTCCGCGACTTCGCTGCTCCCGCCACGACCAGCACGGTTCCGGGACCCGGAACCGCCGCCGGCACCTCCTTCATCGCGAGGTTGTCGTTCAGGGAGACTTCGACGACCAGGGCGGGACCGGCCACGGTGCGCTCCACGGACAGCGCGCGGATCCCGTCGCCGAGAACGCCCTCACCGCCGGTGGCGTCGGAGGCAACGGTGCTGGCCAGCCAGTCAGGCAGATTCACGGCTCTATCCTGCCGGAGTGCCCGGGACCTGTACGGCGTGCGGCGACTGCTGCGACCCGATCTGGTACCCGCTCGGGCCGGCTGACATCCGGCAGTCCGCCGGCACGACGCACTCCGCCGACCTCAGCTTCGCCGCGGCACACTGGGTCGCGACCGGCGAGCGGATCGACGGGATGCACGCCTACCAGTGCGACCGGTTCGACTCCGCCACCAGGCTGTGCACCGCCCACGACGAGCGGCCGCCGATCTGCCGCGCCTACCCCGTCCTGCTCAACGTGCTCCCGGCCCGCTGCACGGTCGAACCCGATCCTCAGCCGTAGCGGCGCAACCATTCGAACATCGCGATCCCGCTGGCCACGCCGGCGTTGATCGACCGGGTCGAGCCGAACTGCGGGATGTGCAAGACGGCAGCACAGGCGCTCCTCGCTGCTTCGGACAATCCCGGCCCTTCCTGGCCGAACACCAGAACGCACCGTCGCGGCACCTCGGCCCCGAGGATGCTCACCGAGCCTGGCAGGAGGTCCACGCCGACGAGCGGCAACGTCTCGCTCGCCGCCCAGGCCGCCAGCTCGCTGACACTCGCGTGATGGCGCACGTCGACGTACCGGTCCGTCACCATCGCACCGCGGCGGTTCCAGCGACGGTTTCCCACGATGTGAACCGCGGCGGCCTGGAACGCGTTCGCGTTGCGCACGACGGTCCCGATGTTGAAGTCGTGCTGCCAGTTCTCGATCGCCACGTGGAAGTCGCGGCGCTGTAACGCCAGGTCGGCCACAATCGCTTCATTCGACCAGTACCGGTATCGGTCGACGACGTTGCGCCGATCGCCGTGCTTCAGGAGCTCCGCGTCGTACCTGGGGTCCTCGGGCCACGGCTGAGGATGCGGTCCGACACCGACACCCGACTTGGCAGCCTCGTCCGTCATGACGACATACGGTAGGTGCGCAATGGCCTCCCCCAGACTCGCCGTCCTCGGCGCGGCAGTGATCGTGTCGAGCGTGCTCGGCGGATCCTTCGGCTTCGCCGCGTCGCCCACGCCGTCGCCGACGCCCTCACCGTCGACGTCGACCTCGCCTACCGCGAGTCCGACGCCGACACCTACGTCGACTGACGCGCTCACACGCCTCACCGAACAGGTCCAGGCGGCCTTGCGCGGCAGCACGGCCGGTCGCTTGCACTACAAGGTCTCGGTCTCCGGGCTCGGCAGCATCTCGCACGGTCCCAACCGGTCAAGCGCGCCCGCAAGCAACGAGAAGATCTTCACGACGGTCGCTCTGCTCGAGCAAGTCGGGGCGAGCTACCGCTACGACACGAAGGTGTCCGGGACGGCCGCGCCGATCGGCGGCACCTTGACCGGCGACCTGGTGCTCGTAGGTAGCGGGGACCCGACCCTCACCCGGCACAATCTCGGCGCCCTCGCCAGGAAGCTTCGCGACACGGGACTTCGACGGGTGACCGGCAGTCTCGTCGTCGATGACACGCGCTACTCCCACAAGACGCGTGCCCCGGGGTGGAAGCACGACTTCCTGCCCGGCGAGTCCGGCGCCGTCGACGCCTTCAGCGTCGACAACGACAACTGGCGATCGAGCCGGACCTTCCTCGCCGACCCGAGCCACGCCAACGCCGGGTTGTGGCGGCAGGCGCTCAAGACCGCCGGGATACATGTCGCCGGACCAACCCGGATTGGTGCCGCTCCGACGGCGGTCTTCTCACTCGCCCAGCACGAGTCACGGCCGCTGTCGAAGATCGTGCGGATGACGTTGCGCGAGTCGATCAACTACTACGCCGAGATGATGCTGCGCGAGCTCGGCTACCAGTACGCCGGCCACGGCAGCCGGACCTCCGGCCTTGCCGCGATCCGGCATCTTGCCCGCAGCCTCGGCCTTCCGATCGGCCGGATCGAGGACGGGTCAGGGTTGTCCTACGCCAACCGCGAGACGCCGGGCACCTACGTCGCCTGGCTCGCCCGGCTCACGGGCCTCCCCCCGGCGTATCGAGTGGTCTATGCCGGGCTGCCCGCGTCGTGTCAGCCGGGCGGCACGCTGCAGTACCGGATGTGCGGGCGGCACATGAAGGGGGTAGTTCACGCGAAGACCGGCACGCTCACGCACATCACGAGCCTGTCCGGCTACGCCCAGACCCGGGGCGGCCGCTTCGTCACGTTCTCGTTCTTGCTCAGCCGAGTCGGCAGCATCACCACGGCAAACAACCACGTCGACGCAGCGCTCAAGGCAATCGTCCGCTCAGACGACTAGTCCGCCGGGAGGACGCGGCCCCGCACCTCGCCGAGGTCGAGCCGCCCACGGTCGGCAGCCGGCGCGGTGGCGGTGATGACCACCTCATCGCCGTCGGCCAGGAACGGCCGGTTCGATAGCTCGATCAACGAGCCGACCTGGTCGTCGGCAGGGCCGCTGACGGTGCCCGACGCGAACAGATCGCCGGTCCGAAGCGACGCGCCGTTCGAGGTCAGGTGCGCCAGCATCTGCGCCGGCGACCAGTACATCGAGCGGTACGGCGGCCGGGAGACCAGCTCGCCGTTGACCCGCAGCTCGAGCTCGATGTCGAGACCCCACGGCTCTCCTTCGAGGAGGTGCGACGGCACCTCGCTGCCGGAGGCGGGCACCGGGACCCTCGCCGCATCGAGCGCGGCCAGCGAGACCACCCACGGCGAGATCGAGGTCTGGAACGACTTGCCGAGGAACGGGCCGAGCGGCACGGTCTCGAACGCCTGCAGGTCACGTGCCGACCAGTCGTTGACCAGCACGACACCGAACACGTGGCCAGCGAAGTCCTCGACTCGCACCGACGACCCGAGCTCGGTGGCCGTTCCGACGACGAAGCCGACCTCGACCTCGACGTCGAGGCGCTCACTCGGACCGGTCACGACGTCGCCGTGCGGCGTGCGGTGCTGGCCGCAGGGCCGTCGTACCGGCGTCCCGGCGACCACCACGGTGCCCGAGCGTCCGTGGTAGCCCATCGGCTGATGACGCCACGCGGGCGGCAACGCCTCCTGTCCCGGTCGCAGGATCCGCCCAAGCCGCGCCGCGTGATGCTCGCTGGCGTAGAAGTCGACGTAGTCCGCGACCTCGAACGGCAGGTGAAGCCGGACCGCGGACAGTGGCAACCGTGGCCCCTCGAGCGTCGGCAACGCCGCATGGATCTCACGCCAGACGGACGGTCCGGCGGCGAGGACCGGGTTGAGGTTCGGGCCGCGCACGAGATCCGCCCACGGCAGGTCGAGCTGGCGTGCGGTTCGGGTCAGGTCGAGAACGTGCGACCCCACCCGGACGCCGATCCGCTTGGCGCCACCGCCGCGGCTGTAGACGCCGAGCGGGTAGCACTCAGTCATTCGACCGGCGCCTCAGCGCGCCCAGCTCCACGCATACGCCGGGTCCTCACAGGCCGACCCGCCCGCGCCGATCCCGAGCGGCCGGAACGTGTCGACCATCACCGCGAGCTCGTCGAACATCTCCACCCCGAGGCTGCGCTCGACGGCTCCAGGCTGCGGGCCGTGAGTGAAGCCGCCGGGATGCAGCGACACCGAGCCAAGACCGATCCCGGAGCCTTTGCGCGCCTCGTAGTCGCCGCCGCAGTAGAACATCACCTCGTCGCTGTCGACGTTGGAGTGGTAATAGGGCACCGGCACTGCGAGCGGGTGGTAGTCGACCTTGCGCGGCACGAAGTTGCAGACGACGAAGTTGGTCGCCTCGAAGACCTGATGAACCGGCGGCGGCTGGTGCACGCGGCCGGTGATCGGCTCGAAGTCCGCGATGTTGAACGTGTACGGGTAGAGGCAGCCGTCCCATCCGACCACGTCGAACGGATGCGCCTGCTGGGTGTAGACCGTCCCGCCGACGCCGTTGTCGGTTCGGTGCTTGACGAAGACCTCGACGTCGGCGCCGTCGCCGAGGAATGGCTCCTCGGGGCTGTGGAGATCGCGCTCGCAGTACGGCGAGTGCTCGAGGAACTGCCCGTTGCGCGACAGATAGCGCCGCGGCGCCCCGATGTGGCTAGCCGCCTCGATCGCGTAGATCCGCAACGGCTCACCGTGCATCGGCACCCAACGATGCGTCGTCGCGCGCGGGATGATGACGTAGTCGCCCTGTCGCGCCGGCAAGCGTCCGAAGACCGTCTCGACGACTGCGGCACCGGCCTCGACGTAACAGCACTCGTCACCGATCGCGTTGCGGTAGTACGGCGACGTGGCTCCCGCGACGACGTACCTGATCATCACGTCGGCGTTGCCCAGCACCAGCTGACGACCGGTCACCGGATCTCGTTGCTCCCAGTCGGGCGTGAGCTCGTGGAGGCGGAAGTGGCGCGGGAGGAGCGGCGCGTTCGGTGTCGTAGCTGCGCCTTCGGCTTGCCAGGGTCTCGCCGCTGTTATCGCTGACGGGATCCCGCGGTGGTAGAGGAGTGCGGAGTCGTAGCTGAACCCTTCCTCGCCCATCAGCTCCTCGGCATACAGGTTCCCGGCTGCATCGCGATGCTGGGTATGGCGCTTCGCCGGGACGTCCCCCACGCGGCGATAGAGCATGCCCGAACCGTACGCCTACGATTTCGACGTGCCTACGCGGAAGACTGCAGCCACACCACCCGCACTGACCGACGAGGACGTCGCCTCACTGCGGGAGAAGGTCAGAGCTGGGGAGAAACCGCGGGTGGTGATCCGCGCCGCATCGGCGGCGGTCGCGGCAGGCACCCGCGGCAACGTGATCCGCGTCGGCGACCCCAAGGAGGGTGAGTTCGTCGTCGTCCGGCTCGGCAAGGACGAGGTGCCGTTCGCCCCGAACGAGCTCGGCCTCCCCGGCCGCACGGCGCCGGCTCCCGCGAAGGCCCCGCCGGCTTCCGCGAAGGCCCCGCCGGCTCCCGCCAAGGCCGCGGTTGCGCCCGCGAAGCGGCGAGCTCCCGCGAAGCGGCCCGCTCCGGCCAAGCGCGTCCCGCCGCTCGCGGTGACGCTGCGGTTCCGGGACGGCGGCTGGTCCATCGAGGCCCAGCGCGGCGCCCGCCGGCTGGCTCGCCCCACGCCGCTGCGACCGGGCGCGGTCAGCGCCCTGGCCGAGCACCTCGACGACGATGCCCTCCGCGACGCGCTCGTCGAGGCGGTCGAGTCGTGCCGTTCGGTCGTCGAGGCACAACGCGCTGACCTCCGGGCCAAGCTCGAAGCGGCCGAAGCGGCGTTGCGGGACTACGACTCGAGGCCACGTCGCAGATAATCGTTGGCGGAAGCCGACGAGAGGCGGACGGTGCCTGCCGACGATTTCCTCATCCCTGAGGGCTCAATTCTGCTGCACATCGGACCCTTCAAGACGGGTACGACAGCACTACAAACCAGCCTGCGCCGCTCGCTGCCGGCGCTCGAGGAGCACGGCGTTCGCCAGGTCGGCCAGAACCGCCGCAACGTGCGGCGCGCCATCCTGTCGATCACCGAGAACACAGGTCTGAGCGGTGACGCGTCACCCAGCGCTGCGCTCTGGCGCAACCTGGTCGCCGACCTGCATCGGGTAGAGGCACCGCGGGTGCTGCTGAGTAGCGAGTTCCTGTGCGACGCCAGTGAGCAGACCGTCGGTGAGATCGTCGACGCGATCGGCCGCGACCGGCTCCAAATCGTCCTCACCCTTCGACCGCTCGCGAAGATCCTGCCGTCGGCCTGGCAGCAGTACGTCCGCAACCGCCTGACGACGCCGTACGACGAGTGGCTCGACGCGATGTTCAACCGCGCGCCGTACCGGCATCCGACGCCGTCGTTCTGGCGGCGCCACCGGCACGGCAAGCTCGTCACGAAGTGGGCCAAGGCGGTCGGACCCGACCGCGTGTCCGTCGTCGTGGTCGACGAGCGGGACCGCGACGGACTCCTCCGCGCGTTCGAGGGCCTGCTCGGGGTTCCGCAGGGATTGCTGGTCCCCGCCTCGCCGGGAACCAACAGGTCGCTCACAGCAGCCGAGATCGAGCTGATCCGCCAGATCAACCTCGAGTTCGCGGAGCACGACTGGCCCGAGGAGATCTACCACAACTTCATTCGCAACGGCGTGATCTGGCGGATGCTGCGCCGCACCCCGGCACCGGATGAGCAGCGCATCATCACGCCCATGTGGGCACAGGAGCGAGCGGCTGCGGCCGCAGCCCACGCGGTGCAACGAATCGAGCGTCTCGGCGTCCGCATCATCGGTGACCCTGCGGCGTTGTCACGGGTCGATGCGGCACCGCCCGCTGCCACCCGTCCCGCCGACCTTCCGGTCTCTGCCGGGGTGGGGTCAGTAGTGGCGATCCTCTACCGCTGCGGCCTGATCGTCTCCCCTGCCGACGCGGCCGCGGACGAAGCGGATGAGGAAGCGATGCCGGTCAAGACGGCCGTCACGAAGGCGGAGCGGGTCGTACGTCGAAGGGCACGGCGACTACGACTGTGGGCGGCGCGGCGGCGAGCGCTCGCCACCGCGAAGCGCCAGCCGGCGAAGGTGCTACCGCCGCCGAAGTAGACGCCTGGCCGCAGGGCCGTCGCCGGCCTGAGCCTTCGCCGCCAGGGCCTTCGGACCCTTCGGCTGTGCCCGGGTCATCGCGGCAATCGCCGCGATGACCGCCTCAGCCGCAAGGCCGACCGGCAAGGTCGGCGTGCCCTCAACGGCAGGCTTCGCGGTCTCCCGGGCGCGAAGCGCCTCGATGTCGCCAACAATGCGGATGCCCAGCGCCGCGATGCCGTCGGCGATCTCGTTGCCAACCTCTGCGGCGCGCTCGAGCGCCCAGTCGGGAGTCGGGATCGGCTGGAGATCAGTAGCGGCCGGCCGGCTCAGCGCCAATCGGTTGACGACTCCGTTGCGGATCGCGTCGCGGTACAAGCGGTCGGGCCACTTGCGCTTCTTGAACTCGGTATTGACGAGTCGCAGCATCTCGGCCTCGCCCCAGCTGAGCGACCGGTTGTCGCGCTCGGTCGGGCCGGGGACCAGCAGGCCGTCAGGCAACCCGAGCAAGGACTCGAACTGCCGGAGGAGCAGCTGGTGGTCGCGTGAGTCGACGACGATCGCGGTGACGTGGTCGGCGCCGGCCGCCTTCGCCCACCGCGCGAGGATCTCGTCGTGGCGGTGCCTCATCCAGAACGTCGGCGTCGGCTTGTCGTACGGCGGCTCGAGCAAGATCCCCCGCAGCCACGTGTCGTAGTCGACCTTCACGCCGTTCTGCAGGTACTGCTGCCATGACGACGGCAGGATCTTCGACAGCGGCCTGAGCGTCGCGAGGACGTGGACGCGGTCGCCACCGAGATCGTCGACGACCCGCTGAGCCTGCTCATCAGTGGCTTGGCTGAGCCACTCGCTGCTGATGATCACGCGCCGGTCGCCGGCGCGATTGGTCTCGTCGACGAGCTCTTTCCAGTCGTCCTCGTTTGCCGGCCGGTCGCCCAGCCGTCCTGGCGCCTGCGTGATCGCGATGCCGGGCATCTTGTGGTACCGATCCGTGCCGGGATACAGCACACCGATGCCGCGCATCTCCTCCCGCGCCTGGTGGAGTGAGCGCTGGATCGACGTCGTTCCGGTCTTGGGGAACCCGATGTGAACCAGGCACGCGCGCTCCGGGATGAGCAGCTCGGACATGCGGATCAGCGTAGATGAGCCCTGTCAACGTCGGGGAGTGCTCCGACGTAGAGAAGGCATGTTCGGTCGCCCAGCCGTCCCTGTGTTCGCTCTGCTCACCGCACCCGTCGCCGCCCTGACGGCGCTCGTGGCGTTCGCATTGCCCGCGGTTGCGTCGACCTCGACGCCAACCATCGCAGTCGGCGGCACGGCGAGCACGCAACGCGACGTCGTCACGCTGATTGGCGGGTCGCACCAGCTGCTCGTCTACGAGCTGCAGCATCGCCTCGCAAGCGACGTTTCCGGGACTAGCGGATTGGCCGCGGCGACGCCCTACGTCGTGATCGCCCGGGCGGCGAACGGCACGAAGTCGCGGCTCGCCGCCACGGACGAGATCGCCGATCTTGAGAACTGGTCGGTGGCCGGCGCTCTCGTCACGGCCCAGCACACCTCTGATGTGTCTCGCATCGACTGGTGGGACGTGACGACCGGAAGCCACGGAACGCTCACCCTCCCGCCGGACGCCCGCTACTTGTCGGCCGCACCCGGCGGCGTCCTCTCGATGTCTGCTGACGGCACAGTGGTGTTCGAAAGCCTGGCCGGTGTCCGGACCACATGGGCCAACCCGTTCGGGACGCGCCCGTTCGAGGTCTTCACCGGGATCGGCCCGGATGGCGTGGTCATCGGCGACATCAGCGGCCATGCCGTATACATCCGGTACGAAGACCCGACATCGGCACGTCACCTATCGCTGGGCCTGCACATGCGGCCAGGGCAGGCTGCCCAGGTCATCTGCTGGAGCGTCTCGAAGCAGTACGCGGCCTGCACGACCGGCGGGGAGTCCCGCCCTAACCACGGCGAGCTCGTACCGCTCGACGGGAGGCGCGCGATCCGCCCGTCAGGCGCGGACGAGCGATTCGGACCGGTCGCGCTCATCCACGGCGACCATCTGGTCTGGCAGCGGTTCTCGGCTGGCGGCGCCAACGCCGTTCTGGCGACGATTTCGCCAAGCCACAAGACTGTCGTCGGCACCCGCCACCCGATGTTCGGCTCGCTGCGATCGGCATACGGGATCGCGATCTCGACGCCGCGGACGGGCAACATGCTGTGGCGGGCCACCAGCGCGAAGCACGTGGTCAAGCTCGAGGCCCCACCCCGTTCGCGTGCGACCGCCGTGTCGTTCGACCTGGCCGGCGACCGCCTGCTCGATATCGACGATGCACTGCGCCACGGCAGCTCGACGCCGAGGCTGGCACTCCGAAGTCGTGCGCTGTCCGGAGCCGGGATTCGCCTCCACCTCGGCGCTCCCACGACGCTGGCGAAACCGTCCGGACCGCTCGTCCGCAACGTCCAGGTGTCGGGCTCGCGCTACGCGTACGTGACCTCGAAGACCGGATACCCGGGAACGTTGCACGTCGTGGGAAAGAAGCATTCGACGTCGATCCATCACGTCGTACCGACGGCCGGCGTATCGCTGTCTGGCAGATGGATCGCATATCGCGAGCAGGCAGCCGGCGAGTTCGCCCGCCGACTGCACGTGCGCAACCTCGTCACGGGCGAGGACAGGATCTACGCCAAGCAGGGCGACAGTCTGTGGCAGGCCGCAGCGATCAGTGGCGCAACGTTGTACTACGCGAAGCCCAGCGGGCGCATTCTCGCCGCGAACCTCGCGACAGGTAAGGAGACCGAGCTCTCCGGAGCTTTGCCGCAGTTCGCAGCGATCCGGATCTACGCGGCGGCCGGGCGTGTGGCTTGGGACATCTGGCAGGGCGGCGACAACAACGCGCGTTACACCGATGCGGTGCGCGACGCCGACGGCACAATCACACAGCTCGACCAGCGCGTAGTCGGTGTCGGCGCGTCCGGCGCACTGCTGAGCAGCCAGCCGCTCCAGATGTTCGGCTTCGCGGCAGACGCTCAGCCGACGGAAGTCACACTGCGGGCGTGGGACGACACCATGACTCCCCTGCTCACCGATGCGCGGCTCGCCACCGAGCCCCAGCTGGTCGGTGACGTCCTCGGCTGGCTCACTTCTGACGGCGTGCTGCGGGTAGCGCAGGTTTCTTGACGCTAGGCGTGTCGCCCCCGGGAGCGCGGTTTGGCGGGCGGACCGGCGGCATCGGCTCGTGCGGCCACCGGCGCGGCCCGGACCAGAGCGCGGGAACTGCGTCCGTCTTGTAGGCAAGGGTGTAGGCGATCGGCTCGTAGTTCACGCGCCAGCCCTTGAAGTGCGGCCAGGCTTCCTCGGCAGTCCGCTCTACCTCGAACCCGACATCGAGCAGGCGCTGGACGCCGGCTCGGAACTCCTCGAACGTGAGGATGGTCTGGCCGTCCGGGTCGGGATCGTGGTCGACCGGCATTCCGACGGCGCGGCCCATCTGCTGCAGCGCAGTGAAGCCCATGCGGATGCACAGCCGCGGCTCGAGGCGCTCGCGGCTCGGTGCGACGGCGAGCAGCATTGCCGCCGAGTCCATCACCGCGAGCAGACCGACCAGCCAGGACGACAGCGGTTGCGGCGAGCGGAACCGCATGAGGATCGGATAGTTCGCGTGGCTCTCCGCAACATCGGCTGCCCAGCGTTCCCACGCGGCGTAGAAGGCCGGCAGATCGTCAGCGTGGCTGCCGATGCCGTACTTGGTGCGCGCGAGCAGCTCCGGGCCCCACGGCGGCGTTCCGGCACGCGAGCCGAGCAGCGTCACCTCGGTCTCGCGCCGGTTGAACGCTCCGTACAGGGTGGGGAGGTATCCGATCTGAGCGGCGATCACGAACAGGCCGGAGGCCGCGGCGAGCACGTCGACGGCCACCGTCTCCTTGCTGGCCGGCGGCACGAAGCCGAGAGTGAACATCGAGGACGCGCACTCGCGAAATGCGTAGCCGATGTGGTGGGTGGCCGGCCACAGCAACAACCCGTAACCCACGAAGTACCCCGCCAGCCAGGTGGCGAGAAGCACGACGAGGTAGACCGCGGCTTGGGCGGCGAGGATCGTGTCGCGCTCCTCGTACGACCTCACGCGCCTGGTGGCGACGCGGAAGGCGGCATCGGTGACGAGGTCCACGATCCGTGCGATGCGTCCGATGCTCGCGCGCGGGACGATCAGCGTCCGAAGGACGCTGATGCTCGTGAGGATGACGACGACGCCGCCGAGAACGGCGGCGACATCGCGCAGCAGGGTCACCCCGCGAGCACGCTCACGAGTGCGCCGAGCTCGTCGCCGACCGAACCGGGCACGATGTAGCCGTCCTGCTTCTCGATCTGGTCGATGTTGTCGAGCACGTCCTCGGCAGTCGGGACGTGGCCCTTGCCGCCGTACCAGCCCGGGGCGAGCCCGACGAACACCCGGGCGTAGCGGCCGCCGGCCGCCGAGAAGATCTCGTGCGTCTTGTCACAGGCCTCGGACGCGAGGTAGGTGACGAGCGGAGTGACGAGCTCGGGCTCCAGCTGTGACGCGAAGTCGCCGAGCAGCTCCATCGTCATCCGGGTCGCGGCGACCGGGCACAGGACGTTGGACTTGATGCCTGCCTTCTCGCCCTCGATCGCGATGATGTTGGACAGGCCCACGAGGCCCATCTTCGCGGCCCCGTAGTTGGTCTGGCCGAAGTTGCCGAACACGCCTGCATTCGATGCGGTGAAGACGAACCGGCCATAGCCGTTCTCCTTCATGACCTTGAACGCCGGCTGGGAGACGTAGAAGGCACCCTTGAGGTGCACGTCGAGCACAGCGTCGAGGTCTTCCCACGTGAGCTTCGCGAACGACTTGTCGCGCAGGATGCCGGCGTTGTTGATCACCACGTCGACCTTGCCGAACGAGTCGACCGCGGTCTTGACGATGTTCTCGCCACCCTCAGGCGTGGAGACCGAGTCGTAGCTCGGGACCGCCTCGCCGCCCCCCGCGGTGATCTCGTCGACGACCTTCTGCGCGGCAGTGTGCTCGCCGCCGGTGCCGTCAACCGAGCCACCGAGGTCGTTCACGACGACCTTCGCGCCCCGCCGTGCCAGCTCGAGCGCGTAGGTCCGGCCCAGGCCGCCGCCTGCGCCCGTCACGATCGCTACCCGTCCGTCAAAGGTGATCTCAGCCATTTGGCCACCCTATCGAGGCGGTGGAAGACTGCAGAACCGTGCCTTCCAGTCACACCGTTCGCACCCTCGGGCTCGCGGGATCGCTCGGCGGAATCACCACCACGGCGACCACCGGCGCCGTGCTCATCAACGTAAGCCGCAAGTGGTACGACGGTCTCGAGAAGCCCCGCTGGGCCAGCCCGACGATCGCCTTCGCACCTGCCTGGTCGATCGTCGCCGCGAGCCAGGCGGTCGGCGCGTGGCTGGCATGGCGCGCTGACGACGATCGCGATGCGCTCGACGTACCCGCTGTCTCGTCGTACGCCGTGTCGGTCTGGCTGAGCCTCGCGTGGCTCCTGCTGTTCTTCGGGCTGCGCAAGCCAGGGATCGCGCTGCTCGAGGCGATCGTGCTGTGGGTCGCGTTGTCGCTCACCATCGCCGAGTTCGGCCGGCGTCACCGCGTTGCGGCGGCGCTGATGCTGCCGTCGCTGTTCGCCGTCAGCTATCTCGGCGCCCTCAACCTCGAGATCTGGCGCCGCAACCGCGGCTGACGCCTCCTCTGGCCTGCCGTTAGAAGTCGAGATCGCCGACCCCGGACTCGAGCACTGCCGTCGGCAGTAGCGGGTTCGCCGCTCGGTCAGTGGCTGCGGAAGACGGGGTCCAGGTCATGTTGACGCCGCCGTTGGCACTACTGGCGGCGTTGAGGTTGTCGGCGGTGCCGAGAGTAACGGTGATCGTCGATCCCGACTGCACCATTGTCGATGGCGTTCCAGTCGCCCCGAAGTTGACGGTCCCCGTGACGTACTTCTTGCCGGTGTTGACCAGCCCGAGCGGCAGTTGCGTGGAGTTGCTGGCGTTGTAAACCGCGAAGCTGTCAGTCGGGTTGCCGTTGAGGAACCTGAAGACGACGTTGGTGCTGCTGCCATCCCATCCGGCCAGGATCGAGGTCGGGGCGATTGGCTCGGAGAACGTGTAGATGACCTTGTCCCCGACCTCCGGGTGGCCGTTCGTTCCGCTCGTGGCGTTCACGGTCTGGATGTCGCTCCCGCTCGGAGAGGTGTTGTCGACCATGACGCTGTAGGTGGCCGTAGTCGCGTTGCCCGCGTTGTCCGCTGCCGTGACGGTGAACTGCCTCGCCCCTTCCGGCAGGAGAGCGAGTGCCGTTTGCTCTGTGCTGGCGAAGTTGAAGGTGGTGCCACCTACCCCGTACGTGCCGCGGAAAAGACTCACGGTGCTCGAGCCGGAGCCGGACAGGTTGAGGAGGCTCGCGGTAGCGGATGCCACTCCACTGTTGGAGTCCACGATGTTCGCGTACAGGCGATAGAGGCCCCCTTGATGCAGGAACCCCGGGCTGCCGACCGCCGCGCCGCCGGAGGTGGGCGAGATGGTGGCCCCAGAGACCGTCGGCGCCGCCCAGTCGATCGCCGCCTGGAAGGTGGTCGCTGCGCTGCTCGCCGAGGTGAACCCCGCTGCAGCCGCAACTCCGCCCTCCGCGGCCGCGATGACCGCGGCCACGAACAAGCAACTCGTCAGCCGGCGACTCGAGCTCATGTCGAAGCGTCTCGCTCACGCAGCTCATGTCCGGCATCTCGCCAGAGGCCGACCAGGAGGGAGATGGCCAGGCACGCAGCAGGCAGGCCGATGAGCAGCATGCGCAGCCGCGGCTGGCTGAGATACCCGACGACGTATCCGACGCCACCGAGATGCGCCACCACTTTCGGCTGTACCCGCGCCATGAGGTGAAAGGTCCAAGGATCGACAGCCGCGTTCGCATCGCCTTTGGTGCGGAAGCTCCGGCCATCGCGGTCATGGCCGATCCAGACGATCCGGTGTGTGACGAGACCGACCACTCCTGACTCAGCCGGCGGTGCGTACGTGATGACATCACCTACCTGCAGCGAAGCCGTCGGTACGTCACGGTCAATCACCAGCGATCCGCGGTTCAACGCCCCCGTCATCGAACCACCGGTGATGACGTAGTGGTGATAGCCGAAGCCCGGCAGCGCGACCAGCACGGCGATCAGCACCGTCGCGCCAGCGACAAGGAGCCCGCCGAGGATCCGCAGTGCGCGCATCGTTCCTCCTGACCGAGTGTGGCCGGCCTCAGGCGTGAGGCCGGCCACATGAGCGACCGTCGTCGGTGGTTACTGCTGCACTTCGCTGAACCCAAGACTCACCGTCGCGGAGCCACCCTGGTAGGCGTTACCAGTGGACTTCGGCAGGTAGAAGTACGCCTCGTAGGTCCGCACATCGCCAGCGTTGAGACTGAACGCCGATCCGCTCGCGCTGCCCAAGTTGGCCGTCGCCAACCCGCTGACGAGCCCGTCATACAGCTGGACAGAACCGCCACCACTCGAATCGGTCTTCACCACACGGACCTTCAGCGCACCGTCCAGAGCGGAGCAGGTGCCGCCGCAGACGGCCGTGGGTGACGGTGACGCGCCGCTGTAAGCCGTCCCCGACTCCGAGGGCGAGATGGTGAACTCGCCGCCGAGGGAGCCGTCGTTCGTGAGGACCACCTTGCCGTAGCCAGCAGACGAGGCGGACTGGTCCACGGTGTCGCCACTGCTGCCGGTGGTGCCGAAGCCCGGCTTGATGTTGGAAATCGTCGTCGACGCGAGGTCACCACTGCCATTGTTGGAGTGGTGCAGCGTTCCGGACGTGAAGACGTTGTTCGCGTTCGAGCTCGACGAAGTGAAAGTGGCACCGGAACCAATGGCCACCGCACTGGCCGCAAGGGCCGGCGCGAGAACACCGAGGGTGCGCCACGGGTGACGCCGCATTACAGCCAGACGGGACATGGCTTTGCCTTTCCTGGGTTGATAGATCCCGCGATGAGCGGGCATCGGATCAGGGCGATCCAACGCGACTCAGTATTGGTAAAGGGCCCTTGACAACACACGAGGACAAGGTCCCGGACCTTGCCATCCGAAAGCACTAGTCACAGCGTGATATACGCAAAATGATGGTCCGCGATCTCGCTGCCTACGTTGACGCAAGGGCCATTGCCCCATAAGGTCGTCGGGTGAAGCGGCGGCGGAGCCCGATAGGCGATCGCCCGCTTCGCGAGCTGGACGCACTGGTCGATGCGCTTCGACGCAATCGCGACACGATCGACCGGATCATCGAACGAGCCGACCTGATCCGCAGGAAGCGGCTGGAGGACGGTCTCGACTATCAGGAGATCATTCGGTTGGAGCACCGCCCGCTGATCGTCGAGCTGCTGACCGAGAACCAGCACCGGCTGGTCGAAGCGGGCAGCCGATGGAGGCGTGCCGAGGCCATCGCGCTACGCGACGAGGGTCTGACTCTAGACGCGATTGCAAACCTCTTCGGAGTCACCCGTCAGCGTGCGTCACAGCTGGTGCAAGACAAGCGACCATAGGCGCGCAACATGCCCGTCACGATGGCCGGCTAGCGGGGCTCGACCTTCCAGCGGCGGTTGGCGAGACTCGGCATCCGCTCGCGGCACTCCGCCACGCGCTTCGCACTGATTTCGGCAGCCACGATGCCTTCGGCTTGCGGATCAGCCGCGGCGAGCTCGATTCCCCAGGGATCGACGATCCGGCTGCCGCCCGTGTACGTCGGCGGGCACTGGACCGCTCCGGCCACGTAACAGACGTTCTCGATCGCGCGCGACGCAGTGAGTGCACGCCACTGCTCGAGCTTGTGATCGCCCGCGACCCATGCGGACGGCACCGCGATCAGGTCCACCCCGTCGTCGGCCAGCGCACGCGCAAGCTCCGGGAAGCGGATGTCGTAGCAAGTCATCACGCCGACCGTCACGTCCGCGACCTGGAAGACGAGGCGCTGGACCGGATCGCCGGGAAGCAGCCGGTCGGACTCCAGCCAGCCGAGTGCGTCGAACAGATGCTGCTTGCGGTAGTGCCCGATCAAGTCGCCGTCGGCGCCGACGGCGACGACGGTGTTGAAGACTCGGTCGTCGCGCTCGCCGTCGCCTTGGGCGACCTCGAACATTCCCGCAACAACCGTGATGCCTCGTCGCTTCGCGATCTCGGCGAGAGCCGACACAAACGGTCCGTCGAGTGGCTCTGCCACCGGTGCGAGCGGCAGGTCCGGCGCGCCGAAGTCGTGCATCGCAGCCTCCGGCGCGACCACGAGCTCCGCGCCGTGCTCGGCGGCCTGCTCGATCAGCGCGCGCAGCCGGCGGATGTTGTCGGCCTTGTCCAGCCCGGACGCGATCTGCGTCACCGCCACGTTCAATGTCACATCTCCACCTTGCCATCCGGGCCACTACGCTGCCGCCATGAGCCGAGGGACGATCTTCATCACCGGTGCGAGCACTGGCATCGGGCACGCCACCGCGCTGCGCCTGGCCAACGCCGGCTACACGGTGATTCCGGGACTACGCCGCGACGAGCCGCTTCCCGACCCCGTCGCGAAGCCGGTGCTGCTCGACCTGGCGGAACCGGACTCGATTGCCCTCGCGTGCCAGGAGGTGCTCGCCCGCGCCGACGGCAACCTCGTCGCGGTCGTCAACAACGCCGGAATGAACGTTAGCGGCGTGTTCGAGGCGCTGCCGTTGTCGGAATGGCGGACGCAGTTCGAGGTCAACCTGTTCGGCCATCTCGCAGTGACCCAGAGGCTGCTGCCAGCAATCATTCCGAACCGCGGTCGCGTGGTCACGGTTGGCTCGATCGGAGGCCGGATGTCTCTGCCCTATCTCGCGCCGTACTCGGCGTCGAAGTTCGCCGTTCGTGCGTGGATGGATGCGCTCCGGAACGAGCTCGCCCCACAAGGAGCTCGCGCGATCCTCATCGAACCCGGCGCAATCGCGACGCCGCTCTGGGAGAAGGGCACCTCCGCCGTCACCGCACGGATCGACGATCTGCCACCCGAGATCAAGGCGCGCTATCAGCGGCACGTGAACGGCGCGCTGCGGACGGCAGCAATGGCCGAACGCCACGCGATCCCGGCGGATCGCTGCGCCAAAGTGATCGAACGAGCCGTGACCGCCAAGCATCCGAGGGGTCGTTACCTGGTCGGTCCAGACGCCCGGATCCAGGCGATGATCGCGATCCTGCCGACCCGCGCGTTCGACGGTATGGCGTCCGTGCTGGTCCGTCCCACCGACTAGATGGTTCTACGCGGCTTCGGCACGACGATCTTCGCGGAGATGAGCGCGCTTGCGCTCGAGACCGGATCGATCAATCTCGGCCAGGGATTCCCCGACACCGATGGTCCCGAGGCGATGATCCAACGCGCGATCGAGGGTCTTCGCAACGGGGAGAACCAGTACCCGCCCGGGCCCGGTGTTCCCGCGCTGCGCGAGGCGATCAGCGAGCACCGGCAGCATCACTACGGCCTGACCTACGACCCCGCATCGGAGATTCTCGTCACCGTCGGCGCGACCGAGGCGATCAGCGCAGCCGTGCTCGGGCTGTGCGACCCTGGCGACGAGGTCGTGGTCTTCGAGCCGTACTACGACTCCTACGCCGCAACCATCGCGCTCGCCGGCGCGACCCGAGCCGTCGTGCCGCTTCGGCCCGATGCCGGCGGCAGGTTCGGATTCGACCTCGACGAGTTCCGCGCAGCTGTCACACCTCGCACCAAGCTCGTGCTGCTCAACTCGCCACACAACCCGACCGGCACGGTGCTGACCCGCAGTGAGCTCGAGGCGATCGCAGAGGTGTGCATCGAGCACGACCTCACGATCGTGACCGACGAGGTCTACGAGCACCTGACCTACGACGGCATCGAGCACATACCGATGGCGACCTTGCCCGGGATGCGCGAGCGCAACGTCGCGATCTCGAGCGCAGGCAAGTCGTTCAGTGTCACCGGCTGGAAGATCGGTTGGGTCTGCGCGCCGCAGCCGCTGCTGCGCGCGGTGAACACCGTCAAGCAGTTCCTCACCTACACGCACAACCCGGCGATGCAGCACGCCGTTGCCTACGCGCTACGCAACGAGCTGGGTTGGGTCGACGCGCTTCGCTCGTCTCTGGAGGCGAGGCGCGACCAGCTTGCTGCCGGCCTCGAGCGAATCGGCATGCGGGTCACCAGGCCGCAAGGGACGTATTTCATCCAGGCGGACGTGCGCCCGCTCGGAGCATCCGACGGTGAGAGGTTCGCGCGCGAGCTGCCCCATCTCGCCGGAGTCGTCGGAATCCCGACAGCGGTGTTCTGCGACTCCCCCGACGTCGGCGGGCCGTTTGTGCGCTTCGCGTTCTGCAAGCAGCCCCAGGTGATCGACGAGGCGGTTCAGAGGCTCGCGAGGTTCGCGGCGACGGTTGCGCCCAGCTCGTAGAGCGCGTCGCGATGATCGCGACTCGGTGGGCCCTCGACGGTCAGAGTCTTCGCGACCGGCTTCCAGCCGAGTCCTGTGGTGATCGTTTCGATCGCGCGGACCGCGCCTTCGGTGCCGAGGTTGCCGTGCACGTACGCCGCGAACGGACGGTCCTTCGTCGCGTCGAGGACCGGGTAGTAGACGGTGTCGAAGAAGTGCTTCAACGCACCTGAGATGTAGCCGATGTTCGCGGGGGTGCCGAGCAGGTAGCCATCGGCCTCCAACACATCGATCGGTCCGGCAACCAGGGCAGGCACCGCGCGGACCTCGACGCCCTCAATCGCGTCGTCCCTGGCGCCCGCCATTGCGGCCTCGAGCAGCTCCTGGGTCGCCGGCGACGGGGTGTGATGCACGATCAGCAGCGTCGCCACACGGTCATTGTGGTACGACACTCGCATGAGCGGTCCGGACACCGACACGTACGACGTCGTGGTGATCGGCGGCGGGCCGCCAGGCGAGAATGCCGCGGACTACGCGACCAAGGGCGGCATGTCCGCCGTTCTCATCGAGCGCGAGCTGGTCGGCGGCGAGTGCTCGTACTGGGCCTGCATCCCCAGCAAGGCGCTGCTGCGGCCGGTCGAGGTCGCGGCCGGCGCGCGAGCGCTTCCTGGAGTGCCGGTCGGCGACCGGCTCGACGTCGCGAAGGTGCTCGCCCGCCGCGACTACTTCTCGGGTCACGATGACTCGTCGCAGGTGAAGTGGGCAGCGGGTGCCGGCATCGGGGTGATCCGTGGCCACGCCCGGCTGGCCGGCGTCCGCGAAGTGTCCGTGACGGTGCCCGACGGTGGAACGAGAACGCTCACCGCGCGCCACGCCGTCGTCCTCGCGACCGGCACCGCCGCGGCGGTCCCGCCGATCCCCGGGCTCCGCGAGGCGAACCCGTGGACCTCGCGCGATGTCACGAACCTTCACGATGTCCCCGACCGGATCGTGGTGATCGGCGGCGGCGTGGTCGGGTGCGAGGCGACGGTGTGGCTCAATGGCCTCGGGTCGGCAGTGACCCTCGCCGCGCGTGACGACCGTCTGCTCCCCCGCAACGAGCCGTTCGCCGGCGAGCTGCTGGCCGACGCGCTTCTCGAGTCCGGTGTCGACGTACGCCTCGGCGTGGACACCTCGGAGGTACGGCGAGGCGCGATCGAGATGTCGCACGAAGGACGTCTGCGAGGCGCGCCGGTCACCGTCGTGATCGACGGCGAGGAGGTGCACGCGGACGAGGTGCTCATCGCGGCCGGCCGCACACCGCGCAGCGCCGACCTCGGACTCGAGGTGGTCGGCCTCGACCCCGGTGGGTACGTCGAGACCGACGACACGATGCTGGTGAAGGGCGTCGACGGCGAGTGGCTGTATGCGGTCGGCGACATCACGCGCCGCGCGTTGCTCACGCACATGGGCAAGTACCAGGCACGGGTGTGCGGCGACGTCATTGCGGCCCGAGCGAAGGGAGAGCCGATCGATGCCTCACGGTTCCGCGCGACGAGCGACCATGGCGCCGTGCCGCAGGTCACCTTCACCGACCCGCAGGTGGCGTCGGTCGGCCTGACCGAGGCCAAGGCGCGCGAAGCCGGCCACGACGTGCGCGCCGTGGAGTACGAGATCGGTCAGGTGTCAGGTGCGGCGCTGCTGCGCGAGGGCTACACCGGTCGCGCGAAGCTCGTCGTCGACACCGGCACCGAGACGATCCTCGGGGCGACGTTCGTCGGGCCCGACGTCGGCGAGCTCGTGCACGCCGCAACTGTCGCTCTCGTCGGTAAGGTCCCGCTCGACACGTTGTGGCACGCGGTGCCGTCGTTCCCGACGATGAGCGAGGTCTGGTTGCGGCTGCTCGAGACCTGGCGCGGCTGACGGTCGTTCCCGGGGTGAGCCGGCCAGGCGCCGTACGGCGCGCCGTCGCGAGCGCTCTTGCGGTCGACCGTGCCGGCTTCGCGCCGGTGCTCGCACTCCGCGGCGCGGCCGGCGTCGCGATCCCGTTCGCGATCGGCGCAGCGGTCGGACACCCCGCGGAAGGCGCAATCGCGGCAGCCGGCGCCATTCCCGCGGGCGTCGCCGGCATGGGCGGACCGGCCGGGGCGAACACCCGCGTGATCGCGGGGACAGCCGTCGGGATGGCACTGAGCACCTTCGTCGGCGGATTGGTCGCAGGCCATCTCGCGCCGACGCTCGTGGTGCTCGCGTTGTGGGGGTTCGGGGCCGGTCTGACCGCCGTCCTCGGCCGCAGCGCCACGGTCGTGGGCACGCAGGCGGTCATGGGTCTCGTCGTGTTCGGCCGGTATCCGAGCGGGCTCGCGACGTCCGCCGGCCACGCCGGCTGGGTCCTCGCCGGGGCCGGTCTGCAGGGGCTCCTGGCCCTGGTCGTTCGCTCGCCCCAGCGGTTCGGCACCGAGCGCCGCCTCATCACGGACACGTACGCCGAGCTGGCGCGGATGGCGCGCGATCCCGCACGCAGCGGACTGCCGGCGGCGTCGCTCACTGCGGATGCGAGGAGCCTGGTCGAGCGACGAGGTCCCGGCGAGGACGTCGACCTGTTGCGGGGCCTCGTCGACGAGTCGGACCGGATCCGGCTCGAGCTGCAGGCGCTCGCAACGGTGCCCAAGGTTTCCGAAGCCAGAGACGTCACCGCGGCCTGCGCGCAATGGCTGACCGGGCTCAGCGAGTCGGTCCGCAACGCACGTCCCGGTCCGGGAGAGCCGGCCGGCTTGGGAGCGGCGTTGGACCGGCTGCGCGCTGCGCGCGAGTCGGCGCCTGCCGGGCGGCGCGGGACCCCGGCCAGGTTTGCCGCGGCACGCGGCTCGGCACTCGCCGGCCAGCTGCGCGCAGCCGACCGACTCGTGGGTGCGCTCGCCGGAATCCGGCTGGTGGTGCTGCCGCATGGGAGGACCGCCGGCCAGGCCGTGCTCATGCTGCCCCGACGTACAGCGTCGGTCGCCCAGCGGATCGCGACGGCGGCGACGGATCCGCACTCGGCGGCGTTCCGCCACGCGGTGCGGCTCGCCGTGCTGCTGCCTGCCGCCGAGGCTCTCAGTCGCGCGTTGCCATGGCAGCGCGGCTACTGGGTGACGCTCACAGCGCTCGTCGTCCTCAAGCCTGACTACGCAGCGACGACACAGCGAGGTTTCGCGCGGATCATCGGCACCGGCGTCGGCGTGCTCGCCGCCGGCGCGCTGGTGGAGGGCCTTCACCCCAACGGTGCCGCGCTCTCGTTCCTGATTGCCGTCGCCACCTGGTCGGCGTTCGCCTGCTTCGGCGCGTCGTACGCGCTGTACTCGGTCGCAATCACCGCTCTCGTCGTGCTGCTGCTCGCGCCGCTGGGCGGCAACCACCTCGCGACCATCGGCGACCGCGGCCTGGACACGTTGATCGGCGGCAGCCTTGCCCTTGCCGGCTACCTGGTGTGGCCGACCTGGGAGGGACAAGCGCTGGACGGCTCGGTGGACGAGCTGCTTGCCGCACTCGCGGCGTACGCCGATGCGGTGTTGACCCGCTACGTCGACCCCGACAGCACAGACCCGGCCGCAGTCGCGAGTGCCGCGGGAGCGGCCCGGCGGGCTCGGCTTGCGGCAACGGCATCGCTCGCCCGCGCAACGGCGGAACCGGCTCGCAGCGGAGCCGACGTCGCAACCGCGTCAGGTCGGCTCGCGGCCGCGCGACGGATCGTCATCGCCTTGCACGCGCTGCGTGCCACCGTCGACGACGCAGCCGAGCATGTCCCGGTTCCCGAGGTGGCGACTCTGCGTGACGAGATCGTCGGCGCGCTTCGTGCCGTAGCGCGGCAAGAGCCGCCGGAGGTGTCGCGGCTGCGAGAGATGCAAGAGGCACTCGACGCTGACGTGGCCGGCGACCCAACCGGCCTGCATGCCCGCCGGCTCTCGCTGCTCGCCGCGCATCTCGACCCGCTCGTCGACAGTGTCGACACGCTGGCACACGTGTCAGCGGAGCCGGCGACCGGCTGACTCACCGGAACGCGGCAGCTCGGCCTCGTCGTGTGCGGGCTCGGCAGATCCGATGAACGCATCGAGGTCGCCACCGACCACGAGCCTGACTCGAAGGGGTCCGCCCACAGCGCGCCGGGCGAGCTGGACGACGTCGAGCCCCCCGTCGGTCGCGGCGAGCACGATGTTGCCGGACCGGCGCCCGCGCAGCACTGCCGGCTCGGCGAGGAGCGCAACCTCGTCGTACAGGCCACGCAACATCCCTGCCACCGACTTGGCGAGATCGAACGGGGCGGCGTCGGAGAGATTGCACAAGTAGAGCCCGTCCGGTCGCAGCACCGTCCGGGCGGCGGCGAGCGCCGGGTGCGGATACACCGACATCACCGTCTCCGGGCCGGCGTACACGTCACTGACCAGCAAGTCGAGTGATGCCGGCCGGGTCCGGTCGAGGACGTTCCGCGCGTCGTCGACCTCGACCTTGATCCGCGGCAGTGGTCCGAGCGACGCGGCGATCCGCGCGACCTCGGGATCGGACTCGGCGACCCGTTGCCGCGACCCCGGGTAGCGGTCAGCGAGCCAGCGCGGCACCGTGCACAGACCGCCGCCGAGATGCAACGCCGTCAGCGGCGCGTCTCCGGGAAACATCGTGTCGATGACGTCACCCATCATCTGGACGTACTCGAACTCGAGGTGTGACGGCTCGTCGATGTCGACGAAGGACTGTTCCGAGCCGTCGACCAGGAGCCACCACCCGGCGGGCCGCTCGGCGTCCCGGAGCAGCTCGAGCTTCACCCGTCGATCATCTCTACCGGCTGATGGCCGCTCGATGTCGAGGTCGCGCCGACCGACGCGACCACCACGCAGCCGATGGCGACCCATTCGAGCGAGCGCAGGTGCTGGCCGAGGAAGACCAGGCCCGACAGTGCCCCTACGGCCGGCTCCAGCGACATCAGGACGCCGAACGTCGATGCCCGCATCTTGCGGAGCGCGGCGAGCTCGAGTGAGTACGGCACCGCCGACGACAGCACCGCAATCGCCGCGCCCTTGCCGATCGCCCCGGGACGAAGCAGCGCCGCGCCGCCGGCCACGACGCCGTACGGCGCAATGAGCAGCGAGCCGGCGACGAGCGCGACCGCGAGCCCGGTCATGCCTGGCACCGCACTACCCACTCGCTGGGCGACCAGGATGTACGCCGCCCAGCCACCGGCTGCGAGGGCCGCGAACCCGACACCAGTCGCCGACAGGTGACCGCCGCCGCCGGCGAGCAGCGCCACTCCCAGCGCGGCCAGTCCGACCCATAGCAGGTCGAGCGGCCGCCGCGACCCGCCGACTGCGACTGCCAGCGGACCGAGGAACTCGATGGTGACCGCGACGCCCAACGGGATTCTCGCCAAGGCGAGATAGAAGGACAGGTTCATCGCTGCGAGCACGAGACCGTATCCGAGCATCAACGCGATGTCGCCACGGACCTCATCGAGGCTCGGCCTGACGAAGAGGCAGACGATCAGCGCGGACAGGGCGAGCCGCAACAGCACGGCGCCGCCCGCCCCGACCTGCGGGAACAGCTTCGTCGCGATGGCAGCACCGGTCTGGACGCTGGCGATCGCGCCGATGACGAGCGCCGGAGCCGGAACCACCTCCGCCCGCCGCACGATCCCAGTGTTGTCCACATCAGTGAGTTGGGGATGGCGGCGCGGTCGCTCACGCGCGGAGGCTCGTCGTGTGCCCGCGCGTTCGCCGTCCGTCGTCGCGATCCGCCGGGCTTGCCGCAGTGACGCCGCGGAAGGCACGACCCGGCTGCTCTTCGTCCGCGACGGCGGACGCATCGGCCTGGTGCAGACGCCGCAAGAGACCGCGAACGATGCCGACCAGTTCTTCGCTCTCTACCTCGAGCGGATGATCACCGACGTCGCGGCGCCGGCCGTCGTCGTCGCGGTTCACCGCGCGGAGGGACGGCCTACGTACTCCGATCGGCAGCTCTGGACGATGCTGAGGGCACGCATCGAGCAGACGCCGGTCAATCTGCTCGACCTGGTCGTCGTCGGCGCATCGCGGACCTGGTCGGCCCGCCACGGCCGACCGCTCAGCGCGGGACGAAGATCCGCATCCCGCGCAGCGGCTCGGTGACCCGGAAGATCACCCAGTGCGACGACGTGTCGCTGAAGTAGGCCTGGTTGGTGACCAGGATGCTGTGGTGCAGGAACTGCACGCTCGTCGGCGTGTCCCACGGCACGGGTGAGTCGCTGCCGAGCCCGTCGACGCATGACGGCACCTGCCACACCTGGCGCCAGCCGCGGTACTGGCGAGCCACCTCGACAACACAGTTGGCAGCCGGACCTGCCATCGCGATGAAGACGTGACGGCGGTCGGCCGAGACCGCGAAGCCGTCGGGTGCCTGTGCCACATCACTCGACCAGAGCGTGGTCACCTCGCCCGGCCCGAAGTGCTTCGTCAGGCCGATCCGGTACAGCCGCCCGCGCGCCGAGTTGTTCGGCAGGTCGACAGTCGTGATGCCGCCGGTCGCAGCCGTCACGAGAACGCTGCGATGGCCGGGCATCAACACGATGCCGGCAGGACCGAACAGCTCGCCGTCGAACCGCGCGCTGTTCAGCCATACGCGTGCCTTGCCACCACCGGGCGGCACCCGCCAGATCAGCTCCTGCGCGTAGTCGGTGACCAGCAGGCTGCCGTCGGGCAGCCAGGCCGCGTAGTCGGGCTCCGGCGCGTTGTCGAGCACGGTGCTGCTGCATCCCGTTGTCCGTCCGCTCATCGCACACGTCGGCACGTCGGCGAACGTCGCGTAGGTCCGCTGCGCTCCCGTCGTGGGGTTGAGGACGACGATCCGCGCCGGGGCCTGATCGAGGATGTACAGCCGCCCGCGCCGGTCCCGTGCCGCGACCTGCACCCCGTGCGCCTTCTTGGGGGTTTGGCCCTTGATGACGTAGGTCTTGCGAAGCTTGCCGGTCGCGTCGTACTCGAAGACCTTAGATGGCGAGGAGTCGCTGCCGGTGACGTCCTCGAACGTCCCGACGAACACTCGTCGCTGGCCCGGCGTCACCAGTGTCAGTGACGGCTCGCCGGGTGCAGCAACTCGAGCGAACACCGCGACGTGGCCGGTGGCGCTCGGGCCCGCCGAGACCGGCGTGGCCGAAGCGACGGCGCCGGCAACAGCCGCCGCGGCGAGCAGACCGCGACGCCTCACAGCTTCCCCTGCACCTCGGCGGCCGCGCGGTAGCCGGACCGGACTGCGCCGTCCATGTAGCCGTGCCAGTAGGTCGCGGTGTCGGTGCCCGCCCAGTGGATCCGGCCGACCGGCTTGGCGATGTGCATGCCGTACTCGCTGATCACGCCTGGCCCGGCGATGGCGACCGGGCAGCCGCGGGTCCACTGCTCGCGCGTCCAGTCCTTGATGTGGACCGAGGTGGGCTTCGGAATCGGCTTGCTGTTGTTGAAGAAGAGCGAGAAGTTGCTGAGCACGGCGCGGGTCAGGGCCTCCGGGTGCCCGCTGTACTTGCGAGCCTCGTCGCCACCGACGAAGCCGAGCAGGCCGCCGATCTTGCCGTCCTCGGGAGAGACGTCGAAGGTGGTCTTGGCCGGGCCGAGCGTGCTGACCGCCGCACCGGTCAGGCCGTTGTCACGCCACCACGGCTTGTCGAAGAAGGCCTCGACCTTGATCAGCGCGCCCTGCGGGTTCCGCTGAGTCAGCCCGTCGCGCTGTGACGGCATGAGGGGGTCGTACTCGATACGGCCGGCCAAGGTCGGCGGGATCGCAACGATGACGTACTTCGCACGAACCGTGACGTTCTCCGCGACGACGGTCACGCCGTGGCGGTGCTGCTCGATCTTGTAGACCGGGTTGCGCAGCAGCACTCGGTCCGTTCCGATGTGCTTGGCGAGACGGATCGAGATCATCTGCGAACCCTCGACGAATCGTTCCGCCTGCGCGCCGCCGCGCGTGTCGATCAGGCGCTCGAACGTGCCGGGGGTCGAACCGTCGGTGGCCGTCGCGACGTAGGCGAGCGCGTCGAGCAACGAGACGTCGCGCGGCTCGGCCCCCGCGATCGACTCGAAAGCCGCCGACACCACCTTCATGAACTTCTTGGTGGCGCCGGGCGCGACGTCGCGCAGCCAGCCGTCCAGGGTCAGCCGGTCGTACTCCGCGGCGTTGACTGCCTCCCACGGCCGCTCCGGCGGAATCGTCGTCGCCAGCTGGTCGATGAGCGGGATGACGGCGACAATGTCCGGCAGGATCGTCGGGTCCGGGGGCGCCGTACCGAGCAAGGGCGTCGAGTCGCTGTACTTGATGACGCCATCGCCGTTGTAGAAGACCTGCTGGCCCTGGTCCGGCTGCGGAAACGCGTGGACGTGCATCTCCTTGGCGAGCTTCGCGATCTCGGTCTGCGTCGGACCGATCCACGTGCCACCCATGTCGCCGTGGTAGCCGTGTGGCAGGGGGTGGTTCAGCGTGCGACCACCGACTCGGTCGCGCGCCTCGAGCACAACCACGGAGTGCCCGTGCTCCTGCACCCGCCGCGCGGCCGAGAGACCGGCAAGACCGGCACCGACGACCACGACGTCGACATCACGGTGCCGACGCTTCGCCGGCTCCGCCGATGCGGACGCGGCCGCACCGACACCGGCGGCAACGGAGAGCGCCGCACCACCCTGCAGCAGTCCTCGCCGACTGACCTGGCCCATCACTTCTCCTGCCTCGCCACTGCACGCGCGATCTTTCGCGCGTCGATGCCCATCTCGCGGAACATCCCGCTCACCGGGTTCGTGAAGCCCGTGAACCACAGGTTCGGCGCAGCGGGATGTGTCGCAGTCCCATGCACGCTAGGACGGCCGGTGGCGTTGAGGACGCCGAGGTGGCCGACCAGGGGCTCCAGGCCCCGGCGGTACCCGGTCGCGGCAACGACGACTTCGGGCTTGATGGACGTGCCGTCGGACAGCCTTACGGTGTCGCCGCCGAATCCATTGACCGCCGCGACGATCTCGATCCTTCCCGCCTTGACCGCGGCGAGAAAGCCCATGTCGACCAGCGGAATCTGGTCATCACGCGCAACCCGCTCGAGCAGCCCTTCCGGCGGCTCGGGCAACCCGTACCGCGACAGGTCGCCGAGCGTCATCCTCCGCAAGCGCAGGGCTATCGGGTCGAACGCCTTGGCCGGCATGCGGCGGAACACGACGCCGAGGATCGGGTTGTAGACGATGCCCTGCTGGCGCAGCACGATGTGCGGGGGCGTGCGGACCGCGAGCCGTACCCGGCCGGCACCGGTCTCGACGAGGTCGAGCGCGATCTCCGCGCCGGTGTTGCCGGAGCCGATGACGAGGACGTCCATGCCGACGTACGGCGTGGCGTTGCGGTACTTGCTGGCGTGGATCAGCTCGCCGGTGAAGCCGTCGGCGCCGGGCCAATCCGGCAGGAAGGGGGTGTGGTTGTGCCCAGTCGCGACGACGACGCTGCGGGCATGCCGGTCTCCCTGCGCACTGCGCAGCACCCACTCCTCGCCGTCACGATCGATGCGGTCGATGGCTGTGCCGAAGCTCGGCTGCAGGCGATGATGCGCTGCGTAGGCCTCGAGGTAGCGGATGACGTCGTCACGGGCGACCCACAGCCCGAACCGGCGCGGAATGCGATAGCCGGGAAGGTTCGACAGCCAGCGAACGGTGTGCAGATGCAGCCGTTCATAGTGACCGCGCCAGGCCGACGCGACTTCGTCGGATCGTTCGACGATCTCGGTGTCGATGCCGCGGCGCCCGAGCATCGCGGCCGTCGCCAGCCCACCAGGGCCGGCGCCGACCACGATTGCCCGAGCCATCCGGTCAGCCTGCCGCATCACGCGCGTCCAAGTCGCGCGCGGCCCCTCTCATCACCTCCACGAGCGCCTCCGGCGGAAGCTGTCGCTCGAGGCTCGCGGCGATCAGCAGCGCCAGGGAGTACTCAGAGTCGGAGGCGAGCGCGCGATCCAGCGCGATGTTGGCCGTTGTGCCGTCTCCGTCGGCGTAGGCGAACCACGCGAGCGCCGTGCAGAGCGGGGCGTCGCACGGTGGCGGCACGCGTCTCACCGCGAGGTGCAGCACACGAAGGATCGACTCCCGCCGTCGCGGCGGGACGGCTTGGATCAGCAGCTCGTCACGTGCGGTGACGTCCTGCAGGACGGCCGCGAGGCGCGCGACCTCGGCGTCCGTCGCATCGGCGCGCGGGTCCTCGAGTCGCGAGCTGAGCGTGTCGATGAGTCCGCGCACTTCGGCGAGCCGGCCGGCCTGGTCCATCGCCGCGACGCGCCGCCGCGCAGTGGTCACTCGCCGCCGCGCGGTCACGACGTCGAGCGCCGGGTCGCAGGCGATCGAGCTGACGAGCGCCGCGCGGTCGGCGAGCACACCCGAGCCGGAGAGTGCGAACGCCGCGCTCAATCTGGTCGCGACCTCTGAGCTTTCGTCCAGCGGACGGCCGTCGATCGGGCAGCACGCGTCGTCCGGACACAGGTAGGACCACCAGCGGCGCCCGCTGACGAAGACTGCCTCGACGACCCGCAGCCGGTGGTCGGCGTACAGCGCCTCGATGTAGGCCGCACAAGGAAGCGTCGCGGCCGTCGGGTGGCTGTCGCTGAAGACCGCGACGAATGTCACGTCTGCTTGGGCGGTGTCGATGCGGTCCGCCAGCTCATCGGCGAACGCGTCCGGAGGCGGCAGGTGGGCGAGATCGAAGCGCATCGTCAGGTCCACTGCCGGGCCGCGAACGCAGCTGACGACGAGGCTCTCCTCGGGGTGGTAGCCGAGCAGCATCGGGATGGCAATGGCCATGTCTCCCGGCGAGCTCAGCCGGATCGTGGGTCGGGTAGGTAGGGTCACGCCGCGCAAGGTCGGCGCCGACCACCACGGTGAACGAGCCGCGCATGCGCTTCGGTGGACTGGTGTCAGCCGTCCACAGCAAGTGCGGTCGCCGCGGCGCGCGCGCCGTAGCCGCGGCCGAACAGCACCGCGTGCGCGAGCAGCGGAAGCACCTGATGAAGCGCGACGCGGCCCTGCCATCCACTCGCCAGGGGGTAGGCCGCGTCGTACGACGCGACGATGTCGTCGAGGTACGGCGCTCCGAACAACGCCAGCATCGCAAGATCGGTCTCACGGTGGCCGTTGTGGGAGCTCGCTGCATCGACCAGCCACACCACGCCGTCGGCGGACCAAAGCAGGTTGCCGGACCAGAGGTCGCCGTGGATCAGCGCCGGCGGCTCCGCCGGCCCGGCAAGCTCCGGCAGCCGCTCGATCACGCGAGCGACGACGGCGGCCTCGGCGGCATCGATCGCGCCTCGGCTTCGCGCTGCATCGAGCAATGGCAGCAGCCGGCGACGGGCGTGGAAGGTCGCCCAGTCGAAGTCGGGGGTGTTGTCCAGCGGGATCGTCGCCAAGAACCCGGGCGAGTCGGCGCCGAAGTCGACATCGCCGGCGCGATGCATCGCGGCCAGCTGGTGACCGAGCTGTCTCGCCGCCTCTTGTGTGGGCGGGGCGCTGTCCACCCACTCCATGACGAGCCCGTCCTCCGCGACGGCGACGACGCGCGGCAGCGGCGGGCCGCCGTCGACTCGCAGCCGATCGAGACCGCGTGCCTCCGCCGCGAACATCCCGGCGGGAGCCGAGTCGTGTCGCTTCGCGAACACGACCTCGCCGTCGAGCCTGCCGCGGAAGGCTTCCGAGATGTCGCCGCCCGCGACCGGCGTGAGGTTGCGGACCTCGACGCCCGCGACCTTCACGGCAGCTGCGCCCTGATGTGGTCGAGCAAGCCGTCGCAGCCGGCCTCGACCATGGTGAGGACTTCCTCGAAGTGGTCCGAGCCGCCGTAGTACGGGTCGGGAACGTCGAGGTCGCCACCGCTGCTGGCGGGATCGAACGACCGCAGCCGCACGATCTTCGCTCGCTGAGGGTCGGTTGCGAGCCAGCGCAGCGACTGCAGGTTCTTGCCGTCCATCGCGACGACAAGGTCGACGTCGTCGAACCAGTCGGCCTTGAACTGCCTCGCTACGTGTCCGTCGCCGTCGTACCCGTGCGCCCGCAACGTGTCGATCGTGCGGTCGTCGGCCGGGCCGCCGGCGTGCCAGTCGCCGGTGCCGGCGCTGTCGACCACGACCCGGTCGGCCAGTCCTGCCTCGGCGACCTTCGCCCGCATCACGACCTCGGCGATCGGTGACCGGCAGATGTTGCCCATGCAGACGAAACAGATCCGGTACGGCGGCGGCACCACTCCATTCTTGCCTCGCGCGCTGATCGGAGTTGTATGGACGCATGCTGATTGGATTCGGTGCCCCGGTGTCCGGGTCGTGGGCGACTCCCGCCAACCAGGTTGCGATTGCGCGGCGGGCCGAAGAGCTCGGCTACGCGTCGCTGTGGACGTTCTCGCGGCTGATCTACTCCGACTGGCCGGAGCCGACGCGGCTGGCGCCGCCGTACCGCAGCGTCCACGACCCGATCGTGATCGCATCGTTCCTGGCCGGGGTGACGGAGCGGATCCGGCTCGGTCTCGCAGTCGTCAACGCGCCGTTCTACCCGCCGATCGCCCTCGCCAAGGCACTGACGAGCCTCGACGTCGTCTCGGGCGGCAGGCTCGACGCGGGGCTGGGCATCGGGTGGTCTCCCGACGAGTACGCCGCGACCGGCACCCCGACCGAGCGCCGTGGCGCGCGCATGACGGAGTACCTCGAGTGCCTCGAGGAGATCTGGACCGGCGACCCCGCCGAGTTCGACGGAGAGTTCTACAAGGTGCCACGCGGCTGGGTCGACCCGAAGCCCGTGCAGCAGCCTCGCCCGCAGGTCCTGCTCGGGGGTACCGCCGACGCCGCACTGCGGCGCGCGGGCGCACTGGCCGACGGGTGGATCTCCTCGAGCCGGGTGGAGGTTGCCTCACTCCCTCACGCGATCGAGCAGCTCCGTGACGGCGCCGCCGATGCGGGCAAGAACCCGGACGACGTACGAATCGTGATTCGCGGCGTTGCGCGGCTGCGAGCGGTTCCAGACCCCGCGGCCGGGCCGCTGACCGGTCCCATCGATGCGATCCGCGCAGGTGTCGACCATTACGAGGCGTCGGGCGCGACGGAGATCTTCCTCGACCTGAACTTCGACGAGGAGATCGGCAGCCCGGACGCCGATCCCGCTCGCTCGCTCGACGTCGCCCACCAGTTCCTGGAGGCGTTCGCACCCGCGTAGCGTGGTCGGATGCCGGACCGCCCGCCGCGCCTGCGACCGATCTCGCCGGGCACGATCGCGGACAACGTCTGCGCCCCAGAGGGCATCGATGACGCCGAGCTGACCGCGCTCCTCTACGAGGCGCTGGCGACCTTGCCGCCCGCCGAGCGAGCAGCCGCGATGGTGGCGATCGGCCTCGGCGAGGGTCCGGCCGGCGTTGCGGTCGAGCTGGACATCGAGCCGGCTGATGCCGATGCGCTCACCCGCAACGCGCTGCAGTTGCTGCGCGGGGCGCTCGCCGACGTCGACCTGGACGCACCTGTCCACTTCGGCCGGCTCGAGCGGCGCAGAAACACGAAAACCTCGGACCACTAGCTCGTCCGAGGTCTCGCGTCCGACTCGCCAGGTCTGCCTCTCGGCAAAGGTTCGCTCGAAGCGACAAAGGTTGGGACCGGGGGCCATGGATCGAGTCGGCGGACACCTTTCGGCGTCCGTGTCCTCAACGTAGCGCAGCCCGCCGCCATTCCCCACCTGCTGCCCACCGCGTGCCATCATTCGCGCCATGGCGAGATGGACAGCCCGGGACATCCCGGACCAGTCCGGACGGGTGGCCGTGGTCACGGGCGCGAACAGCGGCCTGGGGTACCACACCGCACTGGAGCTCGCCCGCAACGGCGCCCGCGTCGTCGTCGCCTCCCGCAGTGACGTCCGGGGCAAGGAGGCGGTGGCGCGGATGGTCGCCGAGGTCCCCGACGCAGACCTCGACCTACGAGCGCTCGACCTCGCGAACCTGGCCGACATCCGCTCGTTCGCGGACGGCATCCAGGCGTCGTACCCGAACGTCGACCTGCTGATCAACAACGCCGGGGTGATGGCGATCCCCCGACAGACGACGGCGGACGGCTTCGAGATGCAGCTCGGCACCAACCACCTCGGCCACTTCGCGCTGACGGGACTGCTCCTGCCTCTGCTGCTGCGCACTCCCGACGCCCGAGTCGTCACCGTGAGCAGCACCGCGCACAAGCCGGGCCGGATCGACTTCGACGACCTGATGTCGGAGCGCAGCTACCGCAAGTGGAGGGTCTACTCCAGCACCAAGCTCGCCAACCTGCTGTTCGCCTACGAGCTGCAGCGCCGGCTCCCGGGCGGTGACTCCGGACTGATCAGCGTCGCGGCCCACCCCGGTACGTCGGCGACGAACCTGGTGAACGTCAGCGCGCAGGACAACATCGTCAAACGGCTCGTCATGCCCGCCGGCGCGAGGCTGATCAGCCAGTCGGCGGCGAAGGGCGCGCTCCCCCAGCTGTACGCCGCGACCGCACCCGACGTGAAGGGCGGGGAGTACTTCGGCCCGAACGGCATCGCGGAGTCCTTCGGCTACCCGAGGCGGGTCGACTCCGTCCCCGCGTCGAAGGACCTCGACACCGCGGCACGCCTGTGGTCGGTCTCCGAGGACCTGACCGGGGTCAGCTACGAGTCGCTACGGGGTCTGACCTAGCAAGGCGGCGAGCGCCTCACGCGCCGACGCGGACTCGCGGGCGCGATCCGCGAGGGCCATCGCCAGCAGGCGGCTCCACTCCGGCAGGTCCACCTCCCGGCTGGAGATCGTGACCCCGCGAACGACGCGGACGACACGAGCCACCGGGATGCCACGCCCAGCAGCCAGCTCGAGCGTCGTGTCACCGAGAAGGACACGAATCCCGGCGACCTTCCCGGGCCGGCCCGCAAGGCGGTCCCGAAGCGACTGCTCGCGCTCGATCTCCACCATGTCCGTGGGCAGCGCGTCGGACAGCGAGCTCGTCAGGACGCGCGAGTAGACGTCGAGGTCAGTCGCGTCCGCGCGCAGCGAGGCGGCGAGCAGATCGATGTCGTCGGGTTCGGTCATCGGTCCGTCAGCGGCAGCACGAGCTGCGGCTGGCCGATCTCGTGGTCGTCGCGCAGCGGCCGCACGGCGGTGCCGATCGCGAAGAACTCGGTCGTGTGCCCGCCCCACTTGTGTGGCAGGGACAGCAGCTGGACCCCGACGATCCCTTCCGCCTCGAGCGTCTCCGCCTCGGCCTGCATTCGCGCCATGGCAAGCTCTCGCGCGTCGTACAGGGCCTCGGTGAACTGCGGGATCTCGACGTTCTGCCCGACGCTGCCCAGCGTCTTCATCATTCCCCGGTGGGCAACGTGGTAGACGCACGAGCCCATGACCATGCCGAGCGGCGCGTAGCCGGCCTCGAGCAACGTCCAGAAGTCCTGCCCGGACAGGTCGGAGGTGAACGGCATCCCGGTGTTGTTGCGCCAGGTGTCGCCGGTCGGGGGTGGCGCATCCGCGATCACGGCGGTGCCGACGGCGATGAACTCGGCGAGATCGTTGCCGAACTCCTTGAACTCGATGTCGAGCCGCACGCCGACGATGCCGTCGGCGCCGAGCAGGTTGGCCTCGGCCTCCATGCGCGACATCGCCAGCTCGCGGGCGTGGTACATCGCCTGCGTCAGCGTCTCGAGCTCCTGGTTCTTGCTCCACTGCCGCATCTGGAAGCCGACGTGGTAGATCGACGATCCGAGCACCAGGCTCAGCGGCCGGAACCCTGCCTCGCGCACCAGCAGGAACTCGTTGACCGAGAGGTCGGAGGTGAACAGCGACCCGCGCTTGCCCGGCTTCATCTCTGAGAGCCGGCGCATCGCATCCTCGGGGATCCCGAGCTCAGTCGGTTTGGTGCTCACGATGATCCCTTTCTCAGCGGCATGACCAGCAGGCTGTCGGTGGTCGCGGTCTTGCTCCGGTGGAACTGCGCCAAGCCGTTTCCGACGATCACCGACTCCGCGACGTGGTCGCGGTGACCGTCGCTCGGCTCGATCTCCCAGATCCGCATCGACATGTCCGTGACGATCGCGCTGTCGGCGCCGTACTTCGCGACGCGGTTCTCGAACTGCCAGCGAGCGTCCGCTCGGGCGTAGGTCACGAGCTCGCTGTAGCCCGGCACCTCCACGTTCTGCTGCGACCAGGACCGCGCCGCAACGCGCGTCGCGTAGTCGTCATGGCGAACCGCCACCGAGATCCCCCACATCATCGAGACCGGCACCCAGCCCGCGTGCATCAGCTTCGCGACGTCGCCCCCCGACAGGTCGGTGGAGAAGAGATGTGTCGGTCGTTGCTTGCCGCGGGCAACGACCGCAGTGCCGCGAGCGACGTACTCCCACATCTGGGCGACACCGAGCTGCTCACGAGTCACCGTGACCCCGACGACACCGTCGGCTCCGAGAGCTTGCGCTTCGGCCAGCATGCGGTGCAGAGCCGTCTCATAGCCCTTGTAGAGGGCCTTCACATACGGCGCGAACCCGGCCCATGAGCTGTCACTCGACGTGACGGGCGGTGCACCGGACGGGATGTACCCGCTGCCGGAACGGGTGTAGGAGTAGCCGCAGCCACCCCAGCCTCCCCAGCCGAGCTGCGACACGATGCAGCCCATGACCTCGCCGACCGGGGTGAGGCCGACGATGCCGAGAGCCGCGTCTCCTTCGACGCTCAGGAGCGACGACCGCAATGCGCTGCTCGCGGCGCGCGAGATCCGCGTCTGCGCCGCCGGCGGCAGCCCCGTTGCGTCCCAGTCGGTCATCGCGGACGACCGTACCGCGCACAGTTGCTGCGCGCCGCTCCGCTAATTGCTGCGCCGCTTCGCCTCTCGGTATCTGGTTGCCGCGTCCAGCGTGACCTTCCGCAACCGCACGGTGTCGGGCGTCACCTCGACGCATTCGTCCTCGCGGCAGAACTCCAGCGACTGCTCGAGACTGAGGACCTTGTGGGGGATGAGCGGGACGAGCACGTCGCCGGTGCTCGCCCGCATGTTCGTCAGCTTCTTCTCCTTGGTCGGGTTGACGTCAATGTCGTCCGACCGTGAGTTCTCGCCCACGATCATGCCCTCGTAGACGTCGGTGCCAGGACCGACGAACATCGTGCCGCGCTCCTGGAGGTTGGCGAGCGCGAATCCGGTCGTCGTACCGGCGCGGTCGGCGACGAGGGAACCGGTCGGGCGCGTCCGCAGCTCGCCGAACCAGGGCTCATACCCCTCGTGCACGTGATGGAGCAGCCCGGTGCCGCGCGTCTCGGTGAGGAACTCGGTGCGGAAGCCGATCAGGCCTCGGGCCGGCACGAGGTACTCCATGCGGACCCAGCCGGTGCCATGGTCGACCATCTGCTCCAGGCGGCCCTTGCGCAGGGCCATCAGCTGGATCAGCACGCCCTGGTAGTCACTGGGCGCGTCGATCGTGAGTCGCTCCACCGGCTCGTGGAGCTTGCCGTCGATCTCGCGGGTGACGACCTGCGGCTTGCCTACGGTCAGCTCGAAGCCCTCGCGACGCATCAGCTCGACGAGGATCGCGAGCTGCAGCTCACCGCGCCCCTGCACCTCCCAGGTGTCGGGACGGTCGGTCGGAAGCACCCGGATCGACACGTTGCCGACCAGCTCGGTGTCGAGGCGGTTCTTGACCAGGCGCGCGGTTAGCTTCTTTCCGCTCTTGCCGGCCAGCGGCGAGGTGTTGATGCCGATCGTCATCGAGATGTTGGGCTCGTCGATCGTGATGACCGGCAGCGGCCGCGGATCGTCGGCGTCGGCCAGCGTGTCGCCGATCATGATGTCCGGGATGCCGGCTATCGCGACGATGTCACCCGGACCAGCGGATTCGATCGGCACTCTCTCGAGCGCCTCCGTACCAAGCAGCTCGGTCAGCTTGACCCGCTCGATGCTGCCGTCGTGGCGCGACCACGCGACGGTCTGGCCCTTCTTCAGCTCGCCGTTGTGGATCCGGCACAGCGCGAGCCGGCCGAGGTACGGCGAGGCATCGAGGTTCGTGACGTGGGCCTGCAAGGGCGCGGTCTCGTCGTACGTCGGCGCCGGAATCGTGTCTCGCAGCACACCGAACAGCGGCTCGAGATCCGGGCTGTCCGGGCTGCCGCCGTCAGCCGGGCGGTTGAGCGATGCCTGCCCGGTCTTCGCCTGGCAATACACGATCGGGAAGTCGATCTGCTTCTCGTCGGCGTCGAGGTCGAGGAACAGCTCGTAGGTCTCGTCGACGACCTCGCTGATGCGCGCGTCCGAGCGGTCGACCTTGTTGATGATGAGGACGACCGGCAGATCGGCGGCGAGCGCCTTGCGCAGCACGAACCGGGTCTGCGGTAGCGGGCCCTCGCTCGCGTCGACCAGCAGGGCGACGCCGTCGACCATCGACAGCGCGCGCTCGACCTCGCCGCCGAAGTCGGCGTGACCGGGCGTGTCGACGATGTTGATGGTGAGGTCGCCGTGGCGGACGGCGGTGTTCTTCGCCAGGATCGTGATGCCCTTTTCGCGCTCGAGATCCATCGAGTCCATGACGCGCTCGTTGACGCTGCCCTCATCGGCCTGGTGCGCGGTAAAGGCGCCGGACTGCCACAGCATCGCGTCGACGAGCGTGGTCTTGCCATGGTCGACATGGGCGATGATCGCGACGTTGCGGAGATCGGTGCGTTGTGCCACAACATTCCAGGCTACGTGGACCTGTCCGTGGCTCAGCTGGCTATGGACCCGCCAGCCACGGACAAGCCGAGGGCACGCCTGAGTTGGTTCACCGCTGTCGGGTCACTCGAGTGGATCACGTAGCTGGGAAAGCGAAGAACGCGCTCGTTTCCAATCACCAGGTCGTTACCTCGGGCCATGTCTGACCAGTACGTCGACGCCACGAGGTGGAGCGCCCCGTCGACCTCCACACGAATGACGCCACCGTCGCGCCGACGCAGGGTCGCATCCAGGTAGCGACGGCGCCCCGAGCTGTCGACGCGGACCTCCTGAAGGGTCGGCCGGGGCAGGCCGTTGCGGCGACAGAACCTGATGAAGTCGATCTCGCTGACGGCTTGGGCCCCACCTTCGATGTCCACAAGGGCGGCGAGCAGGACCCGCCGATGACGAACGGCACCCGCGCGCTCCAGCTCGGCGCGAAGCGCGGCAGGAGTCGTGAGTCGCTGTTGGACGCCCGCGGCTACGACTCCACACGCCGTACGCGTGCTCCGGCTCCAGACGGCCGCGTCGATCAGCGCCCGCTCGACGCGCACCTGAGGAATCGCTCGCCCGGGATGAATGTCATCGGCAGTGAACCGCCGCGACTCGTGAACCTTCACGTCGATGCCTAGACCCTTAGGAATGAGCGTGCCTTTCGGAACGACGATCTCCACACATTCGGCATCCCAGCCGGAAAGTCCGTGTTCGGTCGCGGCCGTACGAGCAGCGAGTGCGACGGGGCAACCAGCGTTGAGGACCGCGGCCCACATCTGCTGGCGGCGAGTGAGCGGCCCGTTGTGGAGCACGACGATGATCTCGCCCCGAGCTCTCCACCGGCCAGCCGACAACATTGTCGTCAGTCCGTTCGGCGACAGCCCGCAGTCATACAGCTGGGCGCGCCGCGCGACTCCCTCCTGCTGCTCGGCAAGCGCGCTCAACCGGTGCCGAGCAGCAGGTCCGACTCGGGTTGGCAACTCGAAGCCTTCGCGCACCGGCTGAGCCTGGCCGGTTCGGCGGGGGCGCGGCGCGCTCGATCCACAGCCCGCATGCTGTCCGTGTGTGCGCTGCCAATAGGCAGCGCACACACGGACAAGATGGTCAAGATCGACTGTTGCGTGGTGCTAGCGTCCGGCGGACAAGGGGGCACCACGGGGGTGGCCTCCGGGTGTTTGAGGAGGACCATGAGCGCGAACCGAGGACGGCGTGTCGCGACCGCAGCGGTTGCGGCGGGCGTTGTCATCACGGGGGTCGGAGCAGCGACCGTCGCTGCGGCGCGTCCGGGTGACACCACGACCGCCGCACCTGTCATCACCGTCACCCAAGCCAACAATCAGCTGACGATCAGCCCCGGCACGACGGTTCAGGCAGGGCGCACCACGATCGACTACACGGCCGCGAAGGGTGACCACACCATCCAGGCCGCCGTGCTCGCCTCCGGCTACAGCCCGGCGCAGTTCGGCAAGGACGTCAACGCCGGCCTCGAGAAGGGCAACCTGAAGGCGATCCACAGGCTGGACACCGAGGTGGCGTGGCTCGGCGGAACCGAGTCGAAGGGCGGCAAGACCGGAAGCTTCACAACCGTGCTGCCGGCCGGCACCGTCTACCTGTTCGACCAGGAGAGCGACGCTCGCGCGCAGCTCACCGTCACCAGCCCCGCCGGAACGGGCGCCGCGCAGCAGGCCTCTGCAACCGCCATCGTCACGAAGCGGCTGCGCTGGAACCTGCCGACGACGCTGCCGGCAACCGGCTGGCTCAACCTGCGCAACCACTCAACTGAACCGCACGTGTTCGAGGCGCAGCGAGTCAAGGAGTCGACGACGGCCAAGAAGGTGCGAGCCTTCATCAAGAAGGGCGCGCAGCAGCAGCCACCGTGGGCGCTGAAGGCCTCGTTCAACAGCGGCATCTTCTCGCCGGACACGAAGACCCAGGTCAACCTGGACCTCCCGGCCGGTAAGTACCTCGTGCTCTGCTACTGGCCGAGCAAGAAGACCGGCATGCCGCACTTCACGATGGGCATGTGGCACCTCATCCACGTGAAGTAGGAGCGAAGCGACAACGCCCGCGACCGTCACCCGGCGGTCGCGGGCGTTTTGCTTTCCCAGGCGCCGATGTCGGCAACGACCGACTCGGCGATCGATCGGCCCATCGTCGAGCACTCGATGGAGGTACGTGCGAGGGCGGCGAGCTCGGAACGTGAGTAGCCGAGCACATCGCGGGCGACGACGTACTGCTCCACGAGTGATGCTCCGAACAGCAGCGGATCGTCGGCAGCAAGGACGACAGGTACGCCTGCCGCCGTCAGGCGGCGCAGCGGCACCTGGTCGTGGCCACCTACGACACCGAGCGCCACGTTGGATGCCGGACAGACCTCGCACGCGATGCCCCGGTCCGCCAGCAGTGCGAGGACCTCGCCGTCCTCCACCGCGCGCACGCCGTGGCCGATGCGCATCGGGCTGAGCGCCCGGACGGTCCGCTCGACCGACTCCGCCCCGAGCAGCTCGCCCGCGTGCGGCATCGCCGCAAGGCCTCCGTCGCGCGCGATCCGGAATGCCTTGGCGAACTCTTCGGGCTGGCCGAGTCGCTCGTCGTTGGACAGGCCGAACCCGACAACGCCCCGGTCGGCGAACCGTACGGCGAGCCGCGCCTGAGTCTCGGCTTCCCAGGACGGCCGAGTCCGGTTGGCGGCCACGATCAGGCGGATCCCGACTCCGGTCGTCGCCTCCGCGGCCGCCGCGCCGGCACAGAACACCTCCATCGCGGTCACCAGGTCGCCGAGCCGGGCGGCGTACCCGCTCGGAGTGACCTGCAGCTCCAGCCACCTCGAGCCGTTCGCGCGTTCGTCCTCCGCGATCTCGACGATGAGGCGCTTCACATCGGCCTCGGAGCGCAGCACGCCGCGGGCCAGGTCGTAGAGACGCTGGAACCTTGGCCAGCCGAGAACCCGCCAGTCGTCCGGCTGCTCTTCGATCAGTCGTTCAGGCAGATGGACGCCGTACCTGTCGGCGAGGTCGACCAACGTCCCATGACGCATGCCGCCGGTGAGGTGCAGATGCAGGTGCGCCTTCGGCAGAGTGGCGAGGTCCTCGTCCGCCACCGTCATTCCCGCACCCTAGGGTGACGGGGTGCGGATCGCGACGTGGAACGTGAACTCGGTCGGCGCCCGACTCCCCCGGCTCAACGAGTGGCTGGAGACCGCCGAGCCCGACGTGCTGTGCCTGCAGGAGATCAAGTGCGAGACCGACGCCTTCCCCGGAGAGCGGGCGGCGGAGCTCGGCTACGAGATCGCGGCGCACGGCGAAGGTCGCTGGAACGGTGTCGCGATCCTCTCGCGGGTCGGGCTCGCGGACGTCACGCGCCATTTTCCGGGCCAGCCGGCGTACGAGCCGCCACCTGACGAGGACGAGCCTGCGCTGATCGGTGAGCCCCCGAAGCTCGAGGCTCGCGCGGTCGGCGCGATCTGCGGGGACGTAAGGATCTGGTCGGTCTACGTGCCGAACGGCCGGACTCTCGACAGCCCGCACTACCCGTACAAGCTCGAGTGGCTTGCGGCACTGCGGGACGCGCTCGAGCCCGAGGTGAAGGCGAACGAGCGGTTCGTCGTCACGGGCGACTACAACATCATCCCGACCGACGACGACGTCTGGGACGCCTCGAAGTTCGTCGGCGCCACCCACGTCACCGAGCCCGAACGCAAGGCGCTCGCCGCGCTTCGTGACCTGGGGCTGACCGACGTGATTCCTCGCGGGATGAAGTACGACACGAACTACACCTATTGGGACTATCGCGCCGGCATGTTCCACAAGAACGAAGGCATGCGGATCGACTTGGTCTACGCAAGCAAAGCGGTCGCCGCGGGCGTCAAGGACGCCTACGTCGACCGCGATGCTCGCAAGGGAACCGGACCGTCAGATCACGCGCCCGTGGTGGTGGACGTGGACCTGTAGCCGGTGGTCCGGCACTTGGTCCTGCTTATCCGTTGTGGCCCTGGCCCTGGCCGTGCGACTGACCGGACTGGCCGTGCGACTGACCGGACTGGCCGTGAGTAGCGCCGGTGCTGTCGCTCTCGGGAGTTTCGGTCTCGGTGGGTTCGGCCGTCGGCTTGCCGTGGGTCTCACCGGACTTGCCGTGGGTCGCGCCGGACTGGCCGTGCGGCTGGCCGGACTTGCCGTGGCTCTCACCGGACTGGCCGTGGCCCTGGGCCTGGCTGGGCTTGCCGCAGTCCGACTTCGCCATCGTGGACACCAGCTTGCCGTGCGCATTCGGTGAGTCCGTCGGCGCCGGAGTGGACTGGGCGACGGCCGAGACGCAGGTGCCGTGGGTCACCTTCGTGTCCGTGGGCGACGCTGTCGTGGACGCGGTGGGCGTCGGCTGGGTGGACGTGGAGTCAGTCGGCGTGACCGCGGGCGAGGTGGTCGCCGTCTCGTCGCCCGCGTCCTGACTGTCGCCGGAGCGTGCGTTCGCGTGCGCGGCGGCAGCCTTGGCAAGCCCCGCAGCGGCGTGCGAGTTTCCTGCGGTCGCCCCGGTCGCGACGGCAAGGCCCCCAGCGGTGCTGGCAACCGCTGCAACGCCGACGATTGTGGGGCCTGTCAGGTTTTCTGTGTAAGGGCCTGACCGTTTGGTGATGTTAGGCCTTGTCGAGTCGGCCGGGGAACATGATGTCGAACTGGTTGAGTGCGACTTTCCAGGCGTATCCCTGGCCGCCGCTGCCGTGCCCGCCGC
>DASZVL010000002.1:0-28720 GCA_035547035.1 Mycobacteriales bacterium | reverse complement strand
CCGGTGGTATGAGGTGGCGCTTCGCTGGTGTCAGCAACACGGATTCCTGTCGCACAGTGAGCTCTCGACGGCATAGAGGTGAGGAGTCGGCCGGACTATGCGGACGCGACTGAGCATGAAACCGACCGGCTGGTTCCAGGTCGGATGGTCATCCACGGTGCCCGAGCGGGGCGTCGTGCCGCTGCGATATTTCGGTCAGGATCTGGTGGCCTGGCGCGACGCGCACGGCAAAGTGCATATCTTCGACGCGTACTGCCAGCACCTCGGCGCGAACCTGGCCTACGGCGGCTGCGTGACCGACGAGGGGATCCGATGCCCATTCCACGGCTGGGTCTGGAGCTCGGCAGGCCGCAACGTCTCCATTCCGTACCAGGACCGTTCCAATCCCGCTCGTCGGATTCGCGTCTGGCCGGTCGTCGAGCTCAACGAGGTGCTCTTCGTCTGGCACGACGTCGGCGGGCGCGAGCCCTTCTTCGAGGTCCCCGACTTCACCCGGGATGTCAGTCAGCACATCGTGGGGCGCGTCTTCCAGCCGGCACTGCCGGACGCGGTCTCGCACTTTCCTAATACCCGAATCCATCCGCAGGTGGTCGTCGAGAACGTCGTCGACGTCCAGCACTTCTGCTATGTCCACGGCACGGAACGAGCGCCGGTGATCCTGCGCGAGTCGGTCACCGAGTACACGTGGAACGCGGTAGCGGGCTTCGGGCGGCGATGGGCGGATGGGGTGGACCGCCCGGACGACCGTAAGAACACGATCACGATTCACTGGGCCGGGGTAGGGGTGTCGTTCAATGCCGAGCAGACTCCCGACGGCTGGCGGGTGGTCTGCATCGCGACGACTCCGGTCGATGACGAGACGAGCGAGATGTTCGGGACCTACTGGCTCGAGGACAGTCCTGGACCATCCGAGGTCACGCGGGCGAGCCGCCTCGACAGCATCCGCGGCGCGCTGCCTCAGGACATCGTGATCTGGGACAACCAGATCTGGCTCGACCCGCCGGGCCTCGCGACCTCCGAAGGAGCGGGCTTCCGCAAGCTCCGCCGCTGGACCAGCAAGTTCTACCCTGGCGGCATGAGTCCGTGATCCGTTGACCTATTAATATCAATCGCCTAATCTCGCTGCCGGCGAAAGGCGGTGGTCGGTGGGCGACGGCCTGCTGCTCGACGGTGGCAGCGCGATCCGTGTCCCCAAAGCCGCCGAGCTGGTAGCGGTCGCACTCCGCCGGCAGATCATCAGCGCGCAGCTTTCGGACGGCGCAACGTTGCCGCCCGAGGCGGAGCTGATGGCGCAGTTCAACGTCTCGCGCGCAACGCTGCGCGAGGCGTTCCGGATCCTCGAGTCGGAGAACCTGATCGAGGTACGCCGCGGCCCCCACGGCGGCGCGCGAGTCAAGCCGCCCTCGGTAGACGTCGCGGCGCGCTACGCCGGTCTCGTCCTCCAGCACCGGGTCACGTCGATCGCCGACGTCTACGAGGCGCGAGCGGTGATGGAAGGCCCACTCGCTCGCGCGGTCGCCGAGCGGGCGACGCCCAGCGTGCTGGCTGAGCTCGATCGTGCGCTCGATGCGGGTGGAGCAGTCGTCGACGACCCGCAGGCGTTCGCGGATCACGACATCAAGTTCCATTTGCTGATCGCCGAGTTGGCCGGGAACGAGACGATCGAGCTGCTGGTTCACATGCTCTACAGCATCGTGAGCGTCGCGCGTCGCGAGCACGTTGTGGCGTCCGAGGAGGCGCAGTCCCTGAGGGAGGCGCGCCAGGTGCACCGCACTCACACGGCGCTGGTCGAACTGATCCGCGCCAAGGACGTCGATGCGGTGCACGCGCTGTGGGACCGACACCTCACGGAGGTTCGCAGGCACTACCTCGCGATGCCGGACCGAGGCACGGTTCTCGAGTTGTTCAGCATGTCCGGTACGGACGGGTAGGAGGCGACGCCATCGATGAACTTCATGTACCAGTATCCCGACGTCACAGGCACGGACATCGACATGCTCGACTGCGGGCCGGTGGCCGAGGTTGCCGGGGCGGCGGAGGACGCCGGCTTCATGGGATTCGCGTTCACTGAGCATCCCGCGCCGGGCAACAAGTGGCTGATGTCGGGTGGCCACCAATCCCTCGACCCGTTCGTCGCCCTCGCCTACGTCGCCGCGGCCACGACGAGGATCAAGCTGCTGACCTATCTGGCGGTCGTTCCTTACCGCAATCCGCTGCTGCTAGCCAAGTCCGCGGCCACCGTCGACAAGCTCTCCGGGGGACGGTTCGTGCTCGGAGTGGGCACCGGCTACCTCAAAGGCGAGTTTCACGCCTTGGGGGTCGACTTCGACGAGCGCAACGCGCTGTTCGACGAGGCGCTCGATGTGCTGCCGCTGCATTGGTCCGGGGCGCCCTTCAGCTACCGCGGCCGGCATTTCGAGGCGCGTGACGTAGTGGGACGGCCACTTCCGGTTCAGTCGCCGATCCCGATCTGGATCGGCGGCAACTCCATGCTGACCAGGCGTCGGGTTGCCGAGCGTGCGCAGGGTTGGATGCCACTGAGTGGCACGCCCGAGCTGTTCCGGACGACGAGGACCACGCCGCTCGACGAGAGAACGGAGCTGGCTGGGGCAGTCGCCGGTCTGCGGGCCGCGGCCGGCGCCCGTGGTCCGTCGATCGACGTCATGGTCGCCCACACCGACCTTGGAATCGCCGATCGTCGTGCAGACCTCGCGAAGCATGCTGAGCAGTTCGCCGCCTACGAAGCGGCCGGCGCCACCTGGGTGATGATCCCGGGCGCGACCTACACCCGCGGTGACACGCTCGACTTCCTGGAGCGTTTCGGTTCGACCATCATCGGCCCATGACCAGCCCCGCGCACGTGCACAGCATGATGCACTGCAATCTCAACACCGGTGACCTGGCCGCGGCGACGCTCTTTTACTCCGAGCTGCTCGACCTGAGCCCGGGGATGAAGACGGCTCGGGTGCCGACGGACGGGCGGGGCCTGGGTGTCGAGGGCCTCGCCACCTCCGAGGTCTGGTTCATGTACGACCAGCGCGGGGCGAGGTCGGCCCCGGCGCTGGAGCTCCAGGAGTGGGAGGTCCCGGCGCTGATCGGCGCGCACCCGAGTGAGCCCAACCACCTCGGGCTGATCGCGGTCGGCTATGCGGTCCCTGGTCTCGATGTCACCGGTAGCTCGCTGTGGCCCGCGCGTGGCGAGCTTCGGCCGGTTGTGACGGTGCTCGACATCGACGGCGTACCGGTTGAGCAGATCGCCGCGGCTCCTGGCGCGTCGTTCCCGGTCTTCTCCCACGTGCGGATCAACTGCTCGGATCTCGAACGCTCCCAGCAGTGGTACGCGAAGCTGGGCTTCGAGCCGGTCGGTGGGCCGGTCGCGCTGGTCGGCGAGCGACAGGTGACCAGCCAGACGCTGGAGGTCGCGGGCGACCAGTCGTTCGCGATCGAGCTGACCCAGTGGCTGGCGCCCGCACCCGTCGGGACCGCCGCCGCTCCGGCGTACCACCGCGGTCTGTACCGAATCGCGCTCGCGGTCGATGACGTGAAGGCTGCGTACGCCACCCTTGCCGCCGATCAACCTGACATCAACGAACCGCTGTGGGTGGAGCTGCCGGGCACCAGGCTCGGAGGCGTGTGGGTCATGTTTCTGAGCGACCCGGACGGCGTCGTCGTTGAGCTCGTCCAGCGTCCGCGCTCAGCGATGACGGGGCGAAAGTGAGCGGCGTCCTCCCGGCGATGGGCGAGGCCGCCGCCCGGACGACCGAGGAGTGAGATGCCGAAGCCCCCACTACGACTGAACCCCGCCTCGACCGCGCTCGTGACGGTCGAGTGCCAGAACGGCGTGGTCGGCGGCGACAGCGCGCTTCCCGAGCTGGCTGCCCAGGTCGGCGAGACCATGAAGTCGATCGGCGTTCTTGCTGCCGAGTTCCGGGCCGTGGGCGGTCTCGTCGTGCATCTGACGTACGTGCCGGCGATCGGCAACCGATCCTCGAATCGCAACGCGGTCCTGCTCGCCGGCGTGCTGGGCAGGATGGACAGCTGGACGTCCGACGGCTACGAGACCCAGGTCGTGAGGGAGATCGGAGTCGGTCCCGATGACGTCGTCCTTCCGCGTCACACGGGTCTGTCGCCGACGCACAACACCGAGCTGTTTCCGATGTTGCGCAACGCCGGCTACGACACGATCGTGTTCGCCGGGGTCTCCCTCAACATCGCGATGCCGGTCGTCGCGACCGAGGCGGTCGACGAGGGATTCCGGGTCGTTATTCCGAGCGACGCGGTGACGGGGACTCCCCGCGAGCATGCCGAGAGCATGCTGCGTCACACGATGTCCTTCATCGCGCGGATCGCTACCTGCGAGGAGATCGTGGCCGCGCTCACGACCTAGCGCCGGTCGTCCTGGAAGCGCGCTTGTGAGGACTTACCGAAAGGTTTACGATATCGCCACTAGAGACGTCGAGGAGGCCGGCATGCCCGACTACCCGCTGTATGACGCAGATCAGCACTACTACGAGGCCGCCGACACGTTCACCAGACACCTCGATCCGGCCTTCTCATATGCCTTCCGTTGGCAGACCGACCAGCGGACCGGCCGTACCAACCTGCTGATCGGCGATCGGCTGTTTTCGATGATCTCCAACCCGACGTTCGATCCGGTTGGCAAGCCGGGTGCTCTTGCCGCCTACTTCCGTGGCGAGAACGTCGAGGGCGCCGACGTCAAGAAGATGATGGGCAAGATGGAGCCGATCCGGCCCGAGTACCGCAACCGGGATGCTCGGGTTGCCGTCCTCGATCGTCAAGGTGTCGGCGGCGCGTTTCTGCTGCCGACCCTGGCGCTCGGCATCGAGCGGCTGCTCAACGACGATGCGCCTGCACTGTACGCAGTGATGCACGCCCTCAATGCCTGGATCGACGACGAGTGGGGGTTCGCTCGCGACAACAGGATCGTCGCACCACCGGTGCTGTCGCTGGTCGATGTCGATCTAGCGGTCAAGGAGCTCGGCTGGGTGATCGAGCGAGGCGCCAAGGCGATCGTCTTCCGGCCGGCGCCGGTCGTGGCAGGCGACAGCTACCGCTCGATGGCAGACCCGGTCTATGACCAGTTCTGGTCGATGTGCGAGGACGCCGACCTCGCCGTCGCCTTCCATGCGGCGGACTCCGGCTACGGCATGGACCTTGCGCGTTGGGGGGAGCGACCGAAGTTCGGTACGGCGGCGGCGTCGGCGTTCTCCGAGGTCCTTTCCGCACACATGGAGCGCCCGATCACCGACACGATCTCCGCCTTCATCTGTCATGGCGCATTGTCACGCCATCCTCGCCTGAGGCTGGTGACCGTCGAGCTCGGCTCCGGCTGGGTCGGTGACCTGATACGCCGGATGAAGAACGCCTACGGCAAGGTGCCCTATCTGTTCCCTTGCGATCCGATCGAGGCCTTCCACGACAAGGTCTACGTCACCCCCTTCCAGGAAGACAGCGTCAGCAGTCTGCTCGACCACATGAACGTCGACCGCATCCTGTTCGGCTCGGACTGGCCGCATCCCGAAGGCTGCAGCGAGCCGGCCGATGCCCTGCGAGACGTGGCCGATCTCGACGAGGACAAGCAGCGGCGGGTCATGGCGGACAACATGAAGGCGCTGCTCGCGCTCTAGGAGGCTGGTCCGGACTGCTACTGCACCCGCGGGAAGCGCAGCATCCGGCGGGCGTTGTCCTCCACGATCTTGGCGACTTCCTCGTCCGGGACTTCGCTGAGAACCTCGGCGGCCCGCTTGCGCGAGTTCGGCCAGTTGGAGTCGGAGTGGGGATAGTCGATCTCGAGCATGATGCGGTCGATGCCGATTGCGTGACGGTTGGCGAGGCCGTGCTCGTCGTCGATGAAGCAGCCCCAGAAGTGCTGTCTGAACAGGTCCGAGGGGCGTGAGTCGAAGTCGATCGCCTGGTACCAGCGGTGGCGCTCCCACGTGTAGTCCGCGCGTTCGAGGATGTAGGGGATCCAGCCGATCCCGCCTTCAGCAAGCGAGAACTGGAGGTTCGGGAAGCGCTGTAGCGCTCCGGAGAAGAGCAGGTCGAGTGTGGTCCACATCAGGTTCGTCGCGAATGCGGCGATCGCCACCGCGAAGGGGGCATCCGGGAGGTTCATCTCGCCGGGAACCGTGCGCATCCCGGAGAACGAGAAGCCCGGGACGTAGGTCGATGACCCGAAGTGCAGCGAGAGCGGGATCTCGGCCGACTGGCAGACATCCCACAGCGGGTCCCAGTAGTCGGTGTGAAAGCTCGGCATGTCCAGCGGCACCGGGCTGTCGGGAAAGGTGATCGTGCGCACACCCTTGGCCGCTACCCGCTCGGCCTCGGCGACGCACAGGTCGATGTCCCAGGTCGGAAGGATCGCCAACGGGATGAACCGCTCGGGAGCGAACGCACACCACTCATCGACCATGAAGTCGTTCCATGCCCGAACACAAGCGAGGGCAAGATCCTTGTCCTTCGCGCGATGGAAAACGCCCCCGGCGAATCCGGGCATGGAGGGGAAGCAAAGAGCTGCCTGGACACCGTCGAGGTCCATGTCCTTCACCCGCTCAGCGGCGTCATAGCAGCCGGGGATCATGTCCTCGTAGCGCAGCGGGTCCATCCCGTAGTCCTTGGGCTCCTTGCCCGCGACCGCGTTCAGGCCGATGTTCGGGATCATGCCGTCTTCGTAGAGCCACACGTGGTGACCTTCGTCGGTCTCGACGATGCGCGGGCCGACGTCGTGGTACTTGGCCGGCATCCGGTCCAGCCACACCTTGGGGTGCTCGATCAGATGGTCGTCGACCGACACGATCTGGTGGTGGTCCTGCAACGGCATGGCTGCCTCCGAGACGCCCGTCGATATCTCACCTAAACTTATACCGTTGTTAACGATTTCACAGCCGAGTGAGCGATGCCCGACGAAGCCGAACAGAGCAGCCCGCTGACTCGTCCCGAGGAGGACGACCAGGACCTTCTCACCTATAGCGAGGCCGGCGTCCGGCTGCAGGACGAGGTCGCCGCGGTGCGGGCCCGAATCGCCGAGCTCGAGGCGGCTGGTCATGATGCGTCCGGTGCCCGGCTGCGGTTGGACGCACTCGAACAGGCTGCGCAACGGCACGCCCGGCAGCGAATCAACGACGAGAACTTCGAGAAGTTCTTCGGCTACGCCGGCAAGGCTCGTCGCTCCAACTCGTAGTCACCCCAGAGTGCAACGAAGCAAACTGATTGAAACAGGTGCACGGTATTGTGACACCAGGCTTGACCAGAGGAGCGTACGTGACCGCGGTGCAGGACGCGATCCGGGTACCGAAAGCCGCCGAGCTCGTCGCCGCAACGCTGCGCCGGCAGATCGTCGTCGGTGAGCTCGAGGAGGGTGCCTCGCTGCCATCGGAGGCCGCGTTGCTCGCCCAGTTCCACGTGAGTCGGCCGACGCTTCGCGAGGCGTTTCGGATCCTCGAGTCCGAGTCGCTGATCCAGATCCGCCGTGGCTCGCGCGGCGGCGCGAAGGTCCAGGTGCCGAACGGGGACGTGGCCGCCCGCTACGCCGGGTACGTCTTGGAGTACCGGGGCACCCTAATGTCCGATGTCCTCGTCGCCCGCACCGAGGTCGAGACGCCGCTTGCCCGGCTGCTCACCGAACGCGCCAAGCCCGCACAGATCAGGCGACTCGAAGCGGCGATTGAGGCGGCTGCGCCGCACGTCAGCGACCCCAGCGCGTACGACGCGCATGACATCGCCTTCCACCAGCTTGTCTCAGAGCTTGCCGGCAACAGCACGATGTCAGTCGTCGTCGACATGCTCTACCACATCGTCGGGACGGCTCGGCGCCGGTACGTGACGACTTCGGCGCCGAGCGTGCTTCTCGTCGAGTACAAGCAGGTGCACAAGACCCACGCCAAGCTGGTTGAGCTCGTCAAGGCAGGCGATCCCGATGCCGCCGAGGCGTTCTGGCGCAGTCACCTCGAAGAGGTCAACAAGCACTACCTTGCCAGGCCGCTGGCCAAGACAGTCGTCGAGATGATGACCTGACGCGTTGCCAGGAGTGGTCGCCTAGGGCTTCGCGGTGCCCAGGATGGTAACGGCGGAGACGGCGGTGGGACCGCCGATGTTGTGGGCCAGGCCGAGCCTTGGCGCGGAGGCGACCTGGTTGGCCGCCGTGCCCCTGAGCTGGCCGAAGATCTCGTAGCACTGGGCAATGCCGGTCGCGCCTGGTGGGTGTCCCTTGGCCTTCAGCCCACCGCTCGGGTTGACCGGCAGCCTTCCCGTCATCGTGGTCTCGCCGGCCTCCAGCGCCTTCGCGGCGCCGAAGCGCGGAACGAAGCCGAGGTCCTCGTAGCTGATCATCTCGATCGCGCTGAAGCAGTCGTGCACCTCGGCGACACCGATGTCGGAAGCGTCGACGCCGGCCATCCGGTACGCCGCCTTGGCCGCCTTGACGGTTGCCGGGAAGGTGGTCATGTCCGCCTTGTGCTGGTGCATGACGCGGTCGAGGCCGAGCCCGACGCCATGGACCCACACCGGCTGGTCGGTGTAACGGTCGACGACGTCTTCTGCACAGATCACCAGCGCCGCTGCGCCATCGCTTTGTGGTGTGCAGTCGTACAAGCCGAACGGCGCCACCACCATCGGCGCCGACAGCACCTGATCCATCGTCACCGCGAAGCGCATCTGGGCCTTCGGGTTCGGCACGGCGTTGGCGTGGTTCTTCACGGCGACCATTGCCATGTGCTCTCGGGTCGCGCCTGACTCGTAGAGGTAGCGCTGTGCGTGCAACGCGAAGTTGGCCGGCGCGACGAGTCCCAGCGGGTAGTCCCAAGCCATGTCGCGGGTCATTGCCATCCAGTCCCAGAACGTGGTCTGGGAGGACGTCTCGCGTACCTTGTCGGCTCCGGCGACGAGTGCGACGTCGACGTAGCCGCTCGCGACGGCGTAGAAGGCGTTGCGCAGCGTGTCATTGCCGGTTGCGCACGCGTTCTCGAGATGCGACACCGGGATGTCGACCAGACCGCACTGGTCGGCGAGGATTCCCGCCGCGAACCCGTCGGTGGAGACCAGCTCGCCGAACCACGCCGCGTTGATGTCGCTGCGCTGGAGCCCTTTGTCGACGTCATCGATGGCCTCGGTGACAGCCATCGGAAGCAGATCCTTGATCCCCAGGTCGAAGTGCTCTGCAAAGGGCGTCATACCGGCGCCCACGACCGCGACCCGTCTCATCGAGCCACCTCCTCCGGGACGAACGCGTATCCGTAGTCCGGGACACCGGCTCGTACGGCAATCCGACGCAGCACCACGCTGCCGTTATCGCCGATCGAGGTGCTCCCCGGCTCGGCATCGGTGACTGGTGCCAGCAGCCTGACGCCACTGTCGCCGAGGTCGACGATCGCCAGGTCGTACGGCGTCAGCAGGCCGGGGACCGGCACATGGACGCTGACCGCGGTGTAGACGGTCGCGTCGCGGGGGAGCGACGCGAGCGCGGAACTTGCCTCGGCGCCGCACTCTGAGCAGCGGTAGCGCTGGGGGAGGTCGAGATTGCCGCACTCCGAGCACCGGCCGGCGGCGAGGCGCACCTTGCCGTCGAACGCGCGCTCGTAGGCCGGCAGCGAGATCTTGATCTCGGCGTCTGCGACGCTGCGTCGTCTCGGCAGGGTTCTTGGCTCGGGGCTGTGGTTCGCGCGCGCGGTAGGACCCGCGGTGAGCCTCGCCGCGGTCGCCGTGCCTTGCTCCGTCGCGACGATCGTGCCTGAGCTGTCTGCATCGATCGCGGCGGCGAGGGCGAACAGCGCCGACGAAGCTCCGGTCGTGGGCAGCGGTGCCGGCTTGCCCTCGACGTAGCTTGCGGCATCCTTGGCCGAGACTCCGGCGACCGCGATGGGCATCGCGTCGAGACCCAGCGCGGCCATCGCGGCGCCCAGCCCACGAACGCGCAGAAGCCGGGGGTCCGCGTAGTCGAAGACGCCGCCCTGGCTGTCCCGGACCAGCACCGGCAGGCTGCGCTCGGTGCGGCCGCGCGCCTCGAGCGTCGCACCCTCGGCGCCACCGACCAGGACAGCGGCCGCACCTGCGGCGCCGCTCACGTCGACGGCGACCACGAGCGTGCCGGGCTCGGCTGACGCTGTCAGGTCCAGTGCGGCGGGTCCACCGCCGACCACGATCGTCGTGAGCAGGTCGCTGCCGAGGTCGAGGCCCGCGATGAGGACTGCCTCCGCGCTTCCCTCCAGTGTCGGCAGGTCGCGGGTCACCAGCACGACGCGGTCGACCGGGATCCCTGAGGCCCCGATCGCGGCGCGGCCCGCAGCGACCGCCATCGTGATCGCATCCTCGTCCGGGCCCGCGATGCGGCGTCGCTCGTCACCCCAGCGAGGAACGTACGTCGCGACAGATTGCAGGCGAACCGTCATAGGTAGATGATACGGCGGATTGATACGAACAGATGACGACGTCAGTGCGTCGCCGCAACGCGCCAGGAGATGTCCTTGTCGACGCGCGGCTCGGCGGGCAGGCCGAGCACCCGCTCGCCCAGGATGTTGTGCAGGATCTCCGACGTGCCACCCTCGATCGAGTTCGCCCGGGCCCGCAGGTAGGCGCGCATCGGGGTGTCGTAGCCGTAGTCGTTGAGCTCGGCGTCGGCGAGTGAGTAGCTGCCGAACAGCATCCCCTCCTCGCCGAGCAGGTCGACGCACAGCTCCGTCGCGGCCTGGTTGAGCCGCACCGTGTTGAGCTTCGCGATCGAGCCCTGCGGGCCGACGTCACCGGCGTCGCGCAACGCGTCGCCGCGACGCATCGTGAGGCGGTTCGCCCGAATGCGTACGTGCAGGTCGACGAGCCGGTCCCGCAGCACGATCGCCTCGGGGGAGTCCCGGTCGGCGCGGGCGCGCCACAGCTCGATCGCGGTCGCAAGGGCCGGTTCAGCCGACAGGCCTTCGGACAGCATGTAGCGCTCGTTCGACAGCGTGGTCAGCGCAACGGCCCAACCTGCGCCGATCGCGTCGAGCCGCATCGAGTCGGAGATCCGGGCTTCGGTGAAGTAGACCTCGTTGAACTCCGCGTTTCCGGTCATCTGTCGTAGCGGTCGGACCTCGACGCCGGGCGTCGTCATGTCGCAGATGAAGTACGTGAGCCCACGGTGCTTGGGCACGTCGGGGTCGGTGCGTGCGAGCAGCATCCCCCAGCGCGCGACGTGGCCCCAGGAGGTCCACACCTTCTGGCCGTCGATGACCCACTCGTCGCCCTCCTGCCGCGCCCGCGTCGAGACGTTGGCGAGGTCGGAGCCGGCGCTCGGCTCGCTGAACAGCTGGCACCAGATCTCCTCGCCGGTGAACAGCGGTCGGAGGAGCCGTTCCTGTTGCTGTGGGGTGCCGTGCGCGAGCACGGTGGGTCCGCCCATGCCGTACCCGAGCGGATTGCCCGCGAAGCCACTCGGACCGTCCGCGGCCGAGATCCGCTCGTTGACGTAGGTCTGCCACTCGACACTGATGTCCAGTCCGCCCAGGCCGACCGGGAACGAGACCCAGGCGAGACCGGCGTCGAACTGCGCGCCGAGGAACTCCCTCGGGTCCCCATGGGGATCCACCGAGCTGAGCAGCGCCGCCAGCGCCGCGTCGACCAGCTTCGCGCCGGCGTCGTCCATGTCAGGGAGTCGCGACCCGCGAGCCGGTCATGTCCGCGTTCGTGGCAGCGTCACGGACCATGGCCGGGATGACCTCGCCGAGCTCGCCCGGTTGCCACTTCTCCTCGCGAGTGACGCTCGGGCCGTAGGCCCAGCCCTCCGCCACCGAGATCTTGTTTCCCCATACGCCGAACACGCGGCCGGTGACCTCGGCGGACTCCTTGCTGCCCAGCCAGACCACCAGGGGCGAGATCTTGTCGGGCGACACCGACGCTTTCATGTCCTCGTCCATGGTGTCGAACCCGCCGAGGTCCTCGGTCATGCGGGTAAGCGCGGTCGGCGCGATCGCGTTGACGGTGATGCCGTAGCGGCCGAGCTCTCCGGCTGCGATGATCGTGAACGCTGCGATGCCGGCCTTCGCCGCGCCGTAGTTCGTCTGGCCGAGGTTGCCGAACAGCCCCGACGGCGAGGTCGTGTTGATGATCCGGGCATCGGGCTGGTTGCCTGCCTTCGACTGGTCCCGCCAGTAGGCAGCGGCAGCTCGGGCGGGGCCGAACGTGCCCTTGAGGTGGACCTGGATGACCGCGTCCCACTCCGCCTCAGTCATGTTGACCAGCATCCGGTCGCGCAGGATGCCGGCGTTGTTGACGAGGACGTCGAGGCCGCCGAACGTGTCGAGCGCGGTCGCGATCAGTCCCTCCGCACCGGCCCACGTCGAGATGTCATCGGTGTTGGCGACCGCCTCGCCCCCGATGGCCTTGATCTCGTCGACCACGGCCTGCGCCGGCCCGCTCGACCCGCCAGTGCCGTCCCGCGCGCCGCCGAGGTCGTTGACGACGACCTTCGCGCCCTCCTTGGCGAACAACAACGCGTGTTCGCGGCCGATCCCGTTGCCCGCGCCCGTGACGATGACAACGCGTCTGTCGACGACACCGTTCATGGCTGTGCTTTCTCCTTCGGTTGGTTCACAGGTCGAGCAGGTCGCCGAGGTGTCGGCGGTGGTGTACCGGATGGCCGAAGATCAGTTGGCTGGTCTTCGCCCGCTTGAAGAACAGGTGCGCGGAGTGCTCCCAAGTGAAGCCGATGCCGCCGTGCAGCTGGATGGCGGCTCCGGCACAGGACAGATACGCATCCGAGCAGAACACCTTTGCCGTGGCCGCGTCCTCGGCCAGCTCGTCGCTGTCCGTCGCGACCGACCAGAGCGCATGCACCATGACCGCTCGTGCCGTCTCCACGTCGACGAGCATGTCGGCGCAGCGGTGTTTGACTGCCTGGAACGACCCGATCGCACGGCCGAACTGCTTGCGATCCTTGACGTAGTCGACGGTGAGCTCAAGTAGCCGCTGTGCGCCGCCGACCTGTTCGGCGGCGAGCGCGACAGCGGCAGCGGCGAGCACCCGTTCGAGAAGGTCGGCGCCGGCTCCTTCGGTGCCCACCAACCGTGCGGGCGTCGCCTCGAGGCACACAGCGGCGAGCTTGCGGGTCAGGTCCATGGTCGACTGCGCTTCGCGGGTGAGGCCCGCGGCGTCGCCGTTGACCGCGAAAAGCGACAGGCCGGCCTCGGTCTCGGCGAACACGAGGACCAGCTCCGCGGTATGCCCGTCGATGACGTACGACGAGGTGCCCGTGACCTGCCAAGTGCCGTTGGTCCGAGTGGCAACCAACGCACCGGACGTGGCCACTGTTGCGCGGAGGGTGCCGGCCGCGATCGGGGGAAGGTAGTCCGCGGCGGCCTCCAGGTCTTGGCTGGAAAGGATCGCGGTCGTCGCGAGGACCGCCGTGGCGAACAACGGCGACGGCCACAGCACGCGGCCCGACTCCTCCAGCACGACGCCGATCTCGACGAAGGAGTACCCGCCACCGCCGTACTGCTCGGGCACGATCAGCGCGGCGAGCCCGAGCTCGTCGCATGCCCTGCGCCAGACGTCCGGGTCATATCCAGTGGCCGTCTCCATGACCGCGCGGACCGCGGACTCGGGGGAGGTGTCGGCGAGAAACTTCCGCACACTGGTGCGAAGCTCGTCGTGCTCTGGACGCAGCAGGACCGGCTGCGTGCTCGCCATCGACGCTCCCTTTCTGGTTAACCCGTGTAAAGATATAGCGATATCGCCTCGGGCAACAAAGGAGAGCTTTCGTGGCCGATGCGTGGATCATCGACGGGGTTCGCACGCCCCGAGGCAAGGGCAAGCCGAACGGTGCGCTTCACCATCTCCATCCGCAGGAGCTCCTCGCGCAGACCCTCGACGCGTTGGTCGACCGCAGCTCGATCGATCCGCGTGACCTCGACGACGTCGTGGTCGGAAACGCCGAGTTCGGCGGCGACCACGGTGCGTGCATCGGCCGACTTGCGGTGCTTCACGCCGGGTGGCCGGTCGAGACGCCTGGCATGACGTTGAACCGCTACTGCGGGTCCGCGCAGCAGGCGGCGACCTTCGCCGCCATGGGGGTGATGTCGGGTCAGCAGGACGCAGTCGTCGCCGGCGGGGTCGAGTCGATGTCGCGCTGGAGCGGCGTGGGCGAGCCGACGATGATCGGCCAGAACCCCGCGCTCGGGCGGCGCTACCCGATCGTGCCGCAGGGCATCAGCGCCGACGTTATCGCGACGCTCGAGGGTTTCACCCGCGCTGACGTCGACGCCTTCGCCGTGACCAGCCAGGAGCGCGCGGCCAAGGCGATGTCGGATGGACGTTTCGATCGGAGTCTGCTCGCTGTTCGCAACGAGGACGGGACGATCGCGCTCGACCGCGACGAGTTCCCTAGACCCGGGACGACAACTGACGCGCTGGCGGGGCTGAAGCCGTCATTCGCCGCCATGGGCAGCGCGGAGGTCGAGGGATTCCCCCAGACGTTCGACCAGATGTGCATCGACTACTTCGACGGCCTTGACGCTGTCGACCACGTCCACCATGGCGGCAACTCCTCGGGTGTCGTCGACGGCGCCGCCGCGATGCTGGTGGCATCCGCCGAGTGGGCGCGCTCGCGTGGCCATGTCGCCCGGGCGCGGTTCCGTGCGACAGCGGTCGCCGGTGCCGACCCCGTGCTCATGCTGACCGCTCCGACGCCCGCAGTCGAGAAGGTCCTCGCGAAGGCCGGCATGACGGTGGCGGACGTCGACCTGTGGGAGGTCAACGAGGCCTTCGCTGCGATTCCGCTGAAGGTGATCAGGGACCTGTCGATCGATCCGGATAAGGTCAACGTCAACGGTGGCGCGATCGCGCTCGGTCACCCGATCGGTGCGACCGGCGTGATGCTGCTGCAGACCGTCGTCGACGAGCTCGAGCGTCGCGACCTGAATGTCGGCCTCGTCGTCATGTGCACCGGTGGGGGCATGGGCACGGCGACCGTCGTCGAGCGGGTCTAGCTGCACCTCTATATATAAGGAGTCCCATGACGTACGGGTTCGACGGAATCCTGAAGGTCGACTCAGACGGCCCAGTGCGGATCGTCACACTCAACGACCCGGACATGCTCAACGCGATGACCGATCCGTTGCATGAGGCGCTGATCAACGTCTGGATGCACGTCATGCGCGACGAGGAGGCGCGGGCGGTGGTGATCACGGGCGCAGGACGCGCGTTCTCCGCCGGCGGTGACGTACCCGGCTTCCTGCGGAACGTCGCGGAGCCGGAGCACCGTCATGTCAGCATTCGCAGCGCGAAGATGCTCATCGACCAGATGCTGTCGTGTCACGTCCCGATCATCGCGGCGATCAACGGGCCGGCTGTCGGGCTGGGATGCAGCATCGCCGTGACGTCGGACATCGTGCTGGCTTCGGACAAGTCCTACTTCGCGGACACCCACGTCAATGTCGGGCTCGTCGCGGGTGACGGTGGGGTGGTCACCTGGCCGTTCATGATGAGCATTCTGAAGGCGAAGGAGTACCTCTTCACCGGTGACCGGATCCCGCCCGAGACGGCTGTCGAGATCGGCCTCGCCAACCGAGTCGTCCCGCACGACTCCCTGATGGAGGAGGCGCTGGCGCTCGCCCACAAGCTCGCGAAGCAGCCACCGCAGGCACTTCAGGACACGAAGCGCGCGATCAACCTGCACCTGCAGCGGGCCGCGCTCAACGTCCTGCCCTTCGCGCTCGCGGCCGAGTCCGAATCCTTCACGCTGCCCGAGGTGGCAGCCAATGCGACGGCGTTTGCCGAGAGGTCCAAGAAGAAGGCCGCGGAGAGATAGGCCCGCGAGGATTCCGCTCAGGCCTTCTTGAGGTGACGTAGCGTTCGTTGGGCGGCCGTGCGCCCCGGCAGGCCACTTACGCCGCCGCCAGGGTGCGTGCCGGACCCTCCGAGAAAGAGTCCGGCCAGGGGCGTCTTGCCGAGTCCGAGTCCGACGGTCGGGCGGAACGGTCCGGTGTTGAAGAAGCCCATGTCGATGTGGGTGATGCAACCGTTGCGGGTGCGCAGCCGGTTGGCGAGGTCCGCTGGCGTCTCGACGATGCGGCCTAGCTCGGCCGACTCGAGCGGCTCGAGATACTTGTCGAGCTTGCCGAGGACGGAGTCAACCGCAGGCTGGCGGAGTCGCTGCCAGCCTTCCGGGGGAGCCACCGGTACCGCGAGGGCGTAGATGTATGCACTGTCCTGCCCGGCCGGCGCCTGGCTGGGGTCCTCGGCCGACGGCAGGGCGACCCAGACCGCAGGATCACTCGGAAGCTCTCCGCGAGCAGCGCTGGCATAGGAGTCCCGTACCGACTCCTCGGTGGCGATCAGCAGCGTGGGCTTGCGCAGGTCGACCCCGTCTGTCCGCTCGTGGTTGGTGGTCCGAGCCTGTGCGGACAGCGCCATGTCGATCTTGAAAACGCCGGACCCGGCTCCGTTTGCGCTCGAGTGGTCGAGGCGGGCCGCGGTGCGGCGATCGACCGCGTCACCGCTGACCAAGGTGCGCAGCGTGGTCCATGGATCCGCGGAGGAGACGACGGCCCGGGACAGCACCTCCCGCCCGTCCCGCAGGCGAAGCCCACGGACGCGGCCAGCGGCATGCAGGACCTCGACGACCTCTGCATCCGTCACTACCGAGCCGCCGTGGCTCTCCAAACAGCCGACGAGGGCCTCGGTGAGTGACTGCATCCCGCCGACCGGCCGGCCGACGCCGACCCTGCTGATCAGCGCAAGGAGCAGAAAGCCGACGCCGCTCCCGCGTACGTCGACCGGCCCGGCGCCGGCGGCAAGGTTGAGCAGCGCCCCCTTGACGACCGGGTGGTCGAAGCGCTCGTCGACGGCCTGGCTCGCGCTGCCCGACAGCAGCGCCACGATGTCCGACAGGCTCTTGCGGTTCCGGAAACCCTCCCGCGCAGTCTTCATGACGAGTCTCGGTGACGGGCGCGCGGTGTCGATGCCCATGAGTGGGAGAGCCGTGGTGATGACGCGGTCGAGCAGGCTCATGAACTCGAGGAACTCCTCGGCATCGGCCCGCGAGTACGCCGCGATCTCCGATGCCGTACGGCGCGGGTCCCGCCATAGCGCCAAGGTGGACCCATCAGGCGCCAGCGAGACGTAGCTCGGGTCGGGCTTCGTGATCTGCAGGCCGTGCGTCCTGAGATCGAGCTCATGCGGAACCTGCGAGTGCAGCATCGAGATGAGGTCAACGGCACAGGAGTTGATGATGTGCTCGGGCGCCTCCGGGATGAGGTGACCTGACGCGGTCATCCCGCCTGGCTCAGGCGAGGCTTCGACGACCGTCACGCGAAGGCCGGCTTTGGCCAGGTAGCAGGCGGCCACCAATCCGTTGTGGCCGGCGCCGATGACCGCGACGTCGACATCTGTGGGAAGGGTCGTCGCCGCTGATTCGCCCGTCATGGTCGGGGATCCGACGCCTGCCGCGTCTAGCTTGCGGCGCCCATCGCCACCATCCACGGTGGGATGGGGTTCTCCTTGGTCGGTCCTTCTAGGCCGAGCTGGATCTGGTAGAGCAGCGCGGTGTCGTAGTAGCAGTAGACGAGCTTCACCATGCCGTCCTCGATCTCGATTCGGTTCAAGAACCGCAGTCGCATGTCCGATCCGGAGGCGGCCTCGGCGATCGTGCTCCCGACCTTCGAGCCCACGAAGAAACCCTCGACGAACGCGGTGTTGCCCACCACCCACAGGTTCTCGATGGTCATCTGAAGGTCGACGAAGGACTTCTCATCCTTTTCCAGCGTCTTCAACAGGAAGTCCCTGCCGGCCGTGAGGTTCGGGTCGACGAAGTTCATCTCCGGGTAGACGACCACGACGTCCGGATGGATCAGGGCGTTGTGCGCTTCGAAGTTCTTCTCCGAGTAGAACCGCATCCAGTCTCGGACGATGCTCTCAACGTCGGTCTTGGCGGCCGCGGTCATGACGCCTCCGGATCCCCTGCCGCCGTCCGTCGGCGAGCTCGAGAAGAGTATCCTCTTTGTCGGAGCCTCCGTCAAGGCGGTCAGGCCGACGGCATCGCTGGGTCGTAGGGCATTCCGAGCACCTTCTCGGCCACGGTGTTGCGCTGGATCTCGGCGGTCCCGGCGCCAATGGTCGAGGCGCGGGTGCTGAGGAACCCGCGCGTCCACCTGCCGCGCTGGATCGACGACGGTCCGCCGGGGCGTATCACGCCATATGTGCCGAGCATGTCGACGGCGAACTCATGAAGGTCCTGTTCGAACAGCGTGTTGAACAGTCGGGTGGTCGACGCGGCAGGGCCGGGCTCGCCGGTTGCGATGATGTCGCTGATCACCCGCATCGCCGAGTAGCGCATGATGCGGATCCGCATCTCGAAGTCCGTCAGGGTGTCGCGCACCGCTTGGTCGGCGGTTGCTCCGCGATCGTGGGCGAGCTCGATGAGCTCGTTGACGACCCTGCGGTACATCGCCGCCTGGTTCATCGCGCCCGCGGCACGTTCATGGCCCAGACTCGTCCGGACCAGCGGCCATCCCTCGTTCTCTTCCCCGATGCGGTTGGCCACCGGTGCTCGCGCATCCTCGAAGATGATCTGGCTGAACTGGCGTCCGCCTGTCAGGTCCCGGATCGGGCGGATCGTGACCCCAGGCTGGTGAGCGTCGATGAGCAGGTAGGAGATGCCGTGCTGCCGGGACTCCTGGGTGCCGGTGCGAACGAGGGTGAAGACGATGTCCGCGCCTTGACCCATCGTCGTCCAGATCTTCTCGCCTCGTACGACGTACTCATCGCCCACGCGGTGCGCGCTCGTGCGCAACGACGGCAGATCCGAGCCGGCACCGGGCTCTGAGAATCCCTGCACCCACATGCTGTCGCCCCGAAGCAGGCCCGGCAGCAGCCGGCGCTTCTGCTCGTCGGTGCCGTACTTGATGATCGTCGGGCCGGCGATCGCCAGACCCGTCCCGATGGATGTCGGCAGCTTGGACCTCGCGATCTCCTCCTGATAGACGACCTGCTTGTCGAAAGGCAGGTCCATCCCTCCGAGCTCCCGGGGCCAGCTCGGACCGGCGAACCCTTCGTCGTACATGGTGGCGAGCCAGCCCTTGACCCACGCGAAGCGCTCGGATGGATCCTTGGGGGCGGGTCCTGGGTGGTAGTCCGTCAGAAACCTCGCGAGACGGTTGCGAAACTCCTCGGCGGTCTCATCTGCGCCGGCGATCGGTGTGGTCACGCCCCGGCCTCGATTCCGGCGAGAGCGGCGACTCGTCTGCGGTGGAAGGCAGGGCTGCCGAACATCATCTCGGAGGTCTTGGCGCGGCGAAGGTACAAGTGGGCGTCGTGCTCCCAGGTGTAGCCGATGCCGCCATGGATCTGAATGTTCTCCTTTGCGGCGGATGTGAACGCTCGTGAGCACCACACCTTCGCAGTCGATGCGGCTATCGACGTCTCCTCCGAGTCCGAGTCCGCCGCCGAGGCGGCGAACAGGAGGGCGGACCGAGCTGCTTCGATGAGCACGAGCAGGTCGGCGCACCTGTGCTTGATGGCCTGAAACGAGCCGATCGGCCGACCGAACTGCTCGCGGATCTTCGCGTACTCGACCGCCATTTCGAGACACCGCTGTGCGCCGCCGAGCTGTTCCGCCGCGACCACGATCACCGCCAGATCGAAGATCCGCTGAATTTGCTCGGAGGGGGAGTCCCCGAGGTCGATCTGCGTTGCAGGTGTCCGGTCCAGGACCAGCCTTGCCATTGGACGGGTCAGATCGAGGGTCTCGAAGGGCTCCGCTGCCGGACCTGCCGTGGAGCGCTCGACCACGAACATCCCTTGGGTACGGTCGCGCGCGGCGATCACGACGAACACATCCGACGTGCCGCCGTCCGGCACGAACATCTTGATCCCGCTGAGCGTGGTCTCGTTGCCCTCGCCGTTGGCGACCGTGGTGCTCTCGTTGCCGTCCCAGCGGTCCGACTCCTCAGCGACCGCCAGCGTTGCGATGATGCTCCCGTCAGCGATCCCGGGCAGCCAGCGTTGCTTCGCCCTGACGTCGGAACACGCGACGAGTGCCTGGCCGGCGATCGCGACCGATGACAGGTAGGGCCCGACCAGCAAAGCCCGACCCATCTCCTCACAGACGATCGACAGCTCCCGAGTACCGGCGCCGGCGCCACCGAACTGTTCAGGGATTGCGATTCCCTGCAGGCCGAGCTCGCTGGACATCTGCGACCAGACTTCGTCGTCGCGATCGCGTCCCGCATCGATCACGCCGCGAAGCTGTTCGCTGGTCGATCGCCGCTCCAGGAACCGCCTGACGTTTCCTCGCAACTGCTGTTGCTCGGGCGTCGGCGTGAGCGTCATCGGTTCAGCACTTCTTTCGAGCGGCGATCGGGCAGTAAGAGTACACTCTTTGAGTAGCAGCTGATTGACAGGCTACGAGTTTGAGAACACGATTTCCATTAATGGGGCGTTGGGCTGCAAAACCCATTGGAGGGCTGATGTCGACGATCGATGGCGAGACGCTGTGGGCGAACTCCGGTGACTCTCACACGATCGAGCCGCCGACCATCTTCGATGCGCTGCCCGAGAAACTGCGCGAGCGAATGCCTCGCAGCGTCAAGGATCCCAGCGGCGAGTTCGAGACGATCTACATCGACGGGCAGTCCTTCCGGCGAGAGCTGCCCCAGATCCGGCCTGGTGCCGAGAAGAAGACCGGCCTGGGAATCAACGCCCGGCCGATCGACTCCGAGGAGGCCGACTTCATCAACCGAGCCATGGGCGGTCAGGACCCGGTCAAGCGGCTCGCGGACCTCGACGACGAGGGGGTCTGGGCCGAGGTGATCTACCCCTCGCTGGGAATCTGGACCTTCAACATCCAGACGCCGGAGATCGTGAAGGTAGGCGCGCAGGCGGTCAACGAGTTCGCCTTGGACTTCCAGGGGCACTCTCCGCGGTACGTCTGTTGCGCGTCGATCCCACTGCTCGACATCGACGACGCCGTCGCCGAGGTGCGAAGGTCGAGCGACCAAGGCTTCTACGCCGGCTTCCTGCCGACCCGGCCGCCGATCGGCCGCCCGGAGTGGAACGACGAGGAGTGGGATCCGCTGTGGGCGGCGTTCGCGGAGACCGGCATGGTGATCGGCTTCCATATCGGGACCGAGCCCCACGATCCGACGCAGCGCACGGGGGTCTACTACCGGGGTCGTGGTGGCGCAGTTCTCAACTATGTCGAGACGACCTACGGCGGCCAGCGGGCAGTCACCCAGCTCATCGCCTGCGGCGCGCTCGACCGTCATCCGGAGCTGAGGGTGCTGGTGTCCGAGGGAGGCGCGACCTGGGGGCCGTTCATCGCCGACCGGATGAACGAGGGCTATCGGCAGCACGGGGCTGCGGTGAAGCCGACCCTGTCGAAGCTGCCCGGCGAGTATCTCTACGACCAGGTCTACGCGTCGTTCCAACACGACGCGTCGGCACCGGCCGCGCACTGGGCAATGGGCTGGAAGAACGTGATGTGGGGGAGCGACTATCCCCACTTCGAGGGGACCTTCGGCCACACGCAGAAGACTCTCCACGAGCTGTTCGACGGCGTCGATCCGGAGGTCAGCCACCGGATCCGGGTGGGCGCGTTCGAGGAGCTGTTCCCCCACGTGCCGAAGCTGCCGCATTGACCACCGCGGAGTTCGAGAAGGCGACAGACTTCTCGTTCAAAGAGGAGGACATCGAGCGGGCCAAGGCGCTCGTGGGCGTGTACGCCGGTTCACCGGCCCGCGAGCACCTGACCACGGCCACACATGATGCGATGCGCAACTTCGCTCGCGGCTACGGCGACGACAATCCGCTGTTCAACTCCGAGGACTACGGCGAGCGGACCCGGTGGGAAGCGCAGATCGCCCCTCCGATGATCGCCATCGGCTTGAACAGCCCGCTGTTCGGCGATCCGACCGAGGTCAAGGTGAAGCGGCCGTCGTTTCGGGGGATCCACGTCTTCGTCTCCGGCAGCACCTGGAGGTGGTACCGCCCGGTCTACGCGGGCGATCGGCTGTTCAGCTTCGGTGGCACCGAGAGCGTCGTCGAGAAGAAGTCCGAGTTCGCCGAGCGATCCGTCCTCGTCACCTACGCCAGCATCAAGATGAACCAACGAGCGGAGATCGTGGCGATCTCTCGCACATTGGCGATCCACACGGAGCGCAAGCGCGCCCGGGAGAAGGGCAAGTACTCCTCGATCGAGCCGGCGACCTATACCGACGCGGATATCGAGAAGCTCGATGAGATCTACGCGGCGGAAGGGCCGCGCGGAGCGGAGCCGCGGTACTGGGAGGACGTAGCCGTCGGCGATGCGCTTCGGCCGATGGCGAAGGGTCCGCTGACCACGACCGACATGATCGTCTTCCATGCTGGGGGCTACGGCTTCGTGCCGTACGCGCCGTGCGCGAACCGGATCGCGTACCACAACCGCCAACGGATCGCGCCGTTCTATGTCAAGAACGAGTACGGAGTACCTGACGTCGCGCAGCGGGTCCACTGGGACTCGGCGTGGGCCCAGGCCATCGGAAACCCGATGGCCTATGACTATGGCGTGATGCGCGACTGCCATCTCTCCCATTTCCTCACCGACTGGATGGGCGACGACGGGTGGCTGGTGCAGCAGTCGAGCGAGATCCGGAAGTTCAACTACATCGGCGACAGCCACGTGATCACCGGTGAGGTCGTCGGTAAGCGGGTCGACGATGGCGGACGCCACATCGTGGACATCGAGATGCGGGGGACCAACCAGCGCGGGGATGTGACGTGTCCAGGCACGGCGGTCGTCGCCTTGCCGAGCAAGGAACACGGCCCGGTCGTCCTGCCCGAACCACCGGCCGACCTCCAAGCGCAGGCGGCGCAGCGGATGGCGCGCCATCGCGAGCTTGTCGCCGAGCGAAAGGCGACCGGGCCGCCCGGCTGACCTCAGCGTTCGGTCGCGGCCGCCTTCTGCTGCATTCGGCTGGCCATCGCTTTGGCCGCCAGCTGCTGGTTGTTCGCCTCGTTCGCGAACAGCCAGCGGCGCCTGTCGAGCTCGAGCTCGGCGCTGTTGAGGTTTTCCTTGACGAGGGCGAGAAGGTGGCTGGGAATCTTCGCCAGCCGCGCCGCGATCTCGGCAACATGCTGTCTGAGCGCCACCGGGGCAACCACCTCGTGAACCATTCCGAGTGCCGCTGCTTGCTGCGCCGTCAGCTTCTCGTTCAGCAGATAGAGGCGCCGCACGTTGGCGGATCCGACGATGTGGGTCCAGAAGATCGAGCCGCCGTAGTCGCCCGAAAGCCCGTTCGACGTGAAGTTGGCGGCGAAGACCGCGTCGTCTGACGCATAACGGAAGTCACAAGCGCCGGCGAGGCTGAACCCGGCGCCGACCGCCGGGCCGCCGATCATCGCGATCGTCGGCTTCGGCATGAGGTGGAGGCTCATCGCGGCATGCTTGTCATGCCGGGACGGATCACCCTCGAGGGCATCGGGCGGCACGCCGAGCTCCATCCCCGGCCCGCGGGAGCCCTTCACGTCCCCACCGGAGCAGAACCCGCCGTGCTGGCCGGGTGCAGCCGCGCCAGTGAGGACGACCACCTTGACTGCCGGATCGGCCGCGGCCCGCTTTACCGCGGCGTCGAGCGCGGCGATCAGCTCTCCGTTGAGCGCATTGCGCCGTTCCGGTCGGTTCATGGTGATCGTTGCTACGCGGTCTGCTTCGTCGTACAGGAGAACCGGCTCGGTGTGCCCCGGCGCATCGTCAGGCATGTGCCAGCCAGCGGAAGCGCATCATCGCGTAGGTCTCGGACAGCGGTTCGAAGGCCACCTCGACCTTGTCGCCGATGCGGACATCGTCGACGGCGCACTCGGTGATGTTGCCCATGAGCCGGGCGCCCGCGCCCTGAGTGCCATCGAGGTCGATGATCCCGGAGACATATGGCACCACGTCAGCTAGTCCGGGGTGCAGAGGGTGCCGGATCACCGTGAAGGAGTAGACGACGCCGGTGCCCGGCAGGTCGACCCAGGTGAAGTCCTGGCCCAGGCAGACGAAGCAGTAGGGCTTCGGCGGCAAGATGTGCGTCCCGCACTTGTCGCACCTCGAGGCGATCAGCCGGCCTTCGACCGCAGCCTTCCAGAACGGCTCGGTGCGCTCGTCGGCGAAGGACTCGGTGAGCGCCGGTGGGTAGACCCCTTGAACGATCTCAGCCATCTGGGGCTACCTCCTGAGCAGCGTGCCGCTGACGGGGAGGCCGGCCGGTCCTCCGGTGACGAGCGCGATCTCTGCACCCTCGACCTGGTTGATCGCAACCCCTCGTAGCTGTTCGACAGCTTCGCGTACGTGGGTCATGCCAATGATGTAGGCCTCGGAGAGATGACCACCGTGCGTGTTGACCGGGATGGTCCCGCCGAGGCGCGTGTTGCCCTCGGCAACGAACGGGCCGCCGTCGCCGATCGCGCAAAACCCGTAGTCCTCGAGCTGCATCAGCACCATCGGACCGAAGTGGTCGTAGATCAGCGCCACATCGACATCAGCGGGCGTGATGCCAGCCATCTCATACATCCGCTTGGCGACGGGCCGGTGGCCGGATGACGCGAAGTACTCGTCCGGCTGCTGGAACCAGGTGAAGATCGCCGTGCTCCACCGTCCCATGCCACCATGCGCGGACCCCATGATGTAGACGGGCGGGTGGCGAAGGTCCCTGGCCCGCTCGGCCGAGGTGGTGACGACGGCGACCGCACCGTCGCTTTCCATCGTGTAGTCGAGCAGGCACAGCGGGTCGGAGATCATCCGGGAGTTGAAGTACTCATCCATCGTCAGCGGGTCGGTACGCAGCGCTGTCGGTCGCGTGATGGCGAACTCGCGCTGGTTGATCGCCACGTGCGCGAAGTGCTCCCGGGTCGTGCCGTACTGATACATGTGGCGCTGGGTGAGGATCGAGAAGCTGTGCCCGGGCGAGGCCATCCCCGCGTTCGCCATGAAGCCGATGACCGGCGGGATGCCTCCAGAGCTGTACGGGCCTCCGGAGGACATCGACCCCATGGCGCCGCTGCCCGCCTCGCGCGTGCCGCCGAGCCGTCGCTTGGCCTGTTGCAGCGTCATGACCGAGATGACGCACTCCGCCTGCCCGGTTGCGATCGCTGCGGCGGCCAGCCCGAGCGATCCGGCGCTGCCACCGCCGCCCGAGGTGAGTGTGGCCGAGAAGCGGATCTCCGGGATGCCGAGGATCGCGCCGATCTCGGCTGGGTCGATGGGCGCCGAGTACAACGCGAACCCGTCGACGTCATTGATGGAAAGTCCGGCATCCTCGACCGCTTTGAGGATTGCCTGACAGGCGAGCTCGGTCTCGGTGAGGGGAAGCGATTCGCCGCGGCGGTAGTACGGCGTCGCGCCGACTCCGACGATCGCGGCTTTGTCCTTCATGTGATCGTCCCCGTCTGTCTAGGCCTGATCTCGCCGGCCATGCGATGGCGTGATGAGTGTACTGTATTGCGCGCAACCCGATCGCCGGAGAGGTTATGACCGATACCGAGGAAGTGCTGGTCCGTGAGGCACGCGGCGACGTCGTCATCCTTCGCCTCAACCGGCCGGATGCGCGAAATGCGCTCAGCCAGGAGCTGATCTGCGCCCTCGGCGCTGCGCTCACGGAAGCCGAGGAGGATCCGGCGATCCGCGCCGTTGTTCTCACCGGGACGGGTGACCGCGCGTTCTGTTCTGGGATGGATCTTCGAGGCTTCGTGGCCGGCGGCGAACCGCCCTCGAGCGACCAGCTCCGGCACATGGCCACATTCGGTCGGATGACGAAGGGCGAGATCTCGGTCCCGTTGGTGGGGGCGGCGAACGCCACCGCTGTGGCGGGCGGCTTCGAGCTTCTGCTTGGGTGTGATGTCGTCGTGGCCTCCTCCGATGCGATGTTCGGTCTGCCAGAGGTCAAGCGAGCGCTGTTCGCCGCGGGAGGAGGGATCTTTCTCGGCACCAGAATCCCGCTGGCCGTCGCGTTGGAGATGACACTGACGGGAGACAGCATCGACGCGCAGCGCGCGTACGACCTCGGTCTCGTCAACCGGGTCGTCCCGCCCGGACAGGTCGTCGAGACGGCAGTGGATCTGGCACAACGGATCGCGTCGAACGGTCCGCTGGCGTTGCAGGCCACGAAAGAGCTGGTTCGGCTGGCCAACACGAGCGTCGAGAAGGCGCAGGCGAGGCAGGCCGAGTGGCAGCAACGCATCTTTGGCAGTGACGATGCCAAGGAGGGCGCCGCCGCATTCATCGAGCGTCGTGGGCCGGTGTGGACCGGCCGGTGACGCCTAATTAGTTGATCAGCGGGTCCCGCGGCAGCCCGAGGATCCGCTCACCGATCTGGTTGCGCTTGATCTCGGAGGTGCCGCCCGCGATCGACAGCGCCCGGCTCATCAGCGTCATGTACGTACTGATGGCGCCGGCGCCGTCGGCAAACAGGCTGTCGGATCCCCCTAGCTCGGAGACGATGGCGGCCGCGTCCTGGCTGAGCTCGGAGAGCACCAGCTTGGTGACATTGCCTTCCGGCCCCGGGCCGCCGCCAGCGAGTGCGCGGCTTGCGCTGCGAAGGTTGAGCAGCGCCATTGCCTCGTGCCGTGCGGCGTATCGGCCGACCAGGACGGCTCCTCCGGCAAGCCGCTCCGGGTGTGCGTCGAGTGGGCGGACGAGCTCGCTCGCGGGGGTCGACAGCCCGCCGCCGCCGCCGATGCTGACGCTCTCGTTGCCGAGTGTCGCGCGCGCAATCGTCCATCCCTGATCGATGGGTCCGACGACGTCGTCGTCAGGCACGAACACGTCGTCGAGGAAGACCTCGTTGAAGTCTGACTGACCCGACGTCAGTCGCAGCGGCCGAACCTCGACACCGGGCGCCGTCATGTCGATCACCATGGTCGTGATGCCCTGGTGTTTGGGCGCCGTTGGGTTGGTGCGAATCGTGGCGAGCCCGCGGCTGCTCAAGTGCGCTCCGCTGGTCCACACCTTCTGACCGTTGACGAGCCAGCCTCCGTCCGTCCGCACCGCGCTGGTACGGACGCCCGCGGCGTCGGAGCCGGCGCCGGGCTCACTGAACAGCTGGCACCAGATCACCTCTTGCCGTAGTGCCGGGCCGACCCATCGTTCGACCTGGTCTGGCGTTGCGTGCTGGATCAAGGTCAGGATGACCCAGCCGGTGATCGCGTAGTTGGGTCGCTTCAGTCCGGCGGCGGCGAACTCCTGCTCGATCACGAGCTGTTCGACCGCGCCGGCGTCACGGCCCCAGGGCTGCGGCCAGTGCGGCATCACGTAGCCGGTCTCGATCATGGCCGCTAGCCTGCCCGCCTCGTCGAGCTCGCTCACAGAGCTTACGAACTGCTGGATGTCATGGCGATACGACTCGGCCTCGGGCGGCAGATCGACGGACCGGACGCGACGGACCCCTTGTCGAACCAGGTCGGTACACGCTTCCGCGGCGAGGTCGGGGTCGAGGAGGATCTGTAGCGCGGTGGCGCGGCGGAGGTAAAGGTGCGCATCGTGCTCCCAGGTCATCCCGATCCCGCCGTGCACCTGGATGTTGAGGCTCGCGCACTGGTACGCAGCCTCCGCTGCAAGGGTCGCCGCAACAGCCGCGGCGTACTTCTGCTGTTCGCCGCCCGCGAGCGCAGCTCGGGCTGCGTCCCATACCGCTGCCGTTGCCAGTTCCGTGGCGACGAGCATGTTGGCGCAGTGGTGCTTGACGGCCTGGAACATGGCGATCGGCCGGCCGAACTGCTCGCGAACCTTGGCATAGTCCGCCGCCTGCACCGTGCATTCGCGAGCGATGCCAACGGCCTCCGCCGAAAGGATCAACCGTGCGAAGTCCGTCATCGCCTGGGCTGCGCCAGTCAGTGCCGTGATCGGTGCGCGATCGAGACTGATCCTGGACGCTCGACGAGTCGGATCCAGATTCGGCGGGCTCGTGATCGAGACACCAGGGCCACCGAGGTCGATGACCAGCACATCCTCGCCGTCGACGACGAGAAGGATGTCGTCGGCGGCGCCACCGAGGGCGGCGAGCCCGTCAGCGGATGCCGTCGCCGCGTCACGCCGCACCGTGCCGCTCAATGCAACGGCGGCGGTCCGGGTTCCGTCGCAGAGACCGCGGAGGAGATCGCGCTCGGCGCCGTCGGCGCATCGCTGGAGCACCGCGCTGGCGATGACGGTCGACACGAATGGACCCGGTGCGACGGCTCGGCCGAGCTGCTCGACGACCACAACGAGCTCCTCGAGGCCGAAACCGAGCCCCCCGTGCGATTCGTCGACGTGCAGTCCAAGCCAGCCGAGGGACGCGAGCGCCTCCCAGAACGACGGCCTGCCGTCGCTGTCGGCTTCGAGCAAGGCGCGCGCGGCGGCGAGCGACTCGTGCTTGCGAAGGAAGTCGGAGGCCGTCTCGGCCAGGATCCGATGCTCGTCAGTGATCGCGATCGACATACACAAAGAGTACCCTCTATTGTGGCCCATCGGGCGCAGCGGACGGCGGAACTCAGGATGAGACTCGGCGTGACCGTGGGACTTCGGGGAAGTCCCGGAGGCTTCTTCCGACACCTGCAGCAGCTCGAGCAGGCCGGCGTGGAGTTCTTCTGGGCCGGCGAGGCCTACACCGCCGACGCGGTCTCGACGCTGGGGTTCATCGCGGCCGCGACCGAGCGGGCTCAGATCGGGTCGAGCATCCTGCCGCTCTACACGCGAACCCCAAGCCTGCTGGCGATGACGGCAGTGGGTCTCGATCAGCTCTCC
>DASZVL010000001.1:0-3672 GCA_035547035.1 Mycobacteriales bacterium | reverse complement strand
GCGATCCGGGCGGGGGTGAATCCTCGGCTTACTATCCGACGAACCCGGGTGTGCTCAGGGGGATCGGCGGAGGCGATCGCCTGGGCCGTTGCCAACTCCTCGAGATCGATCGGCATGGACGAGGCGATGGTGAGGAGCTGCTCGAGGAGATGGGGGTCGGGCTCGCCCGCACCATCCGTAGCTTGACCCTCGTACGGGTTCGGCTTCGATGAGAACAACTCCGGCTGGGACTGGATCGACTTGACGTCCTCGAACCTTGCTGCGACCCACAGGTCGTCAGCCGCGCGGTAGAGACCTGGTTGCGCTCGAAGCTCGGCGTAGACGGCGGGCCGTGATTCACGGGGCCCGGGGGAGAACAGGTCGAACTCGAAACGTTCGCCGATCGCCGTCACATTGCACCTTGTTCGGCGGGAGTGATCTGCTGGAAGAGCTGGCTGAGGTCGCCGTAGACCCAGCTGCAGATGACCCGATCGCCATGAAGCTCGTAGATCTCACAGGTGTCGACATCGATCGATCTCTGGTGCGGCGGGAATCCCAGGTAGTCCCGCATGTGCACGCCGGTCAGACGCCAACGAGCGCACGCGTAGCGGTCGTCGCCGAACAGCAGGTCCTCGTGCAGATACAACCCATCGAACGCCTCGGCAAGCAGGCGGAAGTTGTCGGCGATGTCGGCCAGGGCGATCGGCGTCGCGATGCCTGGCACCCATCTGGGGCACTCGGGATCGAAGTGAGCCAGGTAGCCGTCGACGTCGCCGTTGTTGAGGGCTGCGACCGCCGACCGCACGGCGGCGACTGCCTTGCTCGCTGAGGGATCGGCCACGCTGCGTCCCGTCACTCGTGAGACTCCGCGCGCTTGATCCGCACGCGGTCATCATTCAGGCCACTGAACGTAACCCAGAATCGGGGAGGTGCTCAATAGAGGTCAACCTCCTGCGGGGTGACGCCATGATCCCGCTTCAATGGGTCGATAAAAAGGCTACTGTAAGCCCACCATGGAACTGACCGACTTCCGCCGGGGCCTGGGTCGTTGGCTGGATGACAACGCGGCCACCCTTCGGGCCGGTGTTCCCTTTGCCCACGCCGTGGCCGATCGGCTGAGCCGTCAACGCGAGGTGCAGCAACGGCTGTACGACGAGGACTGGATGCGCTTCGGCTGGCCGGAACGGGTTGGCGGTCTAGGTGGCTCGGTGCTGTGCCGGGCCATTCTCGGTGAGGAGCTCACCTCGCGGGGGATCGTTCACACCACCACCTGGTCCATGCACGAGGTGCTCGGACCAGCTGTCGTGGAGTACGCCGACCCGACGCTGGTTGCTGAGGTGTTCCCCCGGCTGCTTTGCGGGGAGGAGACATGGTGTCAAGGGTTCTCCGAGCCCGAGGCCGGAAGCGACCTCGGCTCGTTGCGGACGACCGCCACCCAGACCGCTGACGGCGACAGCTGGGTGATCAACGGCGAGAAGCTGTGGACCAGCTTCGCCCACCACGCGGCTCGCTGTGTGGTGCTCGCCCGCACCGGTCCTGCCGGCTCCGGCTCGGCGGGAATCTCGGCGTTTCTGGTTGACATGGACTCGCCGGGCGTTGTGGTCCGACCCCTCGCGACGATGGCAGGCGTCGATGAGTTCTGCTCGACGTCGTTCGTCGACGTGGTCGTGCCGGGCGGCCGGTTGGTCGGCGGAGTGGGCGACGGTTGGAAGACCACCGCATTCATCCTCGCGTGCGAGCGTGGGCCGATCTTCTGGCAGCGAGCGAGCTGGCTTGCCCGACACCTCGAGCTCCTCCTGCCGCATGCCAGCGATCACAGAACGCATGCGCTTGTCGGTGAAGCCTTCCAGGCGCTGTGGGCTTTTCGCGCTCGCTCGCTGTCGACCCTTCGGGCGATGGAAGGCGGCTCCCTTCCCGGTCCGGAGGCGTCGATCGACAAGATCCTGATCGCGAGCGCCGAACAAGCCGTCTTCGAGCTGGCGAAGGAGGTGCTGTCCGGCGATCTCGAGCTCTCCGACAGCGCAGAGGCCGAGATGTGGCGCAGCGAGTGGGCCTACTCGCGGGCAGCGACCATCTACGGGGGCACCAGCGAGATCCAGAAGGACATCGTCTCGTCAAGACTGCTCGGCCTCCCGAGGGGAGCGTGAGCGCGGTGTGCGACGACAGCCTCGTACAGGCCACCCTGTCCGGACTTGCCGCCAGTTATGACGGCGAGGCGCTGGACGCGGCCCTCGACGACTTCGGATTCGCGGAGCTGATCCAGGAGTCGGCGCAGCTTGGCGTGAGCTCACTGTTCGAGGCCCTCGGACGGGCCGGCGCATCGTGCGGAGCGCTCAATGACGTTCTGACCACCGCCGTGTCCTCGACCACGGACATCGACGCGTCCGGCGACACCGTTCTTCTGCCGCGCCCGGGCGAGGGGCACCCGGCCACCGCGGACAGGGGCACCATCCGGTTGGACGGACTGGCGATCGCGCCGCGAGCGGGTCGCGCGCTTGTGGTTGCTGCCGTAGGGACAGACGGCATCGGCTGGTTCCGGGTCACCTCGTCAGAGTCGATCGCGCCCCACCAGATCCATGGTCTGGACCCTGCCCTCGGGCTGGTCAGGCTCGAGGCGGACTCCGTTGCGGCCGAGCAACTCCTCGGTGGCCCCGCCGCGGCCCGGACGTGGGACGCCGCTGTTGCAGCGGCTCGTCGCGCGCTCAGCGCGCAGATCGCGGCAGGCGTGGAGCAGATGCTCAGCCTGGCGACCGAGCATGCCAAACAGCGCGTTCAGTTCGGCCGGCCGATCGGATCGTTCCAAGCAGTGCGACACCGCCTTGCCGAGGTGTCCGTGGCGCTGCACGCCGCTAAAGCTGCAACCGAACAAAGCTGGCAGAGCGACGACGAGGTCCTCGGCGCCATGGTGGCCAAGTCGTTGGCAGGCCGGGCGGCGAGGATCGCCGGAGTGCACTGTCAGCAAGTGCTCGCCGGGATCGGCTTCACCGCGGAGCACCCGTTCCACGCCTCGCTCAAGCGGACGATCGTCCTCGATCGCTTGATCGGCTCATCGGCCGAGCTGCCGACACTCATCGGCGCCCGGCTTGCCGCCGCGGGCACCGTGCCCAGGCTGGTCGCACTTTGAGCAGCCACACGCCCTCCGCCAGTCGGGCGAAGGCGCTCGTCTCAATCGCTCGGGTCGGCGACGTGAGCATCGTGACCTTGGCGCGCCCGGACAAGGCGAACGCGTTGGACGCCGAGTTGGCCGCCGCGCTGCTGGGCGCCGTCCAGCAGGTGGCTGTCGACGGCACCCGGGCTGCGGTGATCACCGGTGAGGGCTCGGCGTTCAGCGCAGGCGGCGACTTCCGAACGATCCAGGACATGCAGGACCCCGAGATCCGCACGGCCGTGCTCGATGTCCACCGGGAGCTCTTCTGGCAGCTCGTCCGGTCTCCGATACCCACCGTCGCCGCCGTCAACGGACCCGCAGTTGGTGCCGGAGTAACCCTCGCCGTTCTCGCCGACCTGGTCGTGATGTCGCAGGACGCCTACCTGAGCGATCCACGGGTGTCCTTGGGCCTGCTCGACGGCGCTGGCGGCCTCATCATCTGGCCGCTGCTGACGAGCCTGTCGGCCGCGCGCGAATACCTGCTTCTCGGTGATCGGCTGACTGCGGGCGACGCCTACCGGCTGGGGCTTGTCAACCGCGTCGAG